>NZ_CP011266.1:790000-1390000 GCF_001477655.1 Methanobrevibacter millerae | reverse complement strand
TGATTGCAGTTTCAATTCCATTGTCAAGAGTCATTTCCAAGTATGGCGTCAAGAGATTTACCATCATCGGCGTAATTGTCTTAAGCATTGGATTAATCATGTCCGCAATTGCTTCTGACGTTTATTTCCTTCTTTTTTCAAGGGTCATTCAGGGAATTTCCGTTGCAGTACTTCTCATAAGTATCTACATGTTCGTTGTCAATCAGATATCTGAGGATAATGTCGGCAGTGCACTGGGCATTGTCGGATCCATGGGATATATTGGAATGACTTCCGCTCCGACGATTTCAGGATTTGTTGTTTATTACCTCTCATGGAGGCCGCTTTTTGTTGTAATGGCCGTAGCACTTGTAATTGAACTGATATTGCTTTTTAAAATTGACGGTGAATGGAAAAATGACTCAAAACCGATTAACGTAAGGGGATCATTTTTCTATATTCTTATAATGATTTTGTTTGTTTTAGGCCTAACCAATATTACAAGGCCATTCGGCGTGCCGCTTCTGATTTTAAGCTTCATTTCATTTTTCATATTTGTCAAGGTTGAAATTCACAATTCAAACACGATTTTTGATTTGAACCTTTTCCGTGACTTCAGGTATGTGGTAGGCAATTATGCGGCTTTCATCGCCTATTTCATCACTTTCATTTCAACATATATTCTTAATTTTCATTTGCAGTACGTTCTCGGCTTTGATTCAAGAATTGCAGGTATAATACTGCTTTCAACTCCTTTGATTATGGTTTTAGTTTCCCCATACAGCGGAAAGCTCTCCGATAAGTATGATGACAGGGTTCTGGCCGGAATTGCAATGTCAATACTGCTCGTTGTAATGTTTTCACTATGTTTCATAGAGCTCTTGCCGTTGTATCTGCTGGTAGCGGTCATGATTGTTCAGGGTATCGGACACGGTCTATTTTCACCTCCAAACAACAAGTATGTTCTCACGCTTGTTGACAATGATGATTTGGGTGATGCATCATCAATGCTGACCTCCAGCAAAGAGATAGGTAAAACAATCAGCCTATCCACATATAATGTAATCTGTCTTGTAATAATAGGAAATCAGGCAATAGGCAGTGATACAATACCTGGGCTGATTTCATCTTCACATTTAATCATGGCAATAGCTAGTGTTTTGACATTGTCTGCAGCCATATTGCTTTTCTACTCAAAATTCCGCTATGATTAGCCAATTATAGTGGATCCTTTTTATTGAATTTGAAAATAAACTTATATTACTAACATCATATATACTAATTATATGAATTGTTTCCTTCATGATTTTAACTTTAAAAATTGGATAGGAAATAAAAATTTGGTGATAAGATGGATTACAATAAGATAATAATAGCATTGGTTGTCGTGATTGTCGTCATGCTTGCGGCAGGATTTCTGTTTTTAAACCCAAGCCATGCCAAGGTCGATTCAAGAGTGATTGTAACAAGCAATTCTACTTTGCATGATGGGGATACTTTTGCCGTCAAACTGACAGACTTGAATAACACTCCAATAGCCAATCAGGCAGTTAATGTTACAATAATTGATGCCAATGGTGGAAAAAATCCTCAGGTGGTAAACACTGATGCAAATGGTTATGGAAGTCTGCAGTTGAACGGTTTAACTCCCGGAGAATATACTTTTAATATTACATATGGTGGTAATGAGAATTATACTGACTGCAATTTCACTCAAAAGATAACTATTGAAAAACCGGTAACTTCATCAAACTCTAATGCAGTTTCATCCAGCCAACCTTCTGATTGGGTTGATTCTAATGGTGTACCTCATTTCTATGAAAACGGAAAGGAATATGTTGGTTCAAGAGATGGGCAGCATATGGATATTGCAACCAGTAATTATGTTAGAGAACATGGAATGGCCTGATATTTTCTTTAAATTGATTATTGCTACAGATTATCTCCTGCTTTTTTTATCTTTTTAATCCGTTGCTTGGGTTCAATACCATTAACCGCTTTCAATTACTGAGTTTAAAAATATTGCTTTGAAAAATAATTGAGAATTCAGTTAATTTCTGCAATGCTAAAAAAAAGAAAAGATGTTATGAAATGTCTTCATAAACATCCTTTTTACGGTTTTGGAAGAATTTTATAACGGCAGGAACAATCAGTATCACATAGCATGGGAACATGAAAAAGTTCAGGAAGTTAGACATTAACGGGTTAAGTGAAGCTTTAATCAAAGGATATAAAGCATACATCAAAATCATGTAACCTATATAAGCGCCGGCAATTCTTAAAAATTTACAGTCAAAAGGTCCGTCGATTGTAAATTTAATGAATCTTCTCTCGATTATCCATGGAACCAATATTCCAATGGTAAATCCGACATCCTTATATGCATCAATAGCCATTTTTGCAGGATCAACTATTAATTTGCCTGCACTGTCATAATCCATTGGATAGGATTTGAATGTTGCATAAACCAAAAGCAGAACTGACAGTAAGATACCTGCACCGACTATAATCAAATCAAAATTAGGATTGTCCTCCAGCTTATCAAATAATTTTCCAACAATAAACAGTATTATCAGGGAAATTATGAATGCGCCTATAACATCGGATAAATAATGCACACCGAAATAACATCGGGTAAATGCCATCAGCACAAGACAGAAAATGAAAAGGAACTGCAGTCCTTTTGTGATATTGCCTCTGATGACGGATCCGATAAATAATATTGTTGCGGATGTAATGTGTCCGCTTGGAAAGGAATATCCTGTAGCTGATTCCAAAGCCTTTTCATAAGGATGAACATTGGGATCGCTCATCCACGGACGATAAACACAGGCCGTAAGTTTTGCAAAACTGTTGGCCAAACGGGAAAATGACAGTGACACTAACAGGTATTCCCCTAATTTCTTATCGTAACTCCAGTAGATTACAGCAATAAAAAACAGGATAATAGGTAAGTTTCCAAAGTCCGTAAAATTCATAAAGAAAGTATTTAAGGGTGCTCCTATTGATTCACGTATTCCCTGAAGAAATAACAAAAATGCAGTAGTAAAAATTTTTTTCACCTGATTAAATATTTATCCTTTATTTATAAATATCTTTCAGATTATCATTTAAAGAGGTTTCAAGCGGAAAATATTCATTTGATGGTGATGTTAAAATTGTGTTGGGAAATGAATTGTTCATTTCCAGAAATCCAAGTCTTCTTCATTAATATCTATTGAACTTGCCTTGAATATAGGATTTTTCCCGGCTTTTTTCTGTATTTCATAATCTTTAAGACATGCTATAGCATGTTTTCCAAGAATCATACATGTCGGCAGGTTGATGAGTGTCATCGCTCCCATTGTGATGTCTGCCATCGCCCATGCGGCATCCATAGGAATTATTGCACCGACAAAAATGACTACTGTACATGCAATATAAAATATGTTCATGAATCTTTTTGAAGGCTTGACCTTATTGTTCATGAATGTAAGTGCATTGTCGACATAGTAGATGTTTCCAAGCAATGTTGTGAAAGCAAAAAGAACCATTGCAACTGTGATGAATACAGGCCCGGCAGTTCCAAATACGGTTGATATTGCATTTTGCACATATGGAGCACCTGAAACCGCAGCATCTCTTGCAACTCCTGTTGACAGGCACATGAGTGCTGTGGCTGTACATAAAATCAGTGTGTCAATGTAGACTGACAGTGTTTGCACCAGTCCCTGTTTTGCAGGGTGTGAGACTTTTGCGGAGGCTGATGCGTTAGGTGCTGAACCTACACCCGCCTCGTTTGAAAAGAGTCCTCTTTTTATTCCGTAAACCAGACATGACCCTACAATACCTCCGGCAATTGACTTGAAATCAAATGCATCCTGGAAAATAAGCAGAAACATTGGTGGAATGTTTTGGTAGTTTATTAAAATCACGATTAAGGCAACTGCAACATATGCCACGCCCATGATAGGCACAACTGTACCAGTAACTTTAATGATTCTTTTTCCACCACCCATGAGGCAATATCCTGTAATGACTGCAAGAATGCCCCCTATAATGAGCGGAGTAACGGCAGGGTTATAGAATGAGTAATCCATGAATGTGGACTGGAGGTTGTATGAACATAACAGATTGAATCCCAGTGCATATGTTGCAATCAGGCATATGCAGAAGAGTATCGCCAGCTTATGCTGTTTCAGTCCTTTTTCGATGTAATATGCAGGACCGCCGTATGCCTGTCCGTTATTGTCTTTTCGTTTATATATCTGTGCCAGGGTACTTTCCATGAATGCTGAAGACGCTCCGATAATACACATAATCCACATCCAAAAACAGGCCCCAGGCCCTCCCAGACATATTGCAGTCGATACTCCGATGATGTTTCCGGTTCCCACCCTTGATGCGGTTGACACCAGCATTGCCTGCAGGGAGGATACTGAATTTTGATCTTCTTTCGGTTCCAATATGAGTCTTACAGACTCAACTGCCAATCTGATTTGCACTCCTTTTGTAGTGAAAGTAAAATACAATCCTGCCGCTGCCATTACAATAATCAGAACAGGAAAGTACATAAAATCGTCGATTTGTGTTAGTATTGTAAGTAAATCTATCATAAACTCATCCTTTAGCAATTGGTGATTCAAACTTTAAAACAGTGTGTTTTTTGAATCATTATTTATTATTTATGTTTTTAACATATAAAAAACGTATTAACTTGCTAAACATCGTATTATCTTTTAGATATTTTTGATAAAAAATTTAACTGATTATAAAAAAATACCAAAAACGAACAGTTTGGTTGAATTGCTTTTCAAGTAATGTTCTGGTAATAAAACGGATTTATCGAACTATGCTGAGAATAACATGGATTAATTGATGATTAAGATAGATTGAATGCAATGTCCTCAAAAATTTCCAAAAGACAATTTCAACAAAACAAAGCTTAACGACCAATTATCCTACCCATTACAAGTATTTAAAAAAACAAAGAAAGTTTTAGCACAAAAACAATTTTATAACAACCTAAAAATAGAATTATTCAAAAAATTAGACGATTGGAAGAAATTCAAACCAATTCGAGGAAAAATAGAAGACTTTTTTAAATTACTCAAACAAGGACTCAACATGAAAGAAATACACAAATATACACCAAAATCAATGGCAAAAACAGTATATTTAAATGTATTTTTAGGAGCCTTAATCATATCACAAGGATTTTACTCAAAAACAGCCATACAACAATTATCTGAGAACTAAAAAATTCAGACCCCTAAATGCTTTTTTATCTGTGAAGATATTGAAAACAAAAAGTGAGATTTGAAAATCAAATATTATTATGAAAGGGGATTTTTATTTGCTTTTCAAATAAATTTAAATTATTTTTAATATGTATTAGCATGCTCATGTAAATGAGTTTGGCGAATATCTGTGTATTAGTTATTTCAGCAAATTTAGAAAAATATTTAAGTTAAATAATGATTTTTAATAATCTTCATAATCATCGTCATCATCAATATAATTTGAATCTCCGGAATCGTCATCGGATGAATCGAAAAATGATGTGTCATTGTCATCATTGTCATAGAATAAATTCATCGCTTCGCTTTCATCGATTAAATCAGACCCGCAATGTTGACAAACCGCATTATTCGGATTATTCAATCCACCACAAACAGAACAGGTTATCATATTATTTGCCTCCTGTAGAATATCATATTATTAATTATTATGCATTATATGATAAATATGTTTTTATTAACATAAATACACGTATTTTATTAAAATAAAGATTTTTATTTCAACACATAAAAAAATAGATTATTATATTGGTTTAAAAGATGCAAGCAAGTACTTGCATACGGAAATCTTTATATGAGATTATTTCGATGTGATAAATATGAATAAAATATTTTTATTTTTAATTAAATATAAAATTATATATTGACAGTTTAGATATAAATTATGTATAACTATTAAAAATAAAATAATTTGTATTAATATGGGAGGGAATATTAAAATGGGTTTATTCGATAAGAAAACTGATGAAGAAAAAAGAATCGAATCCGAAGCATTAAAAGAATTAGACACTTATAAAGAAGATACTTTTTTCAAATTCAGACAATTATTACCATTATATGGTATATCCAATATGGGGTTTTCAGAAACAAGATTCTTCAATACTTGTTTTAAAAAAATTAAAAAAGAAATAAAAAATAATAGTTTAAAATCAAATGAAATAAAAGGCAGGTTTACTGAACTTTTAAATGAAAAGTATGGTGAACCAATGAACCAATATGAAGCCAACAAAAAATTACAAGAAGAAAAACTAAAACCATTAAAAGAAAATGAAAAGAAATTAGAAGAAAAATTTAATATCAAATTCCAGAATAGAGTATGGTTTAAATGTGCTATTGAAGAAAGAAAAAATTCAACTTTCACAAATACTAGTCGTAGAGAAGTTGATAATGCATATGTTTTCATTGAAAACAACTATTTAGAAATACTTAAAGAATCTGTATTCTTAAAATCTAATATGGGTACACGTAAGATTTATTTTGAAAATGTCGCTGGTATTGATTATGATGCACGAGGTAAATTACATTTAAGTAGCAGTTTGATTATTAATTTAAAATCAGCTGATTTTATTCAATTAAAAAATGTTCCTGAGAACATGGTTAATGCAATTGATAGTAGATATAATTCTTTTTTACATCATAAAAATAACGCCACTCAAAATACTGTTGTTATTGAAAAAACTAGTTCTGAATCAGATAAAGTTGATCCAATGAAAAAAATAAAAGAAGCTAAAGAGTTATTGGATGTTGGTGCAATAACTGAAGAAGAATTTGATAAAATCAAAGCTAAATATTTAAAAGATTTCTAAAAATATAAAATCTTTTTTTACTACTTTTTTTATATAAATTTTTATTTATATTTTGTTTGAGTTGGATTCGTTCATTTAAAAAATTATAAATATTAACTATTTTATCTTGAATTTCAATAGATGGAACTGGAACTTCTATATCGCAAAATTGAGACCAATCTAAACTTCCTCTGATACTACTATCAGTATAAAACCAGCACAATCTATCAAATTCTGATCTTAAAAAATATAACATTAAAAATTCTGATTTTAATATATTTTCATCCAATATTTGAAATATTTTATAAGCTGGAGATATTATAGATGGATTTTCATTATTATATCTGGCAACACGTATGGTTCTATCTCTACCTACTTGCATATTATTATATGCAAATTGGTCTTTATGGATTAATTTATATCGTGCTAAATTAGTTCCGACTGTGTTTGCAACAGAGGGAATGAATTCTTTATTAATATTCATTCCAACTAAATTACTGACGGTTAAATCATTATTTGCCTTTTAGTTGTGATTGTTATACTTCTTTTGGCGGGTTTAGTTGCAATAATGCCTCATGCAAATAAACAAAACACAAATCTGACCTTTGCAAATGGACCGGAACTTAACGAAGGTGATTCAATACAGATTAGGCTGACTGATGCTAATGGAACAGCACTGGCCAATCAGACCGTAAATATAACTGTAACTGATAAAGACGGGAATAGGGATTATCATTCAGCAGTTACTAATGGCGAAGGAATTGCTGCTTTAAAATTGGATAAAAGTGATGGCCAATATAATGTAACCGTTAGTTATGCCGGTAATGATAATTATCTGAACTGCTCTTCAGCCCAACAGTTCACTGTTAAAAAAGCCGTTATTGAAAGTGTAGGAAGCACTAATAATGGGGATTATCTGGAAGGTCCTGAAGCCGATAGTCTTGGTATAACAAAAGAGCAGGCTCTTCGATCAGAACGGATCAGTGGCCTGGATGTAAAATATGATGCCAAAAGCGGTCTTTATGTACAATATAATCCGAAGCGGGGGATTTATCATACTTAGATAAGTTTTTAACATTTACATTATGGCTGGCGCATTATGCAGGGAAGCTTTGCAGATTCAAACATCTGATGTTGGGATTTATTCTCAACTCTTTTTCTATTTTTTTATACACTATTAACTAATAATAAAAATACATTAACAGAAAATATTAAATGTTGTTGGCAAGATATTAATACACAACATAATAACAAATTTAATAAATGGGGAGTGCAAATGGAAAATAATAAGATTATAATTGCTTTATTAATAATAATTATCGCTTTGCTTGTTGTTTTTGGTGTGATGTATATAAATCCAACAACAAATGCAAAAATAAACACGAAAATTACAGTTACAAGCAATAATACTTTACATGATGGAGATAGTTTTTCTATCGCGTTAACAGATATTAATGGTACACCACTTGCAAACCAAACAGTTAACATAACTATTATCGATGCAAATGGGGCTAAAAACCAACAACAAGTAAAAACAGACGGAATGGGTAATGGAATTCTGCAATTGAAAGGGTTAACTCCTGGGGAGTATACATTTAATGTTACATATGGCGGAAATGATAATTATTCAGTTTCAAACATGACTCAAAAAATAGAAATAAAGGAAGTTGTAAAAGAAACTACCAAATCGGTCTCAAGTTCTCCTTATAGTACCAAACCAGTTTATGATGGTCGCACAGTATGTTATAAAGATGGTATTCGGGGTGTATATAGTAAATCTGGAGAATTTTTCCCTGATGAAGGACAATTTTACTCTTAAACTTTTCATTGCTATTCCAATAATCATATTTATTTTATTCTTATCGGTGAATTTTATGGCAATGAATGATACTTCAGATAAACTCTACGAAAATAATTATTATTCGCTTGTTTATCCAATTAATTATGTTATAAGAAGTAAAGATAACACTCAAGGATCAACTGGAATTAATTTCACTGATTTCGAGAGTAAAAATTCTGGAGGTGGAAAATAACAAATTAACATTGATAAATTGAAAGATAATGAGGTATTTCAAAAATTTAATAAAAATATTTTTTTAATTAATTTTAATGTTTCGTACATTATCTAAAAATTTATTTTTTTAACAATGATATTAAGCCATTTTTCATCTTCACGGTCTTTTCTTGCATCCTGTGTTGTCCAGGTTTTAATGATTTCAAAGCCTAACTTTTCGAATAGCTCATTTGATGATTTCTCATCCATGTCATTAAAGTATCTTCCGTTTCTCTCTCCTTCAAACTCGCCGTACTTGAATGATGCGTAAATTACTCCATTTTCCTTTAATGCGTTTTTAAATCTTTTTAAAACATCTTTGATTTCATCAGACGGCACATGCAATAGTGATGCTAGAGCCCAGATTCCGTCAAACTCATTTTCAAATTCCATTTCCTGAAACTGCATGTGCATGACTTCTCGTTCAAGATATTCGCCTGCAACCCTGCACATTTCATAAGATCCGTCGATTGATGTTACGTTATAGTTTTTAGAGATGAAAAACTTTGAGTCTCTTCCGGATCCGCATCCTGCATCAAGGATGTTCCCGTTATCTGGAATCAGACTTAAAAAGTCGTCATATAAATAGCTAATGTCTACGTTTACTGTTCCTTTAAAGAATTCCTCTGCATTATCATCATAAAAGTTATTCATAATTATCACTTTTCTTTTCATATCTTGTCTTGTAATAGTATAGGGTTCTGTATTCTATAATGTCTTTAAAATGATTTTTGAATGAATCCAAATTAATATAATCTTTCAGTTCATCTGACAGGCTTATTGCATATCCTTCCTTTTTTATAAAAAACTCGCTATGGGTTTTAAGCAGAAATTTTATCGGATTTCTTTTTGCAAGAGATAAGTATTGCTTTTTTTGCCATGAAGCGAAGTTTTTGGATGATTTGTCCTTGAGCATGTCCACTGCATTTGACTTGTATGAGTAGAATTCCCTCATGCTTTTATAGACATCATCTTCTGTTATGTCTAACTTTATCTCTCCATCATTATAAAATGCTTTAAGTATGGGCATCTTGTATGATTTGGTCATGTTTGTCGTTTCGATTGTTTTTAAAAAGTCATGGGCAGGCGTTGATATGAATTCCCTTTCTTCAATATTTAATTCATCATTGTCGTCTAAAAATTTCAGGTAATCTCTAAAAAGGTTTATTTTAGATGATTTTTTCATTGATGTGATAATGCTGTCATCCATTCCTAAAAACAGATCAACACGGCTTGGCCTTTTGCCGATTTTAGCCTTTATACTTTCATATTCAAGGACGATTCTATCTTTTATTTTAAGCTCCTGAGTTGCCTGGATTTTAAACAAGTCAACAAGCTTAAAGTCAAAGTCAATATAGCAATCATCAGGATATTCAAACTCCATAACACTTTCATTTAAAAGTGTTTTTGTGTTGTAGTCATATCCGCTTAAAAGAAACGGCGCCATATTTGCCTTTTTATAGTTTCCGATAAAGTCAAGGACAGTCAGGTATTTTTTGTTTTCATCTTTTCTAAGTCCCCTTCCCAATTGCTGGAGAAATATCGTCGGTGACTGTGTCGGCCTTAAAAATAAAACAGTATCGATTGATGGAATGTCAACCCCTTCATTGAACATGTCTACTGTAAATAAAGCTTTAAGTTTGTTATTTTTGAGTTTTTCTACTGCATCCTTTCTGTTTTCTGTATATTCTCCCTGGCTTCCGCTGTATACAGCAGCTGAAGGAATGTCATTTTCTGTGAAATATTTAGCCATATACTCCGCATGATTTCTTGATGAGCAGAAACCTATTGCAGAAGATGAATTGTATTTAAGAAAATGTCTTAAAACAAGTTCTGCCCTTTTGTGAATCATCAGCTTTTCTTCAAGATCCTTTTCATCATACCTTCCGTTTTTCATATTGATTTGGCTGTAGTCAACAGTATCGTCATAGATTCCATAATACCTGAATGGTGAGAGATATCCTTTGTTGATTGCTTCTTTTAATCGGATTTCATATACATTGTTGTAGTCGCACAGTGCAAATACATCCCTGTTGTCAAGCCTTTCAGGTGTTGCAGTAAGGCCCAAAAGGAATTTTGGTGTGAAATAATCAAGAACTCTTTTGTAATTGTCTGCTACAGCATGATGAAACTCATCAATGATAATATAGTCAAAATAATCCCTTTTGAATTCATTGAGGTTTGTCTTTTTTCCTAGACTTTGAACCAGTGCGAAAATTATGTCTTTTTCGATATCTTTATCTTTGCTGTAGTAAAATCCCTGGGTTTTATTTGGGTATATGTTTTTAAAGCTCTCTGAAGCCTGTGTTATGATTTCTTCTCTATGTGCTAAAAATAAAATTTTTTCATAATTTTTTGCATCAAATGCAGCAAGATATGTTTTTCCTATACCTGTAGCTGCAACAACAAGTGCCTTGTCATAACCCTCTTCACGAGATTTGTTTAAGTTGTATAATGCTTCAAGTTGTGCACCGTTCGGTTCAAATAATTCATTGTCCCTTTGATTTAATTGAAGCTTTGGCCTTTTCCATTTTTTGGAATATTCATTCAGAATCTTATCTGTGATTTCGATGGAATGTTTTTCAAATAAATCATTGAAAGTTTCCTGGAAATGATTGAAGTCATCCTCGTTTTGGGATTTTGTAAAATGGTAGTTCCACTCGATAGAATCAGTTAAAGCTCCTTTTGAAAGGTTTGATGAACCCACATAGATTTCATCATAGTCTTTATTGTGGAAAATGTATGCTTTTGGGTGAAAACTCTTGTTTTTATTTGAGTAGAATCTTAAGTCAATGTCTTTTAATTCTTTTAGTAGAATTAATGCCTCTGGCTGTGTGATGTTCAGGTATCTGCTTGTCAGGATGCGAATCTTTTTGTTGTTGTCAACAGCATCCCTCAAATCATCAATGATCAGTTTGACGCCGGATTTCATAAGAAATGAAACAATAATATCAATGCTATCAGCATCTTTGATGCTTTTTTTCAGCTGTTTGTAAAAATCAGTGTTGTTTCCTGTAAATGCATTTTGTTTCATTTTCATCATAATATAAGATATGTTCTTGTTGTTTAAAAAGTATATATTATTTGTAAGTATTAATATAAACTTATATTATTAACATTATATATACAATTATATAGAAAATATTTGTAAAATGAAGTCTTTAAATTAAATTGGATGTTCAAAAAGTGATTGTGGTGAAATTTTGAAATTTAGAGGTAAGGAATATAATGCAAGATATATCGCATGGTTTATATTAAACATATTGGTTCTAATAGATATAGTTTGCATTTTGCTTTTAATCTGTTTTGAACTTCCTTCAGATATTGCATGGGCTTTATATATTTTTGATTTGATGGTATGTTTTATTCTTTTAGGTGAATTTTGCATTAATTTTTACTTGTCGAAACCCAAAAAGGTATTTTTAAAGCAGAAAAGCAATTGGATAGATTTGATTGCGGCTATTCCATTTGATTTGATTTTACCTGCAATATTTTCATCAGCCCGTTTTTTAAGGCTGATTAGACTGCTTAAGTTTTTACGTGTAATTGTTTTATTCAGCAAATTCTTTGACAGCCTCAATATATTCCTTAAAAAAAGTAACCTCGACAGGATAGGTCTTGGAATAATATTAACTGTGTTATTTTTCACTCTATTGATGTATTTTTTCGGTCCTTCCTATGGTTTATTCGATGATTTTTATTTCGTGGTAGTAACATTGACCACTGTCGGATATGGTGATATTACACCTGTCACATTCAATGAAAAGGTTATTGCATTGATTTTAATAATTGTTGGAATATTTATATTTTCCATGATAACCGCAGCAATATCCTCTTATTTGACAGACAGACTGATTTCTGAAGATGAAAAGGTCGATAAGGAAGCTATTATGGATAGTCTAAATTCAATAAGTGAAGAGCTTAAGGAAATAAAAAGGGAAAATTCAAAATTGCAAGAACAAAATGAAATGTTAGGCAATGAGATTTTAAAGTTAAATGATATCTTAAAAAATAGGAAGTGATGATTATGGGATTATTCAATAAAACTTCAGATTATCAAAAGGCATGTGAAAATAAAATTAAGGAGCTATGCGGTGGATTCACGCCAAGTGATTATTTTACTGAAAAAGCATATTCATATAAATATGAAAAGAATCCCACCAATAATAATGAAAAAGCTATTTTAAAAGATGAATGTCTCAATAAAACATTGGCTTTGGAAGATATTGAAAAGCGTCTTGATGAATTACTGCACATGGACTGTAATGCTCTTAATTCAAAAATCAGGCAGAAATATCACAGGAACACCAGCGAATTTAAAACACAAAATGATATAGATAATTTCCTGGGTCCAAGCTATTATATAAAGTATCATGAAAAACTTGAACATAAAAGACTTAAATATGAATCGGAAATGAAAAAAAACAAACAGAAGGAATTGGAGATTTATACCAAATATAATATTTATCAGGGAGTCACTGTTAATGTAATACTTCCCGAAAAGGAAATAAAACTCAAATATATTGATAATAGCCTATCAAGAGGTGTTGCAACAAAATATTTTGGGCTCATTGGATTAGCTATTCAGGATGAAATTCAGCAGGAGGAGGTAAACAGAACAATTTCAACACAAATGCTTGTGGTGGATAATGGAATAGTATTCAGAAACGCTCAAAAGGACGGAAAAGATTTAAGAATTCCTTATGAGTCCATCATATCCGTTGAGCCTCACGTCAATAATAATTTGAAAATAATACTTCTTGAAAACCAGATAATATACATGGGATTTGTTGTTGTAGCAATATGGGATGCTGTAAAGATTCAAAATCTTATCAATGACCAGTTCATGGATATTGTCAATCAAAATGCCAGAGGACGAGAATTTGAAGAAAAAGGCTGGGATGAAATTTCTCAAAATGAACCGACAAACAAAGTTTCCGATGCAGATGAGATTTTAAAATATGTTGAATTGTATGAGCATGGTTATTTGACGAAAGAAGAATTTGAAATGGAAAAATCCAAAATTTTACATGGGAAAAAAGCTATTCTTGAATGTCCTAATTGCAAGACTCCTGTTAACTACGAAGATCAGAAGTTTTGCACGAATTGCGGCACTAAATTAAATTGATTTGAAAGATTTAAGTTCAAATTATAAAACATAAAAGTTCTTCATTGTTTTAGCTGATTTCCGCAATTGCTACAAAAATTTGAATCTGTATCAATTAAACTTCCGCATTTAGTACAATATAATTGTTGTTGTTTTGATTTTAAAAGTGAATTATCAGAATTATTATTCTCAAATAACTGCTCTTTTTTTAACTGAAATTCTTCACGAGTAATTAAACCTTTTTCAAACATGTCAAAATATTTAATTAAAATATCCTCATTATTATCCCTATTTTCGACAATATTTGTTTTTTTATTGTTTTCCATGTTTGTATCTATTAAATATCTAATGGCATTTAATTCATCTGCCAAAACTCTCATAATAATTTGTTCACCATTTTTCATGATAAAAGTGATGCCTTTTCTTTTAAATGCAAATAAACCTTTTCTATCTTCTTTTTCTGAATAATCCACATAATCTACTTGTTTATAATGAATGAATTGTTCTGTTTCATCTATTCTTAATCCATTTTCCACGAAAAAGACCATACTATTTTTCCATTCGGTTTGCCCTTCTCCAAATTGGGATGAAACATAAGTAGCCCCTCCAAAACTATTTCCTCCGGCTTGCCCAAATCTGACACCGGAACTTATATATGGTAATGTAGCATTAAATCCTTTTTGAAGGATTGTATCAATCTTTTCCTCAGTATTTACAATTTCAGAAGTGTCATTTTCAATATTGGGAATGCTATTTCCAATTTCCAATTCTTCAAATGTTTTAACTTCATTAATTTGTAAATATTCTCCCATTAATGAATAAGCTCTGGGCATAACTGATTCTACAGTTAAATATCCACTTTCAGCTTCTTTTAATAACTGTTTTCTAATTTTTCTTCCCATTAAACCAAGTTTTAATGAAGAACATCCATTTAACTGCAATAATTTAGCAAAAGAGGGTTGTGTTTTCATGGAACTCGCAATGTTTTCATTTATCGTGTCTTTAATCAACTTTTCATCATTTGAATTGAATTTTTTCAAAGGCAAATTAAATCCTCCTCATATATTTTTAAAAAATTTTCCATGGCTTTATTAATTTATTAAAGTATTTTGAACTCGTATAATAATAATCTCAATTAAAAGTGATTATGTAAGAATTCATTTTTAAATATTTTTATTATCACAATCATTGTTTAATGGAATGTAACTGAAAAAAATAATTTAAACTGTATGGGTTTGTAAAAATATAAGTTATCAATTAACATAAATTATTAATAATCTATTTGTGTGAGGTGTTTTCTTTATGAAAATAATATCTTGGAACTGCAACGGTAAATTCAGCGAAAAGTTTCCAGCAATTCTTGAAGAGAATGCAGACATCTATGTGATTCAGGAATGTGAAAATCCATCAATAATTGATTCAGAAGAATATAAAGATTTTGCTTCCAATTGCTATTGGGTTGGTGAAAACCAGTATTATGGCCTTGGAATATTTGCTCGTGATGATGTGAAACTGGAACTGGCTGATTTGGATGATAATGGACTTAGATATTTCATACCTGTTAGGGTAAATGATGAATTTAATCTTTTGGGAGTCTGGACCAATCCGGATATGGGGGGCACTAAAACAGTTTATTATCCAAAGGAAATTACTAAATATTATGATAATCATAAAGATTCCGGATTCTTTAATGAAGACATGATAATTTGTGGTGACTTTAACTGTGATGTGCGTTTAAAGGGAGCTCACGCTAAAAATGTTAATGAAGTAATTGAAAAGCTATCTGAATATGGTCTTACAGACACATATCACTATCTAAATAATGAAACGCAAGGCGAAGAAAGTCAGCCTACATTTTTCATGTACAGACATTTGGACAAGCCATTCCATTTGGATCATGTATTTGCCAAAAAAGGCAGGATTGATGATTTGCAAATTGGTGATGGGGAAAAATGGATAAAATTAAGCGATCATATTCCTATAGTTTTTGATACGAGTTATAATACTGTCAAAAACGAAGATTTTGTTATACCAACACCAACTGTTGAAGAAGTTGAGAAGTATATTGGTGAATGGTATTCTTTAGAAAATTATGTTAATCAGGAAAATAGTCTTGATAAGTTGTTTTTCGATTTGATACCTGAGAATAAATTAATAGAAGATATTTTAATTAAATCAAGTACTTTAAATGATTTTTATAGTACTCAGATATTTTCTATTTTTACAGTTGGTAAACATATTTATCAATTGGATATTGATAAAAGACTTGATGAGGGTGATTTAACATTAGTAAATGATATTGCTGATGTTAAGGAGTTAAATAGGAGATTTTATTCATTTGCTACAAAATATTGTTCACATCACAATCCCGATAGATTTCCTATATATGACAGTTATGTTGATAAGATATTGAGGTATTTTAGAAAAAAAGATAAATTCGCTAAATTTTCTAATAATGATTTAAAGGATTATGTTAAATTTAATGATATCTTACATCAATTTGCTCATTACTATTCATTAGAACAATATTCACTGAAAGAGTTAGATAGATATTTATGGCTATTGGGTAAAAGATATTTTAAAAATAAATAATAAATTATATATTAATATTTGGGATATTATGGAAATAGGATGGATTGACTTTTCAAAAGATGAAAGAAGTAAAATACTTTCTGTTTTAGATTTATTGGGGGAAAAAGGAGTTCTTGATGAGCTGGGAATTTCACAGATTCGTGATGCTTATTCAGATTTGTTTTTTCCAGGGACTTCTACAATCCAAACTAGAGCCAAATACTTTTTCATTGTTCCTTATGCATTAAGAGATTTGGAATTTAACAATCAGTATGACTTTTTTAAATTAAAGAAAACATTTGACAAAACAGAAAAAGAATGTGCCCATATATTTCTTGAAAATAATCCTGATGAGGTGGGTGTTATTGGAAGTCGATCTATTCATGGTGGCTCTTGGGTATCTCGAACTCCTGCCAGCATCTATTGGGTGGGTCTTAGAAAATATGGCTTTTTTAAAGGAAAAATGTCAATTGACCAGTATATCAAGTTCATTGCTATTCAAAAGCAAAACACATTAGGTGCTGTTAAATTAGGAAATAGCAGCGATGAAGCGCATGATGATAAAAATGCTGGAGATGTTCAAAAAATACATTTATTCAATATTCCTTCATATAAGAGAGATTGGATTGACGATTTGGATATAAACTTGACCTTTGAAGAAGGACAATTTTTAAAAAATCAAATTATAGAAACTTGTCCTGATTCACTAATGGCTTATGTTTTGAAATATGATATTCATGAATTTTTGGATATTTCCTCTTTCAGCGATTTGCAAGCGATTATCTACATGTTTCCTGATGAAATTAAAAATAATTACAATAATGCTAATTCATTTAGCGAGTTTTGTTTTGCTTTAAGGGTAGTTTATAATCTGATTGTGTCTGAAAATAAAAATGAGGAAGCTATTAGGGAATTCGATAATTTGAATTTGTATGAAATTTCAAATATTGATATTGATGGTATTATGACTTCTTTAGGCGTTTTCAATCCTTATCTTAGAATCTTTTTAAAAAATTCCTGTGAAGCTATGAAAAATGAAGATTTTGAAGAATTGAAAAATATTATTCAAAATCGTGAAATCTTTTTGAAAGGTGTCAACAGATCTAAAACTGCACATCCCGGTGAATATGATACAAATGAATGGTTTGCCGGCAAAAGATTGGATTACAGATTTTCAATTGCAAAAGATATTATTGCAGATATTTATCAAAGTGAGGAGCATGGTGATTAGATGTTAAATCCTAAAAAAGACCGTCTAGATTATGGAAGTATTTTGTCTCCTCCACAAAATTATCAATTGGATTTTGCAATTGGTGCAACTTACTCGCTGGATTTGGATGCATTGGTAGGGGCATCCATATCATTAGGTTTATCAGCTGAAAATGATACAGAGTTAAACAAAAATCCTATATTTTTGCTTGAAGCTTTAAGAAGCACGGGAGATAAAATTGCACTTTTCTGTGAAAGCGGACAGATAAAACTTCCAAACAAAACAACTACATTATATATTCTTCTTGAAGATATGGTATTTCAGGTTACAAACAGTAATAATGTTGAATATTCCAGATATGCATCATTTCATCCTAAAGTATGGGTATTGCGTTATATTAATGATAAAAAAGAGATATTATACAGATTTGCTGTTTTAAGCAGGAATCTGACATTTGATAGAAATTGGGATTTAAGCTTTTCTATGGATGGTAGCATTACAGATTCCAAAACAGACAAAAACAATCCATTAATAAAATTCCTTGAATTTTTATCTGGTTTTTCTACTGATGGTGATAAAACGGATAAGATAAGAGAAATAATGAATGAATTGGAAAATGTTGAATTCAAATTGGATTCAAATGTGTTTGAGGGTTTTGATTTTATTTTAAACGGTGTTGGTGCTGAATATTCCATTCAAAATCATCAGCTGTTCTATAGCAATTCTCTTGAAAATCTTTTAATAATGTCTCCGTTTTTGTCTAAGGATGTCATAATTGATTTCAATAATCGTAAAAAACCAAATTCCAAAGCTATTCTTATCACAAGACTGAATTCACTCAGTCCTCTTAAAGATAAAAAATTGGATAATTTTGAGTTTTACGCACTAAAGGATGATGTTGTTGATGGGGAATCATTACTTTCCGAGGAATATTCTCAAAAGCAGGACATTCATGCCAAGATGTATATTGTTGAAAAAAGAAATTATGTTGATTTATATTTGGGATCACTAAATGCATCTCACAATGCATTATTTGGCAATGTTGAGTTCATGATTAAACTTTGGGCCAAAAAACGCAGGTTTAACATTAATAAAGTATTGAAAAACATTTTCAATGATGGTAAGGATAATCCTTTTCAAATGGTTAATATGGACACCATCAAATCAGAGCCTGAAAATGATGGCAATGACCTTAATTTAATCGTTAAGCAAATAGTCAGATTAAATTCAAGTGCTAATGTTATTTCACGAAATGATTCTTTTGATTTGGAAGTTGAATTCGATAAAGATTATGATGACTATGATATTGAAATACAGCCGTTACTGTCAAATAAAAAGGTTAAGTTTTCTCGAAAAATCATTTTTAAAGATTTGGATAAAGTTCAATTGTCTGAATTTTTTATCATTACCATAACAAAAGATGATGATTCTATAAGGAGAATTATTAAAATCCCTGTTGATAATCTGCCGGAAGATAGACAAAATGATGTTGTTTCAAACATAATAAATGATAAGACCGCATTCATCAGGTATGTTGCCTTTTTACTTGGTGATGAATATATTTTAAGCTCCATTGAAGATGGTGATTACAGTTCAGATAAATCTGATACTAACTTTACCGTAGAATTGCCTGAATTGTATGAGAAGATGTTAAAAGCAGCAATGTATGAGCCTGAAAAATTCTCTGAATTGGAGTTTTTAATTAAAACATTATCTAAAGATAATGTCATTCCTGAAGGATTTGAGGAATTGCATGATACATTTAAGCGGGTGATTAATGATGAGTAAAATTGTTAATCGACTGGATGAAATTGAAAAAACAGTAATGGATGAACTAAAGGATTTTCAAAGAGCTACTGTTGAGAGAATCGATTATCTTTATCGTTGCGGTCAAAATCGTATCTTGGTTTCCGATGAAGTTGGACTTGGAAAGACACTAGTTGCAAGAGGAACAATAGCAAAATTTGCCAAGTTAAGAAAAGATGAGAATGATGATTTGGTTAAAATTGTATATATTTGTTCTAATTCAACAATAGCAGAGCAAAATCTTGACAAATTAAGAATTGTCAATGAAATCAAGGCTGAAAGTACAAATACATCCAGATTATCAATGCAGCATTTAAATATTTTCAATGAAGAAAATGATGAGAATGTTTTAAATAAATACATTCAATTAATTCCATTAACTCCCGAAACATCCTTCAAGGTAAGTAATTCACAGGGAACAGTTGATGAAAGGGCGCTGATGTATGCAATATTAAAAAGAGTTCCTGAATTTAAAGAATATATGCGAAATTTAGAAAAAATATTACGATTTGGTGTCAAATGGTGGGATGGTCCTCGTGATTGGTTTGAAAAGCAGGTAATTGAATGTGACCAGAAATCCAATGGAAAATATATAAAATACATGATTTCTAAAATCACTGAAAAACTTAAAGAAAATGAGTTATCGGAACCTTTCGGTCAAATTATAAGAAAAACGAAGTTTGATAAAAAAGAAGTAAAACCATATATTGTCAAATTGAGATTATTATTTGCAGATATTTCACTGGATAAACTGGATCCGGATTTAATCATCATGGATGAATTTCAAAGATTCAAATATTTATTGGATAGTGAAGAAAACTCAGATATGGATAGATTAACCAAAAAATTCTTCAATTCTGATGATTTAAGGATATTAATGCTTTCAGCAACTCCTTATAAAATGTATTCAACATTGGATGAAATTGATGAAGAACAATTGGATACACACTATAAGGAATTTTTTGATGTTATTGACTTTTTAAACAACACTGATGAAAAAAAGCAGGAATTTAGAGAAATATGGAATGACTATTCAATTAAACTAAAAGAAATCAACAAGGATAAAACTTCATTTATCATTGCAAAAAATAAAGCTGAAGATGCAATGTTTAAAAATATCTGCAGAACTGAAAGAATAACTGAAGACAAAATGGATGATATCATTGACAGCAGTGATGTTGAAAATCAGCTGAAAGTAATTGAAGAGGATATTGTATCCTATATGGATATGCAAAAATTGCTGGATGAAATGGGAATAAATGCTAATGTGCCGATTGATTATGTTAAATCATCCCCATATTTGATGTCTTTCATGAAACATTATCAGTTAAAAACGAAAATTGAGAGATACTTTAATGACCACCATGAGTTTGATATGATTCAAAAGGATACATTATGGCTAAATAAAGATGATATAAATGAATATAAAATAATTTCATCAAATAATGCTCGTTTAGAAAATTTAATGTGTCATGTTTTAAAAAATAATGCAGCTAACTTGCTTTGGGTGCCTCCATCTTTACCATATTATGAATTGACAGGCGCATTTGAAGGTACAGAAGATTTTTCTAAAACATTGATATTTTCATCATGGGAAATGGTTCCAAGAATGATTTCTTCATTGGTATCCTATGAAATTGAACGTGAAACAATAGGTCAATTAAGTCGTAAAATTAATTATTTTTCACAAAGTAGATATCCAAGCCCTAGAATGACATTTTCTCTAAAAGATAATAAAGCAACGCAAATGACATTATTTTCACTTTTATATCCATCAAAGTTTTTAGCTGATGTGTATGATCCTTTGGATTGTTTGAATAGGGGTTTGAGCTTAAAACAAATTGAAGATGAGGTTAAAACTAAAATTCAGGATGGTTTGAAAAAAATTGAATGGGAAAACACTCTTTTTGATGATTTCAGATGGTATTATTTAGCTCCAATGCTTTTGGATTCACCATCCCATGTTGATTTATGGATAAAGCAATCGGATGATTTGGTTGAATCTGGTTATTATTTTAGAAAAGGATTTTTAACACATTATGAGGAACTTAAAAAACAGTATAATGGTTTTGGAGGAAAATTGGGTAAAAAACCTGATGATTTGGAAAATGTGTTATGTGATATGGCTATGGCTTCTCCTGCAATATGTGCATACAGGGCATATGAAAAGGAATTGCCTTATAATTTGATAATTAATAATTTTTTATACACTACAACACAAATTGGAAGAAAGTTTATTGACCGTATGAATTTGCCTGAATCAATTGCAGTAATAGATTTGAATTTCGGTGAAAATTCAGATGATGCGTACTGGAAAAACGTATTGAAATACTCAAAACAGGGTAATCTTCAAGCAGTATTTGATGAATATGTTCATTTATTATCAAATGGGTTGGATAAGAATAATGAAGACAGACTTTTAATAATTAATAGGAAATTCATTAATTCATTTGAATTCCGGACTGCCTCATATGATGTTGATACTTTGGAAAATTTTAAAAAGCGTATGTGCAATAAAGAGTATGAAAATGTTTATTTAAGAACACATTTTGCAGTATCATTTACTAAAGGAAAAAGTGATGAAAAGGATACCCACCGTAAAAAATCCATTCGTGATGCATTTAACATGCCATTCAGGCCATTTGTTTTGGCTTCCACATCAATAGGCCAAGAAGGTCTGGACTTTCATAATTATTGTAGGCGAATTGTCCATTGGAACCTTCCGTCAAACCCAATTGATTTGGAGCAGCGTGAGGGAAGAATTAATAGATTTGAATGTTTGGCAATTAGACAGAATCTGGCAAAGAGGTATAAGTCTGATTTTAAAAAGAATATTTGGAAGGAAATATTTAAAAAAGCTAGTCAAAAGGAAAAAGTTGGTGGAAGCTCTGATTTAATCCCTTATTGGGGAATAAATGATAATACTATAAAGATTGAAAGAATCGTGCCTACATATCCGTTTAGCCGTGATGAAATTAGATATGATAGATTAATTCAAATATTATCACTTTATAGGTTAACCTTGGGTCAAGCCAGACAGGAAGAATTGATAGATTCTATTATTGGTGGAATTGATAAAAAGGATATTAAAGAGTTGTTTATTAATCTAAGTCCTTATTATAAAAATTTAAATTGATTATTGTGAATAGATATGGGAGTAAAGTATTTGATGGTGAAATTATGGGAATTTTTGATAGAGATGATGGATTATCTGAGGAAGAACGTGAACAACAGCAAATAAAGAAATTTTTAGAAGAAAATGATATTTTTAAAGGTGTTGAATGTGAAGTTATACTTCCTGAAAAACAATTGAAAACATCTGGGAGCAGTGGTACTAAAAAAGGTGTTGCTACATTGGCTTTTGGTGTTATCGGTTTGGCTGCAACTAGTGGAACAAGTCAAAATGAAGAAAATAGGATAATAACTACTTTATTTCAGGTAGTCGATAAAGGAATAGTATTTAAAAATGGATCTATGGATGGAAGTGATATTAGAATACCTTATGAGGATATAGTTTCTTTTGAAAAACTCGAAGATAAAAACAAAAAATCTATGGGTCTTTTAACATTGCTCAAAGACAAAAAAATATTTTTAAAATTAACATGTGGATACACTATTTCAGAACATATTTTGGATTATTGTGTGGATGTTTTAAGCAAACGTATCAGTGGAGCACTTTATGAAGAAGATGGATGGGGTTTAGAAATAGATTATTCTCAATTGAAAAAATTGGATGAATCATACAAAATCAGTAACTTAAAGCGATTAGAATCTTTTCATAAACAAGGAATAATAACTGATGAAAAATTCTCTTATTTAAAGGACGAACTTTTAAAAGAGGAAGATATCGCAAATTGTAAAAAATGTGGAGCAGAACTTGCTGAAAATTCACTGTTTTGTAGTGAATGCGGAACAAAAATCGATTAGAAAATTATTATTGTGTTTAGAATATATATACATAATAATGCTTCCTGCAGGGGAAATGAACCAGTTATATTAAATGATTATTAAAAGTTGGATTTAGGGTTATATTATGAGTAAAATACATTTATCAAAGTCCCGCTATTGCAAGGGCGTGCAGTGTGAAAAGATTTTATGGTTGGAAAAATACTTGCCTGATTATTCAATAGATGGCAATGATGCTGTTTTAGAAAAGGGCCGTGAGGTAGGTGAGCTTGCAAAGGGACTTTTTGGAGATTATGTTAATGTTCCGTTTGACATTGATTTAACAGTTTCAATAGATAAAACTGAAGAATTGTTGAAAAATAAGCCTAATGTCATTACCGAAGCGTCATTCGGTTTTGAAAACAATTTCTGCAGTGTTGATATTTTAAAAAATGATGCTGATGGTGTGGAAATCTATGAGGTTAAAAGCTCTACAAAAATCGATGATATCTACATTGACGATGCAGCATATCAGTACTTTGTACTGTCAAATCTTGGATTGAACGTTAAAAAGGTATCAATTGTCTATATTAACAATGAATACATAAGAGAAAGTGAACTGGAACTTGACAAGCTTTTTAAAATTGATGATGTGACTCATGAAGTTCTAAAAAAGCAGACGGAAATAAAAAATAATATTGAATTTTTCAATGAGTTTATGGAAGCTAATGACAGCGAACCTGTAAAAGATATTGGAATGCACTGCTTTAAGCCATATGACTGCGTTTTCTGGGACTACTGTACAAGGGATTTGCCAAAACCTAATGTCTTTGACATTGCAGGAATGTTTAAATCCAAAAAGCTTGAAAAGTATTATGACGGCAAAATTTCATTTGAAGATTTAAAAAATGAAAAGCTAAATCCGAAATATCTTGAGCAGATTGATTTTGAATTAAATAACCGTGAGTCTAAAATCAACAGGAAAGCTATTGGAGAAGTTTTAGATTCTCTTAAATATCCTCTTTATTTTATTGACTATGAATCATGTCAGTATGCAATTCCGGAATACGTCGGAACAAAACCGTATCAGCAGATTCCTTTCCAGTATTCATTGCATATTATTCACGAAAAGGGAGGACCACTGGAGCATAAAGAATTTCTCGCTGAAGCCGATGATATGAACCTAATCAGAAACTTTGCTTTAAGCATGATTCGTGACATGCCCGAAAACGGAAGTGTAATCGTATACAACAAGGCCTTTGAAGCATCAAGAAACAGGGAAATTGCAAAAATGTATCCTGAGCTGAAAGATGAAATGGACAGATTCAATGACAATATGGTTGACTTGATGATACCCTTTAAAAACAGGGATTACTATACAAAAGAAATGAAAGGGTCATATTCAATCAAATATGTCCTACCTGCACTTTATCCCGATGATGAGGAACTTGACTATTCTGAATTGTCTTTGATTCATAAGGGTGATGAGGCATCAAATGCATTTTTAAGCTTAAATGAAAAGACACCTGATGAGCAGGCTAAAATCAGAAAAGCCTTGCTTGAATATTGTAAGTTAGATACCTATGCAATGGTAAAGATATGGGAGAAATTTAAAGAAGTAATTCATTAATATTGGGATATGTGGAATTAACTATAATCATTAATTCAATTTTTTTATTCACAACTTATAACCACAATATTTAATATCCCATAAAACAAAAATTTATATTAACGAATGAACTATTTAGGAAGCGTTTATATGAAATGTCCATTTTGCAGTGAAAATCTGATTGAAGGAGATATGGTATGTCCCCATTGTCGGCGTAGAGTTATTGATTTTGATTATTTTAAAAACATGGATAGGATGAGAGAAAAGTATTCTGCATTTAGTCTTTTGGATTTGTCTCATGAAAAATTAACCTTTGAAGAAATTATAACAATCTACACTTACATTGAAAGAGCAGACCACCATGGCGGTGACGGTGAGGTTTCAGATAGATGCGTGCAGGACGGAACATTCTCCAACTTGTCCAAACGATTAAATGAAATAAAAAACGGATGGGTGATAATTAATGGGAATTTGTCCAAATTGCGGAAGCTGGGTTGATGAAGGAGACATATGTATGAGCTGCGGTGGCAGTTACAGTTACAGCTGTGATGATGAAGAAGATGATGATTCATATGCACCATCAGATGAGCCTATGCCTATTGAATTGAGTAATGAAGCTTGGAATTTATATCTGGATTTTAAGGAGAATCTTGCACTTATAAAAATTAATGAGGCATTGGAGCATAATGACAAAGATTACAATAACTGGAATAGAAAAGCAATTATTCTTGAGGCTTTAAATAGGTATGCCGAATCGGAGGAGTGTTATGACTAATCACTGGAGCTGTCCCCGCATAAAGTGATTTATGAAAACAAGGCAAGAATGCTTTATGACTGGGCATCTCAGTTACTTGAAGAGGATAAACCGGATGAGGCAAAACAAGTCATCAGAAGAGCAATAGGTTCAATTCCCCGTGATAGTGTTGGAAAGTCTTAGAAAATATTTTGATTTGAGAAATTCGATTAACTCCCGAATCAAGCATGAAAAAAAGTATTGATGGTGTAAATAACCAGAATGAAATAAAGATGGATGGTTAATAATTAAGAAAAATAAAGTCAGCCTATCTTAATTATTAACATATGACTTTTCATATTCCAACATTATCATATAAATATTAATCTTTTTTAGTATTTAAATTATTCTATTATTTGATTAAATCAATTTTACTTTCTTATTTTTTAATTATTACTTCAAATCAATATTATGATATAAAATAAGTTATTTTTATATGGCTTAGATTTAAAATAAAATTGTACTGGCCTTAAAAAATTTTATAAAAATTAATGGTGGGATTTTAAATGCTTTTCATTTTTTCAATATTATTTTTAAACTTCCATCGGGAGGTAAAATGGCACAAGTATTGCTGGATAGCATAGTTTTTTTAGCTATTAGTTATCTAGCATACTTCATATCTCTATTTAGATAGAGAAAAAGGGTTGTTTTATTGAAATTGATTGATAGGTATTAAGTTTTCAAAACATGATTTTCAGCCAATCATTGTTGGAATTTTATTTTCTTTTGGCCATACATGAAATTTTATTAAAATAATTCTTGGAGAAGTATTTATTACTTCTCCTACTTATTTTAGAATAATAATGTTGATTATTTATACATTAAATCTCTCAGACATGTGAGAACATGCTATAGAAATTATTTTTTAGAAAAAATAACTTTTCATATAATCTAAATCTTTTTATTAAGTTAACAACAAAGTAAATATTATTTAATAACTACAATATTTAATATCACATAAAACAAAAACATGTATTAACGGATGAACTATTTGGGAGTGTTTAAATGAAATGTCCATTTTGCGGTGAAAATCTGATTGAAGGAGATATGCGATGTCCCCATTGCCGGTGTGGAGTAATGGATTTTGATTATTTTGAAAATATGGATAAGATGGAAAAAAGTATTCCAAAGTCTCTCTTTTGGACTTATCTCGTGAAAAATTAACTTTTGAAGAAATCATAACAATCTACACTTACATTGAAAGAGCAGACCACCATGGCGGTGACGGTGAGGTTTCAGATAGATGCGTGCAGGACGGAACATTCTCCAACTTGTCCAAACGATTAAATGAAATAAAAAAAGATAGGTGATAATTAATGGGAATTTGTCCAAATTGCGGAAGCTGGGTTGATGAAGGAGACATATGTATGAGCTGCGGTGGCAGTTACAGTTACAGTTACGATGATGAAGAAGATGATGATTCATATGCACCATCAGATGAGCCTATGCCTATTGAATTGAGTAATGAAGCATGGAATTTATATCTGGATTTTAAGGAGGAGCTTGCACTTATTAAAATCAATGAGGCATTGGAGCATAATGACAAAGATTACAATAACTGGAATAGAAAAGCAATTATTCTTGAGGCTTTAAATAGGTATGCTGAATCTGAGGATTGTTATGACAGATCACTGGAACTGTCCCCGCATAAATTGGTTTTTGAAAACAAGGCAAGAATGCTTTATGACTGAGCATATCAGTTACTTGAAGAGTCAAAAGAAATGTCAAACGGACTGTTCTTATTGGAAGGGGCAAAAGAAGTCATCCAAAGAGCAATAAATTCAATTCCTAAAGTGAATAGTGAGGAAAATATTAATAAATATCTTGATTTGAAAGATTCAATTGACTATTACATCAATTATGAAGAAACATATCAGGATATACTTAAATCATTAAAACAAGAAAATGAGGATGATTTGTTTACAATAACCGGAATGATGTATTATGAAAGTGATGTGGATCTTCACTACTACAGCCCTTTAAAGCTTGTAAAGGAAAGGGATAATGAATTTGACAGTGATGCGATTGCAGTATATGCTGATGATAAAAAAATCGGCTATGTGGCAAATAGTGCTGATACAAAATACATACAATCATCATCTGCATCACAGCTTCAGGATAAAATCCCTGATGTTTGCTCTGCCAAGTATCTGTTTCATTTGGAGAGATATGAAAAGATAAATTTCCATATTGGAGTGATTAATCATTAATAGTAATCAATGGAGTTTTTATTATGGCAATTGAATTGAATGAGGAACAAAAGACAATTGTGGAGTATGATGGTGATAAGTTTTTAAGCGTTCAGGCAGGACCTGGTTCCGGAAAGACCCGTGTAATTGTTGAAAAAGTTAAATATATGGTAAAGGAATTAGGCGTAAAGCCTGAAAGCTTTCTCATTATTACATTTTCAACAAAAGCTGCTGATGAGCTTAAAGACAGGCTGATTGAAGGTGAGATTCCGGCAAGTGATGTGCAGAAAATGCAGATTTCAACAATACATTCCTTCTGTTTGAAAATTCTTGAGGATACTGGTACTGTCGGTTTGGACATCATTGCAGAAGGCGACAAGCAGAATCTCTTTATTAAAAAGCATCTGAAGGATTTGGGCTTTGAAAAGGAATCACATTTGCGAAGCTATGAAATTGACAAAGTTATTGGAAAGTATGATGAATACTCAACATTCAATGTAGATACTGAAAGATTGGCTGATTATCTTGAAGATAATTTTCCTGTTTCTTCTGATTTTGTTGAGTTTGTCTCTACTTATATGGATGAAAACGACGGTGCATTTCCGGCTGATGAGATAAAAGAAATTGATAAGGCAAATGAAAATACTGTCTTTAAGGATTCCTATAATAATGCAAAACAAATCCAGATTGCCAAATCATTTAAGACATATCTGGATTTGCTTGAAAGGGAAAATTCAATTGACTACAATCAGATGCAGATAAAGGCGCTTAAAAAAATGGATGAAGGTTATATGCCTCCATACACCAATATTTTAATTGATGAGTTTCAGGATACTGATCCCGTTCAGATGCAGCTATTTAAAAAGTTCATTGAAAGTGATGAAACTGATTCATTTACAGTAGTCGGGGATATTAACCAAAGCATCTACGGATTTAGAGGATCAAACAAAAACTATTTCAAGGTTCTTTTAGATGAATACTCAGATAAGTTTTTAGAGGTGTTTTTATCAACAAATTACCGCTCAACTGCTGAGATAATTGACTTTTCACAGGACTTTATCATGCCTCATCATGAATCAGAGGATGATTTTATAACTGCAAAATGCGGAAGCGGAAAGACAAATGAAGTCTACTATATGACAAGCGAAGATAAAAAGGCCGAAGCCCAAAACATACTTGATGTCATCAGACATATTACTGAAGATGAAAAGATGATGCTATCTGATATTGGAATACTTCTAAGGTCAGTTAAAAGCTCATCATCATGCTTTAACACACTGATTGAACTTTTTGAGAAAAATGATATTAACTATCAGGTTCGAGGAACTGGAGATCTGGCTGAAAATGACGATTTAAAATATATATTAACACTGATGTATCACTTAATTCAGGATGATGACCCGTACTATACATTTGTTCCCCGTGAAACTTCAGACTGGCTGAATTTAAAAACATTAACAGGTGAAAATGCGCTCTTTGAACTGTCTGATGATACTAAAAGTATTTTAAATGAATTGCAGGATAGATTTGAAAAAGAAGTCATTGAAATGGACAAAACAGTTTGTTCAGAAAATGATGGCTGGGGAAGAGGAATAAAGAAATTTAATGGAATATTTACCAAAGACAATAAGCGTAAGGATGAAGTATTCAGCCGAGTCAAAAAGCCAATACTTTCGGATGAGAATTTGGTTAAATATAGTGTAACAGATGAGAATGATTTGGTATTTTTTAAGAAACTGAACGAACTGAAAGTTAAAGTCAATGCCGAGAAATATTATGAGAGACCAACAGTTTCAGAAGTTTACTTTGAACTTTTATGTGACATTACAGGTTATCTTGATTATGATTTGGTCGTAAATGACGAGGAAACAGTGAATAACTTAACAGCCATCATTCCATCAATATCAGTTTACGGTGAGGTGATGTATGACAGGAGTTTAAGAGGAGCGTTCTGGTTTATTAAAAACTCACTTAAAAAACTTGACTCTTATAAACCGGATGAGGATGCAGTCCAGATTATGACCGTACACAAATCAAAAGGCCTTGAGTTTCCGGTAGTGATACTGGCATCCCTCAGAGAAAACGGTTTTCCAACAGCCTTTAAGGAAGTGGATGTGGAATCCGTTGAATATATACCTGAAGAGTTTTTAGGATTTGACAAGTATGACGGTGATGCTGAAAGTTCACATATCGAGGAAGAGGAAAGAGTAATATACGTTGCAAAAACACGTGCAGAAGACGAACTGATACTTTCAAGCATAGGCGAAGCACCGGAGTGTGTCGGTGATGTAATCACTATGAATGAATACTGCAGGCAAATTGATTTAAGTGATATGGAAATTAACATTTTAAATCCAAGTCATGTAGATGAGGAAGATGAAATTATAAACTTAAGTTTCACAGCTCTTGAAAATTACAATGAGTGTCCATTTAAATACAAGTTGTCCAATGAACTTGGATTAAATGTGGGTCAGAAAAAAGAAATCGATGATGGAATATTCATTCACTCAGCACTTGAGATTGTAAATAAAAAAATCAAGGCAAATGATAATGAATATGTTGGTGACGAGGAAGTTTCTAGAACTGTTGAGTTATTATTTGAAAAGGCCAATTTGAAATTTAAAGAAGAGCAGCCTGATAAATATAATGTTAAGTTGGAAACGATTACTAAAGACGTAATCAGATACTATCATGAAGTCGGAAACGATTTATTTATAGTAAACAGTGAATATCCGTTCTATATCAAAGGTGAAAACTATACATTTTCAGGAATAGTCGATTTGATATATGAAAAAGACGGTAAACTGGGTATTTTGGATTATAAGAACACTTCACTTGTTGGAAAAGAGTTTTTAGCTAAGTATAGAAAGCAGTTGCATTTCTATGTGATGGCACTACGTGATGAGAACAAAGAATTTGACGGCCATAAAATTGATGAAATTCAGATTTATGCAATCAAGTATAAGAAAGGTAATAAATTGTTTTCCTTTGATATAGATGATGACTATATTGAAGAGCTGAAAGTTGAATTGAGAGAAACTGCTGAAAAGATTAGAAATGATCAATTTGCTGCTGAATGTGCAGACTGCAGTGGCTGTTCTTATAAAAAGATTTGTGGAAAGTGATTTTTTAATCACTTTTTATAAATTTAAAATATTTTATTTAAAAACGGATATTTTGTTTAAAAAAACAATATATTCAAAATAAATAATTATAACTTTATTTTTTTTAATTTAAGGATATTAAGTGATATTTAATATATTTAATCAACATAAACTTTTTTATTAAAAATGGTCGTTTGAGCAAACCTCCATTTTTTTAAAGATTTTTTTAAAAATTCAATTTTTTGATGAAAAAATTTTCTTTTAAATTTTCATTTATATTTAAAAATATTGTTTATTTGTTTTTTATTTGTAATTATATACAATAATTTTAATTAAATAATATTTTTAAGAATAAAGTGTTAAAATTTCTATTCAATAATTATTTATATTAAGTGAGCAAACCTTTATATATAGTACTTATATTTTTAGGTTTGCTCATAAGTGCTGTATGTCGCAGTAATTTTTGCAAGTTGTAGGTTATTTAAAGGAAATTTTCCACCCTATTGCAAAGGTTATTCTATTAAAACAAGGATTGTGACTCATTTTCCTCCTTAATTATTTTTATAATTTCTTTTATTGCAAAGGTTATTCTATTAAAACAAGGATTGTGACCTTTTATGCCTATTATCATTTCTAATTCCAATTTTATTGCAAAGGTTATTCTATTAAAACAAGGATTGTGACAACTCTTCTGACTCACTTAATTTGTCAGTATATAAGATTGCAAAGGTTATTCTATTAAAACAAGGATTGTGACTTGTTTTTCCGTTTTCTTCAAATATGTATTCTAAAATTGCAAAGGTTATTCTATTAAAACAAGGATTGTGACATATCTAGGAAACTGTAGAATCTGAATGTTGCTTCATTGCAAAGGTTATTCTATTAAAACAAGGATTGTGACATATTTGACAACTCAAAATACATTATAGACTCATTGTATTGCAAAGGTTATTCTATTAAAACAAGGATTGTGACTGCTTTGCATCTTTGTTTTCGATATTTAATACATTCATTGCAAAGGTTATTCTATTAAAACAAGGATTGTGACCTTCTTTTCCTTTGATGAATACTATTTCTTGCTGAAATTGCAAAGGTTATTCTATTAAAACAAGGATTGTGACACTTTCCGCAATGGTGACATCATGGCAGATTGTCATTGCAAAGGTTATTCTATTAAAACAAGGATTGTGACCAATTATCTTCTTTTCCTTTTTTTGTAATTGTATAGATTGCAAAGGTTATTCTATTAAAACAAGGATTGTGACTTAAAGCGTGGTCTTGCTTACACTCCTGCTGATGAATTGCAAAGGTTATTCTATTAAAACAAGGATTGTGACTCAATCATAAAAGGATATTCTGCGATGTTATGCTTTATTGCAAAGGTTATTCTATTAAAACAAGGATTGTGACCAATCTATCATTATCATTAAATATCATATCAAATATCATTGCAAAGGTTATTCTATTAAAACAAGGATTGTGACAGATATTGTCTGTTTAAATGAATGTGCATACTTGTTATTGCAAAGGTTATTCTATTAAAACAAGGATTGTGACCTGTTGTCTTAAATGCTTTTTGAACTTCTGATTGCAAAGGTTATTCTATTAAAACAAGGATTGTGACTCCCTTAGTTTAACATGACCATAATTCGTTGTTGATATTGCAAAGGTTATTCTATTAAAACAAGGATTGTGACTCCTCTTTCAAAACCTTGATGGTTTTCTTTTTAGGTATTGCAAAGGTTATTCTATTAAAACAAGGATTGTGACGACTTCTTCAAGGTCTCCAAAATTGTGGAATTTATATTGCAAAGGTTATTCTATTAAAACAAGGATTGTGACTTTGTTATGTTTTTTGTTAGTCCATGTCTTTTCATTATTGCAAAGTTATTCTATTAAAACAAGGATTGTGATGCCTGTTGCTTGAATGTATTCTTGAATGTCTTCAAATTGCAAAGGTTATTCTATTAAATGAAAGAAAGCACATTCAAAGTCATGGCACTCTTTTTCATGTTTTAAGAAAATCCGTTGTATTTATAGATATTAGGGTGATAGATATAATTATGAAAATAGTAGATAAATTAAACTGGGAAGATAAATTTTCAAATGAAGTTATTAATCAATCCTTTTGGTATATGAACTCTATTGTAGAAGTTATTATAAGTGAAGGTTACATAAATGCAAATCTTCAAAAATCAACACATTTTCATGTTAGTATACATATAAAAGATAATGAAATCACTTACATGTTCTGCACTTGTGGAAAAGACAATTGCAAGCATCAGGCTGCTGTTTTAAGATATGTTGAAGAAAATAACCTCCTGGAAAAGGAAAGTGATTTTCTGGATTTGATTAAAACTGTGGATGATAATCATTTGAGGGAGTATTTCATTAATGTTTTAAATGAAGATCCGGTACTTAAAGAAGATTTTATTCGCAAATTTAAAAAGGAACCTAAAATTGACTCAAAACCATATTTTGATAAATTAAAACAAATCATTGAAAAGTCAAAAGGCAAGAATTATTATGATTTCGGATATTATGACATTGATGTCTTGGCCGATGAAATACATAACTTTTTATGTGATGAAATTTTTGAATTAATGGGAATTCATCAGTATGAAGTTGTTTTTGAATTACTTGACTGTATTGCTGATGTTTTAAATGATGAAATGTATGTCGATAATGATAATTGGTATTATGCCTGCGACGAGTATCTCCAAATTGCATATAGTCTGGAAGAGACTTATGTTTTATCTGATGAGCAATTGGATAAGTTGGAGTGTAATACATCATTCATGCGTAAATATATATGAAAAAAGCTACTTAAAATATCAATTCATAAAAAAAGTAATTATGTGAAGTTTTTAAACTCCACTAAATAGTTATATTTTCGGTATATAGAGGATTATTTGATTTTGCTGAATCAACTACCTTGATTTCTGCTTTTACTGGTTGTGTTTTTTCAAAATACATAGAAGATATTTTGTATGTTTGTCCGCTTTGAGGATTTAATTCATTCCAGCCAATGCCTGAATTGATTATTTTTCCATCTTTATCATAGTAGTTTATATTAACGGATAAATAATCAAAATTCGTATCTACTTTAATGTCTCCTGTAATATATCCGGTATAATATCCATATCCGTCATAAGTTATGTTTTGTGTCAGATTTCCAACAGTAACAGAATTTTCAGCATTGATTTGATATAATGCACCACCTAAAATTAAAATAAGAAATATTCCTATGACAGTTATTACTGGAATTATCCATAGCTTTTTATTGATTGCTTTAAATCCTTTGAAATATAATGTGATAATTGCAGTTATGATAAAAAATATCGCCGAAATTTCTCCAAAACGTCCTATGAGCATGAAAATAATTGCTCCAACTCCAATAAATTCAACCGCAGCAATTAGAGGTTCGTTTAATTTTTCCATTAAAAATATTCCAACGAGTCCTCCAGCAACACCTACTCCAATAGCCATTAAGATAGAGTCCCAACCCATCAGCATAGGTGTTCCCAATCCCTCAAAAATAGCCATAATAACTGCTATAGCGGCCATTATCAGAGGTAATTTTTTTAAAAATTTATTTTTATCATCTGTTTCAATACTTTGATTCTCAGTTATGCTTTTGACATTATTTTCTGTTTTTTCTTTTGTCGGATCATCATCAAGTAAAAATCCGCATTCCGCACAGAATTTTGAATCATCATCAAGTTCTGCTCCACATTTTCTACAATATTGAACCATAAACATGCCCTCCTTATTATAATAGTATTATATTCTTGGTGTAATAAAGTTATCATTCTTTAATATAGTAATTGTTATTAATTTGTTGTTATAAATATTTGATTAAGGTGGTATATATGGAATTTATGGATAAAATAATAGATTTGTTAAATTCAGGGCAATTTCAAGAGATAATAAACTATATTAATGATTTTTTAGATGAAAATCCATCATATAAAACTATAGATTATCATCATTTTGCAAATCCTCTGGAAGAAATATTGTTTGATTATTATTTTGGAAATATTGAATCAATTAAAACACTTGAATTAGATGAAGCATTGGAAGATATTTATACCATTTATTCAATAGCATATATGAATTTGGGACAGATAGATGAAGCAGAAAAGTATTTAAAAATAGCTAATAAAATTAATCCAGTATCAGCACCAATATTAATTAGATTATGTGAATTATATCAATCAAAACATGAGGAAGAAAAATTAAAAGAATTATCCTGTGAAATTTTCAAATATGCATATGATGTTGATATATTAACTTCAAATTATTTCAAACTTGCAGATTATTTATACCACACCCAGCAAAATATGGAATTATACGGTCATCTATTTAATTTCTTCATATTTTTAAAATCTGGTGAAGAAGAAAAACCAGTTAGAGATGATATAATATATTTTAGAGAAAATAACATACAAGTTGGTGTTAATCCGAAAATAATTCAAATATTAATCTATTTGATAGATTTACACAATCAACAGAACATGTATAATACAGCAAAATACTTTAAAAATATTTTAGATGAAGTTTCTGAATTTAATGATTATTTAAATCATATATGTGATGAAAATACTGATGGATTAAAAAATGAAACCCCTGATGATAATAAAAGATTGGAAGAATTGATGAAAGAAGAAATAACACCAATAATGCAATTTGAATTTTTAAATATACTAAAAGAATCTAGATTATCTATGCCTGTTAGTTATAGTGAAAATATATTTGAAGGTATTGAAAATGCAAAAATGGGTGATGTAATTGAACCTGCCGGACAAATTGGTTTTAATATTGAATATTTAACGGATAATAACGGAAATAAAGTTGTTCCATTATTTACAAGTAACGAAATGATGGAAGCTGCAAATTTTAGAAGTTCAACATATGTATTATATATGAGTGATTTAGCAGATTTGTTAAAACAAACTGACAAATATTCTTTAATTGCAATAAATCCCTTCACTGAGTATAATATGAATATACCTATAGAAACATTTTTAAATCTATTTAATCAAAGAAATGATTAATAAAATGGTTACATCAAGAAAATTTATCTGATGATGAATTAAATCAATTATGTGAAAAATTATAACATCAATAATGATTAAGGTCATGTTAATGCGATTACAATAGTTGTTCTTCCAACTGTATTAATGTAATAAACCAGAGTTCAATTAAATTTTAAATCAATTTTTTGGAAATAAGTAAATATTTCAAATGGCATATTAATATTATAATCAAATTAATAATGATTCACATGGATGAAGTAAAAAAAGAATTAATAAAATTTCAAGAGGAACGTGACTGGAAAAAGTTTCACACGCCTGAAAACCTTGCAAAATCAATATCTATTGAAGCAGCAGAATTATTAGAACATTTTCAATGGGGAAAGGAATATGATATTGATGAAGTTGCAGATGAACTGGCAGATGTTTTAATTTATTCAATGTATATGGCGGATTCATTAAATTTGGATATTAAGGAAATAATATTAAATAAAATGAAGAAAAATGCCATTAAGTATCCTGTTGAAAAATCATATGGGGTGTCAACTAAGTATGATAGTTTATGAGGCAACAAAAGAGGAATTCTGCAATTCAGTTCTATTGGGTTCAATTTCTGATGAAATATATGATGTATATAAGGAAAAAATTGGAAAATCTGCCAAAGCACAGATTAGATCTTGGGAAAATTCAATGGAATTCATGAACAAGATTTTGGTTGATTCTGAAATCCCTGATGATTGTGGTGTAGCTATTGAGTTTACCATTCCAACAACATCTAAAAGAATCGATTTTATACTGACAGGTCAGGATGATAATAAAACGGATTCTGTTGTCATTATTGAGTTAAAACAATGGGATTCTGCTGAAAAAGTTACCGGCAAGGATGCAATTGTTAAAACATTTTTGGGTGGTGGAGTTCGTGAGACCACCCATCCGTCATATCAGGCATGGACATATGCTTCATTAATAGAAAACTTTAATGAAACCGTTGAAGAAGATGCAATTGAGTTATATCCATGTGCATATTTGCATAATTATGATTTTAAACATGATGAAGCATTAACAGATGAAATTTATAAGAAATATTATGATTTGGCTCCATTATATGGTAAACGTGATGCATTGAAGTTAAGGCAGTTCATTAAAAAATATATCAAAACAGGTGATTCAACAGATATTTTATACAGGATTGACAACGGTAAAATCAGGCCTTCAAAAAAATTGCAGGATTGTCTTCGAGGAATGCTTGAAGGAAACAGATTCTTTTATATGATTGATGAGCAGAAGGTTGCCTATGAGCTTGCAGTTAAAATGGCACGTGATTCATACTGTGATGATAAAAAAAGGGTATTAATAGTTGAAGGTGGACCTGGAACCGGAAAATCAGTTGTAGCTATTAACTTACTGGTTGATTTGATAAATGATGAGCTCAATGCATTGTATGTTACGAAAAACTCCGCTCCAAGAAACGTATTTTTTGAAAAATTAAGGGGAAGCAACTATACACAAAGCTATCTGAAAGCACTGTTTAAAGGATCAGGTTCATTTACCAAATCCAATGAAAACGAATTTGACGTGCTGATAGTTGATGAAGCCCATCGTTTAAATGAAAAATCTGGACTGTTTGGTAATTTAGGTGAAAACCAGATAAAGGAAATAATAAATGCATCAAAGTTTTCAGTATTTTTCATTGATAAACATCAGAAGGTTACTCTAAAGGATTATGGCAGCATTTCAGAGATTAAAATATTTGCCCAGGAGTTTGATTGTGAAGTTGAGCAGGTAAAGCTTGAATCACAGTTCAGATGCAACGGATCAGACGGTTATTTATCATGGTTAACAGATGTATTGGAAATTGAAGACACGGCAAACTATGATGGATTTGAATTTGACTATGATTTTAGAGTAATCGATGATGCAAATGAATTGAAAGAACTGATTTTTGAGAAAAATAAGGAAAAAAACAATGCAAGATTGTTGGCTGGATATTGCTGGAACTGGATTAAGGAAGGTAAAAATGATTCCAATGTTCATGATATAGAAATTGGCGACTTTTCAATGAGCTGGAATCTTGGAAATTCAGATACATGGGCAATAGATGAGGATTCCGTTAATGAAGTGGGGTGTATTCACACGTCACAGGGCCTTGAATTTGATTACGTTGGAGTAATTATTGGTGAAGATATGCAATTTGATGGGGAACATATTATCACAGATTTTAATTCACGTGCACGAACAGATCAGTCTTTGAAAGGAATAAAAAAGTTGTATAAAGAAAATCCTGATGAAGCTTTAGAAGTTGCTGATGAAATTATTAAAAATACTTATCGTACATTAATGACTCGTGGAATGAAGGGATGTTTTATTTACTGTGAGGATATGGCTCTTCAGAGTTATTTTAAGGAAAAAATTGAAAAATTATTTTAATATATTTATAATTGTATGGGGATGATATAATGATTCCAAAATTTAAAGAATTTTATTTTCCAGTGCTTTCTTTTTTTAAGGATAATGATATTCATACAAAAAAAGAGGTATCTAATTATATAGCAAAATTTTTTGAATTGAATGAAAATGATTTGAATGAAAAAACTTCAAAAGGTTCTAAACTTAAATATGAAGATAGAACCCAATGGGCAGTTAATCATTTATATCGGGCTACTCTTTTAAAAAGAATAGAACGAGGCAAATATTTAATATCTGAAGAGGGAAAGAAAGTTTTAAACCAAGAAATAAATCAAATTGATGAAAATTTTTTAAATAATTATGATTCATTTAAAAAATATAGAAATTTAGAAAAAAATAAAGATAATATGGTTGGTGATAATCAAAACCAATCTCCTTCTGAAAGATTAGATGTTGCATATAATGAAATTAATGAAGAATTGTCAGAATCAATCCTTGATGAAATTAAATCTAAGGATTCAAAATTCTTTGAAAAATTAGTTGTCGATTTATTATTGAAAATGGGTTATGGTGGTTTTAGAGATGATGCTGGAAGACCTACTCAACAATCAAATGATGAAGGTATAGATGGTATTATAAATGAAGATATTTTAGGTTTGGATAAAATAGCTATTCAGGCAAAACGTCATGAAAATTCTATTGGTCGTCCAGATTTACAAAGATTTGCTGGGGCATTAAGTGGTAAGGGAATAAAAAAAGGAGTTTTCATTACTACTTCTTATTTTTCAAAAAATGCAAAAAATTATGTAAAAAATCATTCTGAAAGATCAATTGTTCTTATTGATGGAAAAAAACTTGCAAAATTAATGATTGAATTTAATTTAGGTACTTCAATAGTTCATTCATATGATGTAAAAAAGATAGATATGGATTATTTCAATTCAGAAGATTAATATTTTTTTTATTAATAATTTTAGAATAAATTATATATAGTATATGGAATAATACATTATTATATGCAAGGGTGCCCGAGCGGCCAAAGGGGGAGGACTTAAGATCCTCTGGTATAGGCCTTCGAGGGTTCGAATCCCTTCCCTTGCATCATATTTTTTAGAATTTAGTATTTGTCTTGCCTTAGTGGCTCAGCTGGTAGAGCGCCACCTTGGTAAGGTGGAAGTCGGGGGTTCGAATCCCCCCTAAGGCTTCATTAATATTTTAATTTAAGTAAAATTGTTATTTTATAGAAAAAATATAGAACTAAATTTTAGTTTGGTTATAATTAAAATGATGTATTGTTACTTAAATATCAGATGATTGAATTTGATTTTAAATTTTAATTAACTTTTTGGATAATATTGTAATGTAAATAATAAATATTTTATATGAGATTATATTTTATTCTATTGAATAATATATGACTATGTATTTGTGAGGAATCAACAATGATTAAATTAGCAACTGTGTTTAGTGGTATAGGAGCCGTTGAACATGCACTAAATCGTATGAATATTGGCAGTGACATTGTCTTTGCTTGTGATAATGGTGATATAGATATTTTTTCAAAAAAAATAGATGTTGATATGGACCAGATTAATGATGAGTTGTCAGTTTTAAAGTCACTGATTGAAGATATGAAATTTTCTGAAGATGATTCCTATGAGTTACAATTATTAAATATGCTTCATCTGGCAGAAAACGAATATGATGAATTGAAAGATATTTTGAATAATATAATTGTTAAAGATAAAATAGCTATCATTATCAGCATATTAGAAAATATTATTAATTCATCAGAATTAAATAAAACTAGATTAAATTTATTCAATACCTTTATATATATTCTTAATTCGGATGATTATTCATTAACTGAAAAAAAATTAATTTTACTCCGGGCAATATTAAAACTTACTAATGATTTCAAGAGAGATAATTCTTTGGATGATCTTGGTAAAGATGATATGAAATTTATATCTCAATATGATATTGATTGGTCCCAAATAAGTAAGTCATTAAAAGATATGCATGTTTTTTTAGAGGACAACAATGGTAGAAGAGTAATCAATAGAGTAAGAAATTTAAGCCAGAGGGTTAGTCAATTATATGGAAAAATTGAGTCTTTGAAGCATTTGAATGAAATTAATAAAATTGAGGATTATTCCAAAAAGAAAGAATATGTCGACAATTTGTATCATGGAAATGAAAAAAGAAATAAAGTAAAAACTAGTTATATGGCCAATTATGAGTGTTCTGATAATAATTTTCATTGGGATGTAACTTTTTTGGACGGTACACAATATAGAAATCAAGTTGACTTGTTTGTTGGTGGAAGTCCTTGCCAGTCATTCTCATCTTTGGGTAAAAAAAGAGGATTATCTGATACCCGCGGAACATTATTTTATGAATATGCGCGACTTGTGGATGAAATTCAACCTAAAGTATTCATATATGAAAATGTGCGGGCAGTATTAAGCAATGACTGCGGCAGGACATGGGATAAAATGAAAGAAGTGTTTAAGGAATTAGGTTATAATATTTTTTTCACCCATGAAGATAAACCATCTGTATTGAATGCTGTGGATTATGGGATTCCGCAATCAAGGAATAGAATTTTTGTTGTAGGTTTCCGTTCAGATTTGGATTTGGTTAAAAATTTTGAATTTCCAAAATCTATTCCGTTGGAACATTATATGAAAGATTTTTTATTAGATAATGCTCCTTATGGTACATTTTTACCGGATAAAACATTAAAATTTATACAAACTGATAAAAAAGAAAAAATTGATGAAAAGTACTTTTTATCTGAAAGAATAAAAAAAACAATTTTGTCTTCAGGACCTAATGGATTATATGGTGAACCGGAAATCGACCGGAAAATTGCATTACCTCTTTTATCTACAATGCATAAAATGCATAGAGCGGGGACTGATAATTATGTAACAACTGATGGAAAAATTCGCAGACTGACTCCAAGAGAATGTTTGAGGTTAATGGGATTTTCAGATAATTGGAAAATTGTAGTATCTGATACATCAGTCTATCAGCAGGCAGGTAATTCAATAGTTGTTGATGTTTTAATTAATATTTTATCTCAAATTTTTGAATCTTATCCTGTATTGATTACAGATAATGAAGATTAAATTATTTATTCTAAAAAATTCAATATATATTTGGAGTAAATATTATGATTTTCAATTGTGTCACTGGTTTAGACAAAAGTGAAAAACGTTTTTTCCTTGAAGAAATTGATGTGTTTACACGTTTAATCGAGGTTTTCTGTGAAAGGAACAATATAAAAAATACTGAGGATTCAATTTTAACTCCTGATGTTTATAATGAGCTTATTGAAATTGGAGTCATTAATTCTCGTTCTGATTTGGATGAATTAAAAAAAGTATTGAAAAAAGATTATGATTCTTTTATTAGGGCAGTCAAGTTCTGTGTAAATAATAAGGAAGACACATACGGAACAATCTGGAAGTTATACAATTCAGAAAGGAAAAAAGTCCAGGAAAAAGCTAAAGAAAAACATAATCTGACTTTAGTTGATTTTTTTTGTGGTGCTGGAGGATTAAGTTTAGGTTTCCTGCAGGAGGGTTTCAATGTTAAATTGGCCAGTGATATTGAAGATGTCTGTATTCAAACTTATAAATATAACCATCCGGAATTACCTTCATCAAAATTGATTCAGGAAGATATTAGAGATTTCATTTATTATATTGATGATTATATTGATGAACAGATTGATATTGTTGTTGGGGGTCCGCCCTGTCAGGGTTTCAGTACTGCAAATCAAAGAAGGATAATTGATGATCCAAGAAATGAACTGTATAAATATTTTTTGATGATGGTTGAAAAAATAGCTCCGAAATTTGTGGTTATGGAAAACGTTAAAGGAATGCTGAAAGTTGCTGACCAGGTTGTCGAGGATTATGCTGCAATAACTATTAAAAAAAATGGTGAAACATTATCATATAAAGTTGCTTATGAAGTTTTAAAATCTAACGAGTTTTCTGTAGCACAGAACAGACAAAGATTAATTTATATTGCGGTTAGAAGTGATATCTGTGAAAAATTGAATTTATCTCCTGAGGAGATTTTTATTAAAATTAAAGAGAACAATAAGGATAAACCGGTTTATGTTCTTCATGATGCGTTAAAGGATATTAAGAAATTGGATTCAAACAGAATCAAGAATTCGAACAATATTGATAGTGAGACTGCTGGAAAAAAAATTGATGTTAATTATGATGAGAACCATAATAATCCTTATCTGAATTTAATTAATAATAATAGGAAAATACCTTATTTATATAATCATAAGGCCAGATATTGCAATGATAATAACTATGAAATTTACAGAAGATTGAATCAGGGTGATGATGCTACTGATGAAAAAATAAAGGATATAATGCTTTATTCCCATAGAAATCATATTTTCAAAGACAAATATTTTAAACTTTTTGATGATAAGCCTTGCAGGACTATTACTGCACATCTGAAGGTTGACGGACACTCACATATTCATCCATTTCAAATAAGGTCAATTACACCAAGGGAAGCAGCTAGAGTACAGTCATTTCCGGATGATTATTTCTTTTGGGGAGCTTATACTAAGACATATATGCAGATTGGAAACGCAGTACCTCCAGTAATGGCTCGAGGTATTGCAAAGGTCATTAAGAATTATTTGGTGGGGCTTGAAAATGAATGAACAGGATTTTAAAAATAAATTTGAACCTATTAAAGATACTTTGGAGAAACAGGGAATTGTTGTCAGTGCTGATGATTATGACGGTGTTGTTGTAAAAAAATTGGAATGCAACAATACTAGGGGATGTGGAGATCAGACCCATATTGAATTTAGTGGGGAACAAATGGAAATGTTTCCATATCTGGCTTCATATAAATATTTTAATGATTTTAGAAATAATGTTGATTTCAAATCCTTTTATACATTTAAAATGCCGATTTGTTTAAATGTGTTAAATTTAAAATATTTGTTGGAAAAACATGAAACATATTCTAGGGAGTATTTTGATGAAAATAAAAAGAGATATTTGAATGAAAGTGTTTCTTTTTTGAATGAAATATTGCAATCCGGAGATTTTCATGATGAATCGAAAATTGATTCATTTACTACTCTTTTAAGAGGTATAAAGGATGAAGGTCACCATTTGGAGATTTCACAAGTTAATAGTTCTGATAAAAAATTTGAAGCATTACGTTGGCTGCTGCCCATTAATTCTTTTATAATTATTCTTAAATTAAGAAAAGAAGTCAAATATGAGATTTATGGTATATTACCTGATGATACTGATGAAATTTCAGATTTAAATCTGAAATTTAATTATTATCATACTGCCAGAGGAATAAAAACATTAGTTCCATTAGAAAAATTTGAAATACCAATCAGTGAAGATAATGTAGATTTGGATGATTTTATATTTGATAGAGTAAGTGACGGGAAAAACAGACTGCTTTATGGTGTTCCGGGTTGTGGAAAAAGCTGGACCATAAAAAATAAAATCTGCATGGATGTAGATGAATTTTTCATGGAAAGGGTTGTATTCCATCCGGATTATACATATTCTGATTTTATAGGCCAAATTCTTCCAAAAGTTTCTGAAAATGATGTAAACTATGTATTTACACCGGGACCTTTCACCAATATTGTAAAAAAGGCATATGAAAATCCTTCTGATGAATTCTATTTAATTATTGAAGAAATAAATCGGGGAAATGCTCCAGCAATTTTTGGGGATATTTTCCAATTATTGGATAGAAAAAAAGAAAATAGTGACGGTTTTAAGAAAGGAACCAGTGAATTTGGTATTACAAATTCTGAAATAGCTAAAGAGGTTTATGATGATGAAAATCATAAGGTTCGTATTCCTTCAAATTTAAGTATTATAGCAACTATGAATACTTCAGACCAGAATGTATTTACATTGGACACTGCATTTAAAAGACGTTGGCATATGGAAATGATTGAAAATGATTTCAACAAACCGGAATTTAAGGATACATATGTCCCAAATAGTAAGATAACCTGGAAAGTTTTTGGAACTGCCATTAATGAAATTATATTGGAGGATTCAAGTTCCACTTTATCTTCTGAAGATAAAAGACTGGGAGCTTATTTTATAGATGAGGAAGATTTAAGTTCTCCAAAATCTTTTGCTGAAAAAGTTTTAATGTATTTATGGGACGATGTTTTTAAATTCTCTCGGGAAGATTACTTTAATAAAAATACTGTGGACCAGTTCAGTTTAGAATGTTTTATTAATAAATATGTGAATAATCAGAATCAAGATTTCAATTTTGAAATTTTTACATATCCTGTAAATAATAAAATTAGAGAAGTTAATGCCAAGGAAATAGAAAAAAATTCATCTGATGGAAAAGAAAATGACTCAAACTGATATTTTAAAAAAATACTGTAGAATCGCCACAAATCGGGATAATGATAGATTTGTTGGAATTCACGGAGATGATAATGGAGTATTTGTTTATTTTCCATTAGGATATGAATTGTCTGAAACAGATTCGGAAATTCGTAGAGATATTTTTCATTTATTTGAAATTATAAATGAATTTAAGGAAGAAAAAGAGGGAAATATTTCACAAAGAAATAACAGTGAAAAAAAGGATGTTGAATTTCCTATAGGAGCATACATGGAAATTATTTATTATTTTCTAAATAATGGTTACTATAGGGAGACTGATTCGGTTTATAGAACTCAAAATAAAGGTAAGGTGAACTGGTCAAAGACTATTAAAAAACAAAATCCAATTCTAATAAAAAATAAAAACTCCTCTTATTCATTAATATATGCTAATTTTACAGTTAGAAATTCCACACCAAATGATGATAAGGAAATAACAAGAATCAACCAATATTGTGTTTATGAAAGTTTTAAAAAGATAGGGTGGTTATTTAATTCATATATGCCTCCTAAACCGATAGGTAAATTGAATAAAAATAAATCATTATTTATTCTTCAGGATAAATTATCAAATACTAATGTGGACAATAAAAAGAAACTTTTCAAATCAATGATTGACTTGATAAATTCAATGGATGATAATTCTGAAAATCAGTTTTATTATGGCACTAACACGTTTGAACATGTTTTTGAGAAAATGGTGGATAAAATGTTTGGAATAGAACACAAGGATGATTATTATCCCAAGGCAGAATGGAATTTAAAATTCAATGATAATATAAAGACATATCCGTTACAGCCGGACACTATTATGGAGTATGATGATAAAATCTTTGTCATTGATTCAAAATATTATAAATATGGTGATACTGCAGAACCAAAAGATTTGCCTCAAATTACTTCCATTAATAAACAAATTACCTATGCTGAATATGCCAAAACTTTGGAAATTACTAATAATAAGGAAATTTACAATGCGTTCCTATTGCCATTCAATAAAGAATCCAAAAAATTCAGTACAAATAATTTAATTAATGTAGGTGAGGCAATTGGTGAATGGCGAGGAAAAAGTACTCACAAGTATGAACATGTCCAGTGTGTTCTGATAGATGTCCGTTATCTGATGGAAAATTATAAAGTTAATTCTAAAGATAACATTATCCAATTGGCCAATGCTATTGAAGAAGCATTTGAGGAAACGGTTTTATGAATTTTAGGTTTTTATATTATTTTTCAGAATAATTGCTATAATATTCTATTGGAGTTGATTGATATGGTTGATAAAGTTAGTAAAGAGGTTCGCAGTTATAACATGTCACGGATTAGGAGTAAAGACACCAAGCCAGAAATTCTTGTTCGCAGCTATCTTTTTTCAAGAGGGCTTAGATTTCGAAAGAATGACAAGAGGTATCCCGGAAGTCCGGATATTGTATTACCTAAATACCGGACTGTTGTGTTTGTTCATGGATGTTTCTGGCATCTCCATGACGGATGTAAATATGCGGTAATGCCAAAATCCAATGTTGATTTCTGGAAGAAAAAACTTTATGGAAATAAAGAGCGTGATCAGCGAAATCAGAAAGAACTGGAAGCAATGGGATGGACTGTTATTACTGTATGGGAGTGTGAATTGAAAAAGGATAAATGTGAGAAGACACTTGATGATTTATACAATAAAATTACATCCGAGTGATAATTTTCGTAATTTTTTTCAACTACAAATAATATATATTATTGTTAATTTTTTATAAAAAGAATGTTTTAACTAAATTAATTTAAATATCTTCATTAAAATCTTCAATAGCATTAATGAAGTACTTTGGAATAATATTATTTGTATCCAAATCTTCGTAGATAATTTCCCAAAGACGATTATCCAGAATATATGTCTTACAATAATCATCTTCGAATCTTATCCCTCTACCGTATCCTTGAATCAATCTTGTAAGCATTTTGAAACGGTACCACTCTTTCCCGTCTTCATATGCATTTTTACGTTTTTTTATTCTAGGATCTTCTGAAGGTAGATACGGTAATTTGAATATTATTTGGAATCTGCACAAATCACCCGGCAAATCAGTTCCTTCATTCATGGAAGGGCTAATCAGGACCAGTGGCTTGGTACTACTTTTGAAATAATCCAGTTCTTCTTCCCTATTTTTAAAATAATAATTTAATATACGGGAATCATCAATATTATTTTTTAAAAAGTTTACTTGTTCACTGTTTGAAGTGTGTATAACACCTTTCTCGTTTTTATGTTTTTTAAGAATATCTTCAATAACTGATAATGTATCATCCATTATTCCATTTTCAATATGTTCATTGTCCATATTAAAATCATTATATATTTTTACGGGATTATTGGTTATATCGAAGATATTTGGAACTCTTAAGGAGTAAACTTCGTTTCTATTGATATCAAGGTCATATGCAAAGTTTTCATAATCAAAAATGGATGAACTCATAAATATAGTGACGTCCCCATAATTAAATAAGCAGTCATGAATCATTTTTTTAACTGTCACGGGTTTAAACTGGAATTTCGGATATTTTTTTCCAAAATGATTATCTGCAGTTTTATCAAAAGTCAAATTTTCATTGCTCTTGTCAAAATATGACATGAATTTTTCGATATCTTTAAGTCTTTTTTTATATTTTCCATAATTTTCATTGTTTTTTCCCATTTCTTTGATTTCAGACTCGTATATTTTTTTAAATTTTAAAAGATAAAAATAATAGTCTTCATTCTGTGATATGTACTTATATTCATAATCCATATTCAGTCCCAGTTCTTCATCAAATTGTTTTTCTTTAATGTCCAGTGCAACAGAATCTGAAATTTTATCATCAATGTTATGGCCCTCATCACATATTATTAGTTTTCTTGTCTTCAGGTTATTTTTATGAAAAAATGTTTCCTTTAAAAAATATGCATATGTTGAAATTAATGTATCATATTTTCTTCCCTCTTTAAGTTTATATAAATATTCACATGATTCGGATTCATTAAAACCCTCTGAAAATTTGCTGTTTTGATAGTACTTGCATTTTAAATATCTGCATCTGAACTCGCTGCATTTGTATGTATGTTTTTTTGTTGTAAATTTTTTGCAGGTACTTTTATTCCTAGGTTTTAAATGTACAATTTTTTCACCAAATTCATCTATATACTGATTGATAAGTTGATTTGTAGTAGTTAATATGTATGATTTTTCTTTTGAATAGATATTGGTCAAAGTTGTTGCAATTAAAGATTTTCCAAAACCTGAAACTGCTTCAAGGATAATGTATTTATATCCATTTTCGATGGCATCATAAATTTTGGATATTGTTTCAAGCTGCAATTCTCTAGGTTTTTCAAATGGAAAATTTTCTTTGACAATATCTGGAACTTTATATTCATTAAAGTTATCCAGTTCTGAATAAATTTCATCATACATATAGTTCATTATCAGTTTGGATATTAAGTTATAATCGAAATTTATATTCATGATTTGTTCAGTTGTCAAATCTTTCAATGGATTAATATAATCTTTATATTTAATTATGATACTGATTAAATCTTTTTCATCATATTTGAATAGTTTTTTTTCAAGTTTAGGATCATATTTATTCTGAGATATACTTGTAAGGATATTGCTGTCTTGATTAGGATTTATTTCAAGTTCTTTATTTTTAGTTTTGCTTAAAACTTTTTTATGCAAATCATAGTTTTTAGATAGTTTAAAATTTAGCAATGAATCTATTTCAGAATAATACTCTTCAAATGTCAGATTTTCATTTTCAAAAACTAGATTAAGAATACTGAAAATATAGGATTCATCTGTTATTTTATCATTAAAATGATTTAAAATATCTAAACTGAATAAATAATTATTATGTTCATCTTTATTGAATATATATTGGATTAAACTATTTTTGGAGGAATAATCTAAGTTTTCCAGATAGATTATTTTATTTATTAAATTGAATGCATTAATATTAAAAATTATTGTATCTAACTCATCTGAAATATCGACATTATTTTCCGGCAATGAAATATCATTCAAATCAATATTAATGTCATTTTCAAAAGGAAATGAAGGATTATATTGATGTTTGCTATAATTTTTAGATATTTTCTGCTCATTGTTTTTATTTTTATCTGTTTTTGTTAGAGGGATTTTCTTCTTATCATTTTCAGTTTTAGGATTGGTGTCAATTTCAGTTTTAGATGAAGTGTGAACAGTATATTTGATTAGAGTTTCATCATGATTTTTTTTTATTTCTAAAAATTGTTTATCCAATTCACAATTAAAAGAAAATTCCTCCAATAAATCTTTTATTGTTTGAATCATATTCGGGGAATCGATTTCATCTAAAATAAGGTATCTTAATTTTGAATTTGGCTTTTTATTTGCTTTTATGAATTTGAATTTTGAATCAGCATATTGTTTAATTTTATCTTGTAATTTCACAATCAAGTATATTTTATTTTTATGGATACGTAAATTAGATTTTTTTGTATTCTTATTGAATTTCATTATTAATAAAGGGTTCTTGTCTTGATGATTTGAATCTGAATTGATCATCAACCCAAAATAATAAATTATTTCATTGGATTTTTTCAATCGTGAAAACCATATTGAATCATCTTCAAAGAATCTAATCAAACCATTATTTTCATTTTTTGGAATAAATTGGCTGTTTAATCTTATAGTATTCCTTTGAGTTAGATTATTAATTAAATTTACATAAAGTTTATCTTCCAGGTTAATCAAGTCTCTCTTTACCATTTTCATCCCATTATTTTATATAATCTATCAGTTTTCCTGAGAACATTCTGAATTTTACTTTTATCAGCATCATGAAGTACAAGAAATTTGTCAAATTGATTTACAAATTGTTTAGATAATTTATTCTGAATTGTATTTTCATTTATTAAAAACAACCATTTTTCGCTTAGTATAATATCAAAATTTTCAGTCAATTCAACTTCTTCAGTGTCCATTATTCTTTCCAGAATCAACATTCTATATTCTTCAAATTGACTTAATATCTTATAGAAGTTTTCAAAGTCATCTCTTATTAACATTTCGTTGTTATCAGTTATTATTCCTAAATTTTTCAGCTGAGAATAGGTGATGTCATTGTTTAGTCTATTTAAAGAATCTTCACTGTATTTATATTTATTTGGGTAGTATTTATTTAGTTTTTCTTCTAATTCTATCATTGAATTGAAAAAATTTGGTTTATTAATTTTAATGTCCAAAATTTTGATCAGGTTTTCAACTTCATCGCTTTTTAAGGTTTGATTGATATTTGAAAATATTTTGATGGTTTCTTCATTAATATTTGATTTATCCAATTTATCGATTTCCAAAATTAATTTTTTGCTGCTGGATAAAATTTCTTCATTGGATAAATTGTTTTTGAATATATCCGGAAAAGATGTTAAATTTGATTGGATTTTGTTTAGTTTTTTTAAATCGGACTTGGAAAGATTATTGATGTTTTGTATTGTTTCCATATTGAATATTTTTCTGTTATATAATTTTGTAAATTTCAAATCGAGGTCCAGTTTATCTTTTATCTTATTAATATTTGTTGAATATCCTTTCCATATATTTTGAAGGTTATTGTGTATTAACTCTTTATGGTAATCAATTTTATTTTCATATATGTTCATTTTACTATATCTTTTAACCTTATCTTGGGCTGAGATTAATTCCTCAATATATTTATCATTTTCATCGCTGATTGGATAGTTTTCACACAGTTTAAATAAATTGTCAATTATTGTTTTAATGTTTTCAATTTTTTCTGTTTTATCATCAGGTTCCTTTTCAAAAAGATATAATGTTTTATCAATAATTTCTTTTATACCAATTAATTTATTAATGTTTATCAATTCAGAGTTATTGAAAATAGAATTGTTTATATTATTCTTTTTGATATATTCTTTTATTTCACTTAATTTCAAATCCAAATTATTCAAATCTTCAACATAATTTGAAGACTGATAAAATTTAAATATGTTGTTGTTGAATATTTCTTTATTATAATATTCTGTGAATTCTATGTCCTTTTTTATTTGCTGTTGGAATATAATCACTTCATCATATTCATAGTTGAAGAGATTTTCAGCTTCTTCAAGTTCCAGCATATGAGAAAGATTAATGATTTCCTCAATGGCAGACATATTGTAAATAATTTTATTAATTTTATAATCATTTGATTTAAATAATAATTCATTTTTTAAATCATCGATAACTTCATTAAAATTATGGATATCACATTCTTTAACCTTTTCGATGATATTTTTGTAGAAATAATTAGTATTATAATATTTTGATGAGAAATCACTGAGATTTTTATATTTCAGCACATTTTGATTTTTTTGTTCAAGTAAATAGTCTAATTTTTCAGATATAATGTTCAATTCAACTATTTCTTTTTCAATATCCACTGATTCAATGGAATTTATTGTGTTTTCATCAAATAATTTATTATGATATGATGAAGTAAAGTTAACGTCATATTCATGTTTCTTAAATAATTTAGAGATAGTTTCGTCTATATTGAATATGTCCATATAATTATTTATTTCCTTAAAATATCTGTTATTGTATGAGATGTCATCGATATCCTTTTTATATTCATCCATATGCAGTTCATTTTTTAAATCATAGCATTTTTTAATTAAAAAAGAGGAATAGTCAAATTTTTCATCAGTATTTTGTGATTCATTGATTATTTTTAAAATGTCATTTTTTAAACTAATAATTTCATCAAATTTATTAATTTTATCGTTGGAACAATCCAGTAATTCTTTCACAGACATGTTTTGCATTGAGTTAATATTTAATCTAGCTAAACTGGATTGGATTAAACTTTTTAATCTTTTAAATTTTTGGGCTTTTTTATTATTGTGACTGAAAATTTTGTTATATTTTTTTAAATCATTACTCATATCTTTAATAGAGTGTATATTGATTTTTAATTCTTTAAAAAGAGATTGTATTTCGGATGTATTTTTTTTAATTTTGTTGTATTTTTTTATACTGTATTCTTTATTGATTTTTATGAGAAATATATTGAAAATTTCACATAATTTTTCATAATTTTTGTTGAAATACTCTTCAAATGTCAAATCAACATATTTATTTTTATAATTATTCAGAATATCCAGTGCATTATATAAATCATCATTTTCTATAATTTTGGGATATTTCACTAAACAGTTGATGTTATTGATATTATCTTTAAAACCCTGGAATGTATCAATATTAATTGATATTTGATTTAATTTTTTATTTAGCAAATAAAATAATTCGGAAATTTCATCATTATCTTTTGAAATTTTTTTCTGTCTTTCTTTAATTTTCTTTTTGATGTTTTTTTCCAATTTTTTTCGATATTTATTGAAGTTATCAGAAAAATTATTTTCATTGTATTCGATATACTCTTCCAATTTTTCATTTAACAAAAAATAATTCTCATCATTAACAACTTTTGGATTATCAAATGATGACATGATTTCTTTAAAGTTTTCGAATTCAATTAGATTATATAAAATAAAACCATAATCTTCAAATTCTTTTTTTGCATTTAAAATTTCTATATTTAAAGTATATTTTGATAAATAGTTATTATATCTTTGAATAATTTCTTTTAAAAATCGGTTTTTTGATATAAAACTGTTAATATAATATGACGAATCTTTGCTTTTTTTGTTTATTTCATTATATTCATGTAGATTATTTAAAAAATCTTTGATTTCAGTTTCTTTTTCAATTATGCAAGGATTATTAAATAGAATTTTTACATCATCAATCAGTTCAATATTTTTATTCAATGAATTTGAAATAGTTATTCCATTCAATTTATAAAAATTATATAGTAGATTTATATTCTCATTGAATCTGCAGACATCATTTTTAATAAGAATTAATTTATCAATAATTTTATTTAAATCTGAGATATTATTGTATTCTATATGCGCTGATTTAATTAGGTAAATATATTCTTGAAATGCTTTGATGAATTCATTCAATTCGTTTAAATCATCATATTCTATATATGTCACATCACTATTTCTTAAAATATGTAAATTCTTTAAATATCGTGATGAATAAATATTGTTGAAAAGTGGAATATCATAATATAAATTCAATAATTTATTAATGTCTATCAATATAGGAATTTCATCATAAAGGGCATTGGAAATATTATCTTCGGATAATTCTTCACAGTTGCCTTCATGTAAAATTCTAAGATAATTTTCAAGTTTATTTTCTTTAAATAAATTTTTTAATATTTCTAACTTTTCTTCATTGCTTGAAATCACTAGTATCTTATCGTCATTAGAACATTGGGTAGTGATGATTCTTATGATTTTTTTGCCAATGTTGAAATCCAATCCACATCTTTCACATTTTTCATTATTTTTATGTTGTTTCTTGTTGCAGTTAGGACATATTTTCATATTGGAATCTAATGGTTTCGGTTTTTTATTTTGTTTACTTTTTGGTATTCTAATAGGTAAATATTCATGAGGTCGAATATTTTTTCCAGAAAAACGTGGTTCATCGAAAGCCATGGTATCAATTTTTTATATTTAATAAAATATATATAAATTATGTCTAATATTATGTTTAGTTAAGTTATTACTTAAATTTAATCATTAAATTTTTAATATTGCAATTATTTTCTTTAGCTTTTGTATAAAAGATTTTTTATGTACAGAATTGTTTATAAAATAAACATGATTCATTTATGTTACAAATTAATTATTTTTTAAATGAATCAAGCATCTTTATAAGTAATTTATCTTCATATAATACTAAATTTAGACATTCACGGGCCTTTTTTTGTGTAATTTCATTTCTATGTGCTGAAGGATTTCTATAATCTTTTCTTATTTCTTCGATTTCCTTTCCAAATTTTATTATTAAACTTTCAATTTTTGAGGGGTCATTCTCATTAAAAAGATCAGACGAACAATATTCGATTAATTTCTCTTTATTGTTTTTTTCATGATAATAGTCAATGGAATTGTCCTGCTTTAAACATAAAATATATGCCACTGTTCCAAGATTGAATTTTTCCTCATTTAACGGCCATCTCTTTTTATATAATAACCCTGTAGGATAATGGTCATATTTTTTATAGCGTCTATTTTCCAAATAATTAAAAAAATTTTCAAAAAATCTCTTATACAATTCAACTTCCAATGTTTTTGTTAAAAGAATGCATACTCCAGAATAATCCACAATATTTTTCATATCATTTAAATTATTGAACATTAATTTTGATGATATCAAATAGGTTTTTGATTCTTCAGATAGTTTATTCCAAGTATTTTCACCAAACAGAGTAATAAGATTTGTTTTTTCTAGATTATATGAATCATCTTCCTTGAATGAATTTGTTTCTTCAATAATTCTTTCAGCACACACATCTGCAAAAGCTGAAATTATCTTGTCTTTTTCTTCATCAGTATCAAAATTTTTAATTTGCTTTTGTATCAGAGACTGATAATCTGTTATTTTCAGTGAAATGTTTTTAATTTCTTGTTTAATTTCATCTAATTTTGAAATTATTGTTTCAGTCTTTTCATTAAATTCCTTAGAAAGATGAGTTTTAATATCATCAGCAAATATTATTAGTAATTTTTCAAAATCGATACTGTTCATATTATTGGAATAATTGATTTGCAAAGGATTATTGTTTATATCAATTTCACTTTTTTGTTTTTTAGTTTTTGAAGTTTTAGGTTTAAAGTTTTCTTTGTCATCATAAGAATACTGTAATTTTTCTATTTTAAGAAAACAATTATTAATTTTAAATGGTTTTTCAATTGAATATTTATCTGAATAAAAATTGTTAAACCATAACATAAAATAACTTGATCCTTTTAAAAAGGATACAGCTAAATTATAAGGATTCTTTAATTTAAAATAATTGTTTTTGTACTCTTCCATAATATTGAGGAATTCATTACATTCTTTTGAAAATATATTATTTTGTGTACAAAAAGCAATTATAGGTATTTTTTCATTATCTTTGATAACAAGACCATTCTCTATGATATATGACTCTTTTTTTAGTAGAAGTTCAATCATTAAACTGCATACATTGTAACTTTCTGTAACTGCACCAATATAATTTTCTTCTGAAATAATTTCAACATGTTTTTCAAGAATGGTCACTGATCTGTTGATATTGTTGATAAATTCAGTTTCATATTTCTGGTCTTTTTCAGAAGGTTCACTGGCAGGTAGTTTTTCAATAGATTTAATACATTTAATCATACTTTTATAATATAACTCATCAGCATTGTTTTCAAACCACTGGAAAAACATCACAATATTTTTTAAAAAATTATATGTATTTTTATAGGTGACATTTTCACTAGTTGTCTCATTATTTGTTCTAAGAATCTTTAAAAGATTATTTTTTGTTTTTCTTGGAATAAAATCTGTTTTAATGGCTTGTTGAATAATTGATGTTTGTTCATTTAGGGAATAATTTTCTCTTGTTAAAATAAGTTTTATCATTAGCTCAATGATATTTGTTCCATCTGTAATAATTTTACAGTATTTTTTGTTATTAAAAATGAATTCAAGTTCAGTTTTATATTCTTTTAAATACATATCAATTTTTTCATTTATATCCAAATCTTCCTTTTTTATTTTCTTTTCCGTAATCATTATTCCCACCATTAAAACATTAATATTAATTATATATAATCTATTAATTAAATTAATATGGAATTAAATCAATTTTTATGATAATTTCAATGACAGAATAAATTAATTTATAATATGAGAAATATATTATTTTATGAGGGGATTAAAATTCTTGTAGATGGAATGGAATATATATTAAATAATTATCTTGAGGTTTCTAAAAATGAACCACTTAATGCACCGTTAGCTAAATTTATTAGAACTGAATTGCCTGATCAGTTTAAAGAGTCAATATTTAATTCTGATAATTATATTATTAGGGGTTCTGTGGGCATGAGTCGTTGGGCTAAAGTTCCATGGATTTATTTTTTAAATAAAAAAGTTTCATCTAAATTCATTGATCGTTATTATGTATCTTATCTTTTTAAAGAAGATATGAGTGGTTTTTATTTGTCTTTAATGTTTGATGTAAGAAATTATAAAAATGTTCAACCAGAAGTATTATCCAAAGTATCCAATTACATTATAAGATTTATTCAGAAATCTTTCCCGGAAATTAAAAGTTACGCTCCAATTATTTTAAATAGTCATACTATAAGAGCTTTAGATTATGAAAAAGCAAATATATTTAGCATTGAATATCAAAGAGATAATTTGCCATCCGAAATTGAATTAAAGAAAGATCTGAAAATGTTATTAAGAATTTATGATATTATTTCTGCAAATGATATAATAGATTCATTAATTGAAAAATACTCATATAAAACCCACATTTCTAATAAAGGTTTCGATGATAATAAAATAATGAATGAACTTAATTATGATGTTCAATATCTTGATGAAAATGTCTCTAGTTTGGAAACAACTAAACAAAAGAAAGATAATGAAATTGAAAATTATAAAAAAAATTATATTAAGAAATTTGACCATTCGTTTAATGATAAAAGTCAACTCGAGTCTAGTAATAGTTTAAATAAAGATAATATTATTTCAGAAAATCAGTTAGATAATAAAAAATCAGGCATCAATGACTTTAATAATAAAATAGAAATTTCTGAAATTGAGTTTAAACCAAATAAATATTATAATTTTAAAAAACGTTCAAATAAATTTAAACGATTAGATGAATTATTATCTGATGATAATGTTGAAAAATTGGAATATGTGCGTTATTTGGAAGAGGAAGACTTCAATACTATCCTAAGAAATATCATAAATACTCATGAAGAAGTTCTTAAAAAATTAATTAAAAAAAATAATATCTGCTTTGAAAAATTAAGTATTTTAGAAAAAATGTTTTTATTTTCAAAATCTTTTGTTATAACCAAATATAAAAGAGGTGGTGTTGATTTAGGATATTATAAATTTAATGAAATATATATTGATAAGAGAGAGCAATCGGATTATAAAAAAATAAGAACAATAATTCATGAATTATCTCACTTTTTATTCTCCGAAATATTGGAGCAGATTTTGTCTGAGATATTGGATACATATAAAACTGATATGATGGAAGCGTTTATTTTTTACATTTTAACTGATGTTAATGACTTTTATTTAATTGATGAGTACTGTGCATGTACCGTTGAGGGAAGATTTGTTCCAATGGGTCATCAAGATTATACCTCCTTCAAAAATTGTTTGGAAAAGGAGCATAATTTAAATGATGGGGACATATCTGCATATGGAAACACCTTCGCAAGCCATATCATGTTTATTATGGAGTCTTTCATATCTGAAGATTTAATTAAAGAAATAAATAATGAATCTTCAAATATAAATTATCATCTTAATGATGATGTTAAATATGAGACAGATGAATATGTGGACTGGGATGATTTTGTAGATATGATTAATATGATGTTGGAGTATAAGACTAATTTTAATACGGAGGAAGTTGAAGATATTTATGGATACTATTTAGAAATACAAAAAAATAATAATTAACTAATACTATACGAATTTTCCTTAATAATTGATTGATATAATATTTTTAGAAACTCAAGTATATGTATTCATTATTCGATATTTTGATTTAAATTTTCGATTGAATTAATGAAATACTTTGGAATTATTTCTTTATCTTCAAGATCTTCATTAATCTTATCAAAAAGGCGATTATCTAAAATATATGTTTTACAGTAATCTTCTTCAAAGCGTATTCCTCTTCCATAACTTTGAATTAATTTTGTAAGCATTTTGTAGTCGTACCATTCTTTTCCATCTTCATAAAGATTTTTGCGCTTATTAATCCAAGTATTTTCATAAGGCAAATAGGGTAATTTGAAAATTATTTGGAACCTACATAAATCGCCGGGAATATCTATTCCCTCATTCATTGATGGGCTAACTAAAACCAGTGGTTTATCACTGGTTTTAAAATTTTCCAATATCTTTTCACGATTTTCCGAGTCATGTGTAATGAAACGATTGTTTTTTATATTACTTACTATGTATTTCATTTGTTCATAGTTAAAAGTGTGTATAACACCTTTTTCATGTTTGTGTTTTTTTAGAATTTTTTTAATTGTAGGCAAACAATCCTCTGCAGTGCCAGTTTCTATAGGTTCTCCGCTCATGTCAAAATTAGGAGATATTTCTACTTTATGTTTAGACAGATCAAAGATATTTGGTACTCTTATAGAGTAAATTTTATTTTTATCTATTCCCAAATCAAAAGCGAAATTTTCGAGATCAAAAATTGAAGAACTCATAAAAATAGAGACATCTCCATAGGACAATAATGAATCATCAGCCATTTTATTTATCTTTAAAGGTTTAAAAATCCAGTAGTTATCACTATCTACTTCAAAGGTCATATTTTCATTATTTTTAAAGTTATCCATAAATTTGGATATGTCATCTATTCGTTTTTTAAGTTTTATATATAATGCACTTCCTTTTTTGACGTTGTTGAGTCTATTTTTATAGTTGGTCCTAAATTTTAAAAGGTAAAAGTAATAATCATTATTTTGATTAATATGTTGTAATTCTTTTTTAATATTAAGTTTCATATCCTCAGTAAACTGTTTCGGATTAATTTTTAGTGATATGGATTCAGATATTTTTTCATCGAGATTATGTGCTTCATCACAAATTAATAATTTTCGAGTATTAAAGTAATTACTGTGATAAAAGTTTTCGTTAATGAAAAAATCATATGTACAAATTATAGAATTTGATTTCAATATTTCTTTTAATGAGTACAGATATTCACATGACAATGGTTTATCAAAATCTTTATTGAAATCACTGTATTTATAATAACGACATTTGGAGTATTTGCATAGATATGCACTGCATTTCATGGGTGTTTTTTTACATGAAAAACTGGATCTTGGGTTCATTTTTACGAAATCATATTTTTTAAAATCATAAAAATATTGATTTGCAAGCTGATTGGTAGTTGTAAGAAAATATGATTTTTCTTCAGAATAAATATTGGATAATGTAGCAGCAATTAATGATTTACCATATCCGGAAACAGCTTCTAGGATTATATATTTATATCCTTTTTCAATTGCATCATATATCTTTGAAATGGTTTCAAGCTGCAATTCTCTTGGTTCATCTAAAGGAAAATTCTCTTTAACAATATCTTTTATTTCATATTTATTTATTTTATCCAATTCAGAATTGATTTCACTAATGTCTATATTATTGATTAATAAATTAGTTATGGTAGTGTTATTAATATTTTTTATTTTTTTATCAATTTCTGAAGATGACAGTGAACTGAATTCCTTTATTAAATTTTTATTTCTAATTAAAATATCTTTTAAGTCGGAATCATCATATTTTAATATCTTTTTTTCCAGGTCATTTCTTTTTTTATATTCCAAATAATGATTCATAGATAATTTTTCCTAAAGCTTAATTTTACATTATTAACTTTATACTCACAAATATATAATATTTATTAAATCAAAACAATATACATATAATTAAGATACTTAGAGAGGATTATCTTATGAATTCAGATACACAAATTCGAAGAAAGATGATTGAGGAACTTATCAAAGAGGTTAGGGGTCCAAGATATGGTGAAAATGAAATTATTTCATATAGTCCTTGGATTGAATATTTGACGGGTGTTATCATTCCAAAAAGTTGGGAGGAAACAGATTCGGATAAATCACCAGATCAGGAAATTATCATTGAAACAGATGATGTTGCACAAGAAGATGGCTCTGAAACTGATGATATATTAACTGCCACTCCTTCAAATAAGTTAACTCCTAAATCATTTATTAAATCTTTTGGTGTTTCATTTTCTATAGAAATTGAGAATCCTACATTAAAAATTTGTTCTACTTGGGGTAGATATCTTAAAGATTCAGAACATAATGAAGCTTACGGTTTAAACGGTAAAAAAAATTCAGTTTCATCTGATAAAGATATATGGCAGAGACATTCTTTTGGGGAAATCTTTGAAATTGAAGTTAATGAACAAGATGTTGATGATGATACGATAAACAAAGAATTTGATGGAAGAGAATTGGTTATTACTAAAACATTGGAAAATTATGAATCTGAAATAGAGTTGGATGATGAAGGATATGTTAAAATATACATCAAACGTCTAAAAGTTAGTGATGATAACTATTCTATTTCGGTTTATATGATTAATGACTTAAGTTATGATGTAGAAGGTAATGAATCTCAGCCCAATATTGATAAATGTCTGTTCCAGCCGTCAATCAGAATAATATGTGAAGATGGAATCCGAGCTCAGCACATGGAGTTGCTTAATGAATCTGAACGAAAACTTGATTTTTTATATAGGAATAGACCAACTATTGCTTTTGGGCATATGTGCTCTGCAGTTTGGAAAAAAATAGACTATTTTGATAAATTTGACATTGATATTCTATGGCCGGATTATTCTATTCGTTTGCTAAAGAATAATGATTATGAAAAATTTTTAAAATCAGATGTGAGGACAGAATTTGTTCCATTATATCCTATAGCGTTACCTAAATTGGATCTGATTGAAAATGAACTTTTAGTAAATGATGAATTAAATGCAGAATACCTGGCTAATTGCTCTCCAAATGAAATTCATGGTATTTTAATTAAATTATTGAAGCTTTATAATGATTGGATTGAAGAAAATGAATCCGAACCTATTGGGGAAAAGTACCTTAATATTGCAAAAGAAATACTTGAAATTGAATATGATGCATCGAACCGTATGGAAAGAGGTTTAAATTTAATTAAAACTAATCCTTTGATTTATACAGCTTTTTGTTTTGCAAATAAGGCAATTGCTCTGCAAAATACATGGGGTAAATATGATGGTGCTGAATTTAAGTGGAGGCCATTTCAAATTGCATTTTTCCTAATGAATATAGAAGATATTTGGGATGAAAATTCAGATAATAGAGATATTCTTGATCTTTTATGGATTCCAACAGGTGGGGGTAAAACTGAAGCTTATTTGGGAATTATGGCTTTTACAATTGCTTTAAGAAGATTAAAAGCTCATGATAAGAATGAAACTGGTGCGGGAACTTCAATCATATCCAGATATACATTAAGGTTACTGACTGTTCAGCAATTTAGAAGAACATTAAAAATGATTACTGCTGCAGAATTTTTAAGAACCCATTGTTCCGATAAAGGCATTGGATGGAGGCCAAATTATTCAGAAATTATTGGTGACTGGATTTATGGTTCTACAAGATTTTCTACAGGACTGTGGGTTGGTGGTGGAGTTTCTCCTATACATCTTCTTAAAAAAGGAGGTGCAATGGATTTATTGAAAGGAAATGATGTAAGATTACCATACACCGTCGGCGAACCAGCACAAATTTTAAAATGCCCTGTTTGTGGATCATGGTTGTCTGTTCCGGAATCCGGTCTTAATGATGAATTGAACAATGTCCATATTGTTATTAAATCAACAGAATATATGGCTCATGTTGAAGAAATTTTGGATGAAATATTTGTTAATAATGAAAAAATTAATTTTGTTGGAATTGAATCAAAAAATCATTTGGATGGATTTTATACAATTTCATTTGAAATTCATGGTAAATTCTCCAGAATACAATTTGAAAATGAAATCATTGATAAACTGAAAGAGAATGGTTTTGAAATTGCCTCTTTGGGAGATTTTAATATAGGATATTTCACTAGTTTAAATTCTATTGATAAATATGGTAATAAAATCGAAGGTGATTTTGATTTTGAAATTTGGTGTACCAATCCAAAATGTGATTTGAATAATGTCGAATGGTTTGAAGGATGTCCATATCCAAATTCCTCTGAACCTCACTTTCCCGATGGAAACTATAATCGTAAAATCGTTTCACCATTTATAAGTAATACTAGAATGCCTATTCCAGCTTATTTGATTGATGATCATGTTTATAACAGATGTCCAACTGTTGTAATTGGTACTGCTGATAAAATTGCAAGATTGGCTTTCGAACCTAAAGCTGGAGGTCTATTTGGTAATATTAACTATTTTAATAAATACTATGGGTATAATAGAAATAATTTACTCCCGGATACTTCCGGAAACCTGACAAAATATAATCATGAGGTAAATTCTTTAAATCCTCCGGATTTGATTATTCAGGATGAACTGCATCTTATTGATGGACCATTAGGTAGCTTATTTGGTCTTTATGAGTCAATGGTAAGTGGGATAATTCAAAAACAGGGTGGAAACCCTAAATATATTGCATCAACAGCTACTATTAGTAATGCTTCCAAACAGGTGGATTTATTATTTTCAAAAAAATTATTCCAATTCCCACCACATGGTTTGGATATTTCTGATAATTTCTTTGTTAGGGACCATATGTTTAATGATATTTGGGATGAATCTAAAGCGGGCAGGGTTTATTTAGGATTTTATGCTCCGGGTAAAGGTCCAATGACTCCCCAGGTCAGATTGTGGTCAAGAATGAGTAAAGTATCTTCAGACAATACGGATAATGATAACATTAATAATTATTGGACTACTTTAGGATATTTTAATTCCATTAAAGAATTGGGTGGTGTCCTTGCATTATATAGGGATGATATTAAAAGTCGTTTAGAAAATATTGGTGGTAATATAGAGTTAAAACAATTGGGTGAGGATAATAAGGAAGAATTGTCTGGACGTAAGTCATCCACTGAACTGCCTATGATATTGGACAATCTTGAAAGGGATAGTTTTAATCATCCACCAAAATATGATGGAATATTTACAACATCTATGTTTGGAACTGGGGTTGACATTTCTCATTTGTCATTGATGGTAATGACAAGTCAGCCTAAAACGACGGGATCATATATTCAGGCTACTGGTCGTATAGGTAGGAAATATGGAGGTTTGGTTGTAGATTTCTTTAAAGCAGGTCGATCCCGGGATTTAAATCACTATGAGATGTTTACTTCATTTCATTCAAGAATCTATATGGATGTTGAACCGGTTTCTGTTTCACCGTTTTCCAGCGGTTGTTTGTCTAGGGGATTAGGTCCATCATTAGTATCATTTTTAAGAAATGCTAATCATTTGATGGTTAATTGGGAGAAAAATGATGGAAAAGAACCAATTAAAAATATTAATTCAATAAATGATTATAATGATGTTTATAATATTATTAAAATGAGATTAAATTCTATTGATAACATTAATGAAGACTCTGTTAAAAAGGTTTTAAAGAATCTTGATAAATGTTGGAATGATTGGGAATTCATCGCAGATAATATTGAATCTAAAAGATTATTGAGAATAAATGAATATTATATTAAAAAACCTCAGCATCATGTTGTTTTGGGTGATGAAGGTCATAAATACGATAAAAATTTGAAAGTTGTATTTAAAGATGCACCCCAATCACTTAGGGATGTTGAAGAAACAATTGATTTTTGGGTGTAAATATGAGTTTAAATAAACAAAAAATCAGAAGGTCACAGTTTGTTCTGGTTTATGGTCCGGGGTCAATAATTGAGGGACCTAACGGATCCAGATTAATGCCTTCTCTTAAGGCATTGGGTGAAGATAATTGTAATGATGCATTTTTTACTAAATATGAAATTAAAGATGTTCGTATGAGTTATTTGCTAAACATGGAACATGAAAATGATAAAGTGGAATATCATTTACTTTCAATTCCTTCTAACGATTCAATCGATGATGATGAACCTCGTGTAATCTATTCTACAGCAATGTTTCCAATGTGGCATTTGTGTTTTAAAAGAAATCCTACAATATTATATTTTCATAAAATGAATGATGAACACTGCAGTGCGTATGATGAAAAACTATGTGTGGGTTGTGAAAAAGAAAAAAATCCTAATGTTCGTTTTGTTAGAGCATGTCCAAATGGCCATCTGGATGAAGTTTATTGGTATTCTGAAGTTCATGGTGGAAAAAATAGTTGCTTAAATAAAAATCATTTCTATTGGAAAGCTTTCGGAAGTGCTTTAGAGGACATTGTCATAGAATGTCCGGTTTGTGGTGAAAGTACCAATATGAAAAAAATATATAAGAATAAAGTGCAATGTAGTGGAAGAATTCCGGAAAATGAAGAATTTTTCGGCACAAAAATTTTATCTCTAAAACCTGTTCGTCCAAGACGATGTAATGAGAAGATGAGTGTTATTCAGAAACAATCATCATCTTTAAGATTACCTTATACAAAAACACTTCTTAAAATTCCGACGTTTGATGAGTCAATACTGGATTTATTTAATATTTCTCAGTTTAAAGCATATATGGATGCATTGAGTAATGTTGATGATATAGAGTCATTATTCACAAAAGAAAAATTCAAAGATGCTGTTTTAAAGTATCTTGAACCTGATGAATTTTGGATTTTGGAGGATTATCTTGAAAAATATAAAATTTCTGATTTATTTAAAGAGTATCGTGACGTTGACCGAAGAGATCCATCATTTACAAAAGCTGTTGATGAAGAGTTCCATGCTATAAAAGGTGAGAAAAAGGACAGTGCTAATTTTTCAAGGTCTGATTTTATTCCATACTATTTGAAATGTTTGGACTATGAATTTCCATTGAAAGTTTCAGCAATATATAAACTTACAACCGTAACTGCCCAACTTTCATATCAAAGAAAACCTCATCCATCTAAAAACAGCAACCCTGATGAATTTGATGATGAGTATAACTTCATTCCTATAGGCTATGAGGATGAAGATGTCGAACCTCATAAAATCTGGTATCCAGCATACAAGGGTGTAGGTGAAGGAATTTTTATAACTTCAGATGAGAATCCGTTTGATTATGCTTATGGTTTGGATGAAACGATTGAAAAATGGAAGACATACAATATTAGTGCATTCTCTGACAGACCGGAAACAGAAAACCCGTTATTTATCTGGTGGCATACATTGTCACATGCAATAATTAAGAGTTTATCTTTATCATGCGGATATTCATCTGCTTCATTGCGTGAAAGGGTTTATTTGGATGAAGAATCAGAACAGGGGGGTATACTGATATACAATACTTCTCCTAGTGATGACAGTGGAATGGGTGGTCTTGTAGATTTAGTATTTGATGAAATTGAATTTAAGAAAGTATTGCGAAATGCCATGAATACTTTATTGGTTTGTTCCAATGATCCATTATGTTCTTCTGTAGAATTAGAAGATGGTGCATATAATGGTTCTGCTTGCCATAATTGTTTATTGATATCTGAAACATCTTGTGAACATTCAAATCAATTATTGGATAGAAACTTTTTTATAAATTAAAATTTATATATGGGAGTAAAAAAATGACTGATGAAATTAAAGATGAACTTTCAGAGGCAAAAGCTCTTTATAAATCAAAAAAATATGATGAAGCTTTAGAGAAATATGAAAAAATTTATTTAAAAAATTCGGAGGAATTCGGGAAATGGGATAAAATTTTTTACAGCTGGTCCATTTATCAATTACATGTAAAAAATTTTGAGGATGAAACAGAATTAATTGATTCGGCAAAATTGATAATGAATCTAACCACACAGAGTGATTTAAATAAAACTTCAACATGTGCCTACACTTTATCAGTTTTTAAAGTTTTAGATTATTTCTATAAAAATGAAGAATATGCATGTCTCTTGGATTGGTTGGATAAAATTGATTTTACTCTTTTAGATTATAAACCTTATAAAACCAATGGCCGGTTATATCCATCTAGAAAAGAAAAATATTTCAATTATGCTTCAAAAGCATATTTCGAATGCAAAGATTATGGTAATTGTATATTGATTTCTGATAAAGCTTTAAGAGAATTTAATATATTTACTAATGATAGTGATGTATGGTTTAATTGGAGAATAGCAAAATCATTAAAAGAGTTGAATCAATTAGATAAGGCTTTAGTCTATTTGGATAAAGTTTCAAAGGTTAAAAAGGACTGGTTTATTCCAAAGGAAATTGCAGAAAATTATTTTATTTTGGGTGATGAAAAAAATGCAATCAAATATGTTGCTGATGCAATTTTAACTGATGAACCGGCAAATATTAAAGTTAATCTTTATCATTTAACATATAAACTTTTAAAGGATGATGAACCGGATATTGCGCTTAAACATGCAGAACTTGTTTCAGCAATCAAACTTGAAAATAATGTTGCACTTCCAAATGATATTGATAAATTGGATATTGATGAGAGTAATTTGGATGTGGATGAATTGGAAACTCAAATTAAAGAGTATTGGTTAGAAAACAAATTCAAAAACCAAAAATTACTGCGCGGTATGATAACAAAATTACATGATAATGGACGGTCAGGTTTTATAACATCTGATGATTATGAAAGATATTATTTTAATGTTTCTGAGTTTAAAGATGATATTTTGTCATTGGGTGAGGGATTATATGTTTCATTTTATACTCAAAAAGGATTTGATAGGTCAAAAAATAAAGAGTCTATTGAGGCAGTAAATATTCATATTGATAATATTAATTGATTCATTTAATTATGGGGTGATTAATCATGCAGAAAGCTTTAATAATTCATGTAGGTGATGCATACGGTCGTTCTGTCAAATCTATAGAAAAAATTAAACCAAACCTTGTTTATTTTATTTATGATGAAAAATATAAAAATATTATTCAAAAGATAATTGAAGAATCAGATGATTCATTTGAAAAAAGAGAATGTCTAATAAAAGATTTTCAAAGTATTTTGGAGTCATATGAAAAATCAAAAAAAATATTTAAGGAACTAAAAAATGAAGAATATGAAATTCATGTAGGAATTTCTAATGGAACAAAAGCTATGGTTGTAGGACTGTCTCTGGCATCAGTTGGATATGAATGTGAATTTTCATATGTGGGATCTGATGAAGATGGTAGGGAAAATGGTAATGTTAAAAAAGGCCATGAAAAAGTCTTTGATGAATTCCATCCTATGAAACAGCTTGCAACGATTGAAATCAACAGGGCAAAAAGATATTTTAATAATTATCAGTTTAGTGAATCTTTATTTTATTTTGAAAAAGCAAAGGAATCATTATATAATGCTGAAAGAATGGATATGTATATTAAAATTGTCAAATTATATCAGATATGGGATAAATTTGATAATATGATTCCATATTTTAATAATAAGAATGATTATTCAGAAACAACACTGGGTTATTATTTAAAAACTATGATTCAAAAAGAGATAAATGATGATGAAAACCTTAAAGAATATTTTTATAAAAATGAAAGAGATTTCATGAATCAAATGGATAAAAATATAAAATTTTTAGAAAATAAAATTTCTAATAAAGGAAAAATTATAGAAAAAGATATTTATTATTATTTACCGGATTTATTGAATAATGCTCAAAGAAGAATAGAAGAAGAAAAATTTGATGATGCAACAGCAAGATTATATAGAATCGCTGAATTAATTTCACAAATACGATTATATGAACATGGGTTCATTGAAAAAAACCGATTAAAGGATAATAAAGTATTTCATATTCCTAAAGAAGAATTGGTCAGTAAAAGTAATTTAAAATCTTCGCAATTTATTTCTCCCAGACCAGATTTTCAGAATTATAAAAATGAAACACTTAAACTTTCATTAAAGGAAAATTTTGAATTATTATGGTGTTTTGATGATGAAATAGCTATTAAATTTTTAAAAGATAAAAAACTTGATAATTTATTGTCTAATCGAAATAATTCCATTTTAGCTCATGGATTAATTCCCGCTGATGGCGAAAATGCTAATTTGTTATTCGAAAAATTGATTGATTATTCTAAGAAAACATTCAGTGAACTGGACGAATGTATGGACAATGCCAAATTCCCAAAATTTAGAGATATTTATGATTAATAAAATATTATTTAGTAAACACGATTATTTAATTTTAGAAAATATGATAAATTAATTGGAATTTGTATAAAATAATAAATTTTAAAAAATTATATTTATTTATATGTAATTGGTGGTGATAATATGAGTAATGATAAGTGTGTTCAGACTCCAAAAAAGAATATTGAATATCCTTTTTTGCATATGGTATTTTTAAACCAGGGCAGTTGGCATTTTCGGAAATTGAAGATTATGTTGATGAAATTTCTTACAGTAGCATAGATTATCAAATGTATATACGAGATGGAGTTCCTTTAATTGATGAAAAAAAGAACAACAATTTTAAAACATATGGTTATTTGATTAAATTTAAAAAAGGTTCTGAAAAAAAAGCTTATGATGTTATAAGCAAAACAGAACCGTTTGATTTATATGAATGGATGGAAATAACATGTAATGGTGAGGACTGTAAAGTTTTAAAAGGAAAAGATATTGAAAAGGGAAGTTCTCTTCCAGAAGATACTACCGGAGAATTTTATGGACATTTTGATTCTTTATTCAATGAAGCTTTGGAGTTAATATATAGTTTAACTAAAAAACGAATATTTAATCCAAAACAAGTTTTAGTTCAGATATAAAAAGTTTTTTTATTCTTCAGATGCATTATATGTTATTATGGGTTGCAATCGATAGATTTAGCAGTTTAAAATATAATAAAGACAAAATTTATCTAAATAATCGTCGTTTTTCTAATGAGCAAGTTTTCATTGAAACTTTAGAAAAATCTGGATATTGAAGAGAGATATTTATACAACAGATAATTTGAAGAAATTTCATTTATCTGGAGATATTGAATCAAATTGGGCAATAAATTATTATTATAAAGTACGTTGCAATATTGTACATAGGGGAAAAACTTTTTATAATGATTATGATGATGTTCTTAACTCTATTAAAGAATTATCCAATATATTTAGAAAATTTCTGATATCTACTTTTAACATAGTTACAATAAATGATATAAATTTTTTTATTCCTTATGGTTTAAAAGAAGTGCCGAATGATAATGATTTGGTGAGAATATTTAAAAAAGATGAAACTAACTTTATTAAAGGAATTCCTGATTATTCTATTGAAATAATGGATTTATCCCAAATAAAACATGATAATGGAATTTCAGTTAATTCTAAAGAAATCTATAAAATAGATTCAAAATTATTTTATATACGGATTAACGGTGATTGTGCAGATAAACGTAAAATTATTAATTATTTAAATGAAAACTTAAAATAAATTTATTAAAAAAGTTAAAAACTAAATAATCGATTAGAAAAAATATATTTAATAGAAATATTTTTTCTAAGGATTTGAGTAAATCTGGTATTAATTATAAACCAATATAAGCAATAATACTTTCCACTTCATCATTATTTAAAATCTCTAAAGATTTCATCTCACACTCTTTAACAATAGGCTCTACTTCAAAATTGGAATTTTCCTGCAAAAACTCGTACCCGTGCCTCTCCGCAACCATTTTCAAAACATGAGTTGCTAAATATATGTCATCAATATATCCGTAAGGACCGTAAATCTGCTCGGATATCACATCATCAGGCGTTACATAATAAGCTATTGCACCGCAAATAGGCAGTCTTAAACTAACATCAATATCTGCATTCAACAAATCACATAATAATTTAAATAAATTTGGTCCGTAGTTGATAAAGGATTCATATTCTCCTGTGTAATTGTCAAGATTTTCCAAAAGAGTGTCGTAAAAATCCTTGAATTGTTTATTCATATTAATAATTATTAAAATTATAATATTTAAATATTATATTGTTCCAATATTATATATAACAGGTGAGTAATTTTGTCTAATTTTGATTTTTTAAGGGATTTTGATACTACATTATGGAAGCTTGGAAACCGTATTGAAAAACAGGTTAATATTTCTCCTTCAGGCGTAAAGGCTGATGCAACCACTTTTTTAGAATATATCTTAAAGCAATACTTAAATTCAGTAAATATCCAGTACAATTCAAGAAAGAACTTTTCAGACCAGATTGATGCAGTCTACAGACTGGACGGAATTGCCTATGGATTTAAGGAAAAAATCAAAAACGCCTATAACATGAGAAGCCATATCCATGACAATTTTGAGGATATTGAAAAAAACGAGTATGTTGTGGCCATGCAATTACATGAAAGGCTTTTCTACATTGCCAAGAAGTTCTACCGTGACAGCGACAGCTATGATCAGTACAAGGGAGTTCCTGAATACAAGCCTTTGAAACTTGATTTCAGTGATGATGAAATCGAGCTTTTGGAGATTCCTGATTTCAATGAGATTGTGGAGTTCAAATATGACTACTGTGTTGTGTGCGGTGAGCCGAACCATTCAAATTACTCAATTTTTTGTGAGGACTGCAACCGCCAGATTGACAATGCAAACAATTTCATAAGTATTAGAAACAGCTTCGGCAAGGATTCCAAATTCACAAAAGAGGATTTGATAGAATATGGTATTCATGAAGGCTATGTTCTTCCGTTAATCAATTCTTTAGTTAAAAACAACTTATTGAAAGTGAAAGGGAGATTCTATGAATTCAACAATCTAAACATTGAATCATACATGTCAAGAATCGACAAATACATAAGAATAGGTGAATTGATAACAAAATTTCGGGAAGACAAATTATCACCAACTGAAATAAAAGAAACCATTGAATACAGACAAGGTTCTTACAAACAGGAACCTTTCTATCAATTTTTTAAGATAATAAACGAAGAAATCATAAACAAGTTCGAAACAGATCTTTTAACCACTGAAAACATCTGGGACAGTATTGAATACACCACCATCCAGCAAAAGGACTTGAAAAGATGGTATCTAATCCAATTAAATAACTATAAGAAAAATGATATCAATGAATCATTTGTAATATTCAACAGGCTCTTAATAACAGATTATCTAAGTCTTAAAAGAGAAGGAATTAAAGACAGCAATATTGAAAGACAATTAAACATTTCAAAAGAAATGCTTGAATTTTTCCCAAAATTTTATCCTGAATTTGAATCAGAACTGTCACAAATCAAGAAAAACTTGATATTAAAATTGTTAAATGAAGGAAAATCCAAATCTCAGGTTATTGAAGAGGCCGGAATTACCAAAAAGGAATATGATGATTTGGTAAAATACTCCAAATTCAAGGAAAACGAGTTCGCCGAGGAATATGAAAAAATCGTAAATGACAGAAAAGAGCAGCTTCTTATACATTTAACAACAAATGATTTGATAAATTCATGTTTATTAACAAAAATCACAGTTGATGACTTTTATCAGTGGTTAGATGATGCTAAAATCGATTCTGACTTTTACATTAAATCAAATAAAATCCTTATGGACAAATATTTAAATGAGAGAAAAACAGGAAAAACAAAATCTTTAGTCTGTGAAAGCATTGCTTTGGATGAGTCAATAGTAGACAAATGGTTAAAAAGAAAAAACAAGCTATTTGATGAATTTAAAGATAAAAACCTGAAGATTATTGTTGATTTGGTTTTAGACGGATTTAAGAATAACCAAACTAAAAAAGAGATTTCACAAAATGTTGAAGTTTCAGTAAATGAAATCAACCGCTTTTTGCTTTTAGGCGAAAGAGGATCAAAAATATATTCTGAATTATATGATTACTATGAAAATGAAGTCATACCAAAACACCTCCAAAGATTTTTAGTGGAAATTAAAAACAAACCTTTTGCAAAAGCATTAAACCATGTTGATTTAACAAAAGATGAGTTAATTCATTATTATCAAACTAATGATGATTTTCATGACAAATATCTGTCATTTAAGATGGAGAGATATGTTGAAGGGATACTTGATGGTCGAACCCATGAAAAGTCACTTAAAAAATCAAATTTATCTAGTGAAGAATACCTTCAATTAAAACAAAAAATCGATGAAATATTATTGCATGAAAGGATGGAAATAGTCAAAAAAGAAATCCTAAATGACAGTAAAAGTGATGCTGCTTCAAAACGTGCCGGAGTAACATTTGATGATGTATACGACTGGTACCATAAAGGTAAAAGTGATGATGAATTTAAGGAATTTTCAGAGTTTTTCTATGACCATTACATAGAGCCTAATGTATTGTGGGTAAATAAGCTATTGGGTGAAAATCATCCTATGGATAAAATTCTAAAAATATTTGATATTAACTTCATTGAAAAGGATTTAGAAATATGGCAAAAAGAAGGACTGATAAATGCTGAAGATGTCATTGTTGATTTAAATGATGATGCGGATGAAGACAAAAAAATATCAATTATTGATTCACACAACTCAAAGATATATTCTCATGAATCCAGTGAAAATACCTGGGGAAGTGATGATAAAAATTCTGATTTATACAATACTGTAAAAGGAAATATTGATGAGGATGATGAAATAAAAAGAAAAGATATATTTTTCAATCAGAAAAAAGTGTCAAAAAGTTTCAGTATTCTGAAAAAAGATGAAAAAGATGTTGAAAAACTTAAAAAAGAGATTTTAGGAAATAATAATTAATTTTTAATTTAATATGTCCTATATTGATAAATATCAATGGTTTTGAAATTCTTATTAGTAGAAAAAATATGGGGGTGCTGTTTAAATTATCATGGATGATGTATGGAGAAAAAAGAATTAAAATTAGATTAAGAATAATTTGATATGGTTTTATGATTTAATAATAAAATTAGGTGAAATAAATGCTAAAGGAAGATAGAATTTTATTTATGACTGTGGGAACGGGTGGAAAAGAAGTTAAAATATTGGTTGATGGGCTTTTTAAATGTATTACGCAAACTAAAGCAACTTATGTTGTATTTTTCACTTCAGATTCATCAAAAAATACTGTAAATTTAATTAAAGAGAAATATTTGAAAGAAAAAAACAAAGAATTAGACTTTTCGCATTGTATTAATTTTAATGATAAGGACGTTGATAATTTTGATATAATTTTTGAAAGTTTTAAAAATGAATTATTAAAATTTAATGATGAATATGAAGTAATTATTAATTATACTTCAGGTACGAAAACTATGACTATGACTGCAGCATTAATTTCTACATTATATAATAAAGAATTGGTAGCTATAACTGGAGAAAGATATTCTAATGGGGAAAATAAGAATTTAATCATTGAAGGAACTGAAAAAATTGATTATTTGAATTTATATAAGTATCATGATATTATTTTAATAAGAAAACTAAAAGAATTATTTAATAATCATCGTTTTGAATCTGGAGAAATTATATTGGGCGATATTACAGGATTAAACATTAATAAAAAAGCTTACTTGAAATTATTCAAATTTTATTATTTTTTTGATATAGTGAATTTCAAAGAAGCATTTAATAATTTTGATTATCAATTATTTAAAATTAATTTTCCTAAATTTTCAGGTCAATTAGAACTTAATAAAGATTCCTTAGATATAATTTTGGGAAATAAATCCTGTGAAAAAACAATTAAAGATTTATATATATTGGCCAGTATCATTAATAATGCGAAAAGACGTGCTGAAGAGAAAAAATATGATGATGCAATAGCCAGATTATATAACTCTTTTGAATTTATAGCTCAAAGCAAATTGAAAAATGAATATGAAATTGATTCATCGGATGTCGATATTAAAATTCTTGAAAATTATTCTATTCCAAAAAAACATATGGACAAATATAAAAGAATGAAAGGGAAAATTAAATTATCTTTAGAAAGAGATTACAGATTATTAAATCAACTGAATGACCCTTTGGGTAAGTATTATATGAATCATATTAGCCATATTCGAAAGATATTGGACACTAGAAATCATTCTATTTTAGCACATGGCATTAATCCACAAACTAAAAATAATTATGATAAATTTCATGATTTGGTGTTCGAATTTATTGATTTGTTCTGTGATGATTTTGAAATATATCTTGAAAAAACAAAATTTCCAAAGTTTGAATGAAAAAATATTTAATGAAGTTAGTTAATAAGGCTTAAAATAATTATTAAGGAGGAATTAAATATGGCTCGTAAAAAAACTGTTTTGTTAATGACTGTTGGAACAGGTGTTGGCGGTGATGAACATAAAAAGAGTTTGGCTCATGGACTTATGTCTTCAATTGAACATCACAATCCCAAAAAAATAATATTCTTTGGATCTGATGAATCTAGACAAACAATTTCATTTATTGAAGATGAATTAAATGAAGACTATAATGGGTTTGATTTTATTCATATAGAAGAGGTTGATAACTTTAAAGATTATTTCAATGCAATTAAAGTAAAAACAGAAGAATTTAATGATGAAAACGTTATCATTGATTATACTTCAGGTACTAAAACAATGTCTGTTGCAGCAGCATTCACTTCAATGGTATGTCATAAAAAATTGGTTTCTGTTGTAGGTAAACGTGATAAAGGTACTGTAAGTTCTGGAACTGAAACAATTCGCACACAAAATATTTATCCAGTATATGATGAATTGCAGTTAGTAAAAATTAAAGAATTATTCAATTCAAATCGTTTTGAAGCAGGAAAATTACTGTTAAATGAAATAGTTGAATCAGATGATAAAGAAGTATATGAAGGATTATTTGATATATATTATAATTTTGATAACATTAATTATGAAGCTGCTTTTAAATTGTTCACTATTGAATTTCAAAATAAGGTTATTTCAAAATTTCCGGAGCTAAAAGTTCAGTTATCACAGAATAGAATGGCATTGCAAACAATTGTGGATAAAAATCATAAACTTCGATGCCAATGTATTTTAGCAAGTCTTTTAAATAACGCTAAAAGAAGATTTGATGAAGGAAAATATGATGATGCAATTGCAAGGTTATACCGTTCTTTTGAATTGGTAGCTCAAATTAGACTTAAAAATAAATATGACATTATTACTTCAAAAGTGGATTTGGAATCTCTTAAAAAATACGGATTAACTGATGATTATTTAAATACTTTAGATTCATGCAGATCTGATTTAAATGATGATGTTAAAATTGGCTTAATAAAAGATTATGATTTGCTTTTAAATCTGGATGATGATTTGGGTATTTTTTATGCTGAAAATGCTAATGAAATTTTAGAGTGTTCAAGCCATCGTAATAAATCCATTTTAGCTCATGGTTTGAGTTTTCAAACAAAGGATGATTATTTGAAATTTGAACAATTAGTATTGGAAGCGGCAAATATTTTATTTAATGATTTGGATAAGTATTTAAATCAAACCCAATTCCCTATTATTTAGATAATTTTAAATACATTTATACACAAAGTATTAATAAGATTTTAGGAGGTGTCATTAAATGGGAGAATACCTTAACTTAAAATTTGCAGCACTATTTAAGGATATTGGTAAATTTTATCAAAGAGCTTATTCAAATGAGCCCAGTATTTCATATGATTCTAAATATGAAAAGTTAGATGATGATAAAATTTATGGTACACATAATAAATGGTCTGCTGATTTTGTAAAAGATTATTATAATAGTCAAATTGAAAATTTAGTGCTTAATCATCATCTAAATAATATTGACGATAATATGCTTTGGATACTTCAAAACGCTAATTACCGTCCAAATTCAGATAATCGTATTGATGAATCAAAAACCTCGAATAAACAATTAACTTCTATTTTTTCAAATATTGATATTCTAAAAAAAAGTTCATATTCTGAAATGTTTGTTCCATTAAAAGAATTGGACTTGTCTGAAGAAATTTATCCTACACCAAATAATACTGAATTAGATTATAACTCTTTATGGAAAAAATTTAAAAATGAGTTTGAATCTATTCCAAATTTTTATGAATTTGAAACAGTTTTAGCTATTGTTAAAAAGTATACTTATGCAATACCTTCTCTAACTTATTTGGATGAAGATGATGTTTCTTTATATGATGATATCAAGACATCTGTTGCATTGGCTAATTGTAATTATTTGTTTAATTTAGAAGATAATGATGAAAAAAATATATACACCATAATAAATGGAGATATTTCAGGGATACAAAATTTTATTTATAGGGTTTCTTCACCAAAAGATGCTCAAAAAGATATGAGTAAACGTTTAAGAGGTAGATCACTTTATTTAACTTTATTATCTGAAGCTATTACTTCAAATATTATTCATTCATTAGATTTAGATTCAACTAACATTTTATTCTGTGGTGGTGGAAGATTTACTATAATTGCGCCAAATACTAATCAAACTGATGAATGTATCAAAAGAATAAATGATGATATAAATAGATTTTTCATTAATGAATTTAATGCTGAATTATATCTTGCTATTGAATCTGTTGATGCATCAAATGAAGATTTAAATAACTTTAATGATATTTTATCTTTATTGAATGCTAAATTATCTGAAAATAAAAAGCATAAATTCCAAGGCAAATTGGAGGAATTGTTTAGTTTATCTTCTAAAACCTGTAAAGTAAAGGATTTATGTCATGTTTGTGGGAATCAAACAACTAACGAGAGTTTTTGTGATACTTGTGAAAGTCATGTTAATTTAGGACGTGATGTTGCTAATGCCAAATATCTAATTAAATATTCTGGTAAAAAATTACCTGAATCAAGTTTTTATAATTCTGATTTAGAAATTGGTTTTATTTTCTCTAAGAAAGATATATCCAAAATATTGGATAAAAACTCTGATGTTAAATTTTATGTTTACAAGTTGAATAACACGGAATTTTTGGAGTATGCAAACACTGAAAATAATAATGTTTCATTTGATTTTAAATTCCTTGGAAATAATGTGCCTTCAATTAATGATAATATTCTATATTTTGAACATTTAGCTCAATGCAGTAAAGGCTCAAAAAAACTTGGTGTTTTAAAGATGGATGTTGATAATTTGGGAAAAATATTCTCACAGGGATTTGATAAATCAATTAACATATCTAAAAGTTCATCTTTAAGCTTCAATATGGATTTATTCTTTTCAGGTTTAATAAATAATATAGTCAATGAATTTAAGGTTTATACTGATTGTGATGATTCAAATAATTACAATCATGTTGGAAAAATAACTTTTGAAAATGACAATAAATCATATGATATTTTCAAACCAAAAAATAGATCTGATATTTCAAGTAAATCAAATGGAATTTCAACTATTTATATAAATTATTCTGGCGGTGATGATTTACTTGTTGTTGGACCATATGATGATATTATTGAATTTGCACAATTATTTAGAGATAAATTTAAAAAATGGACATGCAATAATGACTCAATAAATATTTCAGCTGGAATTAAAATTTATAGTTCAAAATTCCCTATAGGAAAAGCTGCAATAATGGCAGATAATGATTTGGAAAAATCAAAAGAATGTGGTAGGAATAAAATAACTGTATTTAATCAGGTATTGGCTTGGCATACTGATGGTGAAGTTTACCCAGGTTTTGATAAAATTTTTGATTTTTCAAAAAAATTAGAGGAGTTAAGAGAATCGGGCAAACTTTCAGCGGGTTTTGTCTATTCTTTATTGCATATGTGGGAACATAAAACAGACATTGGTGAACTTAATGAATATAGTGCTGAATCTTGGGAGGAATACAATATATCTAAATTTTCTAAAAAAGCATATGTTCCTAGTTTATATTATAAATTAAGAATTATAAAAAACAAACAACTAAAAGAAGAATTGAAAGATGAATTATTAGAATTTATGCCATGGATTAGAGTTCCGGTTTCATGGAGCAGTTTAAGATTAAGGTGATATTATGGCTAGAGATAATAACTCTAAAAACAAGAAAAATAAAAATATTTCTTCACCGAAAGTTGATGAATTTAAAATTAGAAATGAGAATAAAGATTTTTATAAAATTACCATAGATGAAATTACAGATGATAATGGTTTGGCTTATGAATTAGCCGAGGCATTTATCGAAGATGTATCACACACTCAATTAAGAAATTATTATGCGCATATTAAAAAAATTGATAGATATTCTAATGAATGGAGTGAAATCAAACCTCAATTGCTTTTATTAAAACCTAGATTAGCATCTAAGTTAGCACAGGAAAAAATATCTTATGGATTTTATAATTTTATGGAATTTTGCATTGAAAAAATTAATCAAGGAACTGATGATGAAATAAAAGAAAAAAATTTTGAACGTTTTGTTCAGTTATTTGAATCTATTGTGGCTTATCATAACTATTTGGGGGAATAAACATGTTTAGAAAAAATATTATAATTAAAGGGATAATTACTTGTGAAACGGGTCTTCATATAGGTGATTCTAGTGATACAGTAGAAATTGGGGGAAGTGATAGTCCTATTGTTAGAGACAGTATTACTGGTTTTCCATATATTCCAGGTTCTTCAATTAAAGGAAAACTACGTTCACTCTTTGAATTAAGTGATCCAGAATCTTGTCAAAGCATTATCAACAATGCTAAAGAAGACAATGATGTTATCGTTTCAACTTGTATTGATTGTGATGCAGTAAAATTATTTGGAACCACTCCTGAAAATATTAAAGATGAATCATCCAGAATAAATTTTAAAACAAGATTATTAGTTCGTGATGCACACCCAACGGATGATACTATTGAAATGTGGAAAGACAATGATCAACTGTTGAAAGGTGTTGAATTAAAATGGGAAAATACTATTAATAGAATTACATCAAAAGCAGTCCCTAGAAATATTGAAAGAGTACCTAAAGGGTCTGAATTTAATTTTGAAATAATTATTTCGGTATATGATGAAGATGAGGATGTAAATAGAATAATTAAAAAACTTTTATTATCAATGTATCTTCTTCAAAATGATTATTTGGGAGGTTCTGGAAGTAGAGGTTCTGGTCAAATTTCATTTAATCATATTTATATTACTGAAAGAGATAGGTCATTTTACTTAACTGGTGAAGAAAAAGATCCATTATTTAAAGATGTGTCATTTGAAACTTTAAACATTGATTTACTTTTATAATTGAGGGATAAAATAATGTTAGTTTATATCAAACCATTATCAACTTTTCCTAAATTACATTCTGATAGATTGTTTGGTGCAATCTTATCGGCTATTAGTGAAATTTATGATGAAGAGTTTTTAAAAGAATTAATTGATAAATTTAATGAAAATCCTCCATTTTTGTTTTCATCAGCTTTTCCATGTGTCGAAACAAATGCGGGTATTAAACGATTTTTTCCTAAAATTATTCTGAACAGTGAACTAAAATCTTTCAATACAGATTTTTTAAAAAAATTTAAAAAAGTTGAATATTTGGAAGAAAGCATATTTTTCAGTTGCATTAATGGTGAAATTACAGAGTCAGATATATTAAATAATTATTCGGATTATGTTCAAATGGATGATAAATTCTTAATGCCTAAGGAATCATATGAAATATTTAAAGTTAAAAATACAATTAGACCAAATAATGCTGTTCATAGATTAAACAACAAAACAGATATATTTTATAGTGAAGGATTAAGATATAGTGAAAATATGGAATTGTTCTTTTTTATAGAATTTTTCGAAGATAACTATAAAAAAGTTGTTGAATCAGCATTAAGATTCCTTAAAGACCGTGGTTTTGGTAGTAATATATCAACAGGAAGTGGTCATTTTGATTATAGAATTGAAGATTTAAACATTTCTGATTTAAATATTTGTAAAAAAGGAAACCGTTTTTTAACACTTTCCAGATTTATTCCTGAAATTGATGAAATAAAAAACATTGACAATGAATCATGTTATGAATTGGGATTTAAAAGAAGCAGGGATAAAAATGGTGAAGTAAGAAAACAAGTTAGATTTTTTATGGAGGGCTCCACTTTTAATAATTATAATGAAATTTATGGTTCATTTGTTCCAGTAGGAACAAAGGCATTTGAATATGGTTATGCTTTTCCATTAAAATATAAACAAGGTGATTGAATGAAGATTTCTGAAAAATATAATTTTAATATACGAACAATCACGCCTGTCCATATAGGTTCTGGGGAAGAATATTTAGTTTCAGAACTTATTAAAGTAAAAAGTAAATATAATAGAATAAATTTATTAAAATATTTCAAATCATTAGACAATGAAGAGAAACAAAATAAATTCATTGAAGATTTATGTGAGAACAAAGCAGTTTTTGATAAAGTTAGAGAAGATTGTATTAGATATAGTTTTACTCTTAATGGTTCTGATGATTTTAACGAAGACAATAAGATTAATGAAAATATTAAGGTTTTCAATGAATCATATATTCCTGGTTCATCTATTAAAGGTGCAATTAGAACTGCATTACTTTATAAATATTTTAATGATGCAGACATTAATAAAGTAGTTGTAAATGGTGAAATAAATAAGTCTCTTGTCAATTCATATTTCCAATTGGATGATGATGCAAAAAAGGATATTTTAAAGTTTTTAAAAATTTCTGATTCAAGCACTACTGAAAATTTAAAAGTATATAAAGCTTCAAGAGCTAGACCAAGATATTCATTAGACAAGAAAAAAAATTCAAAAGATAAATCTGGACCTAAACCTAACTTTAAAAAAGGAATTCCTATTTATTTAGAATCCATTTCTTTAACAAAAGATTTATTGTCTTTTTCAATTACAATGAATTATGATGAAAAAACTTATGATTTATTAAATTTTGATGATAAAAAAATTGAAATGTTGAAAATGGATAAGATACTCAAAGCAATTCATGATTTTTCCAATGATTTAATTGAGCATGAAATTAAATTTTGTGAAAAATATAATCTTCCTAAATTAAAGAAATTTTATGGAAATTTAAAAAATAAAAATGATGAAAAATCACCGGTTTTAAAAATAGGATATGGATCAGGATTATTAGCTACATCTTTGGCTTTAAAGGTTAAAAATTCTAATAGTAATTTGTATAATGATATTAAAAAAATTATTTTAGAGGATTTGGAAAAAGAGAATAATAAATCAGATGAGAAAAAAGATAAAAAAATATCAAAAGATGATTTTCCTATTTCCAGAATAATAATTGATAAAAATAAGAATGAAGACATATCTATGGGTTGGATAAAATTAGAATTATGTGATGATGATGAGGTATAATGTTGTAAATATTGTATTTGATGTTAATGAAGATATGTCGGTGGATGCTTCAAAAGTAAGAGGTTTTGTTGGAAATAAATTTAGTGAATATGGTCTTTTACATAATCATTATAATAATGATAAGTTTTTATTTACCTATCCGTTAGTTCAATATAAAATAATTGATAATAACATCCATATTTTAGGTATTGGGAAAGGAGCCAACATTCTTAAAAAAATTTCATCAGAAATTGATTATTTTGATTTAGACAAAAGATATTATGTTAAAGAAAAGATAATATTTGAAAGAAAAGCAGATATTAAACCTAGTTCTGAGGAAATGCATTATAAATTTGTTACACCATGGCTGGGATTGAATACTAAAAATTATCCAAAATATATGGCTTTAAAGACATGGAAAGAAAAAAAAGAATTAATTAATAAAATATTGGTGGGAAACTTATTGTCAATGTCAAAAGGATTGGGGATAATTGTAAATAAGAAATTATATGCAAAAACTCATTTTGAACCTAAACTGGTTCAATACAAATCTGTATATATGACTGCTTTTATGGGTGAATTCAAGATACATTATGATATCCCAGATTACTTCGGACTTGGAAAGGGAGTATCTCAGGGTTTTGGATGTGTAAAAAAAATCATTGATGATTAATGTTGACAATAGTAACCTATGATATATCTGACAATACGACAAGAAGTTATTTTATTAAAAAACTTCAGTCATATGGATTATATAGAATTCAAAAGTCCGTTTTTGCAGGAAATCTATCACCGAAAGACAGACTAGATTTGGCTGAAGAAACAGCATCATTTTTATCATCAGATAAAGACAGTATCATAATATTTCCACTTTGTAAAAGCTGCAAAGAATCCATTTTATATGATGGTGAGGTTTATATTCCAGAAAGTGATTTGAAGTATAGATTTTTATGAGGCTAATAATTGACGGATTTGGAAAATCAATAACCAAAAGAGACAATCAGATTGTAATTCGTGAAAATGGGGATGAACTTGATTATTTTCTTCCAAAAGACCTAAACCAAATTATCATCAATGGAAAAGGTGCAATCACATTTGATGCAATAGAATTATTGTCTGATAATGATGTTGATGTAATAGCTATTGACTGGAGAGGAAATATAAAGTACCGTTTATCTTCAATGGAACATAATAATGTTGAAATACGAAAACAGCAATATTATGCCTTAAATGATGAAAGAAGTGGTTATTTAGCTAAAAAATTCATCGAATCAAAAATTAAAAATCAAAGGTCAACTCTAAGTACTTTATCAAAATCTCGTGGTGGAGTTGATTTTATTATTAAACAAAGAAAAAAATTAAATAATCTTTTAAAAGCATTAGATAACATTCAAAGCAAACCTTCTGAAAAAATCAGACAGGACATATTTGGCATTGAAGGAATGGCATCACATGAATATTGGATTGGATTTAGATATTTAATTGATGAAGAGTATAATTTTTTAAAAAGAAGTGGTCGTGGTGCATTTGATCCTGTTAATGCAATGTTAAACTATTCTTATGCAATTCTTGCAAGTGAAGTTTTAAAATCTCTTCATATATCGGGTCTTAATCCGTATGCAGGTTTTTTACACTCAGACAGATATGCTAGAAAAAGTTTGGTTTTTGATTTGATGGAAGAGTTTAGACAGCAAGTTGTTGATAAATCAGTTCTTAAACTAATTAATAAAAATCAGATTGAAAAAGATGATTTTGAACTTAAAGAAGGTAAGATTTATATTCATGAATCATGTAGAAAATTACTCATCAAAACAATACTAGATAAACTCAATAATAAAATAACTTTTAATGGAATTAAAACTACTTATGTAAATTTAATATTTATAGAATCAAAAAATATTGTAGATTATTTATTATATTTAAAGAAATATAAAACATTTTATTTAAGATGGTGAATTTCGCAGATTACCCCATTTTTTTAATTATTCTAATATTTTTTAAAATTACTTGAAAATAATAATTCATTAAAAATTAGATATTTTTAAAATAAATCATTAATATTATTTATTTTTATAAATAACACATTTATATTATTTAAATTTTCTTTATTTGATTTATTTACGAGTATTATAATGCAATAACTATTTATATTATGTGCGCATATCTTTATATATGGTACTTAATATTTTTAATCTGCGAAAAAGTATCATATGTCAAACAAATCTTTGCAAGTTATTGGGTATTTTGAAAGAATTTGACACCCTATTGCAAAGATTATTCTATTAAAACAAGGATTGTGACGGGTACTCATCTTCCCGTCTATTTGGAGAGTATGACATTGCAAAGATTATTCTATTAAAACAAGGATTGTGACGTATATACATCATTAAAAGCCAATTTGCCATCTTCTATTGCAAAGATTATTCTATTAAAACAAGGATTGTGACTTTAGCTCAGGGAAATATCTTTTAAGTTCTTTCATATTGCAAAGATTATTCTATTAAAACAAGGATTGTGACTCATTTATTTCGCAATAATTTACTGGAGCTAATTTATTGCAAAGATTATTCTATTAAAACAAGGATTGTGACATTTTTGCCCTTTCTAACTCTTGAGGGGTTTGAACTATTGCAAAGATTATTCTATTAAAACAAGGATTGTGACATTTTTACTCCTTCCTTGTTTGCAAAGATTTCTATTATTGCAAAGATTATTCTATTAAAACAAGGATTGTGACATCCACATTGGATTAGTTTTGATAATCCAATGTTTTATTGCAAAGATTATTCTATTAAAACAAGGATTGTGACATTATCTCTCCTAAAAAATTAAAAAGAACAGACTCCTATTGCAAAGAGTATTCTATTAAAACAAGGATTGTGACATTATCTCTCCTAAAAAATTAAAAAGAACAGACTCCTATTGCAAAGAGTATTCTATTAAAACAAGGATTGTGACCATTGGAATGCGAAGTCTTGTGGTGCATATTTACCCATTGCAAAGAGTATTCTATTAAAACAAGGATTGTGACGCATTTGGATAGTGTTCTTTTAATGCTGAAAATCTAATTGCAAAGAGTATTCTATTAAAACAAGGATTGCAACTAAAATTTTGTTTTGATTTGGGTTATATGGTCTTAATTACAAAAAATTCCATTAAAACAAGGATTTTATAAAAAAGTAATGGTGGTGACAGTTAAAAATAGTGTTTATTCATCTTCCAGATTAAATTCATCGTTTTCATGTGCTTTAAGCAGTTCTTCTATTTCTTCTTGAGTAAGCACTTTAGCTATTACTGAATCGTTTGCAATAAACTTTACTTCAGCAAAGCTTACATCATCTATTTTATCATATATTCTTCCCGCACTCATTGTGCCTTTTATCACTGTTGTTGTGCTGTTTGCAAGATAAACCTGTTTTTCCGATATAGTTCAGTTCGCATTTTATTGCTTCTGTATCAAAGTTATTGTCAAGTTCTTTTATCAGTTTTATTTTTTAAGGTTTAGTTTATTTATCTAACAAAATAATAAAAATTCACAGATATTTTTTCGAATAGAATGAATAGCATCACATGAATATTGGATTGGATTTAGATATTTAATTGATGAAGAGTATAATTTTTTAAAAAGAAGTGGTCGTGGTGCATTTGATCCTGTTAATGCAATGTTGAATTATTCATATGCTATTCTTGCAAGTGAAGTTTTAAAATCACTTCATACATCAGGTCTTGATCCATATGCAGGTTTTTTACACTCAGACAGGTATGCAAGAAAAAGTCTGGTATTTGATTTGATGGAAGAGTTCAGACAGCAAGTGGTTGATAAATCAGTTCTTAAACTAATTAATAAAAATCAGATTGAAAAAGATGATTTTGAACTTAAAGAAGGTAAGATTTATATTCATGAATCATGCAGAAAATTACTCATCAAAACAATACTTGATAAACTCAATAATGAAATAACTTTAATGGAATTAAAACTACTTATGTAGATTTAATATCTATTGAATCAAAAAATATTGTAGATTATTTATTATATTTAAAGGAATATAAAACATTTTATTTAAGATGGTGAATTTCGCAAATCACCTAATTTTTTTAATTTTTCTAATATTTTTTAAAATTTGTTAAAATAATTATTCATTTTAAAATTGGATATTTTTAAAATAAATCGATAATACTATTTATTTTTATAAATAAGATTTTTATTTTATTTAAATTTTCTTTTTTTGATTTATTTGGTGTTATTAGAATGCAATAATTATTTATATCATGTGCGCATATCTTTATATATGGTACTTAATATTTTTAATCTGCGAAAAAGTACCCTATGTCAAACAATTCTTTGCAAGTTATTGGGTATTTTGAAAGAATTTGACACCCTATTGCAAAGAGTATTCTATTAAAACAAGGATTGTGACTCTTTTCCGGGTTCCTCAGCTGAATATGCGAAGTCCCATTGCAAAGATTATTCTATTAAAACAAGGATTGTGACCTCCATCTGGATTTCTTTTCCATGCAGCTTTTAATTCATTGCAAAGATTATTCTATTAAAACAAGGATTGTGACTCATACAATTGTGTTGCATCCATTGGAGTTTCATTATTGCAAAGATTATTCTATTAAAACAAGGATTGTGACATATAACTTCATCGATTAAATCGATATATTCATCATATTGCAAAGATTATTCTATTAAAACAAGGATTGTGACTCATTCATGTTGTTTATTTCCAGTTCTAATCCTTTGATTGCAAAGATTATTCTATTAAAACAAGGATTGTGACTTCACCAAAAGCACCATATCTTCTATCGGATATGAAATTGCAAAGATTATTCTATTAAAATAAGGATTGTAAAGTTTTATCTATTTAGATTACTATGATTTCAAATGTATTCTACTAAAAAAAGATCATATAAAAAAAGTAATGGTGGTGACAGTTAAAAATGGTGTTTATTCATCATCCAGATTAAAGAATTCATCATTTTCATGTGCTTTAAGCAGTTCTTCGATTTCTTCTTGAGTAAGTACTTTAGCTATTACTGAATCGTTTGCAATAAACTTTACTTCAGCAAAACTTACATCAGCTATTTTATCATATATTCTTCCTGCACTCATTGTTCCTTTTATTACAGTTGTTGTGCTGTTTGCAAGATAACCTGTTTTTCCGAATAGTTCAGTTCGCATTTTATTGCTTCTGTATCAAAGTCATTGTCAGGTTCCTTTATCAGTTTTACTATTGATCCGAGTTTGAATACTTGGTTTCCTTTATAGTTTTTTAGTCCTACTACTGTTGCAAATAAATCCTGTGTAACAATTTCACTCATCATTATCACATTATTTATATTTTGTGTTTATAATGTTATTATATTTTTCTAAATACTTTTATTAACTCCTCAATTCAAATATTTAAATAGCTATGTTGGATATTTATTTTAAAGAAATTCTGGATAATTTTGAAAAAGAAAAGACTAAACCTTTTAAAAACAATGATTTAGTTAATAAAATCAGAAATGATTTGCCTAAAGAAATTATGAAATTTTTAAATGATAATTTCACAGTAAAAGGAGCTTGCGGTGTTAATTCATGGCCAAACACTCCATGGATTACCATTATCCATAATTCTTTTGATTCTTCACAGGAAGCACTAATTCTTCAGTATAATTTTGATACTGAAAAATCCATTTTATCATTATCTGTTATTTTAAGACTGAAAGATATGAATGAATATGTCTCACTTAAAAATTTTTTAACAGATTCGCTAAATGACACTAATTTAAATGATTTTTGCATTGATAAAAATAACAGTTCCAACAAAATAATATCTAAAAATTATAGTTATAATCAAATAAATGATATTGAACTGAAAAGCGATTTGGATTTTATCATTCCAGTCTACATGAAACTGTCCAGTTTACTTAATTCATCAATAAAAGAAGAATCAGCAAAAAGTCAAACTCACACATCCAAAAAAGAAATCAGAGATATTCACATTAATTACATAAAAGAAATCAGTTATCCCAATGACATAACAAATCCCAAAGAATTTTTTACAGACAAAAACATAGAAAAAATTATAAAATGCAATGTTTCAATTACCGATTATAAAGAAATCCTCTTTAAAATCATAAATAACTCAAAATATAACTTAAACAACATTTTAAATGAATATGATTTAAATTTTAACAAACTAAAAACAAGAGATAAAGTTTTGATTTATGCAAAATCATTTACAGATACAGAATATAAATCAGTCGGAAGACTTCTCGGATCATACTCTTTCAACATGATAAGAATAGATGACAGACTTCCTTCCCCATTAATTATCACATCAATCATACATGAGCTGTCCCATTTTCTTTTAGAAAAAATACTAAAGGAAATAATGATGAAAATAATCAGTTCAAACGACACTCCATTAATATCAGCTTATGTAAAAATACTTCTGGAGGACAATGACCTGAACTATCTTTTGGATGAATACTGTGCCCATAGTGTTGAGGGAAGATTTGCACTCTACGGATTTCAGGATTACTCCTCATTTAATTATAAACTCGGCCAGATAGCTGATCTTTATTCAAATGAAGATATTGAATATACATTAATCCTTGCAAATACCTTTGCACAAGACATTAAAAACATCATGGAAGATTTCATTGATGAGGATTTAAGAGAAGACATAAAGGAGGAATTCTTAAAGTTAAAGGAACAGCCCCAATATGAACAGTTGGAGTTGGAAATTGAATCCCGATTGGATGGTGATTATTTTGTTGAAGCAATCGGCATTCTTTTGACTTCAGGCATCAGCGAGTCTTTAAACAATCCTCAAAAACTTGAAAGATACATGTCTAAATATCAAATTTAATATATAATTTAAACACAATATAATATTATGAACAAGAAACTGATTTTAATACTGTTTTGCATTGCTGTTTTTTCAATCAATGCAGTCAGTGCAGGCGAAATAACAAATGAGACAAGTGAAGTGATTGGCGAACCTACAGGTTATGTTCCCTCAATTGATGCTTTTGACGTTACGAAAATTGTCCTGGGTCCTGAAGCCTACGAAGCAACAATGTATGATAATTTTGGAGAACCATTAGTTAACCAGAGAGTTAATCTGGAGGTTAATGGTGTTTTATATTCAAGAGTTACCAACAATGACGGTTTTGTAAGGATGAACATTAATCTGATGCCCGGCCATTATGAGATAAAGGCTTCAAATCCTGCAACCGGTGAGTATAAAATTTCATCAATAGACATTCTGCCGAATATTGTAGACAACCATGATTTGACAAAGTTTTATAAGAATGATTCCCAGTATCGTGCAAGGATTCTGAATTCCAACGGCAATTCAGCAAGTTCCGGTGAAGCGGTGACATTCAACATAAATGGTGTTTTCTATACGCGCTACACTGACAATACCGGTCATGTCAAGCTTAATATTAATCTGAATCCTGGAACATATATCATAACTGCCGAATATAACGGATACAGAACTTCAAATACTGTCACAGTAATTTCTACATTATATGAGTACAGCGAATACCATGAAAATATACCATATGACCCTTATCAGCATAAGATGATTTATCGTGAAGGGGCATTTCGTGTAGTGGCTCTTGACGGTTATGGAAATCCGATTCATGACGGTGCGAAGGTTACTTTCAATATCAACGGTGTTTTCTATGACAGATACACATCTGAAGGTGGAGTTGCCCGTTTAAACATCAATTTAAATCCCGGAGAATATATAATCACCGCTGAATTCAACGGACTGAAGATATCAAAAAGGCTAATTGTAATTCAAAATCCATTGTATTATACAATTAAAGGTCCTATTAATTATGAATTTTCCCATACTGATTGGGTATGGAGTCCACAGCATGATAACTATATAAAAAATATAATGGACATTTATGGAAATTCAGGTATAGAACTTTTAAACATTGGAATATTTGGTGAAAAATATATTGACTATGATTCAAATACTGCCATGGTAACCCGTTATGATGAATCAGGAAATTATATCTCCCAGGAGTATTTAGGCTGATAATATGGATAGGAAACTTGTTTTAGTTATAGTTATAGCAGTCATCGTAATAGCTTTGGGAATTTTTGCTGCCCTATCACTGAATAATGTGAATAAAAATAACGATGCTGCTGTCAATAACACTACTACAGTGGTTTTGAATGTTACAAATGTGACTTCATCAAATGCTACAGAAGATTCTGCCCAGCAGTCCTCTTCTTCGGCCCAGAAATCCTCATCATCCCAATCAGGAAGTAATCCCGCATACAACTCAGAAGATTATGTTAAAAGATGGGACCAGTCTCAGCAAAGCGGCGACAGCTGGGCATACACTCACTCACAGCCTACCAAAAAAGGTGAAGACGGACATTCATATAAGAGAATGTATGACCCGAATACCGGTGAGAGCTATTGGGGATATATGTATTAACATAAGCACCAGGTGAAATCAACAAAGCCATTTATCTAATGGAAAAATCAAAAAAAGGTGATTTAAATGGATTGGGAGTTATATTTCAAAAACATAATACTTGAAAGAGGTTATGATTACTATCAGATGAATGCAGTTGAAATTTTAAACGCATCCAAAAATGCCGTTGAAGCTAATGTCACGGGCCGGGCATCATATGATGTGAGAATTTCGCTCAAGGATGATAATATCACTTCCATGTATTGCAGCTGTCCTTATGAGGATAACTGCAAGCATCTGGCTGCCGTTTTATATTATATGGACAATCATCCGGAAATTTTTTCAAAAGACAATAATATCAGGGATTTGGTTTACAATGTCTCACTGAATGACTTGCAGAACTTTCTAATTGAAGAGTTTGAAAATGACAATGGCCTCCTAAACCGCTTTAGGATATTTGCTGATTTGGATATTGATGAGAATTTTTATATTGAAAAGCTTAAAAATTCCTTTTCAAAGCCTGTCAATATCATCAGATTCACTGAAGAGGATATTCCTTTTTTAATCAAATCCAATCACTTCGATTTGGTTTTGAAGCTGTCAAAATTAATGGTTGATTATCTTGAAGAGATATACAATTATGACTATGATGCATTTTACATTATCCTCCATAAGTTGGATACAATTATGATTGGCCTGTTTAACAAAGGTTATGAAAAGCCTGTACTGGACTTTTTGGCTGATATTATCCTAAACAGTGATAATATTGAAATTTTGGATATGCTTACTGATACATATTCAAGAATTGGTGATGTTGAAAAGCTTTTTGAAGATAATTTAAAAAGTTGATGAAAAATAAATTTGTTGATATCAATTAAACCAGAATTTGGATAATTTCAGGGCTCCCCAGTCATTTTGTTATGTTGACGATTTATTAAAAAAATATGTGGAGGAATAAAATGGATACAAAATATATTCTATTAATATTTACAATTGTTGTATTGGTATGTGTAGTAGTAGGATTAACTATTGGATTGCAGGGAGCAAAAAACGAAAAACCTGTCGTGAATAATACTACAAACAATACTACTGTAATTGTTGAATCCGTCAGTAATGAGACAGTACAAGAATCAGGCAGCAATAATAAAGCATCAGAAAAATCATCTCAATCAGCCAATAAAGAATCTCAATCAGGCATGCCGGAAGAAATGCAAAAAATATATGTGGCAAGAGAAAGAGCGGCACAAGACGGAGTCCCGATGTATGAATATACCCAAAGTCCGGAATTAGTTGAAAAGTATCAGAGTATGGTATAAAAATAATCAAATTTAAAATTTATGTTTATTTAAACACAATTTTTATATCATATTTATAATATAAATTAGTATATATTTCAAGAAGAAAATAATGGGAGTAGTTAAATGGAAAACAAGCAAATTATAATAATTGGTGCAATTATCGTTATTGCAATAGCCATTGTCTGTGCTACTGTGGTTTTTTTAAAGGTTAATGAAACCCCTAAGCCGGTCGAAAACCAGACCAATAACGCATCCAATACATCCAGCAATGTGGCAGTCGAGTCTGTTAACACTGAAACCGTGCAGCCGGAACCGCAGAAAAAGGCTTATGCATATAAAAGCGACGGCACTCCAATGTACAGTTATCAGGAAGTGAGCAATTATATCTATCGCAAATATGGTCCGGGCATGCGCTGGCATATTCAGGATAACGGATACATATCCCTTGACACGCCAGGATATACCAGTGACGGAAGAAGACTGTATTAATATACATGGCATCGAACCAAATGCCTTTAAATGAGGAACAATAATTTCAAATTATTGTTCTCAGCAATTTTTTTATTTTTTACTTATTTTTAATGTTTTATTATCATATTTAGATGCAAAAATCAAATAGCATGTTTTTATCTTTATAATGCAAGAATACCATGACCTCTTTAGGTCGTGGATGAATTGCACTGTTGTGTGTACTATCTTTTTTTAATAACTTTTATCATTTTTATTTCTTTATTTTGTGTTTTTATGGATGTTATTTTTTTTCAGTATACATTTTTTTTATGTTGATTGTAATATTGTTTTGAGTGTGAAAAATTGTTCTGAGTACGTTATTTGTTAGATAGGATTGGACGATTGCTCGTCCGCACCCTCTTAAGAACCGTACGTGTCCGTTTCCAAACATACGGCTCAAGCAGAACTTTATCCGAAAGTTCAGTCATGATATTTCATCGATTCATGAAGTAGTTCTCTTTACTTTTGTCATATGGTGAATTATTGTGTGTTATCATTTTATGTCGCTTAATCTTAGTCCAACTCATTTTAATTAAATGATTCTCTTGTTTAGGACCAGTTAGTACCCATTTTCCACGATGATATCCATCATCGTATTCTGGGAAATATTTTCTTTTAATCCATTTCCAACCTTTATTTTGGTGCAAACGGCGCAAAAACTTATATATTTTGTTCCATATATAGTAATCCATATCAGAAAATATCTTTTTAGCAACAGTAGGTTTCCAATAATTGGCAGTGCCAATTATTAAAGGGTTTAAAGAGTCTATCAGACTGTCCACGTTGTCTCCGTGATGCCATCTGACTCTTTCAGACACTTTAGCTTTAAAATTTTTGATACTATCTTTTGATGGTTTAATCAAACATTTTAAACCTTTATTAGTTTTATATTGTCTGAAATTGAATCCTAGAAAATCAAATCCTTCAGAAATGTGTGTAATTTTAGTTTTATCTTCTGCAAGTACCAATCCTCTCTCGGAAAGGTAGTTTTCAAGAATTTTAGGTACTTTTTCGATGTCTTCTTTAGTTCTTGCGAAAATAACGAAATCATCGGCATATCGAGTAACACGATATTTTCCTTTAGTTTCATAAAATTCTTTGGTTTCACCATTTCGTATTTGAGTTCTCTTCTTGTAAGAGATGTTTAAATAGTCTTCAAGTCCAGTTAAAGCAATATTTGCCAGTAAAGGTGAAAGTAATCCTCCTTGAGGAGTACCACTCGTGGTCCTATTAAACACACCATTATCAACGTATCCTGCTTTTAAGTACCTTTCTACCAGTTTAATCAATGGAAAACCTCTAATTTTACTTAAAATAAACTCGTGAGATAAATTATTGAAGCAATCTTTAAAATCACCTTCAAATACTTCACAAAATTTATTGTTGTGGATAATGTTAAATATTCGTTCTACGGCGTCATGGACTCCTCTTTTCGGCCTAAACCCATAACTGATGGGTTCAAAATTGACCTCCATTTGAGGTTCCAATGCCATGCGAATAATTTCTTGATAAACCCTATCAATAACAGTAGGAATTCCCAAAGGGCGTAATTTACCATTTTTCTTACGAATATAATGTCTATACGCAGGTTTAGGAACATGTTTAGATATATTCCTAGTTTTGAGTTTATCAACTAATTCTCCACGTTGTTTATCAGTTTTGATGACTTTTCCATCGATTCCAGGTGTTCTTTTACCTTTATTAATTTGTGTAACACGTTTAACTGCCATTAAAATGGCAGATGTACTTCTCACCAATATTCTTTGTAAATCTCGTACTTTTCTTGAATCTCCTATGCTTTCGGCATGATATATCCGTTTCTGTAACTTATCTATATACTTCTCGACCTTGTACCAATTGATACAAGACCAATCCGTAGCGTATTGTGCTGTGGACTCATAAACATCATTGTTTTGAGCGTATCTCATCTTATCACTAATCCTTTGAATAAATTACTTATTTTCCGTTTTATATTCACGTTTTCCACCAATCAGAAGTCTGCCATGTTATCCATGCCACACACGAAGGTGTGGTATCCATTATAGTTATTATTCCCACTATTTCCTATTGTCTTTCGACTGTTAATGGCTTTTGCTTTCTCTGATATCCATTACCTCCCAAGGAATTAGGCTTCATTTACAATCCGCTTACTCACAGATAGTTGTGAGATCTTGTGAGGCTTACCAAGTTGATCTACTTCAGAAGCGAATGAATTAAGGTTCAATCTATACTCCGGCAAATTACTGTAAGGTTATGACTAAATAATCACGTAATCATTGATTATTTCTATGAATTTGCTATTCAATAGTAGTTAAATTAAGTTTAACGTTGCATTCTACCTATTGGCTTGATTTACGAAGCTTACAATTGTTCACTTACGTTAACCTTTTTCACTCTTTCCCTAGCACATAAGTACAATGAATGCTTTATACTTATTTATGCATAATATCATGCAACCTCATAATCAATTACTCGATTATGAGTTTCAATGGGGAAAATCCCGTCATAACTGGGATTGAAATAAGATTTCACTGATTTAAATGGGAAATAGACCCTAGCTTGTCGCACGATTACTTTCCAAATGCTCTTGCTCTTTTTTTATATATAACTAATTTACAAAGGATATGTTGTGCAATATTAATTGTAGGTTTAAAAAAAGAGTCAAAAAGATAAAAAAAATTTTCTTTTAGTTTCTTTTTTTTAGATTATAGAATAATCAATAAATGTAAACTGAGAAGAGGACGTGGATTTATGGGTGATTTTATTCGAGGATTGGTTGTTAAACTTCATGTAACTCCCGAACAAGAAGTAGAATTTAAAAAGAACTATGGTTGTACTCGTAAAACATATAATGAACTTTTAAACAAATACAAAGCCAAACATGGTGAGGATTCAACTGAAATTCCAACTCAAAAAGAATTAAATCAATTCTTAAAAGAAACTAAAAAAGAATTACCATACCTGAAGGAAACAGAGTCCACCAGTCTTCAGCAGGCACGTGATGATTTGCATAAAAGTTTTAAAAATTGTCATAAAAGCAAAAGGCATAATCCTCCAGTTTATCATTCTAAAAAGAAAACACGACCTAGCTTCAGACAAACTGTGCGAAAAGATAAAAGACCGGTAGAAAAAAACACATTAACATTAAGAAAACATGGGAAAGTAACATTCAGCACAAGCATAGAATATCTGGATTTACTAAACCACCCATACACTAAATTCAACAGCATAACAGTATACTTTGATGGATTAAATCACTATGCATCATTCAACATAGAAACTAATCCGCCAGAACATCTAGAATTAACTGAAAAATACATTGGATGTGATATTAATTCTAATAAAAATGGATGGTTAGTCACAAGCGAAATGCAGAAGGAATTTTTTGATGTTGATCATGAAAACCAAATGATCAAACACATCAACAAATTAATGTCACAATGCAGAAACATGAGCAGGCGATGGAAAAAACTACAAAAAAGACTACAAAAATGGTACAACAAAAGAACAAACCAATTAAATGACTACATTGAAAAATTAACTTACAATCTAGTCAAAAAATATGATATAATAGTCTTTGAAGAAAACTACTCTACTATCAAGATTTTAATTGGAGGGGAGGAAAACATGATATTTCCTCTATCGCGATTCATAAAAAGATTAAAAGACAAATTCCAACTCTACAAACCCGAAGCAGACGGCGTACAATTCGTAAAACCACACAACACAAGCAGAACATGCCACCACTGCGGACACATAAACAAAGAGTTAAAAGTCAAAACACGCAACTGGAAATGTCCAAAATGCGGAAAAATACTTGATAGGGACACAAACGCAGCAATTAATATTCTAAACCGCTGGTTCAACGGGGATGGCCTGATAAAATACTTAAATTAACCTTATTAAGTGAAAATAATTCAGGAATCCCCATCCTCTATAGGATGGGGTGGTTCAAAAGGCAATCATGTGCAAGAAAAATTTATTAATTTGTATGATAAATATATTGAATGATGAATGACGAAACTTTAAAGATATATGCTTATGTAATTACTTCAACTTATCGAAAGAAAGTTGTAAAATCCTTATCTAAAAGGGATATGATTCCAACCCAAATAGCTTATGATTCAGATATCCTTCCCAATCATGTCTCTAAGGTATTGAGAGAATTAAAAGAAAAAGATGTAGTTGTATGTACCAATGAACAGGACAGGAAAAACAGAAACTATCATCTGACGGATTTGGGAATGGAAATTGCTGAAGAGCTAAAATAATGCTTATTACTATATAAAAGGGAATGATACCATTAGCTTTTTTCCAATGATGGCTGCAAGCATTGCAGCCAATGCAAAAGAAATTGAAAATCAACCCGTCACTCTCAACAACTGTGGTGTTGAATTCGCTCAGGAGGGCAATTTTGAGGATGCCCTTGACTGCTTTTTGGAAGCTCAATGTCTTGCGCCCGATGATCCCTCTATTAGAAAGAACATCCAGATATGCCTTGAAGCCCTGGATGATGATTAACAACACAATCTTTTTTTAAAATGATTAATCATATGCACTCTATGCAATCTGGGATTTTATCTTTATTCACAAATTAGGCAGTCATAACACACCCGTAACAAACTCGTAGCATACTCGTAACACACTCGTGACACACCCGTAACAAACTCGTAGCATACTCGTAACACACTCGTGACACACCCGTAACAAACTTGTAACATACTCTTGATGAACTCTTGACACACCTGTAACAAACTTGTAGCATAGTATTGATGAAGTCTTGACACACTCGAAACAAACTCATAGCATACTCATGACATATTCTTAACAAAGCCATAGCATACTTTTGATGAACTCCAAACACACAACTAACAAAGTTTTAATCAACCCATAATATGATTTTAGCCCATTTAATCAACCGCATTATCCCAAATGAATTTTATATTAATATTATGCTACTTTTAAATCATTTTTTAACATCATTGGCACGAATAACAAACTTATAGCAAATCCTTAACAAATTCCATTTTTTAATCTGAACTCAAAATAAAATACAAACTATTAGTATAAGTTTATATAATAAATATTCACATGGAAAAAGAAATAGCATATTATAAAAAATTAGCCAGAGAAGACCTGATATTATTGTTGATCGAACAGCGTGGATTAAAGCTGGACTATGACTATCAGCATTTCAGGTTTGTTGTTGCAAAGATTGACGCATTGATTGAAAAGTATGAACGTTTAATAGAACTTAGAAAAGATATTCAGGAAGCGTATTTCGCTGCTGATGAATATATCAAAGAACTGAATCTTGAAATCGAATGCGATGCAAATCGGTGGGAAAGGATCCGTTCTGCTGAAAAAAGCGAATGGGAATTTGAGCTCAATCAGCTTCGTGATATAAAAAGCGATATTGAAGGTGCAATCGCTTTGATAGAAAGCGGTGATGCAATGAAAATGCTTGAAGATTATGAGGCAAAACAAACAGGTGAAGATTTCAGATAAAAATATTAAGTTAATTTTGTATATAGTGTAACATATGCTGATTAGTGATTACTTTAAAGATGTTCTGGATAACTATCCTTCACAAAAAAGAAAGGATTTTTTCAAAAGCACTTTCGCACTTGACTTTAGCGAAAAGCTTCCTGTTGAGATTTTTTCTTATATGAACAATGAGGATTTCACCGCGAAGGCTTCATGCGGCAATGGAAACTGGGCTGAATATCCATGGATTGACATCATTAGCAAAAGCTTTGATGATACCCAGGAAGCTCTCATCATGGAGTACCGCTTTGACTGCAGGAATTCAAGAGTCATGCTCTCACTCATTCCACGCTTCAAGCAGTACTCTGATTTAGTTTTTGTAAGAGAAAAGCTGCTAAACATATTGGGCCATGAATATCTTGGCGGGTTTGAAATTGATGAGGACTCCTATTCAATACTGTCCAAATCCTACTCATATGATGAGCTTAACGATTTTCTCATCAACAGCGATTTGGACTATCTCATCACAATATACAATAAGCTGATTCCATACTTCAATGCATTTCTCTCAAGCAGGGAAAATGAGGTGGAATTCAGTGAATATGAAAGAAATCCCCAGGTTGTTGAAGAATTAATATTTTTTGACAAATCTCCATCCTTTAGAGAATTGGATGATTTATCTAAAGAATCTGAAAAATTCATTCATAAGGCCGAAGACTGCGTTTTTCACTCCCAAAGTCTTTCACTGGAGCCTTCGGTTAAAGTCAAAGACATCAAAATTGATTATCCCAGACAAGATAAGTACAATTCAAATCTGAATAATCCAAAAGTCCTTTTCAGCGATGATACAATCGAAGAGATAGTATCTTCATACTTCAATCCTATTGACTATAAGAAGATTATAGACTCCATCAAAACAGACTACAGGTACAATCTTTTAAGTATGATAAAGGAGTATAATCTTGACATCGGCGCCATGGATGCAAAGGACAGGGTATTGCTTCTTTCAAAGTCATTTGCCGAGACTGAATACAAGTCCGTCGGAAGGCTTCTTGGATTATATTCATTTGATAAAATAAAAATTGACGACAGGCTTCCGGATGCGCTGATTATAACATCAATCATCCATGAGCTTTCACATTGCCTGCTTGAGAGAATCCTTAAGGAGGTACTGATGAAGATGCTTGAAACTAACGACACTCCTCTGATTTCCAGTTTCGTGAAGATTCTTCTGGAGGACAATGACCTGAACTATCTTTTGGATGAGTTCTGTGCACATACCGTTGAGGGAAGATTTGCACTTTACGGCTATCAGGACTATTCATCATTCAACTACAAGCTGGATGAGATTTCAGGCAAGTATTCAAAGGATGACATTGACTATGCGCTTATTGTTGCAAACACCTTCGCATATGACATTAAAGACATTCTTGAGGAATATATCGATGATGATTTAAGGGATGAAATCAAAAGGCAATATTCATACATATCAAGCCCTCCGAAATACGAGCCTCTGGATATGGAAATAGAATCCAGATTCACAGACAATGATTTCATTGAGGCAATTAGCATTGTTCTCATTTCAGGATTCGCTGAATCGATAAGCAATCCTCAAAAAGTCAAAAAATATATGGAAATCTATATGCATCAGTGATTTGAAAAACTATATTTTCCAATCATAATTAATTTTAAATTAATTTTTCTTTTATATTTCTTCTATTTTTTATCAAAACATTTAAAATAATGAAGGCCGGATTTAATTAAACCAGCTATCAGACATGTTCAACATTTGTGAAATCTGAAATTTCAGAATTTAGTGTTTTCAGGTCACTTACATTCAGGTCATGGACATCCCTGTGTCCGGTGATTCTTGCAAAGGTCTTAAGCTCTTGTGTCGATACATTCAAAAAGTTTTCAACCCTTTTTGCCGCTTTTTCAATATCAAGTCTTTTTCTGAGATTCGCATCCTGCGTTGCAACGCCTAAAGGGCACTGCCCGCTTTGACATATTCTATACTGCTGACATGCGCCGGCCATAAGTGCCGCAGTTCCTATTGCAACCGCATCAGCTCCCATGGCAAGTGCCTTTGCAAAGTCGGATGATATTCTAAGTCCTCCGGTAATTATCAGGCTCATGTCAGATCCGTTATAGTCAAGAAACCTTCTGGCTCTTGAAAGGGCATAGACTGTCGGAACTGATGTTGCATCCCTTATGATTTTAGGGCTTGCTCCGGTTGAGCCTCCCCGTCCGTCAAGGGTTACAAAATCGGCGCCCGAATATACTGCATGCTCAAGGTCATCCTCTATTCTTCCGGCAGCAAGCTTCAGTCCAATCGGTCTTCCTTTAGATTTTAATCGCAGCTCATCAACTAGATTCTTTAAATCCTCCTTTGTGCTGATTCCGGGAATTGTTGCAGGCGAATGGATGTCCCTGCCTTCGGGAATATTTCTAATTCCTGCAATCTCTTCTGTTACCTTTACTCCTTCAAGCTGTCCTCCAAGGCCGGGCTTTGTTGACTGGCCTATTTTGATTTCAATTGCATCGCATGACTTCAGATTCTCATCGCTTAAGCTGTATCTGTTCGGCACATATTCAAATATGTATCTGTATGCGTTTTCCTTTTCTTCAGCAAGGATTCCTCCCTCTCCGCTGCATTGGGCAGTCTTTACAACAGAAGATGCCTTTGAAAGGGCAATCTTCATTTCCCTTGAAAGGGCTCCAAAGGACATGTGAGTTACATATATCGGTGTTTCAATAACCAGCGGCTTTTTTGCACTCTTTCCTATGACGGTTCTTGTATTGACATCGACATCTCCCTCAAGAGGCTGGGGATTAAGCTGGCATCCCATAATAAGAATATCGTCCCAGCCGGGCATATTCAAATCAGTTCCCATTGCAGATATCACGCTTTTTGCACTCATCGCCATTTCATGAATAAGATCCATTGCCCTTACGTTTTTGTCGGACTTTGCATATTCCATGGGATATGCAAGGTCATCTGTGCTTTCAGGCCTTTCGCTTTTTGCGGCCTCAACGAAGTTTTCTATCTTCTGCCCGCATACCGGACACTTCTCCAGATTCACCAGAAGGGTTCCTGTTGACTCCTCATTGTGGATATGACCACATATCAAACATCTGTATATCATGATTCAACATTGAGGCAATATGCATATAAGGATTTGGTAACTTTTCAGTTCCAAAATCTTTTTTATCTTAAAATATATATTAATTAAATATGTCAAGAAAATGCAGTAATTGTGGTGAGTCAATAGCTGACGATTCTCTTTTCTGCCCTAAATGCGGCAGCTACACAAAGGACAATCAAAAGCCAAGGTCTTTTCCTTTAAAATGGATTGCAATAGCTGGGATAATCATTGTTCTGGCAGTTGTCGCAGGATATGCCATATCAAACCACAATTCTAAAACAGACACCACGCTGGTGATGCTTTCGGATTCAAATCTGGATTCATCAAATCAGTATAGGGTTGCGCTTAAGGATGCAGGCAACAATCCGCTTAAGGACAAGTTCATCGTCGTCGAGTTTGGAAACAATACGTATAAATTGAAAACGGACGGCAATGGTACTGCCAGCATCAACCTGACTCTCAGCGACGGGTCTCATGAAATCAAATCCTATTACAAGGGTGATGATACATACAATGACGCTCACTCATCAGACATTATTGTAAAGTGATTATAATGGAATTTGTATTGAACGGCATCAGATATCAGATATCAGACATGGAGGTTTTCGTTGCATATCTCATCGTCGACAGGTATTTTAAAGACTCAGACTATGACATTCACTTTGATTTTCTGGACGGATATAAAGGGGATTTGACCTTTGAGGATTTAAATGAAGGTGCAGAGCTTATTTCAAACCTGAACGTGAACTTTCTAAATCCAAATTTCATTATAGAAAATCATGCAAACGGCAACTTCAGGATATCCTACCAGTCAATCAGCTTTAGCAATATATATGTGGGCGAGGCGATTGGGGTTCTGATTGCACTTAATTCACTTATCGAATACAGGCCTGCAATAACATTGGATGAAATCAAAATCGAAGTCGACAGATTCATCGAAACCCAAAGGAAAAAGTTCATTAGTCAATGATTATATAATATTATCAAAGGAGAGATTGTTTTTATGCTAGATGATAATTTTACAGAAATATCACCGGACATGATTGAGGAGGTTGAAAAGACCCTTAAATCCGGTTTTTGCGATTATAAGATAAAGGATTCACAGTTCAATGCCAAAACCTTTGAAAAGGGAGAGGACATTGTTCTCATTCAGATTATTGGGGATGAGGAAATAGAGCTCACATTCAGCACCAAATCCGAGGACGGCAAATACTACATATCCTCAGGTTTCGACATCATTTCATCAGATCTTCTTGAGGGAAGAGGATCAAGAGACATTTTCCAGTCAGTAAACATGTACTTTAGAAACGTCATTGCTAATCCGGATAAGGATTTCACCGAAGAAAAGGATTCACTCATCAACTTTTTGGTTTTAAGTGATGAAAAGTATGATAAAAAGGATTTGGAAGTCTCATTGGATGAGGCAAAAATCCGTGATGACTATAAAAAGGACCATGACAGCGTATATTCACAGGAGGATTTGACCGATATCCAGAAATCCCTTGCACTAAAGGAGCTTCTTCATATGTCAATCTGTGAAGTCGTAAATGATTTGGAGCTTTTCTATACAAGGCCGCTTGATTTGTCTCCTGCTGAGGAGCATGAGAAAAACCGTCAGGAAGCAAAGGCTCTTGAAAACGAAATGCAGCTTTACTAGCTGTATACTTTTTTTATTTTTGAATTGCTTTTTTTACTAAGGCATACTTTTTTTATTTTAGCATTACATTTTTTTCTTTAGTGTATACTTTTTTCAGTTATGAATACAAACCTTTATATACTATGAAATTATATTATTAATTGTGTACACAAATTTGAAAATTGTAAACTTTTAGGAGAGTTACATATGGATGATAAAGATACAAAAGAATTCAGATTTGGAAACGAAAAATTCGGAGGATCATACAAGCCTGGCGAATTTGAATTGAAATTCCCTAACGAACTTTCAAGTGAGGAATTTGAAAACATGTTTAAGGAACGCCTTGAATCACTTCACAAAATCGGACGTGAATTCATACCATTCAAAGATGAAATCAAGGATGAACTCAAATCCAAAAAGGCTAAATTGAAACCGTTTAGCATTCGCGTAAAACCTCGCACAAAAGCATTCTTCAAAAGCAGCTCCATATTGAGCCCACGCGAAGTTCTGGAAATTTATGAAAACTACACAAACGGATCCGAAGCTTTCATCGATTCTTTGGTTGAAGATGAAAAAAAATTGGAACAGCAATTAGCAGAAATCCAGGAAAAACTACACAACGCAAGATTATTCAAAGAAAAACTCAACAACCTTGACATTAACAACAGCAAACAATCAGACGACGAAATCATTTCATCATTAAGCGAAGAATACGAAAACTCACAAATCAAGGCTGTCAGCACAACCGAAGAGATAATAGCTGACATTGAACTCTACAATACCCAAAAAATCATTGTCGACGACTGTGAAACAATCAAAGTCGTTGCTGCAAATGACGTTATTCCTGTAATATACTTCATTTCATGCGCCAGCAGTGAGGATGAGCCAGTAAAGGTATTGTCTGAAATCAAGCAGTACTGCAGCGATGAGGAAATTGAATTTGTAGAAAACAACAGCCCTAGAACAAGCATTGCTGTTGAAGACGATGAAACTGAAGAAAATAGCGAAGACGGTGAAGAATAGCTTCACCATAAACTTTTTTTTATTTGATTTTCATATTACTAACTAATGAACAACGAATATTTCCAGTTAGAAAATAAGGACTATGACATTCCCTTCTACAGGCAAAACCCAAAACTCACATCAGGACAGCTGGCGGCACTGATTATATCGGCAGTTTTAACATTTGCCATTTCATTTTTAGACACAACCCAACTTTTAAAGGCAATACTCTTTTTAATAGTACCTACATCTACAGTATATTATGCATTGAATGGAAATATGTCTGAAATATTCAGAATGCCTGAAAGAAAAGACATATTATATATCTTAATATTCCTGATAATTTTTTTCATATTGTCAATCATGTCAAATGCCGTTCTTAAGGAATTGGCGATTCCGATACCTAGACATTCACCCCTTGACTCATCTCCTGTGATAATGATAATAGCTGTCATCATACAGCTTGTGGGCGAGGAACTATACAAGTTCATACTGCTTGTGCTTCCCATGATATTTCTATACAGAAGAATCGGGCGCAGGGTATCATTAATTATCGGAATAATACTTTCACAGCTTGTATTTTCCTTAAGCCATGCCCATGCATACTCATTCAACATCCCATACATACTTCTTGCAATAGGCATTCCTTCAGTAACATTTCCGCTGCTTTATTTAAGGACAAAAAACATAACTGTTACATACATAGCCCATCTGATATGGGATTTCATAGGCATTATTGTAATGGCTCTTTCAGCCGGAATGTTCATCATCTGAGGTGATTATCATGAAAAGGATTATTGTAATATTATTTGTTCTTCTTATTTTTATTCCTGCATCAAGTGCTGGAAACGTTACAATCAAGGGAATAAACTTTGAAATACCTGACCAGTTTGACCACGGAACCCAAAAGGATACATCATATGTATATCAAAGCGGCTTCAAGTTCCGTATTCTTGCACTGGACTCATACAAGAACCTGAGATTCAACTACGGATCTGACATGGAAGGCGCAAAGTCATATGAGCAGACAAGCATTGCAGGCCACGACGCTGTTGTGATACACAATGAATACAAATCCTCTCCATACACGACAGTTTACTTTGCCACAGCAGACAAGATATTTCTTGTGTGCTTTAATGACACATATGTCAATTCAGAGATTACGGATATGATATCCAAAACTCCTTTGCAGAATTCATCATCCTCCACATTCTACGGAGCGCTTGATGAGGCTCTGGCCGACTATCAAGTTCAGCTTGAGCAGGAAAAAAGAGACTATGATTCATATCAGAGCTCCAAAAGCAACCAGCCGACAAACAGGTTTTTCTTTTTCAGGTTCTGATTTGTTGTCAAATGCTCTCTTGGACTTTCAATTTATATAGTCACTGACATATCCATAGTCATGACAGGCGAAGAAATATTTGATGAATACAAGAATAGAATAATAATGCCTTTGATGGAATCAGATTGCGTTTTGACCTCCCTTTTATATGAAGGAAGTGTTGAAAATCATTGATTCCTATTTAACTTTTTTGCTGAGCTCAAACCCCTCACCAGATTTAAAAATAACATTGCGCCTATTAGTTAACGAACTTAAAAAACTAAACTATCCTAAAGTCGAACTTGTAGACATCATATCTATACGAATTATATTGGATTATATTCTCTCGGATGTTCATTTGATTAGAATCTATGCTCCATTAATTAAAAGAGGATTTTTGCTGATAAGTGATATTTTAGGTGACGGACTTTACGTTAAAATAGAGCCTAAAATAATAGCCTTCGAATACGAATTTTATCAAAATATATGCCCTGACAGAAGGCAGTTTGAAAACAGGCTGTCTGAAGAAATCCGTGACCTGCTTTTGAAAAAATAATAAAAGAGTCTTGCATAAATAAAATGCTTTACTTGACTTTTATATCACAATCAACAAAAATGATAGTATATGTGGGGGCATTATGAACACCATTCATAGTTATTATTTGGAAAAAGAAGTATTAAAAAAGCATTTGCCAAAAATAAGATATCCTAATCCAAGCAAACCCCACACATATGTACCACAGATTACCATCCCCTATTATATAAAAAACTCTTTTTTTAAAAGCAAAACGGTGATAATATGAATATCAAAAAGATATTAGCAATATTCATTGTTGCTTTGGCGATAATCAGCTGTTTGAATATGGCCAGCGCGGGCTGGTTTGATTCTAATGACAACGCAAAAGCTGAAGCTCAAAAGACAACAGTGAAACTTGGAAATATAACTGATTCATCATACACTGTTGATGAAAGCTTTGTCCAGCAGGCCGGAAACAAGCTTACCATCAACAGGGAAGATGGCTCAGCAAGCCCTGCTGCAGGATCAAAAGTGGATGCCAACATTACATACTCTGTAAGCATTGACATATCCTCTCTAAACGATACTGCCAAAAAGGCTTTGAAAGATGAATTTAATTCCGGAACTCATTCAGTTGATTTTAAGGTGGACAATAAAACATATACTGTTACCGGAGCCACATTTTCAATTGATGGAAACACCTTAACTATAAAAGGATCTTCTCAAATGCCTAATGTAATGAGCGGCCAGTACAAATCAGACTCAACGATTACGGGATGCAAATTCTCAGGAAACACAACAGAATACGAAACGGGATAAGGTGATATTATGAAGAAAATATTAATGGTCTGTTTATTATTGTTCGTCATATCAATAGGTTGCGTATCAGCCAGCGATGTTGATTCCGATGTAATATCTCTAAATGCAACTGATGATGGTGCAATAAGTGCCGGTGCAGGAACATTCAGTGAACTTCAAAACAAGATCAATAGTGCCGGTCAGGGAAGCACTATTAACCTAGATAAGGATTATACATATAACGATGGATTTGACACTTCAGGAATCCAAATCAGCAAGGCTTTGACAATAAACGGTAATGACTATACGATTGATGGAAAAGGATTATCAAGAATATTTGATATCGAAGCATCAAATGTCAATCTGAAAGGTTTAACATTGATTAATGGATATTGTGAAGATGACAAGGGCGGAGCAATACTCTGGAATGGAGACTCAGGCAGCATTGTGGAGAGTACTCTTGAATATAATGCTGCTCTTGCAGGAGGAGCAATATACTGGAATGGAACAAACGGTGAAGTGGACCACTGTACATTCAACCGTAACAATGCAACTGAAGAGTACGGTTACGGTGGAGCAATATTGATAGATGGTGAATGTTTATCCATTACAGCATCAGATTTCTACAAAAATTATGCTCTTGATGAAGGTGACGGTGGTGCTCTTTCAGTAGATGCTGAAGGTGTTACTGTTGATTCATGTAATTTCGAGAGGAATTATGCAAACAATGCTGGTGGAGCAATCTACTGGTCAGGCGATGATGGACTTTTGACTGCATGCACATTCCTTCATGACTATGCTAACCTTGGAGGAGCTATTGTCCACACAGGATTTGATAGCATAGTATCTGAAAGCAGCTTTGAAGAGTGCTATGCACTTGAAGGTGGAGCAATAAGTATTAACTACTGTAATTTGAGAATACCTGACTGTATTTTTAATGACAATTATGCAGAATACAGAGGAGGTGCTATAAAAATGGATTCATATGGTGCTGCAAGTGTAATCAATTCCATATTCACAAACAATCGTGTAACCAAATCAACCGGAAGCAATCATGGAGGTGCAATTTATTCAGTCAGTGAAGAAGGAATTGAAGTTATAAATTCATATTTTGAAAACAATGAAGTTCCATATCTCGGAGCTGCAATCTATCTGGACAATGATGGTGCAGATGTCATAGAAAACTGTACATTTAAAAACAATACTGGAAATTATGGTGCAATAAATGCAGAAAATACCAATGTTACTGTCAAAGATTCTATATTTTTAGATAACTATGGGAAATATGGTGCTGCTGATGTGATAATGAACAGTGATGACAGTTCCATAGCTAACTGTGATTTTAAAAACAGTTATGGTGATGGAAATGGCGGTTCCATTAATTGGGCTGGAAATAATGGGCAACTAAGCGATTCAACATTTACAAACTGCATAGCAGCAGGATTAAGTAGTGCAGGTGCAGTTTACTGGAGTGGAAACAACGGTAAAATATCCAAATCAGAATTTAAAAACAATAAGGCATTTGACAGTGGTGCTATCAGATTATATGGGGATGATGTGACTGTAGAAGATTCCAAATTCATAAACAACACCGTATCATTGAATGGTGGTGCAATAGATATTGATGGAATAAATGATAAAATAATAAACTGTCAATTTGATAAAAACAGTGCACTTAATGGTGGAGCAATAAAGGTAAGCGGTAATAAAGCAACTGTTGAAAAGTCAACATTCACAGAAAATAATGCAGCAAATGGTGGAGCAATAAACTGGGGTGGAGATGACGGCAGTCTGGTCAGTTCCAATTTTGCCAAAAACACTGCTACAGATATAGGAGGTGCACTTTACTGGTTTGGTAATGACGGTACCATCAAATATGATGTCTTTGAAAACAATAAGACTAAACTCCACAATGATATTGCAATTGAAGGAAACAATGTTGTAGTAATTCCGCTATCCATTAAAATAGATGCACCAGATGTTACTAAAAACTATGGCGGATCTGAAAGCCTTCAAATTACACTGACTGAAAACAGCAAGCCAATAGCTAATGCAAATGTGCTAATCAACATCAATAAGGGAAATTATACAAAAACTACTGATTCATCAGGTAAGACTTCACTTGCCATAAACCTAAACAGCGGCACATATAATGCAGTCATTTCATATAAAGAAGTTTCAACCACATCCAAGATTACAGTCAATAAGTTAAGTACTTCTTTAAAATTAACCGCTTCACAGTCAGCTGACAGGACAGCTACATTAACAGCAAGCGTCACTCCGTCTGCTGCAGCAGGTTCAGTTGTATTCAACATAAACAACAAGGACTACACTGCAACCATAAGCAACGGAAAGGCTGCAGTAACTGTCAAAGACCTAGACTATAAAACATATGACGTTAAAGCTACATATGCAGGAAGCACAAACTATAAGTCTTCACAGGCATCTGCTAAAGTAACTTTAGAAGAAAAGAAACTTATAATTGATGCACCGGACATTACCAAGTATTATGGAGGATCTGAAAGGTTTAATGTAAAGGTCACTGACAGTGCAGGAAATTCTCTTGCAAATAAACAGGTTAGCATTAATATAAACGGTCAGACATATACAAAAACCACAGACAGTAGCGGAAAGACCAGCATGGGAATTAATTTGAACAGTGGTAATTATCCGGTAACTGTTGAATGTGATGGAGTAAAAGTACAGTCCAAAGTAACTGTCAAATCAACAGTCAGCGGAAATGACATTACTAAAATGTATAAAAACGATACCCAGTATTATGCGACTTTCGTTGACACTCAGGGCAATCTTTTGAAAAACACAAATGTCAAATTTAACATCAACGGAGTATTCTACGAAAGGACAACAAACGATCAGGGTAGCGCAAAGATGAACATCAATTTGAACCCTAAAAAGTATGTGATTACTGCAACAAACCCTTCATCAGGCGAGCGGTATACTAACGTTGTCACCGTAAATAGTCTATTTACGGAAAACTATGATTTGACAAAATACTATAGGAATGCATCCGCATATTCACTAAGGCTATTGGGTGCAGACGGTAAACCTGTAAAGGCAGGCCAAAGTGTAGTGTTCAACATCAACGGAGTATTCTATACAAGAAACTCAAACGATGACGGATATGTAAAAATGAACATTAACCTTCAGCCTGGAACATACATCATCACTGCCGAATACAATGGTCTAAGGGCATCAAACACTATCAAGGTCCTGAATGTATTAACCGGTAAGGATGTGAACATGGAATATAAGGATGGCACAAAATATGAGGCAAAACTGCTTGACGGTCAGGGAAAACCTTATGCAGGCCAAAGTATCAAATTAAACATCAATGGAGTATTCTATGATCGAGTAACTGATGCAGATGGAATAGCCAGATTGAATATTAACCTTCAGCCTGGAACATACATCATTACAGCTTCATACAACGGATTGAATGCAGCAAACAAGATTGTCATCAGATCTTCCAGCATGATTACCCACAAGTCATACGGATTTACTGTTGAAGTTCCAAAAGATGCTAAATGTGAAGATGCTTTTGTAGTTAATACAGGTTCATGTATAGTTAGATATTCAAACGGACAATATGTTCATATAAGTGAACATTCAGATACCTATCAAAGTAATGTTGGATTCTATATGAACTATGGCGGTTATTTAAATACAGGATCATATGGAAACTGGATAATCCTAAACAAAGCATCCGCATCTTCCACTAATGAAGCATATGTGTTGATATGCAATTCAAATCCAGTATATACTGTTTCATCAAATGACCTGTCCATTGCAAAACAGATTGCAGGATCATTGAAAAGAGTTCCTGGATGTGTTCCGGATAATGCAGACAGCGGCAAAAGCGGTGAAATTGACGAAGATATGGTTGAATATGACTGCGGACACTTTCATGTAGTGCTTCCGGAATCCGCCACAATTGAATTAATAAAGGATGAGGGAAACGCTGCAGTATTTGAGGTGACATATGATGGAAACACATATCAGATAACTGAAGATTCTACCTTTTCAAAAAATTCATACCTAAATATAATTACAAGTAATGGCGGAAGCATCATAGACACATATGGAGGATGGACCTTGGCAACAATCAATTCCCAGGCATACTTTGCATATTGTGAAAACAGCGGAATCACATTTGGCGTAATGGGCAATCAAAGGGATATCGTTGAATCCATAGCTAGTTCAATGACCTTTTAAAAAAATATTTAAAAATCCTCTAAAATTTTAGAGGATTATTTTTTTTAATCTTTTTTTTGATTAAATAATTTACTTTACAACACTTTTATAATATGGATAAATAAATGATATTAATTAAGTAAATTATTTATATAATTTATAACAAAAATACAAATTAAGTAAATTTTTTTCAAGAAAAATTTATGGCAAAATGGGTGTTTATATGAATAAAAAAATTGAATATCTGATTATAATAACATCTATTATTCTTCTGATTTATGGATCATACTCGTTCATGGATTATAAATACATGGAAAAGGAAAGAAATGTTACAGATTCAATCACAATGTATTATCCTTCGAGTTCTGGATATGAAATCAATGGAAATACGGTTGAATTTAGAAACTCAATGTATGATTTTTACAATATGGATGTTAGTAGGCTGAATTCATCAGATTCAAAGCTGACAAACCTTTTGAATCATTTTGCCAATGTTAATCAGGGAACTGTTGACTATAAAAACGAGAGCTGTTACCTGCTTACAATGGAATTTGGTGATGATAAGGGATTCAAGTATCATTCAATAATCATTCCTGTGGATTCGTTCGACAAGGACAAACTATCCTTTAAAAATCAAACAACAGTTTATCTCTTTGATGGAAATAACAGAGAATTTGTTTTAGATACTGCATTCAACAGCAAGGTGGTATTATGAGTCTGGATAACTACAAGCATGATGTTTTTATAAGCTATTCCACAAAAGACAGTGATGTGGCCAATAAGATATGTTATGTTCTGGAGCAGAACAATCTAAAATGCTGGATAGCTCCCCGTGATATCGCTTCAGGCAAAATCTATATTGATGAGATTGCAGCAGCCATAAAATCCACAAGAATCGTTGTTTTAATATATTCAAAAGATTCCCAGAATTCAAAATATGTTGACAATGAAATCAATATGGCATTTTCCAACAACAAACCTATCCTTTCATTCAACATTGATGATACTCTGCCTAAGGAAAACATGGAATACTATCTGAAGGTAACGCAATGGCTTAATGCACATCCAAATCCTGAAGATGAATTCGAAACACTGATTATTGACGCATTGAAATTATGTAATGAAAATAGTGATGTTTCAATCATCATAGACTTCTCAGACTATAAGCAAGATGACTTGTCCAGTCACAAAAAGGATTACATATCCCTCATACTGCTTTTCACTCCACTTTACTGGTTTTCAATTATCTATATGGGAATTGTTTCAAGCAAAAAGCTATGGGCATTGATGGGAGTAATATATTTGATTCCGACATTAATTTGTTTGCTGATTTATTTCCAGATCTTTGGACAACTGTTCCTTTACTATCCAATGTTTATTCTATTTGCATTGCTCTTTTTCATATTCTGGGCAATGTGTATAATATACGGACTTGTAATTAGAAATGAATTTTTAACCAGAAAGTCAGTTTTAAGATTTGCATCATCAAATGAGGAAATCTTTGACTATCTTTATGATGAATATTCACAAATTTGAGGCTATATTATGGTGCATGATGCTTATATATGTTATGATGAAAAAGACCAGCAGATAAGCGAAGCAATATGTGATGTATTCGAGCAGAACAATATCAGAACATGGATTAAGTCAAGGGATTTTTCTTCGGATGACCCTGTAGATAATATTACCAATGCAATATCAGATTCCAAATGTTTTATTCTTATTTATTCAAAGAATTCAAAGGATACAAACTATGTGATAACTGAAGTGGATATAGCATTTTCAAGAGACATTCCCATCCTGATATTCAGCATTGACGATATAAGGATAGGCAAGAATCTCCAGTTCATTTTGGATAGAAAAAAGATGATATACTCATTTCCAGATACTAAACATCAGCTGGAAATCCTTATAAAAGACACATCAGAATTTGTAAAAAAACCAATAAATAAAATTAAAACCAATTCAAAGTCACTTAGTGTACTTGAAAAGGTAAATCCAAAAAGAAAAGAAAACATTGCAAAGAAATATCTAAAGATTGCAGTTCCAGTAGCTGTCATATTGATTCTGGTATATCTTTTTGCAGTTCTTCCGATGGGGCAGAACAGTTCCGAAGACGGCATATTTTCCATGAACATCACTGGTGTCGATGCAAGCGGAAGCAGATATGTTGTTCATGGAGAATCTCTAAACATGCCTGCCAATCCGGAAAAATACTTCATGAACATTAAATTTTTCGATGCAAATGAAAATATGCTTTTTGAAGTAAATTCTACAGCTGATGAATTTAAATCAGGGGTGATATGTGACTGTGATGTTCACACTAATAATATTACACATATTGAATTTAAACTGATGGACATAAACAATAAACTGCTTTCAAATCAAAGTTATACAATTAAATAAGTGTTTTTAATCATATTTTAGATATGGTAAAAAACAAAAAGTTTATAACAGTAAAATTTAAGATTAATAAGTATTATTTATGGATATTTATTATATTCATGAATTTAGTACAATAATTAGGTAAAATCTATGAAATTAAGATATTTAATATTGGTAGTAACCATAGGAGTAATGTTTTCTCTTGGATGCGTTGCAGCCAGTGAAAATATAACTTCAGATGCATCGTCCGTGGATGATGCTCCATCAGCTATCGGTAATAATATTGATATGATTAGTGAAGATTTAACTGACAAAAACACTGAGTTATATGCCGAAAACACATCCGGCAGCAGTGCCGCTTTGTCTGTTGACGTGAGCGTTAAAAGCTCATTTGTAAAAAATAGCTTTAATCGTGCAGGATCTGAAGTTCCATGGACTATTTCTGTCACGGCAAATGGAGGGGCTCTTCATAACATCAAGGCAAATGAAACGTTTTCCTCAAATTTAATATATCTATCACATAATGCAACAGTTGGAGAATATAATCCAATAACTGGAATTTGGAGTATTGGTGAATTGAAAAGTTATGAAAATGCATCCTTAGTGATACTGACAAGACTAAAAACTGATGGTACATTCAAGCTCACATCCTATGTATCTGCAGATTCAAATGATGCATATTTATCAAATTTCATCACTACATCCATCAAAAGCGGTTCATCAAAAGTAACATCCAACGTTACAAAAACAAGTGATGATAAAAAAGGGCCGCAGCATAATAGCCATTATGCTAGTGAAAACACAGATTCTGATATAAGGCAAGTTGAAGATGAAAAGCCTGCAGTTGAAAGTTCTGATGATGAATCATCAGGCATTGAAACAAAATCAAAATCAGACATGAAATCACAGCTGATTTCATCAGATGATTTGGATTCACTTCCTAGTGATGATGCAAGTCCATTAGACACAATAGCCAAAACAACTGATTCTGTTGCCCGTGAAATTTCAAGCACTTTTGAATCAATAGGCAATTCAATATTGGACATATTCAACCCGTCTTCAGGTTCTGATGATTCAGATTCCAATTCATCAGGCTCTCCAATAAAAGCTATATCAGCCCATAACTATGCAATCATTCCAGTTTTAATCTTTGCAGTATTCCTGATTATATTATTGCCTATGGCTGTTTATAATAAAATCAAATCCTAATTTTTTATTTTTTTATTTCAACTTTTTTTTAAAATCAACCCTCTTCTTGATGAAATAAAATGCTTTATTTGAGTTTTATACTTTTAAATACAAAAATAATATCGTTGAATAGCGGGGTTTTATGAATATTTATTGTTTAGCAAGAAAATTTAGTTTGTTCATACATAGATTGAAGTATCTCTTCCTTGCTAATTTAACTGACACAATTCTAAATGATTCATTTTTAAAAATGAATAAAGTGGGGATAAAATGAAAAAACGATTTTTAATAATTTTATTGTTTGTATTTATTATCTCTCTGTCCTGTGTATCAGCAGTAGAAGATGTAAATCAGACAATTTATGATGATACTAACGATTTGGTTAGTGGTGAAGATACTTTAAGCGTATCTTTAAGTGAAGATGAATTAAGTGCAAAGGATGATGGAACTTTCACTGCATTGCAGGAAAAGATTAATAATGCAGGTGCAGGTTCAACAATCTATCTGGAAAATGATTATAAATATGATCAAGGTTTTAGCAGTGACGGTATTGTAATTAATCATAAAATAACTATTGACGGTAATGGCCATACAATTGATGCATTGGGTAAATCAAGAGTTTTTGATATTCACGCCTATTTGGAATTGAAAAATATAAATTTTATTAATGGTTATAATGATGTTTCTTCTTTTTTATATGCTGGAAAATATGGTTCATATCAAACATCACCAACTATTAACATTGATTCCTGTAATTTTTCTGATTCGACTGGCGGTCCGGCTATTGTGTTTGGGGGTGAAATGGAAGTATATAATTCTAATTTTAACAATAATAATGGTGCAATAAGAGGTAGCTGTACACATCTAACCGTGAAGGATTCTAAGTTTTCAAATAATTATGCTGATGATGGGGCGGCTATTTATTATTACCCGTGGGTTACATCAGGTAAGCTTAACATAGAAAACTGTATGTTTACAGATAATGTTGCAAGTAATCTTGGCGGTGCAGTTTATGCGAGTTATGGATTATCAAGCAATATCAAAAATTCCACTTTCATCCGAAATCAGGCTAAAAATGGGGGTGCAGTCTATTCGCCGAATTACATAAATATTATACAATCCAATTTTTTCAATAATCTCGCTAAAGAGGGAGGGGCAATAGAGTTATATAAAGGTAATGTTTTAAATTCATTTTTCATGTTTAACACTGCTGAAAAAGGAGGTGCAATTTCTGCCAGTAACTCTTTGATTGATTCCTGTGATTTTAATAATAATGATGCAGATATTGGCGGTGCAATTTATACCGCTGAGCCTAAAATCACTTCAAATAACTGGTTAACCGCAATATATAATTGTAATTTTAAAGATAATGCTGTTTCTCAAAGCGGTGCTTCCATAGCTGCTTTAGGTGCTACAAATGTTTATAATTGTAAATTCAGCCAAAATGTTAATCATGAATGCATATATTATAAAACACATGAAAACAAAAACAAATTAAATATATCCGATAATAAAATAGATTCCGATTATACTTATGATATATATTATAATTCAACGAATTCATTTGATTTTAAGACATTTTTAGTTTTTGAAAATGAAACTGTCGCTCCAAAAGATGCCGTTACTATCTGTAAATTATATGATAAAGACGGTAATGCTATCCGCATATTCAACAATAAGATTTATGAATCCGGTTATGATATTAAGGCAATATTGACTAATGTTGATGATTCTTCAATCAGATATGAATGCAGTTTGGGATACTTTGATGAAGGTACTGGCGGATATAGGCTTAGGTGTGATTTTAAGGAAGGCGTTTATAAAGTCACCGGTTACTTATCCAGTAAATTCACTGACAATTGTGATGTGATTGACGGATATCTGACTGTTGGCGGTTCTGTTTTGAATGTTCCTGATGTTACTAAAGATTATGGTGGTCCTGAGAGGTTGGAAATTACTTTAACTGAATCTGGTTCTCCTGTTGCCAATGTTAATGTTAATATTAACATTAATGGTGTTGACTATTCTAGGACTACTGACAGTAAAGGTAAGGCTTCAATGGCAATTAATCTGCCTGTAGGTACTTATGATGTTATAGTAACTTATAAGGATATTTCCACTTCTGCAAAAGTTACTGTTAATCCATTAAATACTAAAACTACTTTAGTTTATAATAAAAATTCTCACAATAGTGTTACTTTAACAGCTACTATTTCTCCGGCTACTGTGGGAGGTAAAGTTACTTTTATTGTTAATGGTAAAGAGTATTCTGCTGCGGTTAGTGGTGCAAAGGCAACTTACACTTTAAACAATTTGGCTGTGGGGTCTTACGAAGCTAAAGCCACCTACAGTGGTGATATTAACCATAAATCATCTTCTTCCACTTCAGTCAAGTTCACAGTTGAGGATGTTAAAATTGAAGTTTCTGCACCTGACTTAACCAAGTACTATAATGGTCCTGAAAGATTTGTTGTTACTGTTAAGGAAGATTATAAAGCAGTTGTCGGTAAGAATGTGACTATTAATCTTAATGGCAGGTCTTATATCAGAACAACTGACAGTGATGGTCAGGCTTCAATGGCAATTAACTTAAACAGTGGAAAATACAAAATAACAACAGAATATGGTGGAATTAAAGTATATTCTACTGTTACTGTAAAAGATACTGTTATTTCAAATGACTTCACTAAAATTTTTAGAAACGACACACAATATTATGCTACATTTATTGATTCTCAAGGAAATCTGTTAAAGAACACTCAAGTCAAATTAAACATCAATGGTGTCTACTACACCAGAACCACCAACGATCAGGGTATTGCAAAAATGAACATTAATTTAAACCCTGGAACTTATGTTTTAACTGCAACTAATCCTGCATCAGGCGAACAGCATACAACAAGAATTACTGTCTTGCCATCAATTGTGGAAAACCATGATTTAACTAAATTCTACAAAAATGAATCAAAATACACTCTTAGAATATTGGGTGGTAATGGAAAACCTGTTGGTGAGGGAGTTACTGTTAAATTAAATATTAATGGAGTGTTCTATGAGAGAAAGACAAATGCTTCTGGATATATGAACATGAACATTAACTTGAATCCTGGAACATATATAATAACTGCGGAATATAATGGACTTATGGCGTCAAATACCGTTAAAGTATTGCCAATTCTTTCAGCAAAAGATGTTAACATGAAATATCGTGATGGAACCAAGTTTGAATTAAAACTATTGGATGGTAAAGGAAAACCATTTGCAGAACAAATAATAACTTTCAATATCAATGGTGTGTTCTATAATAGAATAACTGATAGTAATGGTATTGCGCGCCTGAATATTAATTTAATGGCAGGGGAATACATAATTACTTCAATGTATTCTAATGGTGCTGCATTAGCAAACAAAGTAACAATATCAAGTTGAGGAAAAAAATTCCTTAACTTCTTTTTTTGAATAAAGTTAATGATTTATATAAATTATATATAATGATTAATAAAATTATATAATATATATAAATATTTTTCTAAAAATATTTGTAAAATAAATTATATTTTAAAAAAGGTGTATTTGTATGTCCAATAAAAAATATATTATAATTTTATTGATGATATTGTGTCTATCTGCCATATCTTCGGTCAGCGCCAATGACTTAAACGATAATATGACATTGGCTGAAGATAATGGAATAGACAATAGTAGATTAATCGGCATTTCTGTCGATAATTCAAAATTAAATGATGATAATAGTAAAGTAATCTATTTTGATGCATCTGCCAGTTCCAACGGTGATGGGTCAAAGTCAAATCCTTATAAGTATGTAAATCAAAACACATTGTCTGGAAATGACATTACTGCATATTTTTCAGATGGAATTTACAGCTTAAACACTCCATTTAAGATTTCCTCAAATATGACTTTGATTGGTGAAAGCACAGAAAAAACTATTTTTAATTCAATTTTATCCAACAAGTATGATTTTGAAATCATGGATGATTCAAAACTTCAAATAAGAAATGTCACATTCAACAAGGCAAACATTCAAAATCATGGTACAGTCGAAGCATATGGTGTGAATTTCGATAAAAGCAGTGCATTCAGTGGATATAATGCTCCCGCTACATATAACACTAAAGAATATGGCAGCTCATATGGTGGTGTTATAATATGTGATCCTATTGATGATTCAACTCCTTATGTCTATCTGGAAAAATGTGTCTTCAACAATACTTATGCATATAGCGGTGGGGCAATCTCTTTAAAAAATTCAAGACTGGAAGTTAAGAAATCCAAATTTTTCAATTCCAATGCAGAAAGAAAAGGTGGAGTCATCTATTCGATAAATTCAGATATAACAATTGAATCTTCCGATTTTAACATGAACAATGCGAGCTATGGCGGAACAATATATTCACAAAACAGTCTTCTTGACTTATATAAAAATAATTTTTATAATTCCAATGCTGACAGCTTTGGTGGTGTAATAGCTTCAAAATACAGTGACATCAATATAGACTCATGTGATTTTGCATTTTTCTATTCACTTAATGATGCCGGAGGAGCAATCTATAATTTCAAAGGCAATGTGAATATAGACTCTTCATATCTTAGATGGGGATACGCTAAATTTGGCGGAGTTATTGCCAATTTGAATGGGAATTTAAGTGCAAACTCATCCTCTTTCCATAACAATTATGCTGAAGATATGGGTGGAGTAATATATAATATTTATGGAAAAATGAATTTCTATGATGATACATTTTATGTATCCTATGCTTATCTTGGAAGTGCAATATACAGTGAATCTTCAGACTCATTATCATTAAGGGAAAATTATTTCGTAAACTCAACTTCAGATGATGATTCGGGCTCAAGCATAGTTATTGATTCATCCAAAGACATAAACCTAAAAAATAACCATTTTGAAGACTCATATCAGATTTATGGTGAATTTACAAATTATGAAAACGGAAAAAGAGTAACATTCAAAAGCAATCCTATGAAATATATATTGTCCAATACGGGAAGTTATTATGATGAATATGAAAACATCACTTCCGGCAGTAATGGAAATCTAAAGATTTATGACACGAAAAATCCGGCAAAATCCACAATTAAGGGAAATTATGAAGATAATTTCATGATTCATTTTAAAGTTGACGGTTATAATGCCCCTTTAAAGGATGCATTCTTTAAAATTTATATAATAAATAGCCTGGGAAATATTATAGTCGAAGATGTCATCCAGGTAGATGAATATGAAATGGATGCTTCCATATATTTCAACAAATACATGATTAATACATTAATAGATAGATATACTGTAGAAAGAGCCAATGTTCCTCTAATTAACAGTTCCTTATCTGATTTGAAAAATATTCCTTCATCATATGATTCAAGGGATTATGGATATATTACTCCTGTAAAGGATCAGGCAGAAGGAGGTAACTGTTGGGCATTTGCTGGTATTGCAACACTTGAGGCATGCATTAAAAAGATAACTAACATAACATATGACCTTTCAGAGGAAAATGTGAAAAATGTCATGGCATCATTTTCAAGAGCAGGAATGGATTTGGAACCAAATTCAGGAGGATATGATTCAATGTTTATGGGATATCTGACCAACTGGCTTGGACCTACCCTTGAGGAATATGATGCATATGATGATCTTTCATCAATCTCCGTTCCTTTTGATGCCGAGTTCCATGTTCAAAATATATATTTCCTTCCTGAACGTGAAAAAGGAGTGAATGATGATTTATATAAAAAAGCGATAATGGATTATGGTGCTGTTTCAATTACCATATATATTCCAAATTATTATTCAACCAACCTAATCGGTTGGGATGACAACTACAATGATTTCGATTCCTTCGGCAGATATACTGAAGGAGCATGGATGTATAAAAATATCTGGAATTCAGAATGGAAAAATAATGGAATAGGATACATTTCATACAATACACTATATAATGAAACATACAAAAAGGTAATAAGCGATTATGGGACAGTTCCAGTTACATTCAACTCTCCGGATCTTCATGCAGTAAGCATTGTTGGATGGAACGATAACTATAACACATATGATTCATTTGGCGATTATGCGAAAGGCGCATGGATAATTAAAAACAGCTGGGGAACAGACTGGGAGGACAACGGTTTCGGTTATCTTTCATATGACACTCCTTTTGTAAGCGATGAAAATGACTATGCTCATGCATACACATTCATATTTAATGAAAATGATAATTATATATCAAATCCAATTTATTGTTCGGGAATAAGCGATTACATCTATTCTGATAGTCCTATATACTGTGAAATTCGTGTTGAAGCAGCATATGATGAATATAAGGCACTTCTTGATGACGGATTTTCTGCATTTGCAACATACTTTAAAGCTCCAACAAATTATACTGTAAGTGTTTATAAAGGAAATCCTCATACTAACGGAAAATTAATCTTATCTCAAGAGGGATTTTCCCAGGCAGGATATTATACAATTCCATTCAAAAAGAAAATAACATTTGATTTAGGAGATGAGATATGGATAAGAATAGGATACTGCAATGACGGATTAAATTATTTACCTATTTATCTGGTTGATGAGTTGTCCGCATCCAAATTTTATACAAACTGGTCTTTCGTTAGCTTTGATGAAGGAAAAACATTTGTGGATGTGACTGAATATGAAGGCATGATTGCAGAACCTGCAATTCAGCTATTTTCACCAATAAGTGATTTATATTCAGCAAAATTAAAAGTTGATGTTAGCAAATTCAACAATCTCGACATCGGCGAAAAGGTTACTGTAAACATTACACTGACAGATGATAAATCAACGATTTCACAATATTTTGAAAATGATTCGATAGAAAGGATTGAAGGTTCATTCGCCAGAGTAAGCATCAATGGAAAATATTACTATGCAAGAATCCATGACGGCAAGGCTTCCTTAACTGTTAGCTTTGACAAGGCAGGAACTTATGAATTAAAATCAGAATATAAAAGCAATAGGTATTCATCCAATATAGCTGCATTTAACTTTACAGTGAATAAAATGAATACAAAAACCGCATTGTCTTTAAACAGGAATGCAAATAATGTCATCTTAACCGCCACTGTCAATCCGTCAGATGCAACCGGAAATGTTGCATTCAATATTAACGGCAAGGATTATACTGTTAAAATTTCTGGCGGCAAGGCAACATACACATTATCCAATCTAAAGGCAGGCTCATATACTGTTAAAGCCACATATAAAGGAGATTCAGACTATAAATCATCCTCTTCAAACACAGCATCATTCAATATTGATGCACACTATCTCAATATCAAAGCCTCTGATGTAACTAAAAACTACGGCGGGTCTGAAAAATTGATGATTGCTGTTACCAATCAGGAATCAAAGCCTGTAGCTAACATTCAGCTTAAAATAAAAATAGATGGTAAGACTTACACGAAAACAACAGACAGCAACGGTAAAACATCCATGGATTTGGATTTAAAATGTGCAAATTATACAGCAGATATCATATTTGAAGGAAATGATGAATATGAAAAGGTATCTATAACTTCAAAAATCATTGTAAACAAGCTGTCAACCACATCCTCATTATCATTCAATCAAATAAAAAACAATATGGTTACATTAACAGCTAAAGTTAATTCGTCAGATGCAACAGGAAATATTGTATTTAATATTAATGGTAAAGATTACACTTTAAAACTTTCAAACGGCCAGGCAACATATATATTGTCAGATTTGAATGTTGGATCATATTCCGTAAAGGCTAGATATAATGGAGATGATATCTATAAATCATCAGATTCAAATACTGTAAAATTCAATGTTAAACCTCATTATCTTAATATTATTGCTCCAGACGTTACAAAAACTTATGGGGATGATGATAAACTGGTAATCACATTGACCGATCAGGATTTTAATACAATAAGCAATGCAAAGCTTAAGATAACACTTGGAGATAAAATATATTCATTAACTACTGACAGCAATGGTAAGGTATATGTTGATTTGAATTTGAACTATGGAACTTATGAAGCAGATATTGTATTTGAAGGAAATTATGAATATGATAGAGTATCTGCGACTTCTAATGTAGTAATAGAAAAAATCTCTACAAAAACAGATATAATTTCAACTGAAAATGGTCCAAACACATATACAATAAGGGCAGATGTTGATTCTCCATCAGCAACAGGAGATGTAGTATTTACTGTAAACGGCAAAGAATATACTGTCAGGATTACTAACGGTGTAGCCAGTGTCAAATTATCTGATCTTGCTGCAGGTTCATATGTTGTAAAAGCTACATATAAAGGAAGTACAAACTACAAGACCTCTACATCAAACAGCATTTCATTTAAAATTGAAGATGTCAGAATCAATATTTTGGCTCCGGATTTGACTAAATACTTTAAGGGATCTGAAAAATTTGTAGTAACCATTAAAGAGGACAATAAGCCATTGGTAAATAAGGAAGTTATAATCACTTTAAACGGCCGGCCATATACAAGAATTACTGACGAAAATGGTCAAGCATCTATGGCAATTAACCTGAACAGTGGAAAATATGATGTGACAACAGAATGTGACGGAATTAAATTTAAATCAACAATTACTGTAAAATCAACAGTTTCAGGAAATAATATAACTAAAATCTTTAGAAACGGTACTCAGTATTATGCAACATTTGTTGATTCATCAGGCAATCTGTTAAAAAATACTGATGTAAATTTCAACATCAACGGTGTTTTCTATACCAGAACGACCAATAATAATGGTGTTGCTAAAATGAACATCAATTTAAATCCAGGAACATATATTCTCACAGCAACAAATCCGGATTCAACAGAACAGTACACAAACATCGTCAAGGTACTCCCTTCAATCGTTGAAAACCATGATTTGACTAAATACTATAGAAATGCTTCCCAGTATACATTAAGGCTTTTGGATGAAAAAGGAAATCCTGTGGGAGCCGGTGTTACAATTGATTTAAATATTAATGGAGTATTCTATAAAAGAACATCAAATGCAACAGGACATGTTAAAATGAACATCAACCTTAATCCTGGAACATACATAATAACTGCAGAATATAATGGTCTTAGAGCTTCAAATACTATAAAAGTATTGCCAACCATACAGACAAAAGACCTGTACATGAAATATCGTGACGGATCCAAATTCGAAGCTAAAATACTTGACGATAAAGGAAAACCTTACGCAGGCCAAAGCGTAACATACAACATAAACGGTGTATTTTACAATAGAATAAGTGATGATAATGGTATTGCAAGGATAAACATCAATCTCCAGGCAGGCCAATACATCATCACAACCACATTCAACGGTCTCAACGAAGCAAACAAAGTAACAATATCAAGTTAAGGAAAAAAATTCCTTAACTTCTTTTTTTTAAAATTACTAAAAAACTTAAATTATTTTTATAATAATTAACATATGCTTAACCATGAAAACAATTTATTTAATTATTCTGGTCGCAGTAATGATAATATGTTTTGGAATATTTTTCTACCAGTTTACAAATGACGTTTCGACATTCATTGTCATCAATGAAACAGAAGTTGCTGAAAATGGAACCATTACCGGTTTTTTAATGGATTCATATGCAAGAGGAGTTGAAAATAAGACTATCTACTACCATCATGCAGGAGATAACATCTCATCATTGCACAACGTAACAACAGGCAAGGACGGTATTTTTAAAATTGAAAATGTAAAAAATGTGCCTGAAAGCGGAAGCAACAATTATTATGGTGACATATCATTTAAAGGCGATGGTCAATTTAAATCCTGCATATTTGAACGCAACATTACCGTTAAGGCATAACTATTATATTGAAATATTTTAAAAGACATAATGATTATCATGAAAGATATATTTGATGAATGCAATTTTAGAGATTTGAAGCTGAACAGCCGCATCGTAAGAACAGGACTATGGGAATCTCAAAAGGAAATGGGTGGCTTATCGCCGGAAATCTTTTTGAGATATGAAAGGCTAGCTAAAAACCATGTGGGATTGATTGTAACGGAACTGATTTCAATGTATCCTCATGACCGTTTCAGCGATTATTCACACTCAATCAATAATCCAAAATTCATAAAAGAGTTTAAATATTTAACAAGCATTGCACATCAGCAGAATGTACCTATACTTGCACAGCTTGGATTTGTAAACTGTAATGTCAATGGAAAACAGAATATTGTCGTGAACGATTTGGAAATGGAAGACATAAGACAAATCCAATCGGATTTTATCGTAGCTGCTAAAAAGATTTCATTTGCAGGTTTTGATGGAATACAGCTTGCAATGGGAAACAACTATTTTCTCTCAAAGGTAATGGATTCAAAAGAAAACAAAAGAAAGGATGACTATGGCGGCAGCACATTGAACCGTTTGAGGATGATTCTTGAACTGATTAAAGTGCTTAAGGCCAATACAGACTTGCATATCAGCTGCAGAATAAATGTGCAGGAGGATATTTTAGAGATAGCACAGCTTCTTGAAAAGGTAGGCTCCGACAGCCTCCAGATAACAAAGCCATCCTCTCCGCAGTACTTCAGAAAGGATTCAGACAACAAAAACATTCTTTTTGACATTACTGATGAGATTTCAAAGGCAGTTGACATTCCGGTGATTTTAGGGGGAGGACTTTCAGACATGAAGTCAATCAATGAGCTGATTAACTCGACAGATATTGATTTCGTTTCAATGCAAAGGCCATTTGTCTATAATCCGACATTTTTAAGCCAATGGAAAGATGGAACAGAAGTGGAATCGCTGTGCAATACATGCAACAACTGCTACTGGAAAAAGACAAGCACATGCCATATCATCCATGAAGATGAGGAGTGATATTTCATGTATTCGCCAGTCATCTATAACAAAAAGTGCAAATATTGCTTTGATGATATACATGGCTTTATTATGAATAAATTATTTTATTATTATACTTAAAATAATCAATAGATAGATGTATCAAATGATTACGGGATTGACATTTATCCGAAATAATTTATCAAAAAAATAGTTTAAAAAAAGTTGAGGAGTTTGATTAAAAACTCCACCATAATATTTTCCCAATCCTCCTTTTTTCCAGAATTAACCGATAATCATATCGTGATGCTGAATAATCAAAACACCAAAGACAAATTTTATCAAATAATGACTTGACAATCCAGCTTAATATTACCAATTAATTGAAAAATTAAAAGATTGAAGACAATATTACAATCTTCTTTTCAATCCTCCAACTCCAATAACAAACAAAGCAAGCAAAGCCACTACCAATGGATTACCTGTAGCAGGTAAGGTTTCTTCACTTGCAGATGCGCTTTCTAATCCAAAGTAAGCAATATCATAATTATTATATGGATTTGGATCATATGAATCGCTTACTACAACTGCTTCAATATATGTTGGTCCAGGAGCAATTTTAGACATTGCCAGTAACAGTTCTGAATATGAATTTGCAGGCAGATTTCCAACATTCCAAATGCCGGTGATAGGGTCAAAGACACCATCAAAAGCCATATGGTCAAAGTATATTAGATTATCGGAAGAACTTAAAAATACCTGAGTATTTGCAGCATCATCAGGTCCTAAGTTATATGCAAAAATGCTCCATGTATTCAAAGTATCAAAATCATACAACGGAGTTACTTTAACACCCACATCCGATACGGGAGTATTGGCTGAGAATGAAGCCTCAACATCTCCTCCGGCTGCACTTACATTTCCACTATCTGTTGCCAATTGTTCGACAGTTGTTTCTTCCACAGACATAATGTCTGCTGATGCATCATCTGTAACATTTCCTTCAGCACTTACAGCACCTAAAGTTAAAGATAATGCTAAAATTACCAATAATATTCCTAGAATTGATTTTGTATTCATTTTATCACACAAAAATTTTTCATAAAACCACTAGGAAATTATTCGAACGTCCAAATAAAATCAATATATAAATGATTTTATAATAATATTATATCATTCATATAATATAATAATAACTATTTATTTTACCGGAAATTAGACTCAAAAATATATAATTCCATTATTAGACATGAATTAATGAACTTTTCTATAAAATTGTTTTTTTTAAATTACACAGTTGCATAATTTATTAAATTTTTTCTTATATTTAACATAACTTTTTATACCCGTTTTGATATAAATATAAATAATTTATATTATTAACTGAAATTTAGAGTGTATGTATGAAAAAAAGAGTCTTATTGATATTTAGCATATTTATAATATTTATTTTTGCAATGGGTGCCTATTCAGCAAATGATAATCCCACCTATGAAGATATAGTCGAAATGTTACAAAATACGAATTCAACAGACCTTACCGGATGCTGTTCTGTTGTATGTCAGCTTGACGGCAACAACAGTATCATGTCTTTTAGAAGAGATGCTAAATATTCAGCCAACATCAATATTGAAGAGATTGACTGGCATGGAAAGCCTGCAATAAAACAATATAAAACTGATCAGGGATATTTCTGTCAGGTTATTGTCACAAGCGACGGATGGACAGTCGGATATGGCGGACTGGATGACGGACCTGACAATGAGCGTGTAGAAAACATTACTGCAGACATGATTTTAAAGAATGATATTTCAGAAGACGGTCTGAAGGAGATTCAAAAAATTAAAACATCTCACGGAAGAGGTCATGCTATTATCAAAGCTCCTAACGGACATTATGGTGCTGTAATCAATAACACTCATTTCACAGGTGACCTCAAGGAAGGGGACTATCTTTCCATACCTAACAAGTATTCATACTTCCGTTCAGGACATATGCCATCAAATACTTCAGATAAGATTAAAAGCATGCAGAATCTTGAAATTACAGACGGATATGGAATAGATAGAAGAGACATTACAACATATTTCTTCCACCAGGTAGAAAATGACACATTTAAAGGAAATTTAACAGACATTTTCATGTCAAATGACGACGGATCAACATTTGGAATGAAAACAGGAGGTCTGCATGATGATATCCACTTCAATGGGACTGTAGTCAACGGTTCATCTCTTCCTATAGCGCCATCATACAAAAAGCTTGCAACAATAGAATACGGTGAGGAAAAGAATACATTAGATGGCATTCTTACAGCAGCAGGATATGGGATAGCCATAATTCTTATTGCAATCATTGTAGTCTTTGGTATTAGGGCAATTAATAGAATAAGACACACAAGAAAAATAAATAAACAATACAGAAACTACTACCAAAACAGAAACTACTACCAGAACAATAGAAACACAAGAAATTCCCATCACTTATGGGAAAGACAAAATACGCAAGACAGAAACACCAAAGACCTTTGGGGTACTCAAAAAAGAAGAAAAAGATAGCTCAAATTGAGCTATTTATTTTTTAATTTTTTTAAAACTTTTTACCTAATTCATAAGCTTCTTTTAACTTATTTTCCTGTTCATTGACCGCACCGGCAGGACCTGCACTTCCCGCATCAACATATCCTATAACATCATAACCCATAAATTCAAATGGAGATGCTTTGGTTAATTGAATATAATCTTCATAGGTTCCTTCAGGCTGATTTTCAGTAAAAATCAATGCAGCTTTTCCGCTTAAGCTTTTATCAGGGTTTTGACCTATTCCATAGAAACGGTCAATGATGAGTTTTCCCTGAGCAGACATCTGACCATAGTAAATCGGTGTGGAAAATATAACTCCATCTGCTTCAACCATTTCATTAATGATTTTATTACCGTCATCATCCCTTACGCAGTCCGGATTTTCAGCGCAGTACATGCATGCCTTACAAGGTGCAATGTTCTCTTTTTCAAGGTAGTATTTGGTTACTTCCACGCCGTTTTCTTCAGCGCCCTTTATCATTTCATCCATCAATATGTCACAGTTTCCACCAACACGTGGACTTGCTTGAAGTGCTATAATTTTCATTTTCAATACTCTCCGATTGTTTTTCGATTAATTATTTGTAAAAAAACTATATAAAGTTATAATTGATTTCATTGATGAACTGCCATATTTTTAAGAAAGATTATTAATAATAATTTATAAATATTATATTAACAAAAAAATGGAGATGACAAATGACTAAAACATGTCCAAATTGTGGTGTAAATTCACCGGATAATGCAAAGCACTGCATTGAATGCGGAGAAAACATTGAAGATGTTCCAATCAATAATGTTAAAGAGCCATCTGCAAAACCTAAAACTACAGCCAATACGAGCTCAAGCAGTGGTGGTGACAGTTCACAGATAGGATGCATCATACTTATTGCAATAGTTGCAGTGGTTATTGTTGCTGCAGGATTCTTTATTTTTGGAGGATCCGGAGGATCTGGAGAATCCAATCAACAGAACATTTCTATAACCTTTGACCAGGTTTACGCCCATGATTATCAATCTAGTGGAAAGACATATTATTCCTACACAGTTTCAGGTTTTATTAATAATTTTCCCAAGGATATGGACGGCTATATGATTAAAACAATTTATTATGATTCAAACGGTAATGAAGTAACATCAGAAACAAAAAAATTATCTTACTTTGAAAGCTATAAAAATAGTAGCTATGCAACTACATTAAGCAGTTACTATACAGAAAACTATGTTAATATAGACCACGTTACTGTTCAAATCATAAAGGACAATAATGTTTTAAATCAATTCAATTCAACAATGAATAAAAATAAGCTGACATCAATTGTTGGAAGCTCTTCAAGCGTGAATAATTCTTCAAATTTAAGTAATCTTTCAAGATAGGGTAATATTTTACCCTAATCTCTTTTTTTCATCATTAAATTTTTAATATTTTCTTATTTTTGCTAGAAATTATTATTTTTATATTAGCACATATATATGTAGTTGTTTCTTTTTCATATTTTATCAAATTATTATTTTTTAAAAAAATTAATGAAACTCTTGAAATTTAATAAATTTTATAAAAATTCATAAATCGGAGGAATATCCTGATTGCAATAACTCTGTAAATCATAAAAATATTGTAAAATTATCATATTTAAATTTTAAAATGATTATACATTAAAATAAAGTTATTTTAATTGTTATTTTTAAAATAAAACCCAAATAATGCTTTTTTTATTGTTAAATTCCGTTAGTGTAAAAACAAAGTAGTCGGCATAGTATTTCCGTATACTTATCTTAAATATATATTAATAGATATTGTGGTTGTAATAGATATAATAGATATAATAGTTATAATAGATATTTATCTATTAATTGTATAATTAGTATTGTAAGTATTATTAGTAAATATATATTAGTAGTATTAATATATATTTCTGTATTTATGTATTATACTAATTTATCTATAATTATATACTTCTGTATTTACAGAAACTATATAAAATATATATTTTACCACTTATACTCAAATAATACTGAGAAAATGCTATAAATCATTAACTCCATATATATCAAGCTATTGAAAAACGCTATTTTCTCAAATTTTTAGTATTTTTTATTAAAAAATATGAAATTTAATAAAAATTAAGTGATAATATAATATTTAAAATTAAAAATTAATAAATTTAATGCCTGAAGAGCATATTATTAACTTTTAATTTTTGTTTCATTTGCTCACGATCAACATGAATATATTTATCTGTAGTCTGTGAATTGGAATGGCCAGCAATTGTCTGAACTTCAGCTACAGTCAAAATTTCGGCATAATGAGAAAGAGCAGTGTGCCTTAGAATGTGGACACTAACATTTTTTGAATAATCTACAGGACATTCAATGTTTTCATCAGAAATTCTTTGATCAGTCAATCTGGCATACTTTTTGATAATGTCCTGGACTGCACGCTTGCCGATACGTTTTCCTTTCTGATTCAGGAATAGTTCTTCACGCGTAGCCTCTTCAGCAGCCTTTTTTCTTTGAATTACTGGCCTATAGACATTATTTGTGTTCTTTCTAAGTTTAGTAATTCTTTCTGTTATCATTTCATTCAAACTGCGCAATGTATCATAGGTTATGAATGTTGTACGGTCTTTTAATTCACCCTTTGTGGTTTCTGCCCGCAAATAAACTTCAATGAATTCATTGGTGTCTGAAGGAAGCTCATAAAAACCCTTGTCATTAATTGGAACCTGAATATCATCCTTGTTTAAAAGTACCAGTTCCTTCAGCCTGATTCCAGAGTCAAGAAATGTAGCGCAAATCGCATAATCTCTTTTATTTCCTTCCATTTCAATAGTTTGAAGTAAATAGTTACTTTGCGGACGTGTAAGACTGATTTTTTCTATTCTTTTTTTGGCAGTTTCAGGATCTTCAGCCTTGACCTCTATTATATCCTTCATTTTTATTGTTTCATGCTGGATTTCTTCCTGAACCTCTTCTGAGTTGATGAATTCCAAAATGTTCATCATATATGTTTTGACAGTGGTCCTTTTGTTTTCTCTTTTTTTAAGACAATGCCTACGATATTGACGAAGCTGTTTTTTTACATTGGAGTCTGTAAGTTCCTCAACACCTTTATCTTCTAAAAAATTTATAAATTTTGAAATATTAAATGTCTGTTTTTTTATAGTTTCTTGAGTTAAGTTCTTTACTTCTTGTTTTTCTTCCAAATATTCTTCTAAGTACTCATTTAACTCATCGGTAGCTATCATAAGCTTTTTCACCTTCACTATATTTTACTCAAACCCTTGTTATAGTATTGAATTTTTTAGTATATAAAGACTTCGTATCTTTTCTTTTTTAACGTATATTATTACATAAAATATACGTTTCTTTTATATATAAAATTTGGATAATTTGGAACTTTCGGGGAGGATGTTGTAAGTAAACCAGCACATATACATCAGACGGTATCAAAAAGGTAATTTCTCATGATTTTGAAATTTCGGTGAAAATTCTTGAAAAAATTAAAATTTTTTAACCTGAATTATAATTGTAAATTTTGAAAATGCTTCCATTTTAATTTAAGGCATATAAATTTTCAATCAAACTTGCATTTTAACTAAAAATTTATATAATATTACTAATTAAATTAAATATATTACTACATATCATAATAAATATAAAATTATTAATACTATTTGATATGAGTATTTAGTAAAACTTTTTCATTAATGAGAAAAGTCAATTAAATAAATGGAGTTAAAAAAATGGTTTTTGAAAAATTAAAAGCAATTTTTGCAAATGATAAAGAAAAGATAGCAAAAAGCGTAGATGAAAAAATTGAAGAAAAAATAGAAGAAAAAGCTGAAAATAAAGGAATTAAAGTGGCAATTTTAGGTGCAGGATGTTACAGAACTCACGCTGCAAGTGGAATTACCAACTTCTCAAGAGCCTGTGAAGTTGCTGAAGCAACCGGAAAAGAAAACATCTCAATGACTCACTCAACCATTGAAATGGGTGCAGAATTATTGGAATTAGCAGGAGTAGACGAAGTAGTCGTATCTGATCCGGTATTTGACGGTGACTTTGTAGTGGTGGATGACTTCGATTATGCAGAAGTTATGGCAGCTCACAAAGCAGGTACCCCTGAAGAAGTAATGCCTGCAATCAGAGAAAAAGTTGGCCAATTGGCTGAAACCGTACCAAAACCAGCTAAAGGTGCAATTCACTTCACCCACCCGGAAGACTTAGGAATAAAAGTTACCACTGATGATTCCGAAGCAGTAGCTGACGCTGACTGGGTTATGACCTGGTTACCTGAAGGCGGTATGCAGCCAGACATCATCAAAAACTTCGCTGATGATATCAAAGAAGGCGCAATAGTAACTCACGCATGTACAATTCCTACTACAGGATTAAACAAAATCTTCGAAGACCTCGGAACAAACGTTAACGTGGCTTCCTACCACCCAGGTGCTGTACCTGAAATGAAAGGACAAGTCTACATTGCTGAAGGTTTCGCAGATCAGGCTTCCATCGACACTTTAATGGACTTAGGACAAAAAGCAAGGGGATCTGCATTCACCTTACCAGCAAACATGGTTGGTCCTGTATGTGACATGTGTTCAGCTGTAACCGCTATCACTTATGCAGGTATCTTAGCTTACAGAGACACCGTTACCCAAATCTTAGGTGCACCTGCGGGATTTGCACAAATGATGGCTCTTGAATCATTAACCCAAGTTAATTCATTAATGGAAAACGAAGGTATCGACAAAATGGACGATGCTTTAAACCCTGCCGCATTATTAGGTACTGCTGATTCCATGAACTTCGGTTCATTAGCAGAAATCGTTCCTGATGTATTGAATTACTTAGGAAAAGAAAAATAAACTAAATATATTGTTGATTTATATCAACAATCTTTTAACTTTTTTTACCATTACAAAGACCATTTTTTCTTTATAAATAGATTTTAACCATTTTTCCAACAATGGTTCTGAAAGGGAATATAGGTTATCTAAAGGAATTTTGAAAGGTTTATTTAAATTCAAGACCTATATTTAAGATTTATTCACTCTTGTCTTATTTGTTTAAGTTTGAACAGATCAGATATGAAAATATTCAATCTAAACCCTTCAAGTCAAAACAGTGCATGAATATTGTTATAATTTGCAAGTAAACTTATATAATCAGAATTTACATGAAAGCAAAGATTTCAGGAGGAAGATAAATAATATTGTCCTTTTTTACAATATTTATAGTAGTTTTAGAAATAATTATTCCATGAGTTGATTTATATCTGTTAATGGCATGTTTAATTTGACTTTTATCTTTATCTCCGCAGCTCACCTCAATTGGAACAGGTTTTTCCAATCCTCTCTGAACTATAAAATCTACGTTCTTATCACTGCTTTTCTTCTTGCTGTCATCATAATATATTTTATATGATATTTTGCTTTTATTATCCAGATTATGAAAACTTGAAGCCACATAATTTTCCAAAAGCTTTCCGAAATATGCTGTTTCGTCTTCAAGTATCGCATTGCCAACATCCAGAGAAAGAATGTGTTTTAAACTGGATGTTGCAAAAAAATATTCATTAGGTTTTGTTGTTCGCTTTACTGATGATGTAAATGCTTCAATATGAAATATCAGCTGTGTTTTTTCAAGAATATTTATTACTTTGGTGACTAGTGGCTTTTTTGCATCAAACAAATTTGAAAGGGAACCTATTGAGACCTCACCTGGATTTTGAAAAGCGAAATAATTTAAAATTTGAAAAGCAAGATTCTGTGTATCCGTGTTTATACCTTCAATATTGTTCATATCTGTCATTACAACTTTTTCTATCATATTAACAATTTTTTTAGTTATATCATCAGTATTTTGATAAAATGAAGATGGAAAACCTCCAAATTGTAGGAATGTCCTCCATTCGGATATGTCATAGTTTCGGAAATTTGAATAAATCTTCATGATTCTTCTTTCTACTTCAGTGCTGTTGTGTGTTTCACCCTCAAAAATCATTTGTATTATTGAATCTGAAATATTATTTTTATAATCCCCATATTTTAATTTCAAATGTTGTGAATATGTTAACGGATAAATGGGAATATTTAATAATCTTCTTGCAGCATCAGGATTATTGGAAAGTTTTAATGCAGATGAACCGCTGAAAATCATGAAAATATTTTTAGAAGCATCAAATATTATCTTTCCATTCAAAGCCCACTGCTTATCATACTGAGCTTCATCAATTAGTATAAAAACCGGTTGGGTTAATGTTTCAATTATTGAATTATGGAATGTTTCGCAATAATAATTAACCACATCAAAAATATCTGCCTCTCCAGTTCTTCTTAACCGATCACAGGAAAAATAAAGTATATTCTGCTGGTTAATGTTTTTTTCTTTTAGAAGATATTCATATACCTGAAACAGTATGGTTGTTTTTCCAACATCACGCAATCCAGGCAAAACAAGAAACCTGTTAATGCTTTCTCCTTTTAGAAACTTATCAATATAATCAATAATATTATAATAATCAGAACGTCTATTAAATTTTTCATCTTTATATGATAACTCCTGATTTACTTTCATAGGCATTGTTAAAATCTGATTTCTAATATATGTTTTTTGTAAATCATTCATTGCTTGACCTCCTCATTATAACTAATATTATTTATATTACTAGTTATATATAAACACTATTATGTTTAAACATACTAGTTATTTATAAAGAATAGTATTTTTAATAGTTATAGTTAACTATCCACTAAATCTTCTTTTTCGAACACATCAATCAACTCGCAAATCAAATGAAATTTGTCTTGTTCTGAAATATTCCATTTCAATAATTCCCGATCTTCATAATCCTCAAATACCCTTGAAACATTATAAAAATATTGATGATGATATATTTCCTTGTTTCTAAACAGTTCTTCATGCAGTTTCCATGTTTGATAATCCAAATTCTGTTTTCTATCGTCTCTTTCATGCTCTTCTTCAAGGAAATCAACAAGATGAACCAAATCACGTATGTCATCAAAACTTTTTGAATGTTCTGCAGCTCTTTCTACAGCATCACACAATTCCTGATATGTATAATGACTCATTTCCAAATTGACCTGTCGTGACATCTTAATCCTCCATCATGTTATTGATTTATTCTTTTTAATTTACTGTTATTCTTTTTAAGGTTTGAATTTGATTAATTCATATCTGCATCCACATAGGATATTAAAAAAATAATCTGGAAGTTTTAGCATTTTATCTGGGCATATCTTGGACCAGTAATGGTTTCAACTAAAACTTCATAAGGATCGTATTTGCTACTCATTACCATTTTCAGCACGTTTTGACCGAATCCCGATACCAGTGCAACACCCAATTCATTTTCTGTCAAGGGTATTGTTTGTGTGCGGGAGTTCACATTCCAGAATATCAGTTTCGGCAAAGAGTAACCGGCATCTTTATATCTTTTTTCAATAACTTCAAATAATGGTCTTGTCAAAGTGTTATCTTCACCAAACCATCCTCCTTGTGCCATGTCAAATTCCATATCGGAAATGATAAGAATGTTTTTAATCATTTCCTCCTGAGGAATGTCATTGTCAACTGCAATGGCCAGTATAAGATCAAATACAGCTTCGATATTGGTATTGGCCACTTCATCGTGTTTCAGGGCAATTTCAAGTTTGGTTTTCAAACTGTCTGATTCTTTAAATTCAACGAATTGGGGTTTGCTTGAAAAGGTAATATACTTGTTTCTGTATACTCCACTGTTGTGTTCGGAGGTATAAACTGCCAGAGCGTTTGCAACATCAAGCGCCATGGTATTTCCACTGACATGCATAGTCATGCTTCCGCTTCCGTCAGCAACAACCAGTGTATCCTCCACCATTATGTCCTTCAGATTGTCCCATGCCAATTCCAATGTTTCATCATAATCCCTGATGCCATGATATCCCAGTGAATATCTTGAGACAATATCTACCGGAGTTGCAACGTGCATGTTGATTTTACTTTCTCCCTTTTCAACGGATTTCAGATATTCCAATCTTCGATTTTCATCATGTCTCATGAAGGCATTCTTGTATTTGAGATTTGCCAGTGACGGAACCTTTTCATAATCAATGTTATTCCATTCGTTGCTGGACATTTTAACTTCCACGACATTTGAGTAAGCACGCAGGTCAGATAGCATAAGACGATATTTTCGCGGAGTCATTCCCAATAATCTTATGATTCTTTTAGCCATTATTTTTGTGCTTGTGCTGCTTGCATTTTCGCTTGGAAGCCATTTTGCAAGCAGTGAAATAGGTTTATTGTGGTTGAAATTATCCAAATCCTCATCCAACTGCTCTTTAATGATTCTGATAATATATTCATCGGCATTACTGCTTATGCCAATCAGGGATATGAGGTCATCCCACCTTCCGTATTCTGATATGTTGTCGAGATTTTTTTGAAATGCATCATCATCGAGTTTCAGCAATCTTTTGTAGCATATCCTAAATAGTCTTCTTTCACCAACACCTTCCCGGATGTCTCTTGCAAAGAACAGCCATTTCAATGCATATTCCCTGTTCTCCTCAAATGCCTTGTCGAACAACTTTATAATTTCTTCCTCATCCCTCTGGCGAAGGCTGCTTATTTTGTAATTGATATCTACTAATGCGGAACCTGTTGACTTATATCCTATTGCAAAGTTTTCGGTCCTGGAATAATTATCCTGCTTTTCTAATTCCTTCTGGATTAAATTGAACATTCTATCCCCCCATTCTGGATAGATGAAAAAAATTGTAAATGATTATCTGCAAAGTACTCTTGGGTTTTCAGTTAGCTAATTTTTGCTGCTCGTACTTTTTAATAATCATTTTTTCAAGATGCAATTAATGCTTTATTTATCTGTCTCATTGCTTAATTTTGCAGTTTACATCTTATTTACACGCCAAGACACTTATAACATCAGATCATTATTCTGAATTTTCATAACTTCAATCATATTTTTGCTGTAAAGTGTCTTAAACAGGAAAATATTGATAAAGCCCGTATGGATTAGTTTAGATGTAGTTATTAGTTGCAATAATGACTATGGTCAACTGTTTTTAAAATTAATTATTCAATCCACAGTCTTCTGATTGCAGATAGGACATCACTACTTACCTGTTTGTTATTAATTCTTATTTTTATCATAGTATTTAAAGTTTACTAAATTGTATTGGCTTTAAAAAATTGTAGTGACTATGAAAAATTGCTTTCAGAGAAACATAGTATTTATAGTTTATTATTTGCAAAAAACAATTATTATATATGATAACTATTTTTGATTGAAAATTCAAAAGCAACCCGAAAAAAAGAATTGAAAATACATTAAAATGTATTTTCGCTTAACTAAACCAGTTTACAATAGTTATAAGAATATTTTCTCCAGCTTGTTGTATCTGATTTAAATCCATGTTTATGGATCTTTTAGTCAATTCATTTAACATATATTTGTATAATTCCGGATTTGTGCATACTTTATCCAGTCCCATACTATGTGCAGCACGTTCCATACCCATGTATGCCCAAAAGCGTGGCCCACCCCAGATATATCCACTACACATGTCTGCAAAATATATTGCACATGCATCAGGATGTTCATCAAGATACTCAAAAAAGCCTAAATCATCAAGTAATTTAACATATTTTTGACCGGCATTATTAATAGCAGTTTCTGCAGCTCCGGATGCTTCGGCTGAGTTTATTGGAACAGATGTGCATCACATTAATTTTTTATACAATGCTTTTATTATTCAGAAAAAATGTTTATCTAATTTTTATTCCGTTTAAGTTAATCAAATTATGCCGACTTATAAAATTGTTGCGGCCTTGAGTAATTCTTTTCGTTGGAACACGTAATTTATTATTTTCTATTTGAAGAATTAAATAATTTAAACATTGAAAAATATATGTTAATTCATGTACATGTTAGCCAGTTTTGATTGTAAATTCAAAAGCAATCGGGAAAATATTGAAAATATCTTCCAGCATTATGGACTTAGAAAGATTCAAAGTTCATTATATGCAGGAAATTTGAATAATGATGAGCGTAAAGACCTGTGTGAAAATATATCAAAAATCATTCGGGAATATGATAATGTGTTGATAATTCCCATATGTCAGAGCTGCTATTCAAAAAAGGAAATATGCGGCAGAAAAATCAAGTTTAGGGATGAGCTTTTCAGGGTGTATTAGATGAAAATAGTAATAGACGGCTATAACAAATCAATTCACAAAAAAGATAATCAGATTGCCTACATGAAAAGGATGAAATATTAGACTCAATCAAAGCCAGTAAAATTAATGACATTACCATTATTGGAAAAGGTTATGTTACCTTTGATGCACTAAATTTAATGGCTGAAAATAACATTAAACTAATAGCTATTAATCCACGTGGACAGCTTACATACACTCTTGAATCGCCAGATGCAGCAAATGTCAAACTCAAAAAAGCACAATATGATTTGAGTGAAAACAGTATAGGTATCAGAATTTCAAAGGAACTTATAATATCAAAAATGAAAAATCAAAAAGCGACATTGACAACGCTTAACAAAAATAAGCAACTAAAAAGAGTTTACAGTCATCACCTAAAAATAGATGAATACATTTCACAATTAGACGACTTGACAATTAATGGAAATAATGAATTATTGAAAATGACCATTATGGGACTTGAAGGAAAAGCATCAAATGAATATTGGGCAGCAGTTAAATACTTTGTACCAAAAGAAATTGGTTTCAGCTCAAGGACAAAAAAGCCAACAGATCTGCTCAATTCAATGCTTAACTATGGTTATGCAATACTCGCATCAGAAATTACAAAAAGCATATTATTAAACGGTCTTGATCCATACTGCGGATTTCTGCATTTTGACATGAACAATAGAACTAGTCTGACATTTGACCTGATAGAACCATTCAGACAACAAATAGTGGATAAAACAATAATCGGCTTGGTTAACCGAAAGCAGGTAACATTAAATGATATTGACAAAAGAAACAATACCATAAAACTTGAAGCAAGAAAAATAATAATTAAAAAGATTCTCTCAAAAATCTACTCAACAATCACATACGATGGAAAAATAATTAGTTACAGTGATTTGATTAGAAAACAGAGCAAAAAAATTGTTGATGTATTATTAAATGGTGACGAATTTAAGGGATTCTATTTGCATTGGTGAGGAAATGTATCCTATTTTTTTAGGAAAAAAGGATGTCCTCAGAAATAGATAAAATACTTCTATTTTCAATAGTATTTTTTAATGTTTTTGAGGAAACCTGCCAAAAAAATTGATGAAAAAATCATGTCCTCAAAACATTTTTCAAAGAAGAAAAATAAATACATTAAATAGATATTTAAAGAAAAATTAAGTAATGTTTAAAACGAATGTTTTTTAGAGAAATATTATAAACAAATAAGTATAGTATGATTATAAATCAAACTGTATTGGGGGTTAATTAATGGATTTTAATAAATTATATGTTATTCCAATTATATTTTTAGTTTTTTTCTATTGTTCGAAAGGTCTTTCTTTAGAATATATTATCATTTTATTAATTTTTACATTAATTTTTGTTTATATTATCATTCAGTACTTTTTTGATAATAAATTAGTAAATTACATTACTTTCTTAGTTTTGTTGTTAAATTGTTTTCTTTCATTTTTTAATAATGATTGGTTAATTTTTATTATAATGATTATATTATTAGTTTATTTATTATTTTTTAAAATAGGAGATATTTTATACAATTTAGCTAATTTATTTTATAATCGTGCGAATAATATTTCTTTAATGTTTTGTAATTTGGCAATGAAATTTGGTGTTAATCAATCTGATATTTTTAAGATGAAAGGAGATATCTTATTGGAAAAAGAGGATTATGAAGGGGCTTTTGAATGTTATAAACATGTTTTGTATTTTGAAAATGATTCAAATACTATTAATGACATTGCGGTATCATTAGAATATATGAAAAAATATGATGAAGCATTAAATTATTATGATAATTCATTAAATATTAATCCCAACAATGTATTAACATTAAATAATAAAGCAATACTTCTGATTAAACTAAAAAAATATGATGAAGCATTATCGATATTAAATAAAGTTTTAAACATCGATGAAAATAATATAACTGCTATGGAAAATAGAAAAAAAATAATAAATAAAATTAAATAATATTTTGCTTAAAAATCTAATCATATTATGGATTGTGAGGATGTGGGTAATGCAAGTAGTGTTTGGAAGTTTAATTTTGCTACAAGTTTCAGTTTAATAGAGCAATTAGTGGGAAATAATGTTGTTTAAAACGAATGTTTTTTAGAGAAATATTATAAACTGAGTTAAGTAAACAGCATGGAGAATATCATACAATTTTATTAACTCCTAAAGGTACTAACGGAGCATTTATAGAAGAAACATTACGTAACTTTGATGGAAATGAGCATTTAATGGAAGAAGTTTTAGTTTATTATATTAAATATGAAACGTTATATATGAATTATCTAACTAAAACTGCAGTTATTCGCATAAAATGAGTTGTTTTATATGCAATGTAGAAAATATGAACTTAATAAAGATAAAATCAATGATTTCATCGATGATTTTATTAATTTAGATGATTGGATTCCTTTTGTTATTGAGATTAGTCATCCTACTTTATATTATGATCAAATTCATAATGCTCAAGATAAATCTGCATTAAGTAAAAAACAATATGATCATGTGGCTATTAGAGATGAATACCAAAGAAATCACGAATATATTGAAGAAACTGATGATTGGGAAATTGAAGAATTTCTTAATAAATATCCTAAATTCAAACCATTATTCAAAGTTAATGAAGAATTTGAATATGGATATTATAAAAATAAACATCAAAGAAATGGCAATTCCATTTCTAGAACTTTAAGAAAGATTTTTGCTGTTTAAAACGAATGTTTTTTAGAGAAATATTATAAACGATATGGTTGTGAAATTATGACTGATTTATTACAACAAAAAAGAAGAATGAATTGGTATAATCAAGAAAAAGTAAATAATATGAGCTTTGGAGATTCAGAATGGCCTGAAGCTTGTAAAATTCTTGATGATCCAGATATCCCTAAAGAAGTTAAAGAAAAAACTTTGGATGATTATATTGCACAATTATTCAACCGTGCAGGTGTTGAATAATAATATTATTTATTATTCCATTATAAAACGTTTAAAACGAATGTTTTTTAGAGAAATATTCTAAACTATGTTGGTGAAGAAAGTAAATATATATCTGAATTAGACTTTTATAATGCAGTCAAAGTTAGTTCTGATTATCCAACTGCAGAAAATGTGAGGGATAAGGAGATGAAATAATGAGTGAAAAATATCCAATGACTTTTGAAGAATTTGATAAAAGAGTTAGGGAATTATTAATAGATGGATACTCTGAAGAAGAAAAAAAAGTACTTTAATATGTTTAGATGTCCTTCTTGAAGAAGATCCTGATTTCATAAAAAATTTATATCGCTCAGCATGCGGATATTATGATAGAAAAGAATTAAATTGGGATAAAATATTTGATGATCCTTTATTATTATCCCGACCAGTTTCTACTTTACAGATGTTATGTTGAATACTTAAAATTGATTAAAAAACACAATATTTAAGTTTAAAACGAATGTTTTTTTAGAGAAATATTCTAAACGTAAACAGCATGGTGAATATCATACAATTATATTAGCTCCAAAAGGTACTAAAGGAGCTTTTATTGAAGAAACATTACGTAATTTTGATGGAAATAAACATTTAATGGAAGAAATTTTAGTTTATGATATTGAATATGAAACATTATATATGAATTATCAAACTAAAACAGCTATTATTCAAATAAAATGAGTTGTTCAATAATGGAATGCAGAAAATATGAACTTAATAAAGATAAAATCTCTGAATTTATAGATGATTTAATTAATTTAGATGATTGGATTCCCTTTGAAGTGAATATTAATCATCCTACTCTTTATTATGATCAGATTCAAAATGCTAAAGATAAATCTGCATTAAGTAATAAACAATATGCTCATGTGGCTATTAGAGATGAATATCAAAGAAATCACAATTATATTGAAGAAACTTTAGATTGGGAAATTGAATTGTTTCTTAATAAATATCCTCAATTCAAATCATTATATAACATTAATGAGGAATATGAATATGGTGTAAATGATATTGATTCTAAAAAAAGCATTAATCCTTTTTCTAGATTGTTGAATAGTTTAAAACGAATGTTTTTTTAGAGAAATATTATAAACTGAGGTTAATTCATGATTTTAAAATATTTTAAATTTTTTACTTATGATGATTTTAAAAATTTTTCCAAAAGGGAGTGTTGGGAGTATTTTATTTTATATACATTTCTACCACTAACTCCTTTGTATATATTTTCTATTTTTCATCTTAGTATGTTCATTATTATTTTTACAATTGTTTTATTGTTAGGAACTGGAGCAGTTGGTGCTGTGCCATTTGTTGTAAGAAAATTAAATTTAAGAGATTTTTCAATGTTTCATTCGGGTTCGCCATATGAGGATGGTGCAAGGGTTTTTATTATTTTTGCGCCATTTATATTTAGTTTTTTTAGTTTTTTTGGTTATTATCTTAATAAGCTACTGCTAGGAATGTGTTTTGGTTTAATGTTTACAATACCTTTTATTTTAATATTTTTTAGATTCAATACATTTAATGACATAAGTTGTAAAAAAAATGATGAAATAGTTTTTGGATATCATCCAGGTTTATATTTATCTTTTGATAGTATATTGGCTTTAATTGTATTTTTAATATTTTATCGTGTAGATTTACATTATTGTACTAAAGTATTATTAGTTTTGATGACTTTTATTTTTCAATTTATCTCATTATTTCCAGATAAAATTAATATCTATTTTCCACTTGATATTCAAACAAAAAAAGGAGCAATTGTATTTATTGGAAGTTTATTGTTGATATTTTTATTATTGATTAATATATTTCAAATAAATATTGTTTTTAACTTTGATGTTTATTCAATCTTAAGATTGGTATTTTTTGTTGTTTTAGCAGTAATTGTGAGTAAATGGTATTTTAATAAGAAAAAATAAAACGGAGGATAATAATATCATATTTGATGATGAATGGCATAATATAGATTTTATGGGTGAATTTGCTTTATTTGCTTCTTCAGTAGCTGTGATGACAGTTATAGAATTAATTTTAATAGGAAGTATTTTATTCCCATTATTTTTGTTCCTAGGGGTATACAATTGGATTAGCAATTTAGTTGGAATTGCTCTTAAAAGTGATGTAAATGGAGGAGATTATGGAAAAGTAGTTCATGATTCATTAACAAGTATTGTTTTAGTTTAAAACGAATGTTTTTTAGAGAAATATTCTAAACGAAGTAGTAATGATGATTACAGCTATAATAACTGTAATCATAGAAATTTTAAAATATAAAAAAGATGGGTGATAATATCACTTCATCTTAAATTTTATATTTTTTTTACATATAATATATCTTTAATCCATATTATTTAAAATATTATGTTCGTAAGCAACTTAACAAGTATAGCTATTAGCACACTATTATTAATAATAGTAATAGTATTATCCATAATAGCTAACAAAAAACCAGAACACAGGCCCATAATAATGTTTAAAACGAATGTTTTTTAGTAAAATATTCAGAACTGTAAAACCCTGTTTTTTTCTTTTTACACCATATTTTTATGCTATTGGCATTATTTTCTTCCACATAAAAATACTTATTATTACATCTTTTGTTTAATCTCAATTAAACTATTTTTCAACTCAGGAATACGATCAACCAAAACATTCCATAAAATAACAACATCCATATTATCATACTTAATGAGTAGTAATATTTCTCATACCCTTAATATCCCTCCAAGGAATATTATCATACCTCTCTTTAAACTCATCAGACAACCTGCAACATTCTCACCAATTTGAACAATGCACATACTAGATGCTAACTGATAAACTCACATGTAATAAAAACATCATAATCATAATCAATACTATTTAAAATATCCTCTATTTTCAAACAATATTCTATGATTCTTTGAACATAATGTGAATCTCTATTTTTCATAAATTAACACCACATCTTTACTAATATTCTCTAAAAAATCTTTATTATTAGAACCTGTTGTTACAACATCAACATTACATTCTAAAACATCTTCCAGACTATTATATAAATAATATTTTTTTCCATCCATTTTGAATCACCATTGAATATTAATAACCCGAAATGCATTTTGAATGCCATTCAGTTAATATTATATATAATAATGGAACATATAAAGTTTTTCGAATGTAAGCACATACTTTCTCTTTTATTTTGTTAAAGCAAATGTTATTAATTGAAATATTCTCCAATCATTCATTAAAAACATTAATTAATTATTATATAAGCAATATAATTAATACATAATTGGAGGTATTTAAAAAAATGCAAAATGAAAAACAGAATTATAAAGTTACGAATTTAGTAGGAGTTCCTACTGATTATTCTGATGAAAACAACTGGGCAATTCTGCCTGAAAACACAGACCAAGATGTAGATACATTTTTTATTTATCCGACTGTGTATAACAACCCTGAACCTGATGCTCCAAAAATTGTTCCTGTCGAAGACCCTATGCTTCGTGCAAATGTGAATGATTTTTATCTTGATATACCTGTACTTTTTGAGGAAATGACAAATCTTTATGAGCCTTTTTATCGTCAAAGCAATCTTTCTGCATTTTCAGGAATGACATATGATGAAATCATTGAGTTTCAGTCTCGTGAACAGAGGACAGACCTTTATGCTGCATTAGACTACTTTTTTGAGTATTATAATAATGGACGTCCATTTATTCTTGCAGGACACTCTCAGGGATCTTTAATGATTAAGATTGTGCTGCGTGACTATTTCAAAGAGCATAGCGAATATCTAAATCGTATGGTAGCAGCTTATGCGATTGGATTTTCTATCACACCAGATGATTTAAAAGCAAATTCCGCTTTGAAGTTTGCCGAAGGCCCGGACGACACTGGCGTGATAGTATCATGGAATACAGAAGGGCCTGAAAATAAAAACGAAAAAAATGGTGTCGTTCTTGAAAATGCCATTTCAATCAATCCTTTGAACTGGAAAAGAGATAACACTTATGCACCTCCATCTGAAAACATAGGTGACCGTATTCCTATTATGGAGCCGGGAAGCGATGAAGTATCCGAATTTAAAGTTCACAAGCCTGGTCTTGCAGATGCACAGATTGACCTTGAAAGGGGTGTAGTGGTCTGTACTACTTTAGCTGAAGGATATATAAAATCTTTCACACCTGAAACAGAGAATATATTCGGACCAGCAAGTCTTCATGAGCATGATTATGCCGCATATTGGGACAATATTCGTGAAAATGTTAATACAAGGATTAATGCATTTTTAGATAAATAACTAAGAAAGATATGTAAAATAATAATCAGTTGTCAGTAACGTGTCTTCTTCTGGAGATTTAATTAAGTCAGTATTTGTTTCTAACTATTATTTGAATTTCCAGAAAGATTTTGTATATCCATCTGCAGTTTTCATAACATTTTTTCCGTTTTTCTATTTTTTTAATTTTTCAAGTAATTTAATAAAATTAAGCTGCTTAATAGTCTGTTCATCTGATAGGTCATATTTAAAAAAAGTAAGGAGCCATCTTTTAAAATGGAATTAATCATGCATACATGAATGAAAAATTAATAAAAATAGTTAAAAATAATTATTAATTAAAAATTATATATACCAACAATGATATATATTTTTAACATGAATTTATTGAGTGTAGTTGTACCGTGTTATAATGAAGAGGAATCTCTCGAATTTTTTTTAGATGAAATTCAAAAGACGTTAGCAGACTATAATTATGAAGTCATATTTATAAACGACGGTTCCGAAGATAGTACTTTAGAAAAAATAAGAAATTTAGCAAATTCAAATCCAAATGTCAAGTATATTTCATTTTCAAGAAATTTTGGAAAGGAATCTGCAATCTATGCAGGTCTTGTTAATGCCACAGGCAATCTGATATGTCTAATTGATGCCGACCTTCAGCACCCGCCATACCTCATTCCTGAAATGATTGATGCAATTTCTGAAGGTTATGATGTTGCAGCAGCAAAAAGGGTTTCAAAAAAGGGAGAACCTTTTTTCAAAACATTAGGGTCCCGTTTCTTTTATAGGCTATTTAATTCCATTTCCAGCATGAAACTGATACCTGGAGCAACCGATTATCGTGTTATGACACGCCAGGTCACCGATGCAGTACTGCAGTTGAGCGAATACAACAGGTTTTCAAAAGGAATTTTTCAATGGATCGGCTTTGAAACAAAGTGGATAGAATATGAAAACATTGAAAGGGTTGCTGGAGAGACAACATGGTCAGTTTGGAAACTGTTTATGTATTCCATTGAGGCCATTACTTCATTTACTACACTTCCTCTTACAATATCAATATACCTGGGATTCATAATTTCAGTGCTTGCATTCATTTACCTGCTGATTATTATAATAAAATATCTCCTATATTCAGACCCTGTTCAGGGTTTTGCAACAACAATGTGTACAATATTGCTTTTGGGAGGTATACAATTGATTTCAATCGGAATATTAGGCAAGTACCTGAAAAACACATACAATGAAACAAAGAATCGTCCGATTTTCATAGTTAAGGAGACAAATATTAATGATAAGTGATTGGATAAAAATTGATAGGGAACTAATATTGTATGTGGTTTTTGGAGCTTTCACGTTTTTTGTTAACCTCATAAGCTATTTTTTCTTTGCAAATATTTTAGGCATCAATTATCTGGTTTCAAATGCTATAGCATGGTTTTTATCAGTACTTTTTGCATACATAACCAATCGAACTTGGGTGTTTGAAAGCAAAAGCCCGCATATCCTCAAGGAGATGTCTCTCTTTTTCAGCGGCAGAATATTTTCCGGTGTTGTGGATATGATTTTGATGTATGCATTCATAGATCTTCTCGTGTTTGACAGCTCAATATCAAAAATTGTCGTTCAGGTAATTGTAATAATTTTAAACTACATATTCTCAAAACTGATTGTATTTAAGGATTAGAAATCGTATTGTATGTGATGGATAGCTGTTCTGATTTATGTAAAATTTAAAAAAAGAGGGATTAAATCCCCAATAGATTAATTTATTGTTTTTTTGATTTCAGATTCATTGACTGTAAGTCTGGATATCTCAATTCCCTGGTCAGACAGCAGTGTGGTCTTGTTGATTTGTGTAGTTAAATTCAAATCTCCCCAGGTCATTATGTTGACCAGATAGAAATGTCTGTCAGTATTGTTTATGACAAGGCCGGGGATATCTTTTTCCGATGTATCCGTGAAGTTAAAGTTCTCATGCAGCTTTTCCATAGTCTTATCAAAGACATAGGTATATTTGATACAATATGTGTCTACCCTGTCGGAAAAGTCCAGGAAATATATAACTCCATTCGGTCTGGCCAGTATAAGTGAGGCATTTTCATCCTGAGTGATTTCATTGAAGAGGTTTTCTTTAGCCATTCCCTCATCATACATCGTAAAGTTGGTGCTTATCATGTATCCTGTTCCCACTATCAGAAGCAGACAGACAAGAGCAAATGAATACATCATTATCTTTTTGTCTTCAATCTTATTTATTAGAATTGAAATTGAAAGCCATAGAACTGCTGCTGCAGGAATCAAATACCTTGCAAGCAGGACCGGCTTGTATGTGAGAGACACTATCAGAGCAATTAATATTGTTCCAACATAAACTCCAAGACCTGTTAGAAGATAAAAGTTGTCCACAGTGTATTTTTCCTTCAGTTGCTTTTTATACATGTATATGATAGCAATCAGGATCAGAATCGCAATAACTGCAAAGAAGATGTTATTGCAATATGCATAGTATCCTAAGTCCTCGATAAGTGAATTAACTGTAATTCTAGGAACCCAAAACCCATGGTGAATAACATTTAATTGAGCAAAGAGAGTCGAAATCCAATAGGAATATAAAAGAACCCCTGCCACTATAGAAATACAAAGATTCTTAATCTGGCTCCTGTTTTTAGTAAGCACGTAATATATTAAGATTAAAAAAAGGCACACTGCAGAAATAGCTGCAAAATAATGTGTATATGCACATAACACAGATGCAATCGTAACAATCGCCCAGTACTTGAAATTTCCTTTAGTATAAATTTCCTTTGTATAGATAAAAGCTATAAGCATAAAAAGAATTGCCCAGCTGTACATTCTTGCTATCAGGAAATAAAAGAAAAACTGGCTCATGACACCAAGTGAGAACATAAAGAGTCCTGCAGTCAGCCATCCGTAATCTTTTCTGATTTTAACATATGAAATAACCATGATAATTGCATATGGAATTATTGAAACCACCCTTACTGCATAAATGCTATGGGAAGAGACTCCAAAATAGCCAAAAGCAGTCATTGCAAACTTAAGTATCAGATAATATAATGGGGGATGGACATCCGCTGCAGTGAGGCGTATCATTTCACTTACATCAAAATTAATAAGTGTCAGTGTAAAGTATTCGTCAACATGAAGTATGAGATGGTCAAGTGGGGTTACAAGCATGTAAATAAGTATTATAAAACTTAATGTGAAAAAAAACTTTCCAACAATATCTTTATTTTTATTATTAAATTCTATATTAAAGCCCATAATAATAGATTAGTGATTGAACATATTAAATATTTTCTAAAATTTAATTGATGTTTTTTAAAATTAAAACATGGATGAATTGAATTAATTTCTATAATAATATAATAATAATTAAACAAAAGAAAATTTTATAAAGTTTAATTATTATTTTTTTAAAAAAAATCACAAATGTTTAAACAAAAAAACACTACATATTTTAATTGAATTTATCTGATGGAATCAACGAACTCACTGTATGTAATAAATGTATGATTTTGTTCTTTAAGCATTTTGATTAAATAATCCAATCTTTCTACCATCTTTTGACCACTGTTTCTTTTTATGATAAATGGCATCTTAAATTCAGGGTGATCATTTAACTCATAGAATTCCCACGGATGGAAATATGTGGTAAAATATTTGTCTTTTTTTAAGGTTCTACGAACCATCCAGTGGTAAGCCTTTTCAGGGAGATTGTGCAATGACAGCCAGAAAAGAGGAAATCTTACCCCTGGAGTAACTGAAGCAGGGATTTGAACTACACCATCCTTTTCAAAATATGTTCTGGGAGTATCCAAGTTCATATATCTTCCGGGAATGAATGCGGGGTTAAGAGATGAATTGTATGCATATCCCACCCTTTTGATTTCGCTGTCTTTAACCGGGAACATTCTTGGCTGGCGGTAGCCTTTAATTTTAGTGTTTGTTATTTTTTCTAAAATTTCCTTTGATTTTGCAAAATCCGTTTCCTTCGGTTCGAAGTGGTCAACTCCATGGGATGCAACTTCATGGCCTTCTTTTAGTATTCTCTCCATTGTTTCAGGAGCGTTCATGGCAAAATTCGCTGTGCAGAATAATGTGGCCCTAACATCATTCATTTTAAGGATATCCAGAATGATATTTGTACCTTCAACAGACACTTTCATGCCTTCCTCAAGCGAATAGTCGACTCCGTGCTCCCTAGGCACATCGAACTCCTCAATATCAAAACTTAACAGTATCATCATTTCCCTTACATCAAATGTTAAATCCATAATTATGAATCTGTAAAAAATTCAAGTTAAAATAACTATATGAACTTATTAAAATCAAAGTATATAAATTTATTTATTAAATTGATTAATTAAATAAAAAATATAATAAAAATAAGTAAAATAATCCTCTAAAATCAATATTACTCTGATATGAGAAAAGTTTAATATTTAAACATGTTATTTAATATTAAAAAATTTTTCCATCTGCAAAAGACTTATCAAAAACTTTGTTTCAAACCCATTAACTATCAATATCACAAGGATTTTACACAAAACAGCCATAGCGCAATTATTGATAACAAAAAAATTCAGACCATTAAATATTATTTTTTTAGAACACAATCATGAAAAAACAAAAATTTAAGTCCACCATATATATCACAAAATATTCTTTAATCAAAATTTTTATTTTCTTTGATTAAATCAATGAAAAAGGTGATTATTCTTTGATGAAAATGAGATATGATATATTTAATTAATCACTTTTTTTAAAATTCGAAAGGGAATTACATTTCATCATATGAAATATTCCAAAAAAAGAAAAAGGGAATTAAATTCCCCTTAAGAAGTTACTTTTACTGTGTTTGCAATATTCATTCCATTATAACTTGATGTTATAATCACATATATTTGTCAGTAATATTATAAATAGTATTTATAATTTAATAATATTTTTTTAAGGAATTTAATGCATTTTTTTATAAAAGAGTATTTTTTAGTGTTTTGAAAAAATAGAGGGTAATTCATAATTATTTCGTTTTTTAGGAAATTCAAAAATCAAAAGAATGTTAAATAGACAATATTAAAAAAATAGACACAACTATCTAAAAGCACTAAAAACTTGACAATCCCGATTAACATTGCACTAATTTAAATAGATGAACATACATAATATATTATTAGATATAAAAAATTAATTTGAAGATGATTTTTTTAAATCCTTTTTGATTTTATTTTTTATATGCTTTGTTAAAAATATTTTTTCAGTGGGGCCCGTAGCTCAGTCTGGTAGAGCGCTTGGCTCTTAACCTTGTTGTCGCGGGTTCAAACCCCGTCGGGCCCATTTTTTATTTTGTAATTCAATTATATGAATATTCATTTTCTTTATTTACAACATTGCCCAATTAATAATCCCGCCATCAAATTAGATTTTCATCACATATTATTTTTTTTAATAACTAATAATTGAAATATCATACCCTAAAAATAAAAATCCTCGAGCAAACGAGAATAAATCGCCAACTAGAAAAAAATCAAACATACAAAATAAACAGCACCAAAATGGTAAAAACATTTAGAAAAATAAGAATAAATAAACAAAAATAAAAGATAAAGCAGATGATATTAAATATCATCAAAAAACATTAGTTTTAATGTTAAATTAAAATTGGGGTTTGTTTATAGGTAAACAGTTATTATTTAGTTCCCTGTTCAATAATTTCCAACCCAAGTCCTTCCTGAATTCTTTTCAATGCTCCTTTGGCGGATTTTTTAGCAAATATTTGACTAGAACCTTCTAAACTGGATTCACCCAGGAATCCAAAGTCTCTAACCCAAGATTCTAGTATAATTGTATCATTTTCAAAGGTGTATTTAATTAACTGTGGAGATGTGACTATTCCGGCTCCATGTTGATAAAATTCCTCTCCATTCTTTTCTCTTTTTTTGTATTTGTTCTCTTTTAAGATTCTCAATATTGTTTGCTCTTCATCTTCTCTGTTTGTACTTTTAAATTTAAGATAAGTTCTTGACATTATTCTAATTTTTATTGTTAAAAATATTTAAAGTTATACTCTCTTTTGATTATTCAAAGATGTGTTATATAACATTTACAGAGCAATACAAATATTTTAAAAATGGTTTCTACAAGGTTAAAAATTTCAAAAAATAATTTGTACTATTTTTTTAGGAAATTATATAATTATATAAATACTAACTTTAAAGTAGAGTATCTAAGCAAGATTATTAGGTGAATTGATTATGGATTTATCAAAATTGGTTATGAATTCTTTTAAATATCCTTTCAGAAACATTAAAAAATTGCCTATTTTATGTTTATTATTCGTTTTTATTGCAATTATTCCAATTGGTTTGATTGCCAACAACAATTATGTTACGGCAATTGGAGTGATTGCATTCTTCTTATTTATATTAACTGTACCTGGATATTTTTTATCAATGGTTAAACTGGGTTCAAATCAGTCATCAATGCTGCCGTCTTTTAATTTGGTGAACAATATATATGATTCAATTAGAGTGCTTTTTTTAAGAATTGTCTATATGATAGTTCCGACGACTTTACTTTTGATTGCATTGTTCGTATTTGGCCCTGCAACTAGAAATCTGATTAATAATTTAAGAATAATTGAATTTTTAGCGACAGTCGGATTTGTCTTTGTGCTGATTTTAATCGTGTATTTTATATTTGAATTTCTGTTATTCTTTGCAAAAGCAAGATTGGCTTACTTCAATAGCTTATCTGAAGCATTAAATATCAAAAAAGTAATAAGGGATATCAAAAACATAGGTATTGTTAACATAATCAAATGGCTGATTGTAATGGCAATACTATTGAATGCAATTACATTTATTTCATCATTTGTAATGTCCATTCCATATGTCGGATTTTTAATATATGGATGTATTGTTATTCCGATAATTGAAAGCATAGCCAATTATTCTCTGGGATTATTATATTCAAATATTGCTAAGAATTATTGAAATTTAAAATTGAATATGAAGTAAAAAAGAGAAGCGATAATAATTAAAATTTTTTTAATAAAATAATAACAAGATAATAATATATAGTATTAAAAATATATATTTATTAAGAATTATGAATAGCGAAAGATTATTGTGGATAGATTTACTTAAGTTTTTAGCGGTATTTGGTGTTATAGGAATACATGTATCTTCAGCAGCACTGAATGTAAATCCTTTATTTTCATTTAACTGGTATCAGGGAGTATTTTTTGAATCAATATTCAGGTTTGCAATAATCTTATTTATTATGGCATCAGGATATCTGTTGCTTAGAAAGCAGCAGCCGATAGAAGTAATACCAAAAAGAATTAAAAGAATATTACTTCCCTTTATATTCTGGCTGATAGTATATGCAATTATAAAAATTATTTTTAAGCAAAGTCTAGGTCCAAACTGGCAAATTTTAGATGTGTTTAAATATATTTTTAAAGGATTTCTGGATCCAACAATAATATCAGTACAATTCTGGTATGTATATATGATATTAGGACTATACATTCTATCCCCATTATTAAGCAGATGGATTCAAAATGCTCCAATGCGTGAAATAGAATATATATTAATTGTTTGGGCAATTCTAAGTATTTTTCAGTTCTTCAATATTGATTCCATATTATTCGATTATTTCAGGTATTTCACTGGTGCAATAGGCTACTTTATTTTAGGATACTATCTGGCAATAAAAGATAAGCATGTATTGAAAAGCAAACAATTCGGATTGATGCTCTTTATAATGGGTACATTAATAACGTTTGTCGGAACCATACTTTTATCAGTGATGACAAAACAGCAATCCCTATTCTTCATTAGATTAGGAGACATTACTCCTGGAGCTTGTTTACAGGCATTAGGATTATATATTATTGTATTCAATACAGATTTCAATAGGATTGATGATAAATTTAAAGAATACATAATTAATATAAGTAAAACCAGCTATGGTATATATTTGGTAAATGTTTTAGTAATAAATTTATTTGAAAAAATTCATATAATCAATTTAACCGGATTTGTATTTTTTGACATTATAATAGGAGTTATTTTGTCAACAGGTGCTTCATACATCATAATTAAAATTATGGATAAAATTAAGATTTTAAGACCGTTTACCGGAAACAGCTGATTTATTCTTTTAAAAATCAAATAATGTTTTTTGTGTTATTTTTTTAATTTTTAAATTGTTATTTCCATAGAACTTGTTATCCAATTCCTTATTCATTTTTGATAGGTCTTTAGAATTCAATATTTCCTTCAGGTAAAGATATCCTTCATATTTTGACAGGATTAATCTTTCAAAATTAAACGAATCCCAAATCAAATAATAAGTTGAAATAATAATATTTTTACTTAATTTTTCTTTTAAAAGCAGTAAATTTTCATAAGTATACCTATCAATACCTAAATGATGCTTCAAGTCATTTATTTTCCATATCGGATTTAAATTCATGCAGAAACAAGCTAAAATATATTCAAGCATTTTATCATGATTCTCAGTTTTAAGGAAATGTTGTGCCATGATTTTATTATTCAAAATAAAAGAGTCATGTTTTTTATCCTCAGCGGATTTTCTGATATGCAGGTTAATGAAGTCAATTGGAATGTTGAATTCCTTTTTTCGATAATTATCCATATAAAACTCATTGAATTCAATGAAATAATAATAATCCGATAGATATTCATTAAATATCCTAATTCGTCTTTTCTTATTTTTATAAAATACTTTAGACTTGGAGGATATGTAATAATCATTTCCAATCAGATTATTATCGAATATCCGTTTTTCTATTTTTTCCCTTTTGCCTGAAGTCTTTAGGCCATGTTCTTTAAGCATTCTTTTTAAGGATTTCGTATTATAATTTTTTAAAAGTTCAAAAAAATCGTTTTTATTTGTTTTATCAATGATAAATTTATTTTCGAGAAAATAATCAAAAAGATATTCTTCAGATAAAGCATAATGTTTCGAAATATCCTTAATTGCATTATCAATAGTATTTTCATTCTTTAAAACGGAATATATAAAATCAAAAGTAACCTGCACTAGTGAAATGTCATAATCGTGAGGCACATTGCCCGAATATTTAATGGATAATTTTTCTTGATTGAAATCTAACATATTATATAATTATTTATTATTTTTAATTTAAGTAATTTTCTTACATTAATCATTAAATGAAGTTTAAATTCATTCATTATAACATTTTTTTCTTTAACATCAGTTTTCCATGTCTGTAAAACTATTGTTTGATATGAAATCATTTATAATTTCATCCATTTTTCAGCATTCCTGTGGTTGGCATCATCATAGATTTGTGCACAGCATTTTTCAAAATTTTGTTTGAACATGAAAAATAGAAATTTATTATTGTTATCATTGGTGGTTTTAAATATCGGAGAATTTCTTATGGCTTTGATGTTTACAGGAGCATTATTGTCATTTTTTTATTAACAATCCGTTTTTTGAATTTTGCATCTTCATCATATTTATTCCAATGGATATAGTATTGGCATAATACACTTTAAATTATCCACTACTTTTAGTGAAATTTGTTCGACATAATACAAGCAAAAAATACTTTGCAAATGCTCTCACTAAACTCCTATAATATTAAAAAAATAGAAAGTGATATTATGGACAACGAGTTAATTGAAGAAGTACATATTATGAAAAACCACAGCGAGGGAACGGAGCGAATCTACAAGCACGCTGTGAAAAAGTATACTGAATTTTGTGGAATGAGCTTGACAGAACTCTTGGAAGAAGCAGAAGCTGAAGAGGATGCAGGCATAAAATGGAAAAAGAGAAAATTAAAAAGAAGACTCCTGACCTTCAGGCAATATCTTCTTGATAATTTTTCATTGAATACTGTAAAAGCAATGTTTACACCTATACTTGTAATCTACAGGTATTATGAAATTGAACTTTTCGAATTGCCTCAAATAAATAAAAAAGCTGCAAACACAACTGCACCTATACAGTTTGAAACAATCTCAGGCAACAATTCCAGATAATTTAGAAGGAATTGCGCGAGAAATGTTTAAAAACATTGTTGGTGAGACAGTTACAGGCTATGAAATCCATGAAGGAACAACTAATCTTTTAAATTGTGATGCTCTTTTAAATATTAAAAAAGGCCAGGAAATGATGAAAATGGGCTTGTAGATGGTGCATGTCATGAAAACATCTTTGCAACATATTTCCATGGTATATTTAACAATTATAATTTCAGACGCGAATTTTTAAACTATATTAGAGCAAAAAAAAAGGTTTGGATATTCAGACAGGAAAAGATCCATACGAAGCACAAAAAGATTATTCTCTAAATAAACTGGCTGAAATCGTGGAAGAGAATTTGGATATGGACATTATTGATAAATTAATTTTTGAATAAAAAAATTAATATAAAAAATTTATTAAAGAGATTATTCCCTTCACATACTTAAATAAAGAAAAAAATATAAAAAAAGTTTTATAAGAAAAATTCACACTCCTAAAATAGTTATCTATAAAATATAATCAATCAGTAATATGCATAGAATATATATACTGGATCCCACCAACGATTTAAATTAGCCCAATCAAATAAACTCATATTTTCACCTACTTCCTATAATTTAATTATAAGCCAATACACTTACTAATTTATCTATTAAAACCCAAATATAAAGTTTTTCGAATGTAAGTACTTACTTACACTATTAAATTTAAAAAAAACTATAAAATAAAAAGTTTATGAATGGAAAAATATATGGTATTATTTTACAAAAAATCATCAAAAATTGCAAAATGTATAAAAGTTAACACGATTATAATAATTAATAGGAAGATATCATATGCTATTACTAAAAAATATAATTAAAAGAATTAACATTGGTTATTGAATATCATGTTTATACAATTACTGCACAATATCCAGATAAAGAAATTGATAATGAATTAGGAAATTTTGATTTTAATAATGAATCTTACTGATTTAGATTATATTTCAAGTGCAGGGCTTAAAATTTTAATTAGCACCCAAAAGACATAAATGAAGCAAAAATTATTGGGTTAGGTATCTTTTTAATTAAAGAAATGACAGATGAAATTTACTACATTATATAAATAATGAAAATCACTTAAAAATTATTAAAAAAGAGGAATAATGAAAACAAAAATAAAACAAATATTAATATCATTTATATCAATGCTGATAATAAATTTTGCATTTTCTTTTAGTAATTTCTGGGATTTTGGAATTAGCAGCCCACATCTAGGTTTGTTATATGTTTTAGGATTAATATTTGGCCCGTATGGTGCTTTAGGTGCAGTATTTGCAAATACAATAATCGATTTAATGAATGGTTATTCAATTTCAATAATTATTCCTTCAGAGATATTTACTTTTGGAATTTCATATTTGGCATATAAACTTTGGTACTCTGGTTTTAAGACCAATAAAATTACAAAACCAATATTGGATAATATTTACCACATTACACTATTCCTATCAAGCATTTTCATCTGTGGATTTATTTACTCAGCATTCCATGCAGGTTTATTAGGAATTTATTATGGTGAACACATAGATGATATCTACTTTTTTGTATCTTTGTTAAACTTTACAACTCTTGCATTTATATTTGGAATAATTGGTATTTGGCTTTGTGAAAAAATTAACTTCATAAAAACTCCAAAAACCTCCAAAAGAAATGCTAATAAAAAATTATATAGAACATTATTTTATTTTTTGATAATTTTAACAATAATATCATTATTCTCAATGTTATTAAATATTGATAGAAACATTATTATTGGAGAATTAGTTTTAATTGGAATTTTATTATTTAGCTATTTGACAAAACCTTTTAAATATAAAATAGAATCTGACAATGAAAATACAATAATTGAAAAGATTATTAGGAATTTTCTTATTATAACCTTAACCATTGCTATTTTAGGAATAATAATTACTATTTTAACTCAGGGGTTATTAATGAACATTAACAAAATATTCAAATACTTTGTTTTTATGCCAGGACTTATAATAACCGATACAATTTTAATGATATTCTTCATACCAAGCATAATTATCTTAAAATATATTGAAAATAAAGTAATAGAACCTATTTCAAAATTTTCAGAAATTAAACCATTTATTAAAAAAAATGAAAAAATTAGATCCGAGGAATTGGTTAATGTTTATTCCAAATATATTAATGAAGATAATGAAATCGGAACTCTTGCCCAATCATACACCGATTTAATAGAACATAACAATAATTATATTGAAAATATTCATGAAATTGAAGGTGAAAAAAATCGTGCTGAAGCAGAACTTGATATTGCAACCAAAATTCAAGCATCCGCACTTCCAACCGAAGCAATTGAAACAAATGAATTTATAGTTGACGGCTATTCAAATCCTGCAAAAAAAGTTGGAGGGGACTTTTTTGATTATTATATGATAGATGAAGATAATTTGGCTATTGTAATTGGTGATGCATCAGGTAAAGGTGTTCCCGCAGCATTGCTTGCAATGACAACCCAAGTTATGATTAAACAGATTTTAAAACATAATAAAAACCCTTCAGAAGTTTTATATTCATTAAACAACCAATTAAGCGAAAATAACAGTGAATCAATGTTTCTTACATTATGGCTTGGAATATACAACAAAACAACTAAAAAATTAATATTTTCAAATGCAGGACATAACCCGCCATTAATAAAAGAAAATAGTAGATTTAAATATTTAAAAATTGATTCTGGAATTGTACTTGGAATTATTCAAGACTTTGACTACTTAAATGATGAGATAATCCTAACCAATGAATTAGTATTATACACTGATGGAATAACTGATGCAAATAATACTAAAAATAAAATGTATGGTGAAGATAGGCTTTTAAACTTCTTTAATGAATTTAAAAATGATGGCAATCCAATTGTACCATTGTTAAATGACATTAATAGATTCACTAAAGATGCAGAACAATTCGATGATATGACATTATTATATTTAAAAATTAAATAATCAGTTTTTAGATTATTGTATATTAAAATTTTATTCCATTATACAATATGTCCAAGAAACTTTTAGCATAACGGTCAGCATCAATATTGGTATTATCTTCATATACTCTCCATAAAATTACAGACTGGAAAGTTATACTAAAACACATCAACGCCAATACCCTTGAATCAATTTGCCTAATTTTTCCCTTTTCAATTTGGGAATTGAAAAATTCTTCTAGCTTATCAATAATTGTATCAGTAATTCTTGAAATCAATTGTTTTTTATCAGGAACATTCCTAACTTCTTCCATAGCTATTTTAAAAACAGCAAAATCCCTATCTGAAAGATTTAAAAGACCAATGAAATTACTTTGAAGATATCCTTCAATTTCGTCATCATCATTGAAATCAAAAATTTCCCTTAGCTTATCAATGAGTATTTGGAAATGGTATTCCTTTGTTTTTTCAACTAAATTTTTTTGTTTTGAAACCTTCTAAAAATTGTTACTTCATTTACCTCTGCTTCAGCATCTATTTTTTTTAGTAGTAGCTTTGGTAAAACCTTCTTTTTGAAGAATTATAAATGTTGCATTTATAATTTTTATATCAGTATCATTAAACTCATCCATACAATATCCCCAATCTAAAATATATTAATGACATATCATTATAGTTAATATTAAATATTTAAAAATATATGTTACTAACATAATAATCCTGTCAAATTAAAAAAAATATATTGTATTAGATACATATAATTCAATTGATTAGCAAAAAAATTGTTAAATATTCAACTTTATATATGGGATTAAAAATGGTTAAAAAAGGCAACATGACAATAATCGGTGCTACACGAGGATTTGGCAGATGGATAGCAGAACATTTAAACAATGATTTTAATATTACAATTACAAGTCCCAACAAAGATAGAGGACTTGAAGTTGCAAAAGAGTTGAATGTCAAATATATTCAGGACAACATTGAGGCAGTACAAAATGCAGATATTATTATTTTCAGTGTACCTATAACCATCATGGTTGAAACGATAAAGGATGTGGCTCCTCATGCACCTGAAGGATCATTATTAATGGATGTCTGCAGCATAAAAACAGAAGCTGCAGAAGCTTTAAAGAAATATGCTCCTGAAAATGTTGAAATATTGCCTTGCCATCCAATGTTTGGACCACGAGTACCTACAATCAAAAGACAAATTATTGTATTGACGCCTATTGAAGACCGGGCAAATAATTGGTTAGACCGTGTAAAAAAATTTTTAATTAAATCCGAATGTGAAATTGTTGTAACAACACCACAGGAGCATGACAAGTATATGAGTATTGTTCAGGGATTAACTCATTTCTCATTCATCACACTAGCTTCAACAATTAGAAAGCTCCACATCAATGTTAAAAAATCAAGATCATTTTCAAGCCCTGTCTATAGCTTAATGCTTGATATGGTAAGTCGTATTATATATCAAAATCCTTATCTTTATTATTCCATACAGAAAAATAACAAAGAAAATTCATTTGCGAGAAAGACATTAATAAACGAAGGTATATATCTGTCGAAATTAATAGAAGAAGGCAATGAAAAGGACTTTGTAAAAAATATTGTTGAATCCTCACAACATATGGATGATCGTCAAGAGGCATTAATCCGTTCAGATAGATCAATAGGCATGATAACACAAAAATCAAATGTTTTAACAAAATCAATAGGAAATGAATTAGGTTTAAAAGATTTATATTCTAAAAAAGTATATGTGGGCATTATAAAAAAAGTCACATCAAAATATGTAGTACTAAAAAACCATAATAATGAAGAAATTAATTTAAAAATTTCTGGTGTGGATATATTATCCAGAAAAGAAGTATTTGAATGGAAAAAGAATAATCTTAAACTAGAAAATTTTGATTTTACTGTTCAGTTACCTTCAAAATGCAATGAAAAATATTTGATTAAGATGTTTGAAAGCATTGAAGGAGTTATTGATGCTGAAATAATTGATATTAAACAAATCGATGATTTAAAAACAAACTTCACATTTAACTACTCAGTATTTAATAAAAAAGATAAAAAGTATATTGAAGAGTATATTGAGGGAATAGGTGGAACAATAATTTAAACCTCTCCTGCTTGCCAAATAACCAGAAAATTATTGCACAAAAAGTTAAAATAGAGAAAAATTGAATTTTGAATCAGATATCACCTCAGAATTGAACTCTTCAGCAGTTTCTGGATCATCATAATCATATTGCTTTTAGGTTTCACTCCTTTTTTAATAAGAGCATTGGCAATCCTATTAGCTTTTTTATTAAGTTCACCATAAGTTAATCTTTCGCCGTCTGAAACTAGTGAAATGTGGTCTGGATTTTTTTCCACTTGCTTTTCAAAACGTTTATGTATAAATGGTGTTTTATTTTCATGGAATTTGAAATCTTCATCTTCCTTTACAAGATAAATGTCCAATAAAGATGAATTTAAAATATCGATTGATAAAAATTGATTGATAATTTGATTAATACTTTTAAGGAATAATTTAATGTATTCTGCAGAGTATAATTGATCATTATACGAAGCAGACAATATGAACTCTTCATGATTTTCCATGATATTAAGGTAAAAATCATACTTATATCCTAATGAATCTAAATCCAAATCTTTATTGAATGAATAATATACTCCTGATTTTAAGTCATATTCCTTAATCAAATCGTCAATGGAAAAATTAACATATTTTAAATTTTCTTTATAATCCTTTTGAATTTGTATTAAATAATCTTCAATTGTTATTTTCCTATTTTCAAAATTTGTAGTGAAAATTAAATTATTTTCATGAAATATCAAATTTTTATTGGAAAACGTGAACTTATTTAAGGCCAAACATGCCCCAGCTAAAAAAAGAACACTTTCAGTAATGCAATTTTTTCGACAAAATTCAATTAATTCATGTTTATTAATTTTAAATTCCTCAGTAACTAAATTTGGAGTTTCAATCCCACTTAAATCAGGATTAAGAACAGTACTTTCATCAAAATCCTTAATAAGATTTAAAAAGTATTTAATATAATTTAAATTTTTATCAATCATTTTTTATCACTTAAAATTATTTATTTGATATAATGTATGTAATTTTTTAAATAAATAATTAATCTTTATACTATTATAACAAATTGTTCAGTTTTTAAAACATTAATTTTAGCAAATTTTAATGATATTCAAAATAGCAAATAGTAAAGACCTATAGATAAACTAGTATTTATTATTAATCAACCTAGTAAAAAAAATGGTTAATTATTGTTTCAACATTCAATTTTTAAAAAAAAAGCTTTAAACAAGTAAATCAATAAAAAACGAGTTTATGAGATTTTTTAAGTTTAACAAAAGGAATTATGCATTTTTTTAATCATTTAAACAACTGAATGGCATTGGCGTGACACATTTCAAATTATCTACTACTTTTAGTGAAATTTATTCTATATCCTACAAAATGAAAAAATCAAAATTCAATAATTTCTGCCAACACTCAAACCATTTAAAAAAAAGGCAAATGAGAGATTGTCTCTCATTGTTTTTTAATATTTTTATTTTTTATCCGCAGCGTTAGAATTAAAATAGCTACTAACACGATGGCTAATCCATACATTACGGTTGCCATTGCATTCTGAATAATTATATCTGCAGTATTCACAACAATACTGTCTTGTCCATCCATAGTATCTAATTTTTGGAAGTAATTATAGATCTCCTGATGGAATTGTTCATCTCCTGAATAATCAGGTGCATAGGTATCGACTGCAGTACTGATACCACCCATAACTCCAAGAATTAGAATTATTCCAATGATTGCTGTACCCAATGATGAACCTAATGTTTCACCAGTTGTAATAATACCTGATGCGTTATTTTGGCCTTCAGCAGGAACATCGAATAATGCAACATCCGATGCTAAAGCCATCATAAAACCAAGACCTGTCCCAAGTAAAAACTGTCCGGGAATTAAATCCAGCATGTTTACATTTAATTTAAATTGATAACTTAAAATCAGACATCCTACAATAGATATTATACATCCTATTGCCATGAGTGTCTTGTGATTCAGTTTTCCTATTAGTTTTGGAGCGGTCAATGAAAAAATAAACAAAGCCATAACAAATGGAAGTGAAGCCAAACCAGTATCGAATGGATTTAACTGCAATACACTTTGGAAAAACAGAACCATTACAAAAAATGTTCCGGATATTATAATATTATATAATAACTTAATAGATGTACCTATACGCAAATTTTTGTCCCTAAATAATTCAACATCAATCAATGGCACGTTGCCTGACCTTTTTCTTTTGAGTTCAAACCATATAAAGATTGCCAAGACTATCAATCCCAAAATTATCTCAATTATGCTGGTAGCAACATCCTTAGTCAGAGTCAAAATACCAAGCACAAGCAAAAGAAGACATATACCGGAAAGTATAGCACCAACAATATCAAGATCGCTTTTAGATTCTGTAGGTTTAAAATCAGGTATTTTATTTTGCATTACTAAAATAAATAAAATGAATATTAATTCAAATGCAAAAGTGTATCTCCAGCTGAGATAAGTTGTAATAAGCCCACCAATGAGCGGAGCTAAAGTATCTGCAAGTCCTGCCATTACCCCAAGAGTTGCCAAAGCAATTGTACGTTTTTTGCCTGAATATGTTCCACTTATTATTGAAACTATGGCAGGCAGCATTAATGCCGCAGCAACACCTTTAATCGCTGACCATCCTACAAAAAACATTACAACACTTGAACTTAATACTGCAGCAAATATGCCGATACCAAAAAGTGCAGCGCCAATTACAAACAGTTTCTTTTTACCAACTATGTCCTGAAGTTTGGTACTGAACAGTATCAGCGCAGCAGTAATAAGAGTACAAAACGACACAATCATTTGAATAGTACTAACATCAGTATTCAAATCAAGAACAATTCGAGAAATGCTAACATTCATGAAGAAAGAGTCCAACACTATAATAAAGGAAGCACAAGCCACAACTATTAACGGAAACCAAGAACTCTCGTTAGCCTTTTCATTCATACTTATTAATCCTCCTAATTTTAAAAAATATTTTTACATGCTCTTTTAAACATGAACATAAGTATATTTGATTTCCCAACGATTAAATTTTTGGATGGGATTTTTACATAATACTGCAAGAACACCACAATTCTGTAAGATTGATTTTCAAATGCATTCTGATGAACTTTAAATTATCCAAGGCCTAAGCTAATTTGAGCATCAATATAACTCATGAAATAGTTGTACTACTTATCGAAAATTTTAAAAAAATATTTTAACATGATATTCTATTTAATTTCACCAATGATTAAATTTTTGGAATGGATTTTGATTTCAAAAGTGCATCCTATGAAATCTTCCTGAAACAATTATGTGGTAATCATATTCTAAGGGGGAGAAAATATTTAGGCGATTGAGATAAAAGATATATAATGTAAAGTATAAATCATGGAATTTGACATGAGAGTTGATTATTTATGAGAAATATTGTTGTTGTTCAATGCAAATCCACAGGAATTAATTATATTCAAGACATAATTGACAGAAATTGCAACCCAGTTATTTTGGAAATGAATGCATTTAGTGATACTGAGGAAGCTGAGATGCATTTAAAAGAAGTCAGAAGTGGATACAATTTGATAAATGCTGATTATGATTTGATTTATGAAAAGGACACATATGAAGAAACTCTTGAAATGGTTAAAAAACTTGATCCATTAGTTATTGTTCCGGGAACTGAAGATGGAGTTATATTGGCAACAAAATTGGCAAATGACTTGAATCTATTGTGCAATCCCATTGAAAACTTGGATGCCATAACCTTAAAAAACGAAATGCACAAGAGGCTGGCCGAAAATAACCTTCGCTCAATAAGAGGTCGCATCGTAACTAGTGTTGAAGAGGCCATTGAATATTATGACAGCCAACATCTAGATGAAGTTGTAATAAAGCCACAATACAGCTTCTGTTCTGTGGGTGTGAGAATCTGCTCAAATAAGGAGGAAATGATAAAATCCCTACATGAACTATTCAATTCAACAAATGCCTATGGAACTGAATTGGATGAGCTTCTAATTCAGGAACGCATTAGAGGTGAGGAGTATGTTGTAAATCTCATGTCCTGCAATGGCGTTCATCGAGTAACAACCATCTGGAAGTATCACAAAATCAAGACCCATGAAGGCGGCCATGTCTATGACTATGACGAAACGATAAATGAATTGGGAATTGGAGAAGCGGAACTTGTCGAATATGCTTATGATGTTGCCGATGCTTTGGGCATCAAATACGGTCCAGTTCATGGAGAATACATGATTGATGAAAAGGGACCCGTATTGATAGAAGTGAATTGCCGTCCTCATGGAGGCAATCTTGATGCAAAATTCCTTGACAGGATTTCTGGACAGCATGAAACCGACAGTTCACTTGATTCATATTTAAATCCAGATAAATTCCATCAGGACCGCCAAAAGCCCTATAAATTATATGCACATGGTGTTTTAAAGTCAATAATCGTGCCAAAAGACATTACCGCCAAGTCATCCCCATTGCAAAATATTGGAAAAAACCTGAAAAGTCATCACAGGACTTTAATAGGCCAAATTGAGGATTCACAATTTTTCCTAAAGACACAAGATATAGAAACAAGTCCGGGTGACATATATCTGGTTCATGAAGATAAAAATCAGGTAATGAAAGATTTGGAATTCCTCAGAAGCCTTGAACAGCGTGCTTTTCAGCTGGTGTTAAGTGAAGAGACACATGAAAATGCCAATATTGATGATTTAAGTTATTTGAATGATATCAAATCCATTGTGAATAATCTGAAACCCTATGGTACCATATTATTGGTTACTGACACCTTTTTTGATGATTTGTCCATAGTTCAGACGGATGCAGAGGGTTTGGATAAAATCGACGGTGAATTCGATTGCGTTTTAATAAATTTAAACAAAAGCATAGCGAATGAAAGCGATGAAAAAATCGCAGCCTTGCTTTTAAAAACATTAAAAACCGTTAAGGTTGGCGGAGGAATATATATTCCAAAAACTACTTATGACCATATTCCAAATGGAAGGCTGGGCGCTGAAGCCCTTGTCAAATTCATGAACTTTAAAATCGAATTGCCAGTGCATAAATTGCCGAGAATGTTAATTGCTTCTAAAAAATAGTGTTCATTATGAATTATGCAAGAAATTATAATTTACTGAACTCCAAATTCAAGGAATTGCTCTTTCCGACATTGCTGACTTCAATTGCTGGAAACTTTGCCATGCTCATTGACGCATTTTTCATAAGCCTTTTTATGGGATCCACATTTTTATCTGTTGTTCAGACTATGGAGCCCTTTGTTTGCTTTATAAATACCGTATATTGGCTGATAGGTTTTGGAGGAAGCATACTATGTAACCTTGCAAAAGCGGAATTCGATAAAAAGAAAAGTAATGAACTCTTTTCGGTATCTATAATTGGAATCTTGCTGATTTCAATTATCATAACAATATTGTCATTTATATTTCAGGATATGATTATCCAGTTTCTGTGTCATTCTCCAAATATGAAACAGTATTTCGCACAATATTTTAACCTGTATCTTGTAGGTATTGTATTTGAATGCTATAAGATTGTTCTGGCTTATTTCATCAGAAACGATGATTTTGTCCAGCTTCAGTTTCAAACATTCATGTTGTCCAATATTGTAAATATAACTTTTGATATTGTTTTCATGAAAATTTTAAACTATGGAATAGGAGGCGCTGCACTTGCTACATCATTAGGCAGTATTGTAGGGGCAATATACATTTCAGTTTACTTTTTTAAATCCAGCAGGACATTAAAGATTATTAAGGTTAAATCTTCAAAGATTTTTGGCTATTTGGTCGATATCTGCAGGACAGGTTTTTCATCTGCTTCAATTACCTTGTACATTATGCTTAAATTTCTGGTTTTAAATGCAATAATTGCAGGGATTTTAGGAGAAATTGGACTTGTTGCATTGAATATGTGTTATAATGCAACATTTTTAGTTGAAATATTCATTTTAGGTACGACACAATCAATTTTACCGATTACCACTGTATATTATAAGGAAAAAGATTATAGTGGTGTTGATTATGTCATTAAAAAGTCAGTTAAACTAGTTATGGGATTTGGAATCTTTTTCAATGCACTGTTGTGCATATTCCCTCAGATAGTGCTTTTCATATTCAATATGCACAATCCTGAGCATGTTCCGATTGCAATGAATGCAATTAGAATAGTTTCATTCAGCTTTTTGAGTTTTGCAATTAATTATCTGTATATTTTCTACGCCCAGTCAATTGAAAACGACAGACTGGCCAATATGATATCACTGCTTCAGGGTTTGGTTTTCCCGGTCGTGTTTGCGACTGTCTTATCCCATATCTGGGGAAGCAACGGATTTTGGTTTGCACTGGTGTTAAGTGAATTAGCAACAGTCGCTGTAACTTTCATCTATTCCAGATGGATTGTCCGTAAATCTAACGGTGAATATACTGGATTTTTCCTAAACAGGAAAAATGCTGAAGGAGAAGTGTTCGAGTTTACAATCGAGGGAAATATTGAAGATGCAGTTAACATTTCAAAAGAGGTCCAGGAATTCTTTTCAGGCAATGAACTGTCAGCTCTGATTGGTATGGCCGTTGAAGATATGATAATCCATATCCTTGAAAGCAATGATAAAGTGGATTTGATTGATTCCGTTATCAGAAATGATGAGGATTCGATTTTGATTTCAATCAAATATTCCGGAAAGGCAATAAATCTTTTGGCAGAGGACAATCCCGAATCAAACATTTCCATATTGAAAAAATTGTCAGACAACATCGATTACTCAGAGATATTGGGACTGAACAATGTTGTAATAACAATCAAAAAGTAATTTGGAACGTTGAATGTTTCAGTTTTCATATAGTTGCTGTATAATTGTTTTTAATTGAAAGCAATCCTGAAAAAAATAATTTAATAAAAATGATTCATCCCCAATACAGTGGCGAATCTGTATTATGCAACTTCTGACTCCTTTTGACTAGCTTCATAGGATTGGCATAACATATTATTTATCCAATAGTTCAATTAAATTCCATCACCCAATAAGAAATCTAAAATATTCATATGCTTTATTCCATCTCTTGACATGTCAAACTCATCTGTTGATATCACATATTGGATAATTGTCCTTAACCCGAAGCAACGGTCTGAATTCCATTTCAATTGTGTCCTCATGAGACAGTTCCCGTGTTACCTGAACATAGATTCTTTCACCCATTTTTTTGCAGACAAAATCGATCTCATAATCCCCAACACAACCAATGGTTATTTCATACCCTCTTCTTAAGAGTTCAAAATATACCATATTCTCAATAATTCCGCTGTTATTTGCCTAAATTAATAACAGATAAGTTCATGTTTTTTTAAAAATAAAAATTATAAACTTATATAACTATTAATTTTATAATATGAAATTATAGCATTATAAGTAACTAAATTTTTAAAAATTAAGATTGTTACATTATAAGTTAACAAATAAAGTAATTTTGTTTGTGAATCAATGAAACTATGTCCTGAAATTTCTTTTACAACATCACCAATAATCAATAATGAATCAGAACCATGCAAGTTAAATATTCACAATTTTTTAAGATTCCTTTCAATTAAAATTTTCAAAAAATAAGTTTTGAATAACTACATGTTTATCATTAATGCCTTTTTTTACAATAATAAGTTAAAAAAATGAAAGATAACATTTATAGGAATAGCAAATGTTATTTTAAATATTTATTGAAGTTACAAAGAGCATCTTCCACTAGATAATGCGGCTATTACTCCACCATCAATATTAACAATGTTTATTTTTGGAATTAATCAATGTAGCGTATTTTGGATTTGTCAATATCTTCAGGAGTGTATGGTCTTGGGGTTTTGTTGCTGTGGCCAAATGCAAGAATTCCAACAATCCTGTAATGTGAGTCGAGATTAAGAATATCCCTGACGACATCTTCACAATCCTGATCGCCTTTTGTTTTTAAGTGTACCTGAACCCAGCAGCTTCCGATATCAAGTTCTGTGGCCATCAGATGCATGTGTGTCAATGCGATTGATGAATCCTCAACCCATGTGTCTGCAAGGTTTCCGTCTGCAATAACAACTATTGCCTTATTTGCTCCTGCTATTAATTTGGCACCCATGTCCTTTGATTCGGACAGTTCTTTTAAGGTTTTCTTGTTGCTGACCACTATAAATTCGCATGGTTTTCTGTTCATTGCAGTTGGTGCAAGTAATGCGGATTCAAGTATTAATTCAAGGTCTTATTTTGAGATTTCCTCATCACTGAATTTTCGTGTGCTTCTTCTTTTATACATCAAATCTATAAGGTTCATGTTTAACAGTATAATATTACTGTAAAAAATAATTTTCCATATATCACTTTTTGATGTTTCTGTTATGAATCCATTCACGATGCTTGCCAATAACTACCCTAATGATAACATCAATCCAATCAAGGCCATCGAGTAATTACCAAATGGTAACCAAGTAACTCACAGGTTACAAAAACGATTTATATGCCTTAAAATAAACTATAAACAACAAATTATTAGGAGATTTAAAAAATGAGCGATGTAATAGAATTTTTACAAGAAAACTCTTTAATATATTTAGCAACCAGCGGACTTGACGGAAATGCAAAAGTAAGACCAATATTATTTTACTTTGAAGAGGACGGAAAACCATACTTCTGTACTGCAAACACCAAACCAATGTTTAAAGAATTGGACGCTAACCCTAACTGTGAAATGGTTGTTGCAACCCCTGAATTTGCATGGTTAAGAATTGCAGGTAAAGTGGAATTCACTGACAACCTCGACTTAAAACAAAAAGTAATTGACTCCAATGAATTGGTTAAAGCATTATATGAAACTGCTGACAATCCAACATTTGAAGTGTTCACAGTAACCGGTAAAGCAACTATTGCTGATTTCTCCGGAAACCCACCAAAATCCTACGAATTATAAAACCAAAAATAGAAATGAGGACATTTTACTCATTTCACAAATCTTTTTTTTAAAAACAACATTAACATTAACGATTGAGATTTCAAAAGTTGTTTTCCCCTGCACTTCGATACATATGCAAGAGTTTGGAAAAGAAAAACATTAACAACCATTGGCGTTAATGTGAAATTCAAATCAGATAATTAAAGCAAAAGAACTTGGCATAAATATTTAGATGAAAAATAACTGCAATCCATTAATCACCCTCTTTTACCTCACCAACCAAGAATGGCAAGTCCGAATTATATAATTTTTGATTCTTTTTAACTAGTTTTATTACTGTTGGCATAATAATACCATCAGGAGTATGACACTTATAAACCTGCCAATATCTGTACTTTAGGTAAAATGGTCATTATTGTTTAATAAATCATAAAAACAAAAAAAAGCTGGAAAAAACCCTATTTAAGGCAGAATATTGAAATTAATGAATATTCATGAAATGATAATTATTAAGATTAATTTTAATCCTCTACATAGAATTAAATTTTTATTCAAAAATTAAAATAAATAATCAAAATATTAAAAATACAAACTATAATTTTAATACTTACAAATTAAAATATCAGAATAATTAAATACATATTGAAAATACAGAACTCAAAAAATTATTCATAAAATGCAATTTTAATTATAAAAATTATTTTCCCTTATTAACATTGGTCTTATTGTAATCCGTATTACCATTGGTCTGTTTTGAAATGATTTGTCTTGAAACGCCCAGTACCGTTTTAAAAAGTATCAATCCATCCTGGGAAACCTGACGTATTAAATAACCAGGACGCAAATAGAATTTGAGAAATGCTTTCTTTTGAATGCTTCTAAGCTCTTTACTTGTACAGTCAACAGTCTGCAATACCGGATCTAAAAGAGTATATTTAGACCAGTCCTTAATGTTAATCAAATTCTTCTTGAAAGTCTCATTATAAAATCGAGTTCCTGGATATGGAGTAGCCAGACTGTACAATGCATAATTCGGATTCAGTTTTTTGACAAAATCAATAGTCTTTTTAATGCTTTTTTTAGTATCCTCAGGCATTCCTATTACACATGATGCAATAGTCCTGATTCCAACCTTGCGGGCAAGCCTAAATGCATTTTCAGTCTTATCAAGGGTGATGTTTTTATTCATTTTTTCAAGCATTTGCTGGTCAGCACTTTCTACTCCAATGAAAATGGTAATGCATCCCGCATCCTTCATTGTCTGCAGCAAATCCTCATCCAATGTATCTACCCTTGATGTACATCCCCACCAGAATTTAAGGTTACGCCTTTCGATTTCAGCACAAAAATCACTTACAAATTTCTTGTTCAGCGTGAATGTATCATCCATAAAAGCAATGGTATCAATATTCTGTTCCCTAAGCCTAATTTCAATCTCATCAACTACATTGGTATAAGACCTTCTTCTTAATTTATGGCCATGTAGTGCGGCTGATGAGCAGAATGAACACTGCATAGGACAACCTCTTGTTGTAATGATTGTAGCGACATTTGTTGTAATATTTAAAATCCTATACTTTTCCATTGGGAATAAATGAAATGCCGGAAAAGGGAGTTCATCCAAATCTTCTATAATCGGGCGGTCTAAAGTTAAAATTAGTGATCCATCATCTTCATCATGAAATGCCAATCCCTGAACAGTTTTTAAATCTCCACCATTTTCAATAGTCTCAACAAGCTCCAAAAGAGTGTATTCTCCTTCACCCCTGACTACAACATCAACGCTTTCTTCCTCGAGAACACTTTCATATTCAAATGTAGGATGATATCCTCCGAGGACAACAACAGTGTCCGGTTTGACTTCCTTGATTTTATCTGCAGAATCAAGTGCAACCCCAATTGTTGGTGTCAATGCACTAATGGATACGATATCAGGATTTCTTTTTAAAATTTCATCTCCAATTTCATCATAGGTCAGTTCCAAAGCTGAAGCATCCAAAACATCAACATCATAACCGTTCTGTTCAAGCACTGCAGCCATATAACCTATCCCAAGAGATGGTGCTACTACACCCAAAAATTTATATTTGGAATTTGTTTGAGGCGGATTTAAAAAAGTGACTTTCATGATATCCCCATAAAAAAATCATTAGTATTATTAAATAAATATTTTTATGTATATAAAATTTTTGAATTATTATTTAATTATAATTTAACTCAGCAAGAAAAACAATTTAACCCTTGAAAGACATAATAAATATTATATGGTGAGTAAATGGAGAAAATGAAGTCTGTTGTTAAAAAAGAGTTATGTGTTTCTTGCGGATGCTGCATTAAAGTATGTCCAAAAGATGCAATTGAAGTTAAAGATGGAATATATGCACATATCAATCAGGATTTATGTATCGGATGTGGAAAATGTGTAACTGAATGTCCAGCATCAATCATTGAGGGTGAATATTCAAAAATAGATAATAAAGTTCGCTTTAAGAAATGGTATGATTATCTGTGGATTTTTTCAATAGCATATTTTGCTTTGGGATTTTTCAATATAATATTTGCATGGTTAGGTATGATATGCTTTATACTTCCTTTATTGTTTGCAATATTTAAGGGAAATAAGGCATTTTGCAACCGTTACTGTGATAGAGGTCAATTATTAGGATTGATTGGTGGACGTTTAGGCTTATCAAGAAAAAGAAGTCCTCCAAAATGGATGTATTCAAAATATTTTAGATACGGTTTTTTAATATTTTTCTTTGCAATGTTTTTTGTAATGCTTTGGAATACTTATTTGGTATTTGCAGGAACCAAAAGCCTTTCACAGGCAGTTACTGTTCTTTGGACATTTAACGTTCCTTGGTCATGGGCATATCACGGAAATATAATAGCTCCGTGGGTTTCACAGTATGCATTTGGATTTTACAGTGTGATGCTTACATCAACAATATTGGGATTACTGACCATGCTTCTCTTTAAGCCAAGATCATGGTGTGTTTACTGTCCTATGGGAACCATGACGCAGGCAATATGTAAAGTAAAAAGCATGAAAAAAAATAAATTTCAATAAGGATGTTATTAATAACATCACTTATCTTTTTTTACTAGTAAACCAATTGTTTCAAGTCATTTCTTATAATTGAAGTGGCATCAAATTTCTTAATTGCATCAATCATTTCAGGGAATCTTGATTTTGGAATCAAAACGTTAATCTGTGAAAAGTCAGAACCTGAATTGATTGTAGGTTCATCTGCACAAAGCTTATTTTCAATCAAATATTTAGAAACTTCTTCAATTTTGGAATTGGAAATGTTGAACTTAACGTCAAAATATTTTTTCGCTGTAATTGCACCCAATAGCTGTTCATAAATCATTTTAGCCTTATCAAGCTTTTCCTCAGTGCAGTCTCCACTTGCATAAAGACCAGCGGAAGATTGCAAAATCGTTTCAATTTCCTTTAATCCTGCTTTTCTCAAACTGCTTCCGGTTTGAGTATTGTCAACAATCAAGTCCGCACCTTTTGCAATGTAAACTTCAGTTGCACCGTCAGAATTGATAACCTGAACCATCTCATTGTCACCGTCAGTCAGTCCTCTAACCTGAACAAAAGGCACAGCATCACCATATATTTCCTGATATACCTCATTTTCCATAATGAATTTTCTAGTCAGATTAGGATATTCTGTAAAGCATAAAATTGGTGTTTTTCTATCCTTATTGGCTCTAAAAAAGTCAGATAAATTATCATATGGTGAGTCCTTAGGAACGGCAACTATCAAACGAGTTTTTCCATAATCCAAATCTCCAATTTTAATGGTGTTTGATTCCCTTAGGACGGATTCTTCTTTAATCCAATCTTCACCGACAATTCCAATATCAACCATTCCCCTGTTCAATTCTACAGGAGTTGATTGTGGACGAGTCAAAAAGGCAACAATGTCTTCATCATTTAGAATTTCAATCTCATAAGATTCATCACCAGGTTCATAACCCTTTACTTCATATCCCGCATCAACAAACAATTGATGAGTATTTCCTCTTTTCACATTATTTAAACTTCCTTTTGGAAGTCCCAATATTATCTTTTCATTCATATTAATACCTAAAAATGATTATATATTTTAAAATATTTATTCATTTTTATTATTTTTAAAATTTACAATTGAAAATTTTTAATACAAAAGTATTTTTAGGTTAAACTAAATATCTTATTAATATCGATAAATGGTGTTTAAAATGAAAAAATTTAAGATTGAAAAGAATTCTGTTCAGGAAACATTGATGATTCCACTTATGGGAAGAGTAATAGCTCAAAGAAAGTTTCCTAACCTTATTAATGACCCTACTGCTGAAGAAATTATTAAAAAAATAGACTATGATTTCTCCAGTCAGGAAAAGAAAATGACCTCCATTTTTGGAGTTTATGGAGCATTAGAAGTATCCCAAAGAGAATATGATTTGGAATGGGAAATAAAGGACTATTTAAAATCAAACCCCAAAGCAAGTGTGGTCAATTTAGGCTGCGGACTTGATGATTTGTTTAACCGTGTCAATAATGGAGAATGCAGAGGTTTCAATATAGACTTTGAAGATGTGATAACAGCAAGAAATAAACTGCTACCCCCTTTAGAAAATGAAAAAAATATAATCCACAATATCAACGATACTGAATGGTTTAGCGAAATTCCTCATGAAAATGGCGTTATATTTGTAGGTTTAGGCTTGTTTTACTATTTCACTTTTGATGAAGTAAAATCATTGTTCACAAAGATGACCGAACACTTCACCACAGGAGTTATTGCATTTGACATTACAAACAAACGAGGACTCAAATTGATGCTGAAAACATTAGTAAAAGACTCTGCAATATCAGACATTGATTCCTATTTCCACATTAAGGATGTTAATGAGCTGAATTCATGGACAAATAATTTCAAAAGAGTTTCATCCAAATCATATATGAACGGCTATAGAAAATTGGATGACATCAATATCATTTATAAATTATTAAATAAGCTTTCTGATTCATATGTAGGAATGAAAATAGTAAAAATTGAATTTTAAATCATATTTTTCAGCAATTTAATAAAATCATTTATAATTTTTTTCTATTTAAGAATTGGTGAATACCGATTTTTTAAACTTAATCCAAAGATATGAAAGCAATGATGATGCAATGACTGCAAGAAGGGTTGGTCCTAAAAAAACTGAATCCAAACCTGCGGATACCTGATAAATGATAAAACCAACAAACCATGCAAAAATATTCCAGCAGAAATCCTTTCTTTCATTGTGTTCATTTCCACAATAAAATGAGACAATAAGTACAGCAGCCATTGGAGCAAATACTGATGTAATGAGATAAAGAAAACTGATATAGTGATTCATAATACCTGAAATTGCAAGCAATGCACTTAAAAAGCTGACTATGACCCCCGCAATTTTAGGGTCTAATCTATTGAAAATTGCCTTTGCGGATTCCCCTGCAGAATTTGTTGCAAGAAAATTGGTCGTGACTGTTGAAAGCACCAGTATAAGAACTCCCTGAATTCCAAGACCTGCAATGAGAATGGCCTGGGAAATATCCAGTGTTCCAATTCCTACGATTTCTATGCCAATGAAATACATCCAAAGGCTTGCAATTGTATATGCTATAGCAGAAATTGCAGTTGCCTTGACAGGTTTTTTTACATCCTTTGTATAATCTGAAATCACAGGCAGCCATGAAACAGGCATTGCAATGGAAATTTCAAAAATATTCCAGAAAGTCAGTGCAGATGCATTGGCCACAGGCAAGGGCTGATATGACTTAACTGCAAACAGTTTAACTGATAACAGAATAAGCAATATTGTTAAAAGCATCATGATAATTGTTGTAACTTTTGAAGAGCGTTTCAATCCTATATATACCCACAGAGCAACAAGAACGGCAAGAATCATACATATTATCGGGAAAGCTATCTCAAGATTCAAACCCATCAGTGCCATTGCACCCTGTGCATTTAAAACAGCCACCCATGCTATTAGCTGCAATACATTCAATATGGCAAAAAACTTGGAACCGTAATTTCCGAATGTTGACTTTATTGATTCCATTGCATTTACCCTAAGGCGTGCTCCAATAAGGCCAACAGAAAAAAGCAATATTCCACCTATGATATGGCCAAGTATTAATGGAACCCAAACGGAACCAATTGAAGATGCAGATGCAATTTGTATACCTGCCTGAATTTCAGAAACAGAAATAGCAACTCCAAACCAGATTACTGCATTTGTAAACAGTCCCGTACGATTATCCATATTGTGCACCAAAGTAAATTATTTACTTTAATTAATTTATAAAAAAAATATAAAAAGTGTTACCACTCTTTTAATTCATGATAAGTCATATTTACATCAAGAGGAGTTAAACTTGGTCTTTTTTCAACCATCAATGCATATCCGTCACTATCCTTTTCATAATCCTTAACAAGATTTGATGTTATCATAATCAAATCATCACTTTCCTGATTTTCATCAAGAGGATAGTTGAATATCTCTGCCTTATCCAAGTCTGTATTGTCAATGACTTTCTTATCAAGCATCTTATGTGACAAAGTGGTAATTTTAACTTCTTCGCTTTCATAATTTGAAGGCACATTCAGATTGAATAAATCTACACCTTCGGGAAAACCGTCATTAATTATCTTTAAAACTAAATCATGGAGAACCTTTTTAGTCAAAGTAAAATCATAATCAACGTACCATTCCCCATTTTCATCCTGTTTGAATGATGTTTTGGGATCCATGAATAACGATACTGCAATAGCTGGAATGCCTAGACTTACTGCCTCAAAAGCAGCACAGACAGTGCCTGAAGAAGTGATATCGCAGCTTATGTTAACGCCCTGATTTATTCCTGTTATGACCAAATCAGGCCTTTCATCCATTACATAAGTTGCTCCAACAACAACAGAATCAGCTGGACTTCCAGATACAGAATAGGCTTCGCTTCCATCTGCAAGTTCACATGATTCAACTTTCAAATGCTTGAATAATGATAGGCGACGACCGACACTGCTATTATTCTCATCCGGAGCTACGACCACAACATTAGCCAAATCCTCAACAGCCTGTTTTGCAGCCAATATTCCTGGTGCAAAAACACCATCATCATTAGATATCAAAATATTCATAATTATTCAAACCCAAAAACTGTCTTTAATTAATAATATATCTTACATATTCTAGTTAAAAAATATTATTGAAAATTAAATCTTGTCTTTTGTGTGTTTGGCCCATACCTTTTCATTGTCGCTTGCTGAAACCTTATTGTCCGCCATGACCCCTACCAAATCATGAGCCATGTAAGGCTCCTCCAAATATTCGATATCCTTTTTAGATAAGTTCAATTCAACAGAATTTACAGCACCGTCAACATGATGCAGTTTGGTAGCTCCGACGATTGGAGATGTGACCTTATTGAGCAGCCATGAAAGGGAAACTTCTGTCATTGAAACATCATAATCACAAGCAAGCTCGTTTACCCTCTTTATGATTTCAAAATCCTGCTTTTCAGTTGACTGGTATTTCAGCTTAGCATAAAAGTCTTCATTCATCCTTTTGGAATCTTCACCCGGCATTCTTGATAATCTGCCTGAAGCCAGTGAACTATATGGAGTTGTTGCAATGTTGTCTGTCTGACAAAGCGGAATCATTTCACGTTCCTCTTCTCTAAAAATTAGATTATAATGTCCCTGGATTGACACGAACTTTGAAAAGTCATTGACTTCTGCAAGGGCATTAGCCTTTGCAAGCTGCCATGCAAAACAGTTTGAAATACCAATATATCTGACTTTGCCCTCCTCGATTATTTCATTCAATCCCTCCAATATATCATAAAGCGGAGTGTTATAGTCCCACATATGATAGATATAAAGGTCAATATAATCAAGACCCAAGTTTGAAAGGCTTTTTTCAACCATGTTATGAATATGCTTTTGACCTGAAACGCCATTTTTAATGTCCTCTTCTGAGCGAGGAAGGAATTTTGTAGCAATCACCACATCTTCGCGTGATGCATTTTCACGAACTGCCTTTCCCAGGTATTGTTCTGAAGTTCCGTTTTGATAGCCTATTGCTGTATCATAGAAATTAATTCCATTATCCAGTCCATTGGTGATTATTTCTATTGATTCCTTTTCCGGTAGTGTCCATGTATGCATTCCATTTGTAGGGTCTCCAAAACCCATACATCCCATACATATTTTACTGACATTTAAATGTGAATTTCCTAGTTTTGTATATTTCATATTTATTATTAAATAAAAAATATTTTAAATATGTTATCATTTATTTTTTCAATAGTTTCTGAACTTCCTTTTCATGCTCAAACAATACACATCCGCCTTCATGATGACTCATCAAAAGACCATTATTTCTAAGGGATTTAAAGAGATTTGATTCCAAAACTTCCAAGATGGATGTATCTTTTACATTAATGTCCGAATATGGTGAGGCAGGACATGGTTCAGCACCGCCATGTGAATTAATATGGAAAAATCCACGACCCGCTGCAAGACATCCCCCACTTTCCTTTTCATCACCGGGAAAAGACATGAAAAGCATATCAGGATATTTTTCTCTTAAATTGCAAATTTCATCTAACAAATAATCCCTTTGACTATCAGACAATACCAAATTTGTCGCACTTAAATCAACAGGAACATATTCAATGAAAAAAAGTACTTTAGAACCTAAATCATACAAATTTGATACAAATTCATCTGAAAGAGCATATGATATGTTTTCATTTGTAATTGTAATGGATGAACCGAAAATAAGATTATTGTCTTTCATGTAATTCATAGAATCAATCAATTGATTATATACTCCATCTCCCCTTCTTGAATCTGTAAGTTCCTTGTTTCCCTCAATAGATAATATGGGTATAATATTTCTGTTTTTATCAATTAAATCAAAATAGTAATCATCAAGCATTGTTCCATTGGTGAAAACAGGGAAGAGTATTTCTGGAAAGTTGCATGCCTTTAATATTACATCTTTCCTTAACAGAGGTTCACCTCCAGCAAGAACAATGAAATTGATGCCCAAATCTCTTGATTGAGCGAATATATCCTCCCAATCATCACCACTTAGCTGATTATTTGGAATGTTATCAGTGCATATTTCATTTGCTCTGGAATAGCATCCTGCACAATGGAGGTTACATCTGCTTGTAATGCTGGTAATCAGAAATGCAGGAATATTAATATCCTTTTTTGCATATTCCTTTCTTATTTTTGTAGCTTTTCTGCTATTTTTAATAAATTTAACTAGAAATAATGTTTCCTTCGGATTTTTGAATGTTGCTGAAATGGCATTTTTAACTATATTTTCAGCACCATTAGCCAAATATTCCTGAATATCAAAAGTCTTTTCCACATTTTCACCCAATGATTAATTATTTGAAAATGTAGGTATTTAAAAATATTTAAAAAAAATAAAATAGTTAAATTGATTTAAGCAATTTATAAATGTCTGGAATTACCTGTTCAAATTTAACTCCATAATTATGGCTTGGATCATCAATTGTCTTTTCAATTGACTTTTTGGTTAACTCACCTGCAATTTTTGCAGCAGAAGTCGGTGATTTGCCACTCAGGGATGATCCTACAAATGAAGAGGCAAAAACATCTCCTGTTCCATGGGACATATAATCTACCTTGTCATTATATACAATGTCCAATGAAGAATCTTTTTTGTCAAGAACAATCATTCCCATTTCATTATTATCATTTTGGTATCCTTTTAAGATTACATGTCTATTTGTAAATTTGGAAAGCTCATTTGCCATTTCAATCATTTCTTCTTTGGTAAACTGTTCTTTCCATGGTTTGCGTAAAATATAACATGCTTCGGTTGTGTTTGGAAGAATAAAATCTCCTAACTTACAAAGTTCACCCATTTTATCCGCAAATTCCTGGTCAAATCCATTATAAAATTCGCCATTATCTGCCATAGCAGGATCGACAAATACAAGTCCGTCCGGTTTCAGTCTTGAATCAATGATATCTTTAATATAGTCCAACTGTTCTATTGACCCAATGAATCCTGTGTAAATTGCATCGAAAAAAATTCCTTCCTTTTCCCAATGTTTGCGTATATCAGGCAAATCTTCAGTCAAATCCCTAACAGTATATCCTGAAAAACCAGATGTGTGTGTAGATAATACTGCAGATGGTAGAACAGCAGTTTCTATTCCGAATGCAGATAATATCGGCAACGCAACGGTTATTGAACATTGCCCATAGCAGGATATGTCCTGTATAGTTAAAATCTTTAAATTTTCATTCATTTTCTCAACCAAATTGATTTAATCATTACAATTGTTATGTATTATAGTATTAATATATAAATCTTTATCTTTAATTTTTATTTAAAGAATTATAAAGTCAAAATAATAGAAAAAACGATATATTCTATTATTTAATCTTAAATAAAGACAATATAAAACATACCTAAAAGATACTTAACTTAAAGTTTAATTAATTTAATTTAAATATAGTAATATATGAAAACAATTGTTATTAACGCCAGTCCAAGAAGGAAATAGAATACTGCACAGCTCATGAAAGAAGCCGCAAAGGGTGCGGAATCTGTTGGTGCGGAAGTTGAATATATTGACCTCTACAAACTAGATTTGCATGGATGCATGAGTTGTCTAATTTGTAAAAAATTGGGAAAAGAACGCTGCAAATGCTATTGGAAGGCTGATTTGTCCCCATTGATTGAAAGAATATTGGATGCGGATAACCTGATTATCGGTTCTCCAATATACCTGTCAGAACCTACAAGCCATTACAGAGCTTTACTTGAAAGACTGATATTTTGCATACTTTCATATGACAATCATAGCTCATATTATAAAGGCAAGGTCAATGTAGCATTATTCTATACAATGAATGCACCTAAAGACTATTATGAAACCATGATGAAGCAATACCTTGAATCTTCAGCCCAGGTATTCCACATGCTGAACGGTGAAGTTGAAATTTATCCTGTATTCAACACATTGCAGGTCAATGATTATTCAAAATATTCAATGGCTGCTTTTGATGAAAAAAACAAAAAATTAAATCATGAAAAACAGTTCCCTATTGACTTAGAAACCGCTTTTAAAATTGGAGCCAGATTAAGTAAGTAATATTCTACTTACTTTCAACTTTTTTTGAATTTCTTTTGTTTTTATACCAAACCCCAATCAAAAGAATGATGACACTTACCGTCAATACCATAGATATCCTCATCATCATTTCCCCTGTCATGACAAGGTGCAATAAATTGCCTTCATAAGTACCGGCATCACCAAATACCAGACCGGAAATTAAGAAGTAAAGGGCTAAACTTACGGTTTTACCAAATTCACGGCTGGTAAATAAAAACGTGGATGAATCAATGAAATGTTCACGATTAATTGTTAGGACAACATGCCTATTATTAGAAGCTAAAAAGAATCCTTCAGCAATTCCAAGAACAATACATGCTAAAAATATATAATAAGTTGGAATAAAATCCATTAAAAGTATAATGTATGTTGCAAAAATAAGAATGACACAACCTAGTGCAGACAGTAATCTTACATCATATTTGACGGTTAATTTTCCTGCAAAGTGAGCAACCACAATCATTGAAATAGCTGCCGGAAGCAAAAATAAACCTGTTACACTTGGATCATAATCTTCATGATACTGCAAGTAAAAATTCAAAATATATATTGTGATAAATGTTATGAAAAATACAACAAAGGAAGCATAGTTTCCAATTACATAATCCGGATTTCTCAATAATTTTAGATTATAAAGAGGATATTCAGTATTCTTTTCAACTACCACCAGAACTATCAACAAAATAAAACTAATTGGAAGAAGTAAAATCCCCTTATCATCAAGATAAGATAATGAAGTTGATAATAAAATCATGAAAATAAAATATATTATTGATCCTTTATAATCTATCTTTATCTGACTTTCTGAGAACCATTCCTTATTTAATTTAATTAAAATATATAAAGCAATAATATAAAATGGAATCAATGATAAAAATAATACTCTCCAAGACAGATAATAAGTAATAAACCCTGAAAATAGATACGATAAAGTTAAACCTCCATAACCTAATGATAAAACAATTCCAATTCCCCTTCCAAATGTTTCACCAGAAAGTTGTAAGGATAAAGTTAAATTAATTGCACAGCATATTAATGCAGTTGAGATACCTTGAAGAATTCTTCCAATGATAAAAATCAAATAATTTGGAGCTATTGCGCAGATAAATAAACTAATAATACCTAAAATAATTCCTATCTTGAGATACTTTCCAACACCATATTTGGATATGAATTTACCAAAAGGCAAAATCAGGGAAATGACTAAAACCAAATATACTAATGTAACTGCATTTGATGCATCCATACTTAATTTTAAAGTTTCAGTAATGGATGGAATTGCAATAACAATCATATTGCCTAAAATTTGTACGGAAAATAATAATAAACAACCTAAAATAATAACAAATTTATCTTCATCATTTTTATTCATTATTAAAAAATATATTTTTTTCATATAAAAAATATTCTTTGTGTTTACATCCCTAAAAAAAGAAAAAATTATTTATTTCAAGCAGACATAGACAAAATTATGTTCAGAAAAATGAGAAGACATAAACAGCAATTATCAAAAGAAGAATGTGTTGACATATTAACCAATCAGCCAAGAGGAGTATTGGCAGTGCTTGGAGACAATGAATATCCATATGCTGTACCAATGAGCCATGTATATGTTGATGAAAGGATATATTTCCACGGGGCTAAAAAAGGACATAAAAATGATGCCATAAAAAATTATCCAAAAGTGTCATATTGCGTTATAGATAACGGAGTGAAAAATGAAGGTGAATGGTGGTATACCTTTAAAAGTGTTATAGTGTTTGGAAAAATCAGAACTTTAAGTGATGATAATGAAAAAAGAGATAAATTAACATATCTTGGAAATAAGTTCTTTCCAACTCCTGAAGAAACAAAAAAAGAAATCGACAGACTATTGGATAAAACAGAAGTGTTTGAATTAACAATTGATTACATGAGCGGGAAAATTGTTGTAGAAAAATAGATTATAATACTACCCCATCTACATATTATAAAATAAACATTATGAATTTAAAATTAACCATCATATAATTTAATGATACTCTTAAAATTTTAGTAGTTGATAATTTATATTTAATTTAATCAGTGCCGAAATTAATTAAACGGTGATAATAATATCATGAAAAAAAGAAAAAATTTGACTTCAACTATTTTAAATAAACAAATAAATCAAAAAAGCTTCCAAGCCCAATAACTACAATACATTGAACAATGTTTCCATTATAAGCTGTAAAATGACATGACCCGAAAATTATCAAGTTTAAGAAAACACCAACCCAAACTGAAATCTTCTTATCTTTCGTGAAATAATAAATCACAGCCATTAAAATAATCAATAATGTTACCTTAAACAATTCTTCTTCAAGCAATGATATTAGCTTAATTACGATATCTGTAATAAACGGGAAAAAACTATGTAATGCCGCATCAGCAGTATTGGTTGCCATATGAAATCCTAAAAATTCCAATATGAATATCATTGCAAATGCATAAAGACTGGAAAGAATATAAAATATGATAATTATTTTCACATCATTAAATGTAGGTACTTTAAAAAACAAACCTAATTTTCCTCTGCAAGCTTAAACCCATGCTAATAGAAAGACTATACAAGGCAAAATTGCCACTATATCTCTAGGAAGCAAAAATAACGGAATTGGAAGCAAACCAAGCAATCCAAAAGTCATTAACATTTTAAGCAATACTACAATCGTCAATATTATCCAGCCAAACTTGGGCATTGAAGGCTTTCCCCTATAAAATGGAAAGTCCCAAAAATCATCATCAATTTTTAAAAAATCAACATCGAATCACCACTATATTTATCAGTTATTCAGTTTTTTTCAAATATATTATACTATTTAAAGAAAATAATATTTATAATTTAACTAAAATTATAATTTTAGATTATCAACACCTTTGATTAATTCCAGCATATGCAAATCCTTAATATCCTGTGAAATAAAACTGTTTTCCTCAAAATAAAATGCAGGAACACCATTCTGATTTAAAGGAACTGTCAAATAAGGTCCGCTGGTAGTATGGTTTGGATTGTAATAAGAAATGTTCTGACTGAGTGATGACACATTTCTTCCATAACTTTCACCGACAGATCCGTCTACTGGACTGAAAACGAATGTGTTGTATTCACCATATGCTCCGCCATGGGCATGAACATCAACAGCAAGTTCATAGCTTCCATTGACAATTTTTGGATAGACATATTTTAAAGCCAAATCCTGACCAGTTTGTCGTCCAGGCTGATCATCAGGAAGCAGATTTCCATAACTGCTAAAATCTTCAGTTACATTAATGATATAAATATCATAGCAGTAATTTAAATTATCCAATGTTGGCATCAACTTAAGAAAAGTCTTGTGCGTGTCATTTTCAAGAGGATGAACCCCAACCACATAGGCTATCTTTTTCCCGTTTGGATTTCCAATATTTTTAATAACTTCAACAGTACCATTATCCTGAGCTGAATTATTTGCTATAATTTCAGTATTTGAAAAATCAGCAGTATTAGAATCATGGAATAACAGATAACTTACAGCAAATGCAAAAATAAGAATAATAAAAATTAATAAAATTAAGCGAAATTCATTTTTCTTCATGTGAATTATTATAATTTTTTTAATAAATAAAATTAATTAAGAGATTAACTATTTTTTAAATCTCAAACATGGACAGACAAATCCAAACAATGCAATTAATATTAAAAATAACGGATTTCCTGCTTTAATAGTAGGATATGATTGTTTAAGATGATTGTTATTGTCCTCTATATCAAAAACATCAATCTCTTCTTCCTCATAACTTTCATTGTTTAAATTAGAAGTATCGGAAGTTAAATTAGCTTTATTAATTTTTTCACCAGAAGTCAATGCCTTGCACGTTATATATAAAAAGACTTTTCCATCTTCAACATTTAAATCGCCTATTGACCAGATTCCAGTATCAGGATTAAAAACACCTTTAGTCAGAGTATGATAAAGGTATTGCAAACCGTCAGGCAGTTCATCATGCACTTGAGTATTTTTAGACATATCTGGACCATAATTTTGAACGCTTATAATCCAGGTACTAAATCGCCAACATTAATATTTTCTTTATCAGCATCATTATCCAAAAGCAAATATGCTTCAGATTCGACATTTGTGCTGTTTGAAGATGAAACCATATCAGAAGATTCATTTGCAGATGAAGCCATTAAATTAATCTCTTCATTGCTACCTAAATCAATTTGATTACTTTGTATCAACGGCACTAACTGAACTGATTGAAATAATTATCGCACAGATTAGAACAATTAATATAAATTTAGATTTCATTATTTTAAAATCTATAAAAAACATTATATAAATATAGTGATTATTTAAAAATTTAATAACATTTTTGTTAAAAAAACTTTTTATTAATTAAAAACATAAATTTATTATAGTCTATAAATTGGGGAAATTATATGAATATTGAAAAGTTAATTGGCAATACACCAATGATCAAAATTGACTATGAATATGAAAACAGAAATGGAAGCATTTACACCAAACTTGAATACTACAATTATTCAGGCAGTATTAAAGACAGAATTGCATCATACATTATCCAAAAAGAAAGAGAAAACGGAAATTTAAAAGAAGGACAATCCATTGTTGAAGTTACAAGTGGAAATACTGGGATTTCTTTTAGTGCAATAGGTGCTCTTTATGGTCATGAAGTCCACATATTCATGCCAGATTGGGTTTCTTTAGAAAGAAGAAAACTTATAGAAATGTATGGGGCTCATGTTCATCTAGTATCTAAAGAAGAAGGTGGATTTAAAAGAGCACTTGAACTTGCAGAGGAATTTTCTATTGAAAATGGTGCATATAGACCACTCCAATTTGATAATGTTTTAAATGTTGAGGCACAATATAAAACAGGACAGGAAATAATTGATAAAATTCCCGATGTTAATGCTTTCGTATCAGGCATAGGGACTGGTGGAACATTAATGGGTATTGGTAAACGATTAAAAGACAATAATCCAAATTCTAAAATATTTGCTCTTGAACCATCCACATTATCAATATTAAAAATGGGGATGGAAGAAGGAAGCCATATGATTGAAGGAATTGGCGATGACTTCATTCCCGGAATCGTTGAAGAAGATTTGATTGATGATATAGTGTTGATTCATGACTGCGATGCAATCAACATGTCCAAAAGAATAGCCAAGGAATTTGGTTTGGGAATTGGTATTTCAAGTGGTGCCAATTTCTTAGCTAGTGTTTTAATGGATAGTGATGATTTAAAAATTGCCACAGTATTTCCAGATGACAATAAAAAATACATTACAACTAAATTATCTGAAAAAATTGATGATACTGACGATTTATTATCAAATAAAATTAAGCTAGTTGACTTTGAAGTAATTTAAAAAAATTTTTCCTATTTTTTCATTAACCATCCAAAACCCAATTTAATTAGTACTAACTATAAAATTTTTAGTTTATACTAATTTTTAGGCATACCTAAATATTTATATAATATTAATTCAAAATATTATATCAAGAACTAAACTGATTATGGAGGTATAAAATGATTATTGGAATTGAAAATTTAAAAGAAAAACAAAAAGAAAAAGAAGACTCCGAATAATGTTTAAACATAATTAACATTATTTCATTATTTTAAAAAAATAACCACACAAAAATACCTGAAAATTAAAAAAAGACTTATTTTAAAAAAAATAAAAAATATAGAAGTTTAAGAAAACTCCTATTTTTTCTGTTTTCTGAATGGAATTACGCAGGTTAATAATGCAATTAATAATATCAATAATGGATTACCTGTTGCCAACCCAATATCTTGCTTGATAAATGTTTTTTTATCAGTTGTATTATTAATGATTGTTTTATTTTCTGTATGATTTTGAATAACTTCAGTATTGTTTTGAGTTGTGATATTTCCAGTTAAATTGGATCCAGCTATCACAATATTAGTGAAATTACCTGATTTGGTTGTATTAAATACAATTATAAATCCAGCAGATTCACCAACATCCAAATCATACATGTAAATAAATTTATTACCCTCTTTAATCCATCCATCTCCATAATAACTATCATATACTAATCCATCAAATGATGATTCAAAGACGAAAACATCTCCAAGCTTACAATCACCAGTATTAGTAACAATAATTGAAAATGAGGTTTGATTTCCAACGTAAACACATTCATTCAAAGTAATTTTTTCTACTTTCAAACTTGGAGTGTAAACAGTTGTTGTATTATTAGTCATTTTATTTTTAATTAAATTAGAAGATACAGCAACAATATTTGTAAAGTTACCTGATTTAATTGTGTTGAATGTAATTACAAAATCTTTAGTTTCGCCAGGTTTTAAAATTCCATTATAAATGAATTTATTGGCTTCTTTTATCCAACCGTTACCTGTGAAACTATCATATATCAATCCTTCAGGAATACTTTCAACCACTTCAATATTAGATAAATCACAGTCTCCAGTATTTCTAACAGTTATCATGAATGAAGTTTTATCACCAGTGTAAACAATTGGATTTAGTGCAATTTTTGAAACAACCATATTAGGTGTGTAAACTCTAGTTGTATTATTAGCTTTTTTATCTTTAGTCAAATTACTTGATGCTGTAACAACATTAGTGAAGTTACCAGATCTAGTTGTATTGAAGAAAACAGTAAAGCTAATTTCTTCACCAGGATTCAAATCACCATTGTAGATAAATCTATTTTCAACTTTACTCCAGTTTTTACCTACATAACTATCATAAACTAACCCTTCAGGCATGATTTCATCCACATAAATGTCACCAAGCTTACAATTACCAGTATTTTTAACAATAATAGTAAATGAAGTTTGATTACCCATATAAACGACATCATTATTAGCCAATTTTACAACAGTCATGTCAGGAGAATAAACTGAAGTAGTATTGTTAGCAGTTTTATCTTTTGTTAAATTAGATGAAGCACTAACGATATTAGTCCAATTACCTGCCTCAACAGTATCAAATATGATATTAATAATTACAGATTCACCAACTTTTAAAACATCCCCATATTTAAATTTATAATCATCAACCTTTACCCAATTATTTCCATAATAGTCATTATATTTTAAACCATTTGGAATTTCTTCAGTTACTTCTATATTTCCTAACTCACAGTCACCAATATTAGTTACAACAATAGTAAATATTGTCTGATTACCAAGATATACAGTCTTGTTTAAAGCAATCTTTTCAACTTTAAGATCCGGCCTGTAAACAGTAGTATTATTCTCAGCAGTCCTATTTCCAGTAACATTAGATGAAGTAGTCACAATGTTAGTCCAATTACCAGCAGCCAAAGCATCAAACACAATATCAAAGCTAGCTGATCCATTAGCCTTCAACACACCATCATAAACGAAAGTGACATTATCCACAGTAGACCAACCATCACCAACAAAACTACTATACTTCAAACCAACAGGAATATTTTCCACAACAGAAACATTACCTAAATCACAGTCACCAGTATTAGTAACCACAATAGTAAACACAGTCTGATTACCAAGGTATACTATTTTGTTTAAAGTAATCTTTTCAACCTTCAAATCAGGCCTGTAAACAGTAGTATTATTCTCAGCAGTCCTATTTCCAGTAACATTAGATGAAGCAGTCACAATGTTAGTCCAATTACCAGCAGCCAAAGCATCAAACACAATATCAAAGCTAGCTGATTCATTAGCCTTCAACACACCACCATAAACGAAAGTGACATTATCCACAGTAGACCAACCATCACCAACAAAACTACTATACTTCAAACCAACAGGAATATTTTCCACAACAGAAACATTACCTAAATCACAGTCACCAGTATTAGTAACCACAATAGTAAACACAGTCTGATTACCAAGATAAACAGTCTTATTCAAAGCAATCTTTTCAACCTTCAAATCAGGCCTGTAAACAGTAGTATTATTGTTAGCTGATTTGTTTCCAGTAACATTAGAAGACACTGTAACAACATTAGTCCAGTTACCAGCAGCCAAAGTATCAAACACAATATCAAAACTGACTGATTTATTAGCCTTCAATACATTAGCATATGTAAATGTCATATTATCTAATGTAGACCAACCATCACCAACAAAACTACTATACTTCAAACCAACAGGAATATTTTCCACAACAGAAACATTACCTAAATCACAGTCACCAGTATTAGTAACCACAATAGTAAACACAGTCTGATTACCAAGATAAACAGTCTTATTCAAAGCAATCTTTTCAACCTTCAAATCAGGCCTGTAAACAGTAGTATTATTCTCAGCAGTCCTATTTCCAGTAACATTAGATGAAGCAGTTACAATATTAGTCCAATTTCCAGCTTCAATTGCATCAAATGTGATATTTAAAGTTGCTTTGCCATCAACATTCAAAGTTTTTTGATATTTGAATGTGACATTGTCGGTTGTAGTCCATCCATCACCTTTAAATGAAGCAAATTTCAATCCAGTAGGGATTTTTTCAACAACAGTTACATTAGTTAAATTGTAATCACCAGTATTTTCCACAATTATTGTGAAAACGGTCTGATTACCAATATAAACTGTCTTATTCAATGCGAGTTTTTTAACTGTTAAATTAGGAGCATAAACTGTAAAGTTAACTGTACTATTGTCCAAAGTATAATTTCCAATCAGCAAACTAACTGTATTGTTCATTTTACCATTTTTAGTAACATTGAAAGTCAATATAATATTGGCAGTTTTATTTGGAGCCAAATCATCCTCCAATGTCCAAACTTTTGTTACATTATCATAAGTCCAATTAAAGTCAGATTTAAATGATTTATAAATTAATCCTTCACTGAAATCTGTTTCATTGATAATCAAATATGTTAAGTTAAAGTCACAATTGTTTTTAACAGTTATATTAAAATCAACTGTTGAATTTATGAAAATATCACTCTTATTTACCAATTCCTTAACCACTGTTGCATTCGGATAATATGATAAATTAAATGCAAATACGTTCTGTGTTGCAGATGGTGTAATAATTTCTCTGAAATTATATACTATTACAGTTCCGTTATCATCTACTTTAATAGCATTATGAGAAGGAACTCTGTATCCGTTACCATATAATGCAATTACATCCTTAACGATTTCATTATCACTGTTTCTGAAGTCCTCATCTGAAAATATATTGATTAATCTTTGGAAGTTATCGTGTCCTGATTCATTAACCCAATATTTATAGATTAATATCTTTAGATATTGTCCGACAGCCTCTTCTGTCAAACTGCTTTGAGCATATCTTAAATCCTCCCAGATTACACCATATTGAGGATAGTCTGCCCATTCTTCTACACAATACACATAATATCCTGGCGCATAACCAATTTCCTTATCTTGATCATATTCAATATTTACATAATTTGTATGATTCATAGATAATGCAACTTGGCCCGGATGAGTATTGTTATATTCAATCAATTTTGTTGCAGCCAATACAACCCAATGATCTATAGCTGTATTGTTGTAAAATTCTGAATTTGAAACATTTGCTGTAATAGTACATATTGCTCCACCGTGGTTTGCAGAGTTATTAACAAACAATGAATTTGTAATTACAGGATAATCAAGACTTACTGCCCCACCATAACCCTGCGCATCATTATTTCTAAATGTACAGTTATTTATTATTTCACCGTGACGTGTACTTGAAATTGCTCCACCACCATAACGAGTAGCCTTATTTCCATCAAAGGTACAGTTTTCCAAGAAATTAGGACCTTTTTCAAATAATATTGCACCACCAGCCATAGCCATATTTTTAGTGAAGTTTGAATTTGTTATATTCAATTCATCAGCCCAAGAATAGATTGCTCCACCTTTAGACTCATTTACACCATTTTGATTGAAAGTACAATTATTTATAGTATAATTTATTGGAGATTTGCCTTCAATAGTACCTATATAAATTGCACCACCTCTTGCAGCTAGATTTTTACTGAAGCTTGAATTTTCAATAAGAGCATTATTTTTTCTTATAAATATTGCTGCTCCATTTGCTTTAGCCCAGTTATTTTCAAATTTTGAATTAATAATCGTATTATTTTCAGAAGCTGAAAAATAAGCTCCACCATTACCTGCATCTGCCTGAGCATAATTTGCAGTGAATGTACAATTATTAATTGTTGTATTTGCAGCTTGAACTAACTCAAAAATTGCACCACCATATTCTTCAGCAACATTGTGATGGAATGTATTGTTCTCATATAATGTATTTGAACCATAGCTGTAAACAGCACCACCATTATCAGCATTACTTAAAGCTACATGATTGTCATTGAATTTTGAGTTGGTTATATTGTTATTGGATGAACCTTCATATATTACAATTGCACCACCATGTCTAGCGGAATTGCCCCTAAATGTATTATCATCCACATTATTGTTAGAAGACATCAATAATATTGCACCGCCCATAGCATAACCCTGACAATAATTAAAATTATTGTTTTTTATTGTTGTGCTTGCACTTGTTGCAATTGCTCCACCATTGGAAGATACACCACCATCAAATGTACAATTTTCAACCAAACTGCCATCACCATTACTATAGATATAAATACTTCCACCTAATGCTTTAGAATAATCATTAGCAAATTTGGAATTTGTTATATTTACATTATATACTGAAAATATTGAACCTCCAGTATATGGTAAAGATGAGGATTGAGACTTTGAACCTTTGAAATTACAATTATCAATTACAGTATTTTGTCCCCAGTTTGCTATACCACCAGCACTGCGAATAGCAGTATTGTCTATAAATTCACAATTCAGAATTTTTGTATTTGGAGTATCTGTAGCAATAAATATGGCTCCACCGTCATTATTAGCAGTATTATTTATAAATTTGGAATTTTTAATAACAGCATTAGAACCTGAATTATATACAAATATAGCTCCGCCTTTTTGATAAGCAGTTCCAGATCCAGCAGCAATATTGTCCTTAAATGTACAATTGTCAATGACCACATTAGGACTATAAATATCCAATACACTGCCCTGTACACCAAATGCATCCTTTGAGACAGCATTGATAAATGTTAAACCACTAATCATCATTCCTTTAGCTGATACATCAAATATACGATTAGTTTTCTGTCCATCAAATATTGGATTTGAGTTATCATATGCACTAAGCTGAAGATTTTCTTTCGTGAATTCTATCCTTAAATTATTAGTCCCAGTATAAGTACCATTCATTATATAAATGGTATCTCCTGGACTAGCATGATTATATGCCACTTTCAGGTTACCATAAGGACTAGCTTCAGATCCGTCTCCTCCAGTAGCACCGGCCTTAACATACCATGAGTTTCCAGAAGCTCCAAGAATATCATTCCCAGAGTCTGCTAAATTAATTTCACCATTTCTATTTCCATTTTCGAGTCCAACCATTGAATCATCAACAGCTGAACCTACTCCGATCATCATCATTAATACTAAAAACACAATTAAAATATTTATTATATGTTTAAACTTCAATTTAATCCCCGTATTTTGTTTAACGAGAGTCAAATCAAATACACTATAATCAAATATAAAATTTAAGTAAACAATTATTTTATCCCAAAATTAGATTATCAATCCAACAAACAAATTCTTATAAGTAATATTCATGATTATTATCATGCAATTTAAATCATTTATAAAACCATTATTAATAATTCTAAAATAATTTAAAAACACTAAACCAAAAAATACCAATTATTACAATTTTGTTATTAAAATTACTTGAAATTAAATACTTTTAATTAAATATAAGATTTGCCCTTTTAAATAAAATTTATTTTTTACTTAATGCAGAATAATAATCAACCTCAATCATTATTCTAATTACTATGTTATTCGAAATACCTATTTAAAAATTGTTATTAAAATTTACTTAAAAATTATCAAAATATTAAACAATATCTATATATTAAATTAATATAACTATTATGAAAAAAAGTTAAATTATATATATAATATGATTATATTAACTGAATGAATATGTAAAAAACTTTATTTTTCATTATTATTTTTATATTTAAAACACATTTTTAAATTAGTATCTTTTTTACTTAACTGTAATATTTTAAATTATAAAATCCTACAAAAATACAACATATTTAAGAAAAATAGAACAGCAAAAAAATATCTAAAAACAGTGTTATATTTTAAATTAAAGCAAAAACAAACAATTTTTTAGTTTTATCAAAAAAAAGAAAAAAGGCTTAAAGCCTTATAAATCATAGTGAATATTATGCAATTTATACAAACAGACTGAACTGCTTGAAGGGAATGCATAAATCATATAATCAAGTTCTTCTAAGGTTATCTTCTTATTAATAATGAAAGTAAACATATTTGCCACATTTTCTGCATCCGCTGCATAAATTTCAGCACCGACAATCTGCAAATCCTTATCTACAATAACCTTAGCCTCGGCGGTGGTGTCATTTTTAAGCTCCAGTGAATATGAATTTCCATATCTTATAGTGTGAACATCATATTCATCGCTTTTTTCTGCAATATATGCAGGTACACCTACAGTAGCTATTCTTGGAATTGTATATGCAACAGCCGGGACAACAGGATATGTTATCTCATCTGCCTCTCCAATCAACTCTTTTGCAAGATATTTTGAGTGATGTATTGCAACGGTAACGAGTTTTGCTATTCCAGTATCTGCAACATCTCCTGAAGCATAGATGTTTGGAACTTCAGTCTGGAGGTGTCCGTTTACCTTAATTCCATTTTTAGTGTATGTCAAGCCGACATTTTCAAGGCCAATATCCTCCACATTGGCTTCCCTTCCCATTGCCGCAATTACATAGTCTCCGGTTAGGCTAAGTCCGCTTTCACAATTTACAGTAAATCCATCTTCATATGCAACATTATCTATTTTTGCATCAGGATCTCTTAGGAATTCATCTGAATTTTGTGCACATGTTACATTTAAAACTCGAGATTCTGGATCATCTATTTCTATATTACTAATAATTTCTTTTACATTTTCTTTGAAATGGAAGCGTATATTCTTTTCTTTTAAAATTTCAATTACCTTGTGCACATATGGCTGGTGGAAGTATTTTAAAGCCATATCTCCCCTGATGATTACATCAGCTTCAAGACCCGCTTCAGCAAGTATTGATGCAAATTCCATACCTACAAAACCTGCACCAATGATTATGGCATGCTTTGGAAGTTCTGATATGTCTAAAAAGTCAGTGCTGTCATGCAAAAATTCCTTACCTTCAATATCAGGAATGACAGGCTTTAAACCTGTAGCAATGACAATTTTTTCAGTGGTGAACTTTTTATCTGCAACCTGAACCGTATGCTCATCAATAATGACTCCCTTTCCATGAGCAACATCCAAATCATACTCCTCAAATTTGCCGTCCAAAAACGGAGCCATATTGGCTATTCTTTTCCTTTTAAATTCCATTAAAGCCGGCCAATCAACTTCGAAATCACCTGACTTTCCAACACCCTCAAAATTATCGGCCAATGCCTTGATTTCATAAGGTGCGTCCAATAATGCCTTTGAGTTACAGCCCCTGTTTGCACATGTTCCACCATATAAGCTTTCTTCAATGATTAATATTTTAAGACCTTTTTTTCTTAAAAAACGGCCACCTTGCCAAGCAGCATTTCCACTTCCAATATAAATAACATCATAATCCATGTTTTTTACCTCTGAATTAGTATTTATTTTAAATGATATAAAATTCTTATCTATTTAGAAATTTTTTAATAAAATATAGTATGAATTATTTGCAATATCCAATTAATTAAAATATATTAGATTGACACAGGTTCAATATAATTAATCAGGCATGCAATATAAATAAATGGACATGTGAAATTAATTAAATTAAAATATGTGATGTAGATATATATTATATCAAGTTGATAAAAATGAAAAAAACAGAAGATTATCTATACATAGATTCATCAAATGCCAGCGAAAGCTCAAAGCAGTCCAGATTCAAGATTCCAAAAACATCCAAAATAGACAATTTGATAAATGAAAATAGATATGACGAGGCATTGGATTGGATAGAAAAAAGTCTTAAAAAAAATGATTTGGATTACTGGACATTAAAAGCATTCATTTTAGATAATCAAAAGGAATATGAAAAATCCGTTGAATGTTATGATAATGCTCTGAAGTTATCCGATAAAGAAGAAATACATACAGATAAGGCAAATGCATTATACAGATGGGCCAAAATCACATATTTTCCGGAACTTGAATATGAAAAAGCATATGAATTAATCAATGATGCTATAGATATGCTTCCACAAAATGAAGATCCGTCTGAATTCTATTTTTTGAAAGGTGAAATTTTAGAGGCCCTTCATGAACCCATTGAAGCCAAAAAAGCTTACCTGATTGCATATAAGGAATTCGATAAACTGAAAGAATTTGAATCACAAGTCGAATATTTAAAAACAACCAATGATACATTAATCAACATTTCCGGCAGCTATTTCTATAACTTTACTCCAGAAGAGAATTTAATTATAAATTTAGTTAAAGAAGAGGACAACGAACATGACCCTGATGCAATAGCTGCATATTTAAATGGTCAAAAAATAGGCTATGTTGCAAATAGCGATTATACTCTTATTGACGAAGTGAAAAGTGCTTCAAAAATAAAAAACCTGATTAAAAATGATACTCAAGCTAAAATATTATTCGTTTATCTAGATGAGTACATTATAGCTAAATTATTATAATTAAATTTTTCTAAGGATAATTATTTAAAGAATAACAAATTAAAATATATATAACATTTAGAATTTCTATAAATTCAAAAATTGTTAAAAATTATTTTGAGGAAGTAATATGCGCATTAAACAAAATAACAGAATTAAATACCCTGGTATGATACAAGACTTTTTAGATGAATTGACAAAAAATGAATTTACATACTTCCAATTATCATGTGAAAATGAAGTTCATAGTTTTTATAATGAAAACGACAGCACTGTCGAATTCAATGAAGATTACTTAAAAGAAACAGATGATGAAGGAGAAATCTTTTTCTTATATTACTCAAAAATCTCAAGCATCGTTTTATCAAAAAATGCTAAAAAAGAAGAAGATGACGAACTTGATTCATTCAACGATGATGATTGGACTGGAAACAGAATACAATTCTAATTAAAGAATTTTATTCTTTTATTTTTTTATTAACACCACAAAACTAAACCAAATTCTCTTTTTTAAAAAATTAGAAATAATCTTTCACTACTTCCAAAAGATTATCAATGATATAGTCAACTGCCTCATCACTTAATGTAGAATAAAGAGGAAGAGAAATCTCGTTTAAAAATAAATTATAGGCATTCGGATAATCTGCAATGTCGAATCCCAATTCTTTATATGCAGTCAGTAAAGGCAGCGGCTTGTAATGGACATTTGTACTTACTCCACGCTCACCCATCTTTGAAATAATCTCATTTCTTTTTTCCATATCAATATCTTCGATTCTAAGCAGATATAAATGTCCTGAAGATATTGAATTTTCAGTTTTATGGAATTGAGTGATAAATGGATATTCACTGAATGCTGCATCATATTTAGCTATGATTTCATGTCTTCTTTTTAAAAGACCATCATATCTGTTCAATTGTACTAAACCTATACTTGCCTGAATATCTGTCATGTTGCATTTATATCCAGGAATTAGAATATCATATTCCCATGATCCTGTAGTTTTTGCAAGAGCATCCTTAGTCTGGCCATGAAGTGAATAGATTTGATATTTTTTATATAGCTCATCATTGTCGATTCCTTCATGATTAATCCAAGTAACAGCTCCGCCTTCAGCAGTAGTCAAGTTTTTAACAGCATGGAATGAAAAACAAGTGAAATCAGCGAAAGTACCGGCTTTTTTATTATTCTTTTCAGCACCGAAACCGTGTGCACAATCTGCTATGACAATGATTCTATTAAATATTTTCTGTAAATCGGAATTTGGATTGAATAATTCCTTTTTATTTTCAACAACTTCAAAAATTTTATCATAATCACATAAAATCCCTGCAATATCAACTGGAATAATAGCTTTGGTCTTTTCACTTATAGCATCAGCCATTAAGTCATAGTCCATTTCAACATTATCCTTTTGACTGTCAACAATGACAGGTGTCGCTCCGACATGACAGATGACACTGCATGATGCAGTATATGTGTAAGCGGGAACAATAACTTCATCTCCTTTACCAATTCCCAAAATACGCAGGGTCATTTCTAGAGAAGTAGTAGCAGAACTCAAACATACAGTTTTTGCACTGTCACAATAAGAGGTAATGTCATTTTCAAATTTTTTGGTTTTTGGTCCTGTTGTTATCCATCCGGATTTTAATGTATCAATTACTTCATCTATCTCTGAATCTGAAATATCCGGTGGTGAAAATGGAATATTCATTTAAAACACCTTAATTTTCCATTTCACTTAAAATTCTTAAAATTTCATCTTTTGTTAAATGGTCTATTTCATTTGAATTATAAATGAAATCAGGATGTTTTTTATTTAATTCATCGCGGATGATGAATAAATCACCATTATCATAGGCAGTCAACATCTCATCAGAGGTCATTAGTTCCTCATATAACTTCTCACCAGGTCTTTTTCCAATGATTTTAACATCAATTTCTTCTGGATTATATCCGTATACCGGTGCATAAAACTCAATCATTGCATCGACCAAGTCGCTTAATTTGAATGCCGGCATTTTCAATATGAATATTTCTCCACCCTGAGATAGCATACCTGCCTGTAAAATAAGTTTTGATGCCTGATAGATATTCATTATAAATCTTGTCATATCTTCATCAGTAAGTGTGATTGGACCGCCTTGCTTTAATTGCTTTTTAAATAATGGAATAACTGATCCTCTTGAATTCAATACATTGCCGAATCTGACACAGGAGAATTTAGTTCCATCATCACTATATGCACTAGCTGCCATCATCAGTCTTTCAGCTAGGAATTTTGTAGCTCCCATAACATTTGCAGGATGGACTGCCTTATCAGTACTGATTAAAATAACCTTTTTAACATCACACAAAATAGCCATATCTATTACATTTTGAGTTCCCAAAACATTGGTCTTTACAGCATCGAGGGGATTATATTCACATAATGGAACATGTTTATATGCTGCTGCATGGAAAATAATGTCAATATCTTTAAATAAACTTTTTAATCTTTGTGAATCTTTAATATCTCCAACAAAAACCTTTATTTTAGAAGAATTTAAATCATTTTCTAAATTAAAGAGCTCTGTCTCGTTATTATCCAAAACCCTTATAACATCAACGTCATATTTGATTAATTCCTTAACAATTTTTTTACCTATTGACCCTGAGCCACCTGTTACAAGAACCTTTTTGTTTTTATAAAAATCACTATACATTCCAATCCCCTAAAAAAATATACTTAATTTTTCTTAATGATTATTAAAACAGTTTATTTTTTTATTTTCTAACCTCAATTGATTTAAAATATTTTTAAGATAGCAATAAAATATTAAATTTGAAAATATTATATAATATATTAATTTTTACAATATATAAACATATTTATTTTTTAAACTGAAATAAATAATCAAAAATATGAACAAAATACATAAAATACAAAAAAAATAAAAATAAAAATATTTAAAAAAAAATAAAATAAAAAATATTTAAAAAAAATACACAAATTTAAACATAAAAAAGTTAATACTAATTTATATGTTATAAGTTATCACCCCATAATGAAAAAAATTTATAATTTAACATCAGTCCATTTATTAAAAAAATATTATATCAAATGTTTAATTTAAAGTAAATAACATAGCTATTTTAAATAGAAAATTATATTTAAATTAATCATGAAAAACTGATCATTAAGAGAAATTATAAAATTTCAAAAAAAATTCTAAAATTCTAAAAATTCAAGTATTTATCTTAAAAAATCTATACATTATTATAGCAATACTGTTTGTGATATTATGAAAAGAAAAGAAATAGCATTATTCATGACTGTTGGAACTGGCAATAATTTCAATACAAATGAGGAAGGATTTAAAATTCAGGCCCGCAAATTATATTCAACCATAAATAAAATATATCCGAATTATGTGGTGTTTTTTGCATCAGATGAATCCGAAAAGACAATAAAACATATTGAAGAATTATTCAAACTTGACAATGACGAATTCATTCCTGATGAAGACTACAAAATATTCCAGATAACTGCCATCGATGACTTTAACTCCTGCTTTGAAACAATTGAATCTGCAGTCTGGGAACTGGACTATGAAGAAAACAGCAAAAAATATGAAATCATCATGGACTACACATTAGGAACCAAAACAATGTCTGCTGCAATGGCCAGCTGCGGTATGTTTTATAGCAAAGCCCTTATTTCTATTGGTGGAGACAGATCAACAGGAGAAGTTTCAGCAGGAACAGAAATCATCAATTATCAAAACCTCTACAAGATTTATGATAAATTTTCTTTAATGAGAATAAGAAATAACTTCAATTCAAACCGTTTCATGCAATGCATAGATATCCTTAATTATATTGTTGATTTGAATATTCACAAGGATTCACTATTAAATTTATGTAAAGCATACTATTCATGGGACAATATGGAATTTGAAAAAGCATACGATCATTTAACTAAAGTAAACACAAATCAAATCGAATTTGTTGAAATTAAAAAAGACATAAAGAAAAATCTTAATGCTTTAGGAAACATCGTAAAATCAAAATCAATAAACCTCAAGAACTGCTATATACTTGCCAGCTTGATTAATAATTCAATTAGAAAAGCAGAAGAGTACAAATATGATGATGCGATTGCTCGATTATATAGGTCATTTGAATTAATTGCACAAATCGAATTAACCAAATATAACATTAAAAGTTCAGATATTGATGTTTCCATACTTCAAGAAAATAATGTATCTGATGAATTCATCAAAGACCTAGAAAATACAAAGGAAGATGGAAAAATAAGAATAGGATTATCAAAAGACTTTTTATTACTTAACGAGCTAAACAATGACTTGGGAAAATATTATGTTGAAAATGAAAGTAAAATTAAAAATTTAACACAAAAAAGAAACAATTCAATTTTGGCTCATGGTCTAGAATCACAGACAAAAGAAGATTTTGATAGTTTTTTGGAAATAGTTATGATATTGGCACGCAAATTGGATAAGGACATGAACAAATTTATCAAAGAAACAAGATTTGCGAAATATGATATCAAATTAAAAATCAATGCAATTTAATGTGGAATAAACCACATTAAACTATTTTTTGAATTTCAAACCTGGTTTGAATGCATTGTCTATTTTTTCACCGGTTCTATAATATGAATGTGTAATGTCATCATAGGCCAAAGGGTCAAGCAGTTCAAAATCAATCTTATTTTTTTCATTCAAAACACTTTCATCGGCCTGAACATTAACAATTTCTCCAGTGATTTGTGTATGTGAACCAACTTCGGCAATATGCATTACCTTACACTCCAAAGATACTTTAAACTCATCTATTATTGGAGCATTTACCTTTTGAGCTTTACGATAATTGAAATTAATTTTTTCCAGTTTATTAGCATTATAACCTGATTCAATACCCAAATAATCAACTTCAACCATATGTTCTACACTTGGAAAAGCCAAACAAAACTCTTCACTATCCAAAATGCTTTTCAATGTTTTTCTTTTCAAAGTTGAATTAATAGCTATCATGACTGCAGGAGGATGGTGAGAACACATTGTGGCGAACGCTAGTGTACATGCATCAGCATTACCATCTTCATCATAGGCACTTGCAACAACAGCTGGAGCAGGATACATCATCGTATGCTTTTTAACGTTGATTTTCATTCAATCACCTACATTATTACTTATAATAATTTCAGAAACCTTGACATGTGAATTGATATATCTTTCGTCATTAGGTTCATTGTTTATAGTAAAAACCTTATTTTTACAGTGATGGGCACATCCTAAGCAGAATTCACAGTTATCCGCCAAAACGGGCTTTTCTTCTGTCAATATGATATTGGCTCTTGGACAGACTTTTACACAGATTCCGCAATTGATGCATCCTTCACCGACAATGATATGATATCTTTTAGTCATAATCTTTTCTAAAACTTTTTCAATATGAGGAATATCTGTAAAAGATTTCTTAAAAAGCCTGTACTCTTTTCTGGATTCAATATCATTTTTTATTATATCAATCTGTGCATCAATTTCAAAATCATCTTTAATATTTTTTTCTTGAACCATATCAAATATCGGCAAATAATTATCAACCATCAAAACAGAATTGGTATAATTAACATTAATTCCTTTCTTTTTTAATGTTTTTGCCATTATTTTCAATGCGTTTTGGTCGCCATCTGAACCGTATGAGCAAATCAAAAACAGGTAATCTGTCGTAATATTTACCTCTTTAAGGAATTCCCTAATCATTTTTGGAGATGTTGCATAATAAACAGGAAAGACAATACCCACGACATCGTCAAAAATGTTAAAATCTCTGTTTTTCATCAATTGTGGAATGCTTAGGAGTTCTCCACCAAGTCTTCTAGATATATATAGATTATTTCCTGTTGAAGTGAAATATAAAATTTTCATATTATACCATTAAAAAAAAGTATTTATTCGTAATAAATACTTTCAGGAGGATTATTTAAATCAACAACAGCCTTATTTTCAAGATTTTCAGGACCATATGGAGTATGTGTTGACAAATATACTGTAGGATTGTTTTTTACGAATTCACGTACTTTATCTAAAGTTTCCCTTGCCTTTTCAATATCTTCAAAAACAACAGACAACTTATTTTCATATAATGCCTCATCAGTATATGTGATATCTCCCTGGAACATATAGAATAATCCATCATTTTCCGCAATCACTAAACTGTTACCTGTAGTATGTCCAATAGCTTCAATGATATAGACTCCATCAACTATTTTTTGGGATTTCTCAAAGTTATGATATGCTCCATCGCTAAACGCTACAGGCTCTACATTGTCACCTTCGAGTTTCAATTCGGCTGCTTCAGTTTTTGAAAGATATATTTTGGCATTTGGAAACTGCTTTATCTCACCGGAGTGGTCAATATGCTTGTGGGTCAAGATAATTTTTGTAACATCTTCACATTCATAGCCTAATTCATTTAGTGAAGTTATATATTCAGTGAATTTGTCTCCCATGAATAATGGTGTTGATTCATCAGGTTCATTTATCGGAAAAGTTGCTGGAACACCAGTATCAACCAATATTACATCTTCTCCAGTATCAATCAAATAATTTTGAATGCTGGATCGATATAAAATAGAATCATCAAACTTGTCTGATCCCTCTTCACCACCAAAGGCAAAACTTTGCTTCATGAATCCATTTTCGATATTTTTAACCGCCTTGATTTCCATAATATCACGAAATTATTCAGTTAATGCCTGATCATTTATTAACAATTGGGTTAAGTAGTTTTGTTTTCCAATCATTTTGCATAAATCTAGTTGCTGCTCACTCCAGTACATGTCTTCCTCTTCATCCTTGAGATATACTTTCATTAAATCATAAGTTGTTGCATCAAAGATTCCGGAATCCATCATTTTATTTACAACTGCAATACCTTCAACAGATACTTTGTAATCTGCTTCAATGAATTCTACGATATCTGTGTAAATTGGTTTGGCTTCCTGTGCTTCCTGTTTGATTTCTCCACCTAAATCTAAAATACGATCCATGAACTGTTCAACAAAATCCATTTCTTCGGTTGCATGTGCAATATATTTGTCTCCTAATGATTGAAATCCTAATCCAGCAAATATTTTTGCTTGAATTCTGTGTCCAAATGAATTTGCAGATAATCCAGTTACAATAGCTTGTAATGCTTCAATAGTTTTTTCTTTATCAGCCATATTTTCACCTTTATAATTAAGACTTAAGATTCTAAAGTCTTAATACGAATTATATTTTGAATAATATATAAATTTTTTTAGGGATATCCTGATTTTTGAGAATATTCATACATGATTCTTTTGAACTTTTCTATGTCAACATCATCATACTTATCAAAAAAAGAAGCTTCCCATTCATAAATATCCTTTAAAACAGAAAAAACAATTAATTTTCCCTTTTCAGTTAAATTAAGAACTTTTTTACTTTTATTATTAGCATCACAAGTCCTAAAAATAAGTCCATTATTCTCCAGCCGCTTTACAATCTGTGCAACATTAGACTCTGAAACATATAAAAGTTCAGCGAGTTGCCTTTGGGAAACGTTTTGATGATAAAAAATATTGGATAAGTATGTGAAATCACGTGGCGTGATGTTTTTAAAATTTTCCTTTAGATACTTGTTGAATTGCAGATTGATATAGTCAGTATAAAGAATTATTGGAGTGAAATAGATTCTTTCCTCTTCAAAATTCAAATTTGACATGATTATCACTAAACATTAAATTACCCAATAATATTTTGTTGCAAATGATATGATAAATACAGCCATAAATGCTATCATGAATACCATCGCATACCTATCAAACTTAACTGCATCAAATGGAATCTTTTTAAACCATATTACAATTGGGAAAAGACAGAACAATGGAATGAAATACCTTGTGCTTATACCCAAATTGAAATAGCCGACACTTGCCCATGTCAGAAGCTGGATAAAGCAAGTTCCAACATATATTACAATAACAGTAAACAATGAACCCAATTTTGTTTTTAATTCAAATTTGACATTTCTTGGATAAGCCCATAATACAAAAGCCAAATATATTAAAAGAATTGCGGTTATAAAATGATACCTGTCAGCATAATGATGGAACTGATGAGCACCAAAGAAACTGAATACACCAGTCATCATATTAGGTATTTCAATGAAAACAATATTATAAAAGAATTTTGAAATACTTGAAGGATGATGAATAACATGATTAAACTGCATTGTTGAATTAATCAAGTTATGGGATGATCTCCATGAATGCAATAACGTTGGAGCTGAATACCTGCTCCACAATATTCCAATTACAGTGACTATCGCAATTGAAAGCAAAAGTATCGGCAAATTATGCTTCTTGTCCTTTTCAAATTTTTTGGAAGGAACAAATAACAACAATATTACAAATGCAAGATAAGGCAGTTTACAAAGTCCCAATAACAGACAGATGATACTGAATACAGCAATATTTTTTATTGTGAGAGAATTGTCCTGTGCTCTGCACATGTAAATAAAATAAGATATGATTAATATACTCAAACCTATAATCATACAGTCTATACTTGAGGATGATGCCTGATACATTGAAATTGGGATACATGCTACTGCAAGCAATGGTAACTTTAAAGCAGGAGTCTTTTTAATAGCAAAAGAAACAATACCTGCATAAAATATCAAATTACACATTCTTGCAAGCCATAAGACCCAAATTATATTCAAATCAAGGAATTTTGCAAGAAATATTCCTATTGCTTGAGGTAAATAACCAAAGAAGGGGTTTTGCTCAAATGCAGATTCAATAATCAAATCCCCATTATTTATTTTATCCATATCATGACTTGTCTGAAAAACCGTTTTTCCAAGGCTATCTGAAAAAAATTTATACGACTTAAACGAATGAAAACCAGCACCCGCATTTTTTTCACTGCTGATTCTTTCTCCTTCAGTATGATTATACAGTCCTTCTACACCCATTTCCTCACCAGTCCAATGAGGAATGATTACACCCTGAGAAGTAATTTCTGCTCTCGCCAAATGCTCTATTTCATCACTTACATCACAAATAGGAAGAATAAGTGTAGCCATAATACCAAATATCAGAATAATGACAAATGCAACCTTGTAAAATTCCTCATCGCTATCATGCAGAAAATAAAAAACAATAGAAAAGACACCTAATATTGCAACAAGAGCAAATGTTAATAGGACAAAATGCTGATTTAAAACATCATATCTGTTCATTGTGGTGATGCCTAAAACTATAATCAAAACAAGATATATTAACCAATATTTCTTCGATTTGAAAAGCATATCCTTATAATCATTAAATGTAGATTTAATTTCAAAATTAGCCAGACTACCCATAAATTTCCCTCATCAATAAACCTTATAAATTTGTATATCTTTTTGTATATTTAAATATTCGTTAAATTTGTCTAATTTTCATTGAAAAAACTTTTAATAATATTTTGTTGTAAATGCTAAAATTAATGTTGCCATAAATACTATAATTAAAATAATAGAATACTTGTCAAATTTAGACTTATCTAAATCAAAATAATTCCTACCGATTATAATAGGAATCAGTGCAATCAAGGGAATGAAATATCTTGTATTTATGCCTAATCCAGTATATCCTACTCCTGCCCAGGTCAATAGCTGAACAAAACATGTACCGACATAAACAATAAGTAAAACAAGCAAACTTCCCAGTCTTATTTTTTTACCAAATTTATTATTCTCAGGATAGAATATCAAAATTGCAATTAGGAACAAAAGCAATACTACAAAAATGAAATAATAGGTATTTGCATAATGATTAGCGCTTCCGGCACTGAAGAAGTTGAATATTCCATAAACCATCCACGCCAAGTCCGTTGTGAATATCTGGCTAATGAATTTCCATGCAAACATAGGATGATGAATGAAATAAGAAACCTGTTCTGCTGAGTTAACATAATTGAGTTTAGATCTCCATGAATGCATTAATGTAGGAGTGGAGTATCTACTCCATAAAACACCGCAAACCGCAACGATTGAAATTGATGCCAATGATGCTGGCAAGGCCTTTTTAAATGCGAAATTATCCCTTGGAACAAACAACAGTAAAAATATGAATGCCAGATAAGTCAATTTACAAAGACCCAGCAGCAGACAGATTACAGTAAAAATCACCATATCCTTTATTTCTATAGAATCCTTCTCCGCTTTAATCATATATATGAAATATGCTATGGCAAGTATGCCCAATCCAATAATCATCGAATCAATGCTGACTGATGCGGCCTGATAAATGGTAATGGGAATGCATGCTACAGCAAGCAACGGCATTTTCAAAACAGGAGTTTTTCGAATGGCCAGTGAAATCAAACATGCATAGCATACAAGATTGCCGATTCTTCCAAGCCATAATATCCATATTACATTCAAGTCCAAAAGCTTTGCTATAAGAATTCCTATGGCCTGTGGAAGATATCCGAAAAATGGATTCTGTTCAAAGGCAGATCCATCAATCAAAGGTCTGTAATCAATCTTGTCAGTATCACCCTCAACATCAAAAACCGTTTTTTCACGATTGTCATTGAAAAACATATGACTTTGAATCGTTTGAAAACCAACATTATTATTTTTCACATTGCTGTATTTTCCTTCATCTGAATGATTATACAACCTGTCTATGCCTACTTCATCGCCTGTCCAATGAGGAACCAAAACTCCCTGAGAGGTAATTTCCGCTCTTGTAAGATGTTCAACTTCATCACTTACATCACAAATCGGAACAATCAATGCTGCAGTAATTCCAAACAATAGTATTATGACAAAGGCAACCTTATACAAATCATTTTCATCGCTATGGGAAAAATAAAAAAGAATTGAAAAGATTCCCATTACAGCAACAATAATAAACATAATTATTTCAAAAGTAGGATCGGAAAAATTCCTTTTAGAAACTGTGGAAAGACCAAGTATAGCTATTAAAATCAGATATATTAACAAATATTTCTTAGATTTGAAAAAAATGTCCTTCAATTCGTGAAAATTATCATTATTCATTATAAAAACCTAAAATAAGAATTATTTATTTTTTTGTTTAATCTGATTAATGTTAAATGGTTTTCAAGCTGCGCATTATTCTGCTTTTTAATAACATGCAAAACAACTCCGGTGAAGAATGTGACTGCAGCCACCATCACAACAGTTGAAACAACAATCAATGTAGGAATCTTTAAAACATAACCGTAATAGCGGTACCTCAAATAAATCGGGACAAAGTACACTGCTGCTATAAACAATAGAATTAATGATGCAGTTGTAAAGAAGAAAAAGGGCCTCTTATCTCGAACCAATGTATAAATCATTCTAAGAACTTTATATCCATCCCTGTAGGTATTCAGTTTTGATTCGCTTCCCTCTACACGGTCACGATAATCAATTGGGATTTCCTCTATTGAAAAATTATTCATCAATGCAAAAACACTCATTTCAGTTTCAATTTCAAATTCTTTTGATACTATAGGAAATGATTTTACAAAGTCATAACTGAATGCTCTCATTCCGGTCATGATATCCTTCAGTTCACTTTTAAAGAATAAATTAATCAGCCATCTGACCATTTTATTACCAATATTATGGAATGGACGGTCATTCTCCTCAAAGTATGTTGAAGACAGTCTATCTCCAATAACCATATCAGCATTCTTTTCCAAAACAAGTCTTTCAAATTCGACTGCAGATTCAGCAGGATAAGTGTCATCACCGTCAACCATGATATAACAGTCTGCATCAATGTCTCTAAACATTGATCGAACAACATTACCTTTTCCTTGTTTAAATTCATATCTAACGATAGCTCCGTTTTCTTCAGCTATTTTATCAGTGCCATCTGTTGAATTGTTGTCATAAACATAAATATCGGCATGCGGCATTACTTTTTTAAAATCACAAACAACCTTTTTGATAGTTTTAGATTCATTATAACAAGGAATTAATATTGCAGTTTTCATAATTTACACTATAAAGTTTTATTAACACTATATTTTATTTTTTAAATATATAAAATTAATGTAGATATATTTAAATCATTAGAAATTTAGGCTCACTAAAAAAGTGAAAATGTCATATAATTTAAATAATATTTTGTCGCAAATGAAATAATCATCACTGCCAAAAATACTGTAATCAGTATAATCGAATATTTATCAAAAACCTCTTTTTCAATAGGATTATACTTTATCCATATTGCAATCGGAATTAAACCAAGCAATGGAATGAAATACCTTAAGCTTAATCCTAAATTAAATTGACCAATGAATGCCCATGTCAGCAACTGAATGAAACATGTAGCTATATAAATGATAATTATCAAAGCGAATGTACCTACTCTTGTTTTTAATTCAAATTTGACCTTTTTCGGATAAGCAAGTAATATTGTTGCTAAAAATGCAAGTAAAGGAAAAAGTACAAGATAATATTTGTCGGTATAGTGATCCATAACTTGACGTGCCCCGAAGAAACTGAATACTCCATTAGCCAAATGCCTTAAATCACGTGTGAATATAATTTTAAAGAAATTTATACCATGCTTAGGATTATCCATCAAATATTGAATCTGCAGAGTTGAGTTGACCAGATTACGTGACCCCCTCCATGAATGCAGTAGGGTAGGTGATGAATATCTGCTCCATAACATACCTATAACAGCAGTTACTGCTATTGAAATAAATATCATAGGAATGACAGTTTTTTTATCATTTTGATAATTTTTAAAAGGAACAAGCAACAAAAGAAAGATAAATGCCAAATATGTCAGCTTACAAAGTCCCAAAATAATACAGATTACAGTGAAAATAATAATGTCCTTTGATGTGAGAGAATTTTCCTCTGCTTGCGTCATGTAAATAAAATAAGCAATGGAATAAATTCCCAAAGCAATTATCATGCAGTCTATACTTACTGAAGATGCCTGATATATTGAAATTGGAATACATGCAACAGCAAGCAAAGGCATCTTTAAAACAGGAGTCTTTTTAATTGCAAGAGAAATAACTCCCGCATAAAAAACTAAATTAAACATTCTTGGAAGCCACAGCATCCAAATTACATTTAAATCAAAAATTTTTGCAAGAAAAATTCCAATAGCCTGAGGCAAATAACCAAAAAATGGATTCTGTTCAAAGGCAGACTCAACCAGATAAGGAGTATTATTTATTTTATCCGTGTCATGCCCTGTTTCAATCACAGTCCCTCCAAGGTTCTCCTGGAAAAACTTCATGGATTGAATTGTATAAAATCCTGCACCATAATTACGTGCAGTGCTATACACTTGTCCTTCTGTATGATTGAATAATCCTTCAACACCCAATTCCTCACCTGTCCAATGAGGAATTAAGATACCTCTTGAAGTAATTTCAGCACGTGTGAGATGCTCTGATTCATCGCTGACATCACAAATAGGAACTATCAGAGAACATACTAATCCAAAAGACAGTATTATAACAAATGCTACTTTATATAACTCTTCATCACTACTATGGAGAAAATAAAAGACAATGCAGAAAATACCTAAAAGTGCAACGACTAAAAAAGTCAATATCAAAAATTTGGGAGTGAAAATAATTCTACCATAAATAGTTGACAGTCCCATTACAAAAATCAAAACCAAATAGATTAACAGGTATTTCTTTGACTGAAAAAGCATATCCTTATAATCATTTAAAGTGCCTTTTAAATCAAAATCATCAAAATAGTTCATTTTTCTCCCCAAAAAAATATATCATATAATATTTTATTTTAGGGTATATTTATTCTTATGTGAAAAATTAAAAAATAATAAAATTTAATATTTATTTCAAAAAATTTTTCCATGATTCAGTTTGAAGAACACTCTTTTTGCTGATTTCCTCTAGCTTTAAAAATAGTTTCCAAGGCATTGATAATGTCAAATATTCATCAGGAATGAAATGTCTGGTTTTTGACCTGCCTGCCAAATCTATAGGTCCCAAAATTGGTACAGGATCATCACTTTCATCCTGCTTGAAAACAAAATTTCCTATTGACTGGCAAGCTGAAGCCTGAGGTGTTAAAAGACATGCGTTGTCTGTTCTAAAGGAAGTGTTTAATTGAATCAAAACTGTTAGTTCCAAAGGATTTAAAGTAAATATCACTGATTTAGGATCTTCCCCATCTTTTAAGTTTTCAATACTTTTAAAAATCACATACTGACCCTCATCATAAATCGGCCTATTTTTAATGTTGGTTATTGCTGTTTCAAAGTCAGAGTATATCCTTTCCCCTTCCAGAAACATTTCGCTTACATGAGACATCTTTTCCAAACGGGCCTCATAGGATTTCTTATTAGGAGCGGATTCAAGCCCGCATGAAAGAAATGTAGCCTGAAAATCCATATCTTCTGATGTTGAAAATCCATCACCCCATCCAAATCCAGTAGCGATTCCACCACAGGAAATATTTTCTCTTCCAAAGCATGTCGTTACTCTTTTAGCTATTGTTTGAGCAACAAAACTCATTACACACCCTCCTTTTCCAGGTTTAGGTCCTTTTGCATCTTCCGGCCTTTCATCAGATTTCAAAAGAACAATAGGTGGGAACCTTAAATTCAATTCATTAGAAATATAACTTTCCATTTTAATAACCCCAATTATAATTTTGTTTAATCATGATAAAAAAAGATTACTAATTATTATAAAATTTTAAATGTAAAATTATTGCATTTTTTCTTGAATCAGCAATCTTCATGAATAGTTTTATCATGAAAATAGTCAGAAAATATTTTTGACACATATATCCTTGCAGATAATGGAATGTATAATGTATCGCAAACACCTTCAAAATCACTCATCGTATCATCCCCATTAATATTTAATATTTTTAGAAAAATTATTATTGGAGATAGATAACATACTTTAAAAATAATGATTTTTCAACAAATAATACATATATGAAAAACACCATCCATTATTTTACGTTTTTTAAAGAAGATAATGAAATAAAAAATAAGAATTTTAATTAAATTAAATGCATGAAAGTAATATACATGAAAAACTAAAAAGTATAACATGGAAATTTCAAAAGAACAGATTGAAAAAATTCATAAAGTGCTGAATAGGGTTTCGCCTGTTGACTATGACTGCGGAAAACTCTGCGGTGAAATCTGCTGCCTATATGATGATGAAGACTATTCTAACGATGATTTGCTAATATATCTGCTTCCAGGTGAAGAACTGCTCTATGAAAACAGCGAATCATTTGAACTAAAACATTTCAGCATTAAAGAAATTGACTATCCATATTCCTGGAAAGACGGAGTATATACTGTAAAATGTCTTAATCCGCCTAACTGCCAGCGCGAAATAAGACCGATTCAGTGCAGAACATTTCCATTGATACCGCATATAGACACTGACAATCACTTTTATCTTATCTTTGACGATAGCGAGTATCCATATGAATGTCCACTAATCAAGGACAATATTCCTTTAAATGAAGAATTCATTAATCAAACATACAAAGTATGGAGATTTTTGCTTAAAAATAAATTAATATATGATTTGGTGGATATGGATTCAAGAAAAAGAGAAAACAAAAAAATAAAATATAAAAAAATTAAATGAGGAAAATATTATCCTCATTATCTGATATTAATTTTATTAGCTATTCTGGCAGTACCGTATTCAGATGTAATGATATATTCACCAGGCATTAGATTAATGTTTAACCTAGCGTATCCGTCATCATCAGTTACTTTTTGATAGAATACACCATTAATATTAAATGTAATGTTTTGGTTTGGATATGCATTACCCTGACCATCAAGTACTTTTACTTCAAACTTAGTTCCATCCCTATATGACATTGTAACATCACGTGCAGAAAGAACAGGCAATATCTTGATATTATTTGAATATCTCAAACCGTTATATTCAGCAGTAATAATATAATCTCCAGGAATTAAGTTCAAGTTCATCTTTGCATAACCTGATTCATTGGTAACCCTATTATAGAATACACCATTAATGTTAAATGAAACTGTTACACCGGATTTAGGTTTACCGTCATCACCGAGGATCTTCACAATATATTGGGTGTCATTTCTGTAGTATTTAACTACATCCTTACCTTCAAATATTGTTAGAACGGTAACTATATTAGAATACATTTCTCCATTAACAGGGTTGGTTGCGGTAATGACATATCTTCCAGGAATAAGGTTGATGTTCATTTTAGCATAACCGTTGGCATCAGTGGTCCTTTCATAGAATACACCATTGATGTTATATTTGATTTTGGTATTTGTTAAGGCTTTGCCGTCTTTTCCAACAAATTTAGCATAATATTGAGTTCCATTCTTATAATGTTTGGTAATGTCATTACCTGAAATGGTTGGCTTGACGATAATTGTATTTTCAACGAATGCAAATTCATTGCTTGCATCTCCAGGGAAACATGCCATTACATCATGAGTTCCTGAATTCAAGTTAATAGCAATGGATGCCTCACCATTTTCATTGGTTGTTCTTGTGTAAATAATTCCGGAAATTAATATATAAATTTCTTTATTGGCTAATGCTTTACCAGCAGAGTCCATTAATTTAACACCATATCTGGTACCATCCTTGAAATACATTTCAATATCTCTTGTCTGTAATTGTGTAGTTGACTCATTATTGAATGCACATATTATACCATTGGTTGTGCTGGAATCATAATATTTATTCTCTCCGGCATATGATGATTCAACCTTATGATATCCGTTGGCTAAACCTGAAAGTGTCAAGGAAACTATTCCTTTAGCATCAGTTGTTTTTGTATATTTTTTACCGTCCGCAGTAATAGTAACTGTTTTTCCGGACAATACATTGCCGTTTACATCACTTAAAGTAACTTGATAATTTGCACTTTGGGAAGGGTCTTTTAAAACAACATTATTTCCTTTCAATTGGGTTTTAACCTTACCTTCAACAACATTGACACTTTTTGATCCTCCGAAATTAGAACTGGATACTGTGACAGTAACAGGACCCGCAGGACCAGTATACTGACTGGTTCCAACATTATTTTTAATAATAACATTTGAAGGATTGAAGTTTGGACTTGCAGAAACACCATACATAGGCATTTCACCACCTAAATTAGTGAAACTGTTAGTTTTGAATCTAACAACTTCAGTATTAGTATTCTGTTTAATTTCAGACGGAATAGTGAAGTCAATCACAACCCAATTCCTAATCCTTGATACATCATAATTATGGATATTATTCTGTGAAACCTTATTTTGAGAATTCCAGTAATTATACTCTAAACTATTTATAGAACTTTGATATGATTCAATATCAGAACCTGTTTTTGAAGCATAATTATTTTTGAAAATATTGTAGTTACCTGCAAATGCAGTATTTTCTAAAAATATTGCTCCACCATATTGAGCAGAATTACTCTCATACAAAGCACCTTGAGTATTTAAAACTGAATTCTGCATATAAATAGCTCCACCACTGCTGGAAGCCTTATTGTTTGAAAAATAGTTATGATTTCCTAAAATCAACTCTTTTACATTATTAGCCCTAATAGCTCCACCAGTACTTGAAGCGGTATTTGAATCAAATACATTTTCACCTAAAATATCAACACGGGTTGAATCTTTCAAAAGCAATGCACCACCTAAAGGTGCACTATTTGATTTGAAATTATTAAATCCTTTAATAGTCATAGATGCTGAATCTAAATATATTGCTCCCCCAGCATTTGATGCAGTGTTGGAATTAAATGCATTTTTAGAATTAATATCTGATGTACCATGGAATATATATAATACTCCAGCAATATTATTAGCGGAATTTGATTCAAACGTATTCTCACCATATAAATTAAATCTTTTTACCAAATGATTGGAAATTGCACCACCCATACCAGTAACTTTATTGTTTATAAATTCATTTTTTCCAGAAATTGTAGTGATTGAATCAAAACTACTATCAATTGCTCCACCCCTAACAGCAGAGTTTGATTTGAATGTATTAACTCCGGATAAAGTAAAAGTACCATTTTCATTATTAATTGCACCACCTTTACCTTCACCACCTGTTAATTTATTATTAATGAAAGAATTTACACCATCCATAGAAAGTGTAGCTTGATGGTTAAAAATAGCTCCACCATCAAATGTTGCTTGGTTATTATTAAAAATAGTCTCTCCTGTGATGGTCATTTTAGATCCTCCAAATACATTTAAAATAGCCCCACCTTTACCTTCATTATGAATTAAAGCTTGATTACTATTAAAAGTATTTTTTCCAGACATAGTTAATTCAGAGTAATAATTATAAATTGCTCCTGCATCAATAGTTGCCTGATTATTGGAAAATACATTTGTACCCAAAATAGTAGTTTTTCCAACATCACAAGAAATTGCACCACCCTGTGTAGCACGATTATTTTCAAAAGTACAATCCATAATAGTTAATTTACCATGATAATTTAAAATTGCTCCTCCAGGACCATCTAAATTTCCATTTTTCAACTTTAAATTTTTTAATGTCAATTCTCCTCCATAAATACTAAAAATTCGCCCCAAATTATTTGCATTAATTGTATGACCATTTCCATCAATTGTCACATTTTTTTCAATTGATAAGTCACTATTACTTGGAGATCGTGTAATATCCCCATTTAATATAATATAATTATCACTCTTCACATAATGAGATAATTGTGAAAAATCACCAGAACCAACATCAATAATATTCACATTATCTTTTAACACAGCATTATTTTGTGTTTCATTAACATCCATTGCACTAACAAATGACATGGATAAAATAATAGAAAAAATAATGCATACTAAAAAAATATTTTTTTCATGTTATCTCTCCCAACTATATTTAAATAGTATAATTAATAATATGATTATTATATTATATAAAAATAATACTTAACATGTGTTAATTAATTTTTTTATTTTAGGGAAAAAAACATATAGCAAATTATAATTTAATTAATTGAATATTATTCAATTAACTTATTTTTTTAACCTAATCTTTCCCAATACTAAAAATATAATCTCTAATAGTGAAATTTTTATTTGAATTTTTTTTATATATGCTTATAGCACCGCAAATTGATATAACCTCAAATAATGCAAAAATTCCCTGACATGCAACAGTATAAAATTTCATAGGTCCACTATTTATATCAATCCAACTACAGAACCAACCAATTGCAAAAATTTCCAATAAAAATGTTGCAAGCAATAAAAATTCAAATCCAATAATAGCATTTATTTTCCTATTTTTAAAATTATTTTTAAATTGAATAAATACTGAATAAATAAATGATATGCAGGACAATACTACAACCAAATAAGAGATAATCTGATAAAATTTAATATCTAATTTCATTAACTTTAATGATAAATTTTCAGCAAATGTTGGTTTATTTAAATCTTCAGCTGTAACTAACTTTTCGTTTAATACTTTTTCAGTATGTTTAGTATTATTATTTGTAATAACCTGAGAAGAATCTGAAATAGGTACACTTTCAATAGTTATATCTTTATAAAATATACAACTTTTAATTCCTGAACTTATATATGGTTTTAGATTTAATATTTCATTAATGGATTTTCCATTAGCATTTGAAGTAATAAATATTTTATCAGATTTATTAAGACTACCATTATCAAAAGCAGTATTTAATTCAGAATTAACCTTTTTAAAGAAATCATCAGCTTGTTTTTCATTATTGAATAGACCCGCTTCATTTAAAGAATCCCTTAAACTCCATGATACATGGTCACCAGGTATCGGATTTTGAACCATATTACCATTCGCCCAAGTACTATGGAGCCATTTTTCCAATAAATCCGGCCGTGATTGTAGGGTAGGTGAAGCATTCCAGGCTTTTTCAATTGTAGAAAAAGGAACCCAAATCTTATTAGTTTTATTATTATCATCAATTTTAAGCAAAATCTGCCAAAATTCACCAAGTTCACCATCAGTTCGGGTATTAATTTCATCTATTCCAAAATAGTGCATATTAACTTCCTTGTATGCTAATGTAGAAACTCCAAAAATCAGTATAGGAATAATTAATATTAATAAATATTTAAAATTAATCTTTGATCTAAATTTATAACAATGAAAGACAATTAATGCGAAAATACTTACTAACAGTATAGGAAGTGTTAAAATACCATCTTCCTTAATATAAAAATTAAATGTAAAAATTAAACCTAATAAAATAGACAAAATTAAAAGTCTTTTATTATCAGTATCATTTAAAGAATTCAAAATAAATATAAACAACATAGATAACATTATTATAATCATTGGAGCCATAATAGCATTTCTATATACTCTTGTTCCAGAAGAACTATCAAAAGCAATAGGTAAAAATACAATGAAAATAAATGATAAAACCAATAATAATTTATTTTTATTTAAAAATTTATAAATAGCATAAACAATCAATAAACCACAAACAATCCATAGGATAGATAAATAAAAAGTATATGGTATATTTGATATATTTACAACATATAAAAATAAAGAATAAGAAATATCCTTAGTTAATGAAAGAATATTCCAATTCATAAAATGATTAAATAAATTAGAATAATCAATCAACAATAAATCATCTTGAATTGAATTAATAAAAAACCATAGTCCTAAATTATTTCCAATAAAAATTCTTAATAGAGAAACTAAAGAAATTATTATTATAAAAATATAATTAGAATTTAAATTAATTTTCTTATTCATTGTATCATTTTATTTCATTACTTAAATCATGAACTCTTATAATATTAAATTTATTATTAATAATATATAAACATAAGAACTATAATCAATCAATCCCTGTCAAGATATATGTTTATTAATAAATAATTAATGGAAAATTCTATCAATGACTCTACCTAAAACATGACCAACAATGAATGTTGGAATTGCAAATACTATTCCAAAGATTAAACCAACAAATAATGCAACAACAATATTTTGAGTAAACAAAGATATTGCAAAGGAAAAAATGAAAAATGCACTGAACACTACAATAGTTGCGCATTTTGTCTTAGCAAGCCTTAACTCACCAGTACGTTCATCATGCTTATACATTAATTTAGCTTTAATAGAATTTTCAGAAGGTATAGGATAAGACTGTCTCTTTTTAACAACCTTAAACTTATCATTTAAAACATCATCATGTTTTTTGGAATCTTTTTTACCTTCCATTTCAAGATTTACACCACATTCCTTGCAGAATGTAGCGCCATACTCGTTTTCAAATCCGCAATTATAGCATTTCATAATTATTCAATCAAGTCCTTGTTTCCGGTTTCAAGCTTGTCTACAACTTTCTGACCTTCATCAGCCATGTTACTGAACATCATTATTGTCTCTTTCATTTTAGGAAGGGACTGTTGTTTGTAATTGCTTACTTCCTCAATAGCTTGAAGAGCTTCTGCAAATGAATTTTGAAGAATTTGAGGATCTATCATTGCTTCAGCACTGGACTTTTGAATTTCAGCACCCTGTTCGCGAAGCATGTGAGATGTGGATTCTATGATATTTCCAGTTGTCTCATTCAGGATGTTGATTTTATCCATTACAATCTTTTGATCGTACAATGCGCTTGCAACCATTACTCCAGTTCTTAATGCAGTTACAGTTACATTTTTTGCACGGTGCACTCCGCGAATCAGTTCCTTATTGTTTCTTCTAATTACATTTAAAGAAACTATACCCTGCTGGTTGATTACAATCATCTGCTGCATGTCCATGATTCTTTGCCTTAACGGGAAGAGAACTTCTTCTTTTACAAATGATATCTTTTCCGGGTCAACGCCGTCAATTTCTGCCTTTTGTATTTGCATTTCAATTGATTCATCCATCTGTTTTCCAAGTTCAATATCTGCCATGAGTTTTTTTGTAACTTCCCTTAAATAATTCTCTTCTGCAACAAGGGTTGTATTGTCATTTTGAAGTACTTTACTGCTGTTGTCAAGTGAAGCAATAATCTGGGAAATAGCTGTTTCAGCTTTTTGATATCTTGAGAAGTATTTTCTGACCGGATTGAAGAGATCTCCGAAAACACCTTTTTTAGTGAAATCCACTTTGCTTGGATCCAAATCCTTCATTTGAAGATTAAGTTCTGATAATTTATCACCAATATTTTCAGATTCAGTTCCTCCTTTTTCCAAATCAATGAAACGGGTACTTAAGAGTTTATTTCTTTGTGAAGATCTTGCCATATCATTTAAACCAAAATCCTCTAAAGGCTTCATGATATTTTCCCTTTCAGTAGGATTGTTTAAATCAGCATCAAATATAGCAACAGCATTATTTTCAGCCTGGCTTTTAAGATTTGAATTTTCCAGTTTTACCTGTTCTTTCTTAAGAGTATCATTTACTTCATTTTCTATTTCATCAATGTTAAGTGAAAATTCAGCCATTTTTATACCTCATATAAACTAGTATAATATTATATATGGTGTGGTTAGTTTTTAAATATATGTATCAAAAATGTTATTAATCATATTTTTTAACGGAATCTATAAGATTTTTCATATCATCAAACAGATTCTCTACATCCACATTGCTTTTTTTATCGGAACTTAAATTAATAATTAGCTCATTTGTCAAATCATCAATCTGAGAGATTATGGCTTTCATGTTACTAATCTTGCTTTCAAGCTCAGTATTGATTCTTGGAGTTTCCCTTGATGTTAATTGAATAATATTTAATGCAGAGTCAAATTGACTGTTGAAAACCTTACTGCAATTTTTTACTGAATCCATAAACTTGTCGTATGTAATTTGGGGTGGTGTGAAGGACTTTTCAATGAGATTGACAACAACCTTTTCTTTTGCATCATATTCAGTTTTTAAAGTTTTTATCTCCTCTTCATATCTTTTAAGCGAACTTGGAACTATAATTACTTCAGGCTCTTCAACTTCCTTTGGAGGAACAGTCTTATTGGAATTCTGTTTAATCAAATAGCGCAATCTCGTTTCAAGGCCTTCTTCACTTACAATATTTAATTTTATTTCTTCCTTAAGCTGATTTTTAATATGTTCGCCTACTGAAATATCAATATTATTAGCCTTTAAAATGGCCTTATATTCATCGCTCAATATGATTCCGCCGGTTAAATCTTCCAGCTTCTGTTCAGCAGGAGTTTTTGAAAACATTCCCATTTTACATACACCATTACATTTTATGTTTTTACTATGATTTAAAATTAATTAATGAATGAAATCTGCTCATCAGTGATTAGTTTATAATGAATCAAATCACCCGAATCCAAATCCTCACTCATCAGTTTTACGGCTGTAATCTGACTGTTGTTATATGTTCTGTAATAGAGAACAGAATCAGCAGTATTGTAGCATGAAGTGTAGATTGTATATTCATACAAATCAGGATCTGCGATGAATGTGCAGCCGTTTTGCTGTTCGACAGATCCTAAAATATGGAAAAACTGGGAAACACTTTCCTCTTCACTGTCACCAGAATAGGAATTTGCCCTTGTAAATGCAACCTTTGCAAATCTGGATGAAGATGACAAGTCTCCAGGCAGGCCTATTGCACCCATTCCTCTAGAATATTCATCCAAATCAAAGGAATCTGAAAATGTATTTTCAGGATTTTTATTGGACAGGCTTCTGTAATCATTTAATGAGAACATTTGCTTATCGAATGGAGGATTGTTGGTTAAAACACCAACAGGATTATCATATACCTTAAGCCCATCTTCCATAGGTTCAACAACTATAGCTCCGCTTTCATCAGATATCATCCAGTGAAGCGGAGATAACGGCAATTCGTCTGAAAAATTAATGTTGACAAGATTAATATTTTTCAATGCTTCCTTTACTTCTGTGACTGTTGAGAAATTTCCCAATAGATATGGAATGAATTCAAATGGAGTGATGTTTATCATACCTTTCTTTTCATCCAAGTATTTCGCATTTCCAGCAAAGTTCAAACCGGCTATTGAAAGGCCATTTTCATTACAGGCATCATAATATAGAGGATATGCATCTACTCCTGCAGCTACGCCAATCATTGCATAATGTGAATCGATGCTGTCAATCAGCTTGAAATCAAACTTATAATTTCGCGGAGCAATCGTTACCTTTTCATTGTATGAAATTTCATAGTCGAAGTTTCGGCCAAAATAATGTTTTTTTGTTATATAATTACTGGCAGTACACATTTAAATCACCTATTCTAATTTAAGGAGCTTTGCAGCATTTTCATATAGAATCATTGATCTTTCTTCATCTGTTAAATCAATCCTGTTAAAGTATTCCATTTCAGAAACCGAATCCCACATCGGATAGTCTGTTCCCCATAAAACCTTATCTGTTCCATATGCATGAATCAGTTCATTTGCAGTTTCAGCAGATAGTGCATATAGACTTGAGCTTAAATCAACATATAGATTTTGTCTGCCTGCCAGCTGTCTTGTCGCATCTTCCCACATGCTCCATCCCGCAAAATGGGCACCAATTACAGTTAACTCAGGAAAATTATCCAAAAATGGAATTAATTGTTCTGGATTGGAATAATTGTATCTGAAATCACCACAATGTATCAATAATGGAACATCGCCTGCAGCTATTACCTCACCTAAATCAAAAGCCTTTTTTTCATTTAATGCAAATAGCTGAAAATCAGGATGGAGCTTAACGCCCTTAAGGCCCAAGTCACACAAATAATTAAAGTCACCTTCGATATCATCACTGTCTGGATGCAGAGTTCCAAAACCTGTGAACAATCCATTGTGTGATTTTACTTCATAACTAATGAATTCATTGATGGATTTTACCTGTTTAGGTGTGGTTGCAACGGAATGAACTAGATAATGAACAACACCTACTTTACTACCATCTTTTATCAAATCATCAGTCCTGCCGTTTAAAGACATGTTTAAATCATAAAAATTTTTTATTCCTTCAACAGCTTTTGATGCTATTTTTTCAGGATATATATGACAATGTGAATTGATTACTTTCTGCATTAAACTATCACCTTTTTAAACTAAATAACATTTTATAATTTGGATTTTTTAGGTAAAATAGTTTAGCAAAAATTAAAAAAATAGAAAAAAATAAAAAAAGAATTAAAACTTAAAGAATTCTCTTGTCCAGTTAATGTTATGTTTAACATCCTGAACCTTCATTTCATAAGATGCATCAATTTCCCCATAGTCCTTTTCTAAAATTTTACGTTTTTGTTCAACATCTAAACTAGTATCCTTTAGCTGAGAGTATAAGAAAATTTCCTTGTTAATTTCATCAAGCTTTTCTTCAAGCTTTTTTCTTTCCTTATTAGCTTGGTCGAGTTTATTATTTAAATAAGCAGCTTCCTGTTGATATGACTTTTCTTTAATTTCAAAAAGCATATCAATAGCACTTCCTACATCAATATCATTATTCTGTAAGATTTCAACTTTTTTAAGTTGTTCTTCTGTAAGTTCAATTTCAATTTTAGTCATATTATCACTTAAAAAAATTAAAATGAATGAATATTAATCCATTCATGTAGTTTCTTCAGAATCTACCTCATCGAAATCAACTTTTTCACCGAATATTCTTAATCCAAAGAACAATACAACTGTTGCAATTGGGATTGAAATAAACCAAGGAACACCTAGACCAGCAGGGATGTATCCTATAAGAATAGCTACGGCTGCAACGAACAATGCATAGTAAATTTGCGTTTGAACGTGATTAATATGGTTACAGCTGGATCCCATGGACGAGAGAATTGTTGTATCTGAAATAGGTGAACAGTGATCCCCGAAGATTGCTCCAGTGAGTACTCCACTGGTACATACAATAGTGAATGTCATGTCCGGACAGACTGCCCATGCAAGAGGAATGGCTAATGGCATCAAAATACTCATTGTACCGTATGCTGTACCTGTTGCAAATGAAATCAGTGCACCTAATATGAAGATTAAACTTGGCAATATGAATGCTGGAATAGCACCTTTTAGGACTCCAACAAGATAGTCTGCTGTTCCGACTTCACCGATTACTGCACCTAATGACCATGCAAGAAGCAATATTACACCGGTGATAACTATTGTTTTCATACCTCCAATCCATTCGGATATGGCATCTTCAATAGTTAATATTTTTTGAGCGACTGCCATTACAATAGCTACAATAGATGCAAGTAATGCTGCTTGGAATAAAGCAACAGAAGCGTCAGATGCTGCAAGTGCTTCAAAAATACCGTTAAATGATAATGGAGCAGTGTGCATCAGATGGATTAAAGCCTGGTCCTCTCCACCCAATATTGCAGTGTATCCGCTCCAGTAAAATGCAATCAATGCACCGATAATCAATGTTCCGATAGGAATGATTGCATTCCAGATAGATAACTTAATGCCTTCAACAGGTTTGACTTCATCAAATCCTGGTGCTGAAGGTTCAATGACCTTTTCACCGGTTTTTCTTTTACGAGCTTTTTTCTCTGCATCTTTCATCGGTCCGAATTCATATAATGTCAATGCTGAAATAACAATGAATATTAAAATGAATATGTTATAGAACCTGTATGGGATTGTCTGCAAGAATATTCCAAAACCTGTAACGTTTGTCATACCGATTGACTGGAATCCTGATGCAATCAAACTAATTTCCAAACCGATCCAGGTAGAAATAATAGCAAGACCTGCAATAGGAGCTGCGGTTGCATCAACAATAAATGCCAATTTTTCTCTTGAAACTTTGAGTTTATCCATAACAGGCCTCATGATAGGACCAATAATCAATGAATTAGCGTAATCATCAAAGAAAACACATAATCCTAAAAACCATGTAATAAGTTGAGCTTTACGAGGTGTGTTTGCACGTTTGGAAAAAGTATTTGCCAATGCCTGTGCACCACCCATTTTAGTGATTAACTGTATTACACCACCAATAAGTAAACATTGAAGGATAATACCTGCATTCCATGGATCAGCCATACATGAAATAACCTGCTGACCAATTCCTAAAAATGCATTGACTGCAGATGAAACAATGTTCAAATCAGTTACACATAGCATAAACTCTCCAACAAAAACACCAACAAACAACGATAGAACAGTTTCTTTAGTAATAAAAGCCAATGCTATCGCAACAAGAGGAGGTAATAATGTTAAAATTCCAAAACGAACAGAATTATCTCCTTCTGGCATCTGTGTAATAATTAAAGACAACACAAATAATCCGATAATAGCAATAGCCGTTACTAAACCTAATTTCGCATTGTGATTTAAATTCATAATTTCACACCATTTTCTCTATAATAATATATTCAATAATCAAAAAAATTCCCTATAAAAAATATTTTTGAAATAAATATATGATATAATATTTTAATTTATTTTTATATAAATATTAAGCATTTTATTGGAAAAACAATGTTGAAAATAAGCATTAAAAAAAATAAAAATGTTAGTTAAAAAAATTAACTAACTAATTCGGTCTTTTTGTATTGAACTCATCCTTGGACTTGATTCCAACCAATGATGCAAATATGGATACAAGACATGCTGCTGTACAGATTCCGCATATAATTTGTGAAGACTGGACAATTAAGCCGGCATATTCGGTTGATAATGGCAGACTTCCCATTACCCAGGCAAATATCAAAGTAAGCATGCCCAGACTCATTGTCTGACCGATTGTCCTCATGGTTGCCTGTGAGGCTGAAGCAGTCGGAGCGTCCTTTGGAGGAACTGAACTCATGATAGCATTCATGTTCGGGCTTGAGAAAAGTCCCATACCTACACCCTGAAGAATCATTGCAACAACCACCACATAAACCGGAGTCTCTTTTGTAAGGAATGTCAATATTAAAAGAGCTATTGTAGCTATTGCCATACCTATTGCAGCCAGCTTCTGCGGATGAATCCTGTCTGAAAGCTTACCTGAATTCGGTGCGATAATAGCCATGATGATTGGAGTTACAATCAATATCAATCCTGCCATTTGAGCATTCCATCCTTTCACATACTGGAAATGATAATTAAGAATTGTTGTTACAACCATAATCGCCAGATAACTGCATAATGCTGCAATATTGGATGAAGTGAACTTCATATTCTTAAAGAGATTCATGTTGAATACTGGAGAAGTCTGTCTTAGCTCCCATGCAGCAAATATTACAAGAAAGATAATGCCTACAACGGTAAATATAATACCAGTTTGGTTAACCAAGTTGGTGAATCCGTAAATGAAAAGCAAAATTCCAACAGCATACAAAAGAGAACCGACTTTATCTATACTGTCATGCTCATAGGTCTTCCAATCCTGAGGAACTTTTACAATCATCAATATAATACATAATACCAGGAAAGGAATAACAGCATAAAATATTGATCTCCAACCCAGATTATAAACCAAAAATCCGCAGATTACCGGAGAAAGTGAAGTTGCAAGATAAATTCCTGTCACGGTAAAGCCTAAAGCCTTTCCCCGGTTTTGAGGTTTGACCGCAGCAACAACCATAGCCATTCCAGATACATTGACCAATGCAACGCTTGCTCCCTGAATTACCCTAAAAAGCATAAATGATTCAGTTGAAAAGGACAAGACCGCACCAACAGAACCTATTAAAAATATGATAACCCCAACGAGCAATGACTTTTTGACACCGAACTTACCTGATATCTGACCTGCCGGAACCGTAAAGACAGCCATTGCCAGGAAAAATATTGTAGGAATCCAGTTTTGAATAACATTATTCATTGCAAAATCATTAGCAATTGCCGGAACACCAATTATAATACCATTTGATAAAAACACTCCAAAAAATGAAGTTATAGCAGCAATAAAAACTACATACGTCTCAAATTCAATTTTCATTTTAAACACCCTCTTTAGTAAGATTCATTCCATTAATGGCAATTTCTCTCAATCTTTTTCTTAGTTCATAATCATTATCTGTCAAGCCAACTTCCATTTCCCAATCCTTGGAAATCTGCCTGAACTTTGGAACCAGATCATTTGCCTTATCTGTTGTCGTTAACATGTATTTTCGCCTGTTTTGAGGATTGATCTCCCTTTTTATATATCCGTCATCCTCGAATTTTTTAATGATTTTAGCGACATTGCCCTTGCTTTGGCAAAACATGGTGACCAGATTTTCCTGAGAACACTTCGGATTGTCATGAATATACATCAGATAGCGGACATCATGGCCAAAATCATAATCTTTAATCTTTGATTTTATGTATTTCTGTTGATTTAGAGAAATATTATGAATCCAGGCAATTAATGGAGAATTTTCATTGATTGCCTGAAAACTTTCATCTTCCATAATATCACCTAGTTAACAATATGGAACTTTATTTATATAAAAGTTTCTTTTGAAACTGTTTATTATGAAACAATTTTGGAAAAATTAAAATGATTAAAAAACACAAAAAGAACGGGTGTCCGCCAAAATTAATTTTTGAATTTTGTGCAAAAAAATTTTAGCATTATTTTATACTATTTTTTAAATATTTTAATTCATTATTCTTAAATTTTAATTTTATATATTAAATTTTTGTTTTATTTGTTTTTAATTAATTATGAGTTTTTGTTTTGGATTTAACTGTTTTTTAAATAGTTAAGTTTATATACTTTGTTATACATATTTTATATTAGGTATAAGTTATTTTGGTGTTGTTGTTTATGGTTAAAAGAAAATTTGACAAGAATCAGACAAAATTAGGCATTAATACATTAGATTGGAATGTTCCGAAGGATCATATTTCTCGTTTTGTCGTTGATTTTATTGAAGATGTTTTTCCTCTTTTGGAAATTGATGAACCTAAGAAAAAGAAAAGAAGAGAGCCTTTACCTCTAGATTCAATGTTAAAATTGCTTGTTTATGCTAAAATCCAGCATATTGATAGAACATCCATAATTGCGGACATGGCAAGGTACCATGATATTTTTAGGTTCGTTTGTGACGATATTAGACCATCTGAACGTTCAATTCAAAGGTATCGAAGAGAATACGGTCGTTATTTCGAAGTATTATTACAAATGACATTGAAAAAGGCATTTGATGAAGGTTTTACGGAATTTAATCACGTTGCTATTGATGGAACCATCAAAAAAGCATATAATTCCAACAACAACACAATCTCCAAAAAAGAAACCAAAATATTAGTTGATTACTACGAAGGACGCCCAGTTAGTCCTGAAAGCCTTGAAAAACTCCATAAACCTGCCCAAAGAATATTGGAAAAAAAGGACATGAGTGATGAAGATAAATTAGAACTATTGTATGGAATAGAAACACAATTCACATTCACAGGACAAGATAGAATACCAGTAAACGATATTGAAGCACGTTTTATGAAAGGAAAGAAAGGAAATTACATGGTTGCCTACAATATCCAATCTGCAGTCGATTACGACACCAAACTAATCTGCGCAATAAACGTCACACAAAGCCCAACAGACCATTATGAACTACCAGCAATCGCTAAAAAAGCAATACAAAACGTAAACACCAAACCAAAATACATAAGCGCAGATACAATATATTTAAATCAAATATCACTATCATACCTAGCAGATGAAAAAATAGAAGGATTAATACCAACAAGAAAACAATCAAAAGAAAAAATAGGAAAATTAAACGAAAATCCATACCATAAAGACCACTTTGAATACGATTATGAACAAGATGCATTTAAATGCCCAGAAAACCAATACTTACATTTCTACGCGAAATACACAGAACCACACAAAGATTCAAAAAAACCAGACAAAGTAAAAAGGATATACAACAATTACAATGCATGTAAAAACTGTAATGCACGAACAAAATGCTGTGCATCCTCACAAACACACAAAACAATCACAGAATACGGTTCAGAATTACAAAAAGCAATGAACCACAAAATGGAAAAACAAAAATATAAAGACGAATACGCAAAAAGATCAAGCGTTGAAGGACCATTCGGAATATTCAAAGAACAATTCCAAATAGAAAAAGAAGTAGTCGTCGGAATGATAAAAACAGAAGAAAGAATAAACCTAGATGCATTAGCATACAATCTAATCAGATTATACAACATAAAACAAGAAATAGAAAATACAACGGAAGATTTAGAAGATTTCTGTGAAAGTACATCCATTAAAAATCAATTACAACTCACAGCAACCATATTCTAAAAAAAATAGGGTTCAAAACTAAAATTTAATTTTGGCGGACACCCGAACATTAAAAAAAAACAAAGTATAATCAATAAAACATGAAAATTTCATAAATAAAAAAAAAGAGAAGATAAAACTCCTTAAAATAATTATTGTTTACGTTTAATATTAATTCCTAAAAGCGCAAGAACCATAAGTAAAACCATTATTGGATTACCTGTAGCATTCTTGTCAACCATTGCATTAACATTATTTTGAATTTGATTCCCTTCTTGAGTGGATTGTGGACTATCAAGAGAGACAAATATAAAACCAGTTCCATTAGCAGCCAAATATGTATCGTTTCCTTCAAATGATGCAGTTACATTAAATGTCCCATTATAATCCATAGGTACTGTCCAATCAACAGTTCCAAAACCATTAGTAATTGTTAAAATCTTTGTTGAACCATCAGGCAACTCCACAACAATATTTCCATTAAATACTAATCCATAATAGGGAACAACATATATAGGAATATTTATATTTTCCCCAGGTTTTGCATTGATATCTCTAATGAATATTTGAACTGGGATTTTAGGAGGAATAGTAATTAATCCTGTAGCAGTTGAAGGCAAATAATTTTCATTACCTAAAAATTCAATGGAAAAATCATATTCCCCACTATAATCTTCTGGAATAAAATAACCAACATTACCATTTCCATTAATAATATTTACAATCTGATTAGTACCATCAGGTAACAACGCAGTCACGTTACAATTTAATGGCATACCATCTGCACTACTAACATTAATTGGAATGGTAATATTACTTCCAGCTTTTGTTACGACATTTTCAACTGAAATTTCTGTTGATACTTTACTACTATTATCTGCTAAAACATCATCATAACCATCAACATCAGAATAAATTAGATCCATATTCTGAGAAGCTAAAACATTTGTTGAATTTTCATTTATATCTGCTGCACTAACAATATTTATACCAAATATAAATAAAAAAACCAATAGTATGACCAAGAATTTACTTTTTATATTTTCACCTCCTTTAAATTAAATATTGATATTTGATAACTAACATTAAGACAAATATACATATATATTTATATTCAATTAAGAATATATAAACTTTATTAAATTAATAAGTAAAATAAAGAAAAAATATTAATTTAATATCAAAAAAAGTAAAAAAAATGGTTTGGAATAATTAAATAATGAATATGAAAAATTACATGAAATAAAACCATAGTTTAAATTAAAATTCCATTAAATATTATGAAACAAACTATGAAAAAAAACTATTTAACACATCATCAAATTAATATAATAAAACAATGCTAAAAACAAGAGAAATTTCTAAAGAGAAATATATATAGAGGTTGAAAAAACATATTTTTTAGAAAAATAAAAATCGCAGAATAAAATTAAAAGTTCATACGAATACTGATTTATCCTTGAAAAAAAATTAAAATAAGAAATGGACTTTGTTTTTATCAATATCCTCTAAAGTATGGGGTTTCACATCACCGTCAGGAATACCTAAAGCCAATATACCAACAATACGATAATGTTCATCAATTTTAACTATATCACGGACTAATTTTTCTGAATTCTCGCCGCCGGATGATTTTCTAAGATGCATTTGAATCCAGCAGCTTCCAACACCGATGTTTGCTGCCATAAGATGCATGAACGTCAATGCAATTGATGAGTCTTCAATCCATGTATCCGCTTCAAGGGTGCTTGCTGTTACAACAATAGCCTTATCAGCATCCTTTAAAAATTTAGAACCATGTTCCTTTACTTCAGATAATTCTACCAATTTATCCTTATTTGTAACAATTAAAAAGTTACATGGCTTTCTGTTCATTGCTGTTGGCGCCAAAAGGCCAGCTTCCAAAATTTTATTCAACTGATCTTTGCTAACTTTATCATGCGTAAACTTGCGGATGCTTCTTCTTTTTAAAATCAAATCATCAAATTCCATCTAATCATCCTCAGAAAAATCTTTCTCCAAAAGTATTGTGACAGGACCGTCATTAATTAAATTAACTTTCATATATGCTCCAAACTCACCGGTTTCAACTTCAATATCATTACTGCATTTTTCAACAAAATAATCAAATAGTTTTGTTGCATCATCAGGATTCAATGCCTTGTGAAATGAAGGTCTGTTTTTCTTGGTTTTACCATATAAAGTAAATTGCGGAACCAATAATAACTTTCCTGAAATATCCTGAACTGACTTATTCATACGGCCGTTTTCATCAGGAAATATTCGAAGCTTAATCAGCTTTTTAGAAAGATAGTCTACTTCTTTTGCTGTATCATTCTGGCCAAAACCTACCAAAACCATTAATCCCTTATCGATTTGGCCAATTATCTCATTATCCACTTCAACACTTGCATTTGCAACTCTCTGGATAACCAATTTCATAAAAAATTACTCCAAAAAAAGAAATGGGGATAAAATTAATCCCATTATTTGTTCATTGCCTTTTCAACAGCTACAGCTACAGCAACGCTTGCACCAACCATAGGGTTGTTACCCATACCGATTAGACCCATCATTTCCACATGAGCAGGTACGGATGATGAACCGGCAAACTGAGCATCAGAATGCATTCTTCCCATGGTATCTGTCATACCATATGATGCAGGACCTGCCGCCATGTTGTCCGGGTGCAAGGTTCTTCCTGTTCCTCCACCAGAGGCAACTGAGAAGTATTTCTTGCCTTGCTCAATACACTCTTTTTTATATGTTGCAGCTACAGGATGCTGGAAACGTGTAGGATTGGTTGAGTTACCTGTAATTGATACGTCAACACCTTCAAGATGCATGATTGCAACACCTTCACGCACATCATCTGCACCGTAACATCTTACCTTTGCCCTTTCACCTGATGAGTATGCCTTTTCGTGAATGACTTTTACTTCACCTGTAAAGTAGTCAAATTCAGTCTGAACATATGTAAAACCGTTGATTCTTGAAATGATTAATGCAGCATCTTTTCCCAAACCGTTTAGGATAACCCTTAAAGGTTCTTTTCTTACCTGGTTTGCAGAGTTTGCAATTCCGATTGCTCCTTCTGCTGCTGCAAAACTTTCATGACCTGCAAGAAATGCAAAACAGCTTGACTCTTCACTTAAAAGCATTGAAGCTAAGTTACCATGACCTAAACCAACTTTTCTGTCATCTGCAACACTTCCAGGAATACAGAATGACTGCAATCCCTCACCTATGGCAGATGCGGCATCAGCGGCTTTGGTGCAGTCCTTTTTGACAGCTATTGCAGCTCCAACAGTATAGGCCCAGCATGCGTTTTCAAAGCATATTGGCTGAACTCCCTTAACGATTTCATATGGGTCGAAACCTTTGTCAAGACAGATTTGGCGAGCTTCATCCAAATCATTAATACCATATTTGTTTAATACAGGAAGTATCTGGTCGATTCTTCTTTCATAACTTTCAAATAAACTCATAATTCCACCCATCATTCTTTTCTAGGATCAATTGTTTTAACAGCATCATCAAACCTGCCGTACTGGCCGCTTGCCTTTTCGATTGCTTTTAAAGGATCCATTCCGTCCTTGATGCTGTCAAGCATTATGCCTACATTGATATACTTGTATCCTATAATTTCATCATCTTCATCAAGAGCAATTTCTGTGATATAACCTTCAGTCAGCTCAAGATATCTTGGCCCTTTCCTGTTGGTTGAGTATATTGTTCCAACCTGGCTTCTGTGGCCTTTACCTAAATCTTCAAGGCCTGCACCGATAGGAAGACCGTCTTCGGAAAATGCTGATTGGGTTCTACCATAAACAATCTGCAGGAAGAGTTCACGCATTGCAGTATTTATTGCATCACAAACCAAATCAGTATTTAAAGCTTCAAGGATTGTTTTTCCAATCAGTATTTCACCAGCCATTGCAGCTGAATGAGTCATGCCTGAGCATCCTATGGTTTCAACCAAAGCCTCTTCGATAATACCTTCTTTAACATTTAAAGTCAATTTACAGCATCCCTGTTGAGGTGCACACCATCCGATACCATGTGTCAAACCGGAAATGTCAGAGATTTCCTTTGATTTAACCCATCTACCTTCTTCAGGTATTGGTGCGGGACCGTGATTTGCTCCTTTTGCAACAGGACACATATTTTCTACTTCATTTGAATATATCATTTTCAATCTCCGTAAAATAATCTTGATGATAATATATTTGTCCAATCTTAATATTAATTTTTATGATGAATTATTTTTTTTACATGACAATTTTTTCATATGTTGATAATATACAAATTTTAATTATAATATTATACCATATGATGCAAATATTAATAATAACCAGTAATATTAAAAAATACAGTTATATTGTAGGAAAAATTACTAAATAACTTATATAGATTAATTAATAAATGATAAAATGATAATTATCAATTAAAAAATATTTCCGGAAAATTTTAAAAAGAGAGGTTTGAAAAATTATGAGTTTAGAAAAATGGATAACACTAGAAAAACTTGTAACTCAAATGATAGAGGAATCCAACAATAATCCCCGAGATTTTTGCTTCAGATATATTGTAAACACATACCCCAAAGCAGTGCATGACGCATTTGATTTTCCTGGAGAATATGTGAATAATTTAAAATTAGACGTATATACAGAAGACGGTAGAAATTTAGAAATGGACTGTGCACAGCTAATAATGCCAAAAGGAGAAATAACATGCAAATCAACAATTAATGTAGAACATCAAACATATCCCATTAGAGAAAAAGTAGAGTCAATATATGATTACAAACTATATTTGATTCACAAAACAAACATCCCCTCAAATTCTATTGTTATGACAAATATTGACCCCGGAAAAGATGAAATCTTCTGCAAGTCACATGATCAAATATTCAAACTAAAAGTAAACGTGGTAACAAGAGAAAAAATTTCAAAAAGATTAAAAATATTAAAAAATAAAATAAAGAATAAGAAAGAGTTTACCCAAAAAGAAGCAATGTATTTTGCATATATTGCAATATTTACTAAACAAAAAGAAACAATGGAAAGACTAGCCTATTTGTTTTCACAAATTGACCAGATGGAACCCAATCTTGAATTAGATTTACACCAAGTTCTCAAAAAAATGATTAAATTTCATTTTAGAGATGATATAAATAAAATAAGGGAGTTATTAACCATGATATCAGAATCCATATTCCAAAAAAACCTAGAAGGATTAACATACAAAGAAAGAACAGAAATACAAATGAAAGAAAAAGACCAGAAACTAAAAGAACAAGGCATAAAACTAGAAGAAAAAGACCAGAAACTAGAAGAAAAAGACCTGAAATTAAAAGAAAAAAACAAAGAAAACCAAAAACTCAAAAAAGAAATAGAAAAACTCAAAAAACAAATAAACAGATAAAAAACCCCCACAATAAAAAAAACCATCACCATAACACCAAAAAAATATATTTTTATATAAAAAAAGGAGTTATTAACCAATGATACCAAAAACTAAAGATTATTAAGAATTTAAAGCATTTTAATTACTTTTAGATTAAAATATTAATTCTTTCAACATGTTAAAAAAAATAGTAAAAAATTAATAAAAATAATCATCTCTTTTAATTGGAGCACCACAAAACGGACAGTTATTATCAAATTCATCCATCATAAACATTCCATGACATTCAGGACATGTATATTCCTGTTGATAATCCTCTCCAAATGATGTTCCGCATGAGCACATTGGCTCTCCTTCATCAACCCAGCCTCCACAGTTTGGACAAATCATAGATTTCCTCCCAATTCTACTTTTTTAAATGAGTTCATTGCAGCTTTTGAAAGCATTTCACCATCAATCAGTTCCCCGAGTTCCTCACGAGTAAACCATTTATACTCATCATGCTCTTCACTTATTTCAACATGATCTGTTGTTGATGACACTTTCATTATTAGCTGAATTGATTTTACCTTTTCATTGGTCTTGCATGCAGTATAGTCATTTTGAATTACATTATACAATGATTCAATGTTGATTTCAAGGCCCGTCTCTTCAATGAACTCTCTTTTAAGAGCCTGATCAAAAAATTCTCCTTTTTTAACTTTACCACCAGGGATTTCCCATTTTTCCGCATCATGACTTGAACGGGAGCGTACCTTTAAAAGCAAAATTTTACCATCATATTCACAGATTCCTCTTGCAGTTAATCCCCACATGTCACCCATATTTCTCACCTAATTATTTAATAGTTATTTTGGCACAAATAAAACATAGAAAGTGGAAATCCACTTTCCGTTGAATAATTCACAACATCAATAATATATATTATATTAATGCAAGATTTAAGTTTTCTGATAATTCCTTATACCTGTTTCTGAGAGTTACTTCTGTTACTCCTGCAACTTCAGCAACATTCTTCTGGCTTTTCCTTTCATTAACCAAAAGTGATGCGATGTATAATGCTGCAGCAGCAATTCCGCTTGGACCTTTTCCATTGGTAAGTCCTTCATTTCTTGACTTTTCAACAATTCTGATGGCCTTGATTTCCAGGTCGTTTGAAGCATCAAGCTTTGTTGCAAATCTTGGAATGTAATCTGCAGGTGAAGTTGGATGCAATCTAATTTTCAATTCACGGGCTAAAAATCTGTAGGTTCTTCCAATTTCCTTTGAGCTTGCTTCGGATTCTACAGAAACCTCAGCCAATGTTCTTGGAATCCTATTTAATCTGCAGGCAATATATATCACTGCAGCTATTACTCCTTCAATTGTTCTTCCCCTAATCAGCTTATTTTCAAGTGCCTTCCTATACATCACGGATGCATTTTCACGGACAGTACGCGGAAGAGCAAGGTTTGAGCATTTTCTATCAAGCTGAGATAGGGCAGATGCAAGGTTGCGCTCTCTTGATCCGGAAATTCTAATTTTTTTATTCCATTTTCTCAATCTATAGAAAGTGGCTATGTTTTTTTGCGGAATACAATTATTTTTAAAGTCTATGTCAGTGCATAATCCATGATCATGTATTGCATGAGATAATGGTGCACCTACACGTGTTCTTGAATTTTTCTGTTCATGGTTGAATGCTCTCCATTCAGGCCCATTATCAATCATGTTTTCATCAATGACTGTGCCGCAGTGTTTACATGATATTTCTCCTCTTGAACTATCATGGTCAAAATCTGTTGAACTGCATTCTGGACATGAAACGGTGGTGTTTTCTTCAATTATTACTTTTTTAGGTCTTTTTTTCAAAACTCTTTGATTTTTCATTATTTTAATCTCCAATTTTTAAAAAAAAGTTCGTATAAAGACAGTTACAATAACAATTTAAAAATAAGTTACTCACAACATATAGACAGAGATATATGTCTAACAAATTCAATTAAAATAAGTTGCAAAAATGTATAAAAAAAGAAATTAAAGATAAAAAATAGGTTAATCATCTTACAATATTTAATGCATCCTTAGGGCATCTGCTAACGCATTCCAAACACAGGTTGCATCTGTTGGGATATAATGTCCATATTCTCCTTTTACGGTTTATATAGATTGCATGCCTTCTACAAACAATTTGACATTTTCCACAAAGGTTGCATCTGTGCCTATCTGCCTCAACTTCTCCTCGAGGGCGGATAAGACTTGGACCAATTAACTGGCCTATCAAATCCAAAGGAAGTCCACCATGACCTCTACCACGTCTCGCTCTCATTTATAATATCTCCCATGTTAAGTTAATATTAATTAATCGCTCATCATATAAATATTTAGGCATGACTAAATTTTAAATATATAACCTAAAAAAACAAATTATCATATATGAAAATATACATCAACTGCGATGATTTTAAAAAAACAGCTAAAAAAGCGCAAAAAGATTTAATCAGAATATGTGACGAGCTAAAAATTGAAATAACAGAAAATATTGATGAAGCAGATATCGTCTGTTCAATTGGAGGGGATGGAACCCTTCTTAAATCAGCAAGCATTTCAAACACAAAGCCAATACTTGGAATTAACTGCGGAACATTAGGTTTTTTAACTGAAATCGAACCAAATGATATAAAAAAGGCATTGAAAGAGATTTTAGATAACAACTATTATATTGAAAACAGAATGATGCTTGAAGGTGAAATAATAAAAGCAAATGGTGAAAAAATTAAAATACCTCCCGCATTAAACGAAGTATCAATTTCAAAAAATATTTATGGTGTGGTAAGATTTGATGCTGTAATAGATGGAAAACTGATTAATTCATATACTGCAGACGGCATGATTGTAAGCACTCCAACAGGCTCAACTGCATATAACCTGTCCTGCGGAGGACCGATAGTTGATCCAACAGCAGAAATCATTACACTAACTCCAATAGCACCACATACAATTTTAAACAGAAGCATCATACTCTCAAATAGCTCAATCATTGAAATCAAAATAAATGAACTTAGAGGAGATGCAAAGGCATTTGCGCTATATGACGGAAATTCAATTGAAATTAATGAAGGAGATACCGTTAAAGTTAAAAAATCAGATAAGATAACTCAAATCATCAAGCTCAACTGGAAGAGTTTCATTGACATAATTCGCGAAAACATTAATTAACAACAATGCACTCATTAGGACAAATAGCTTCACAAACACGACAATGCTTGCAGGTCATCGGACTTCTTGCAACTGTATCATCACCTTCTTTAATCAAGACATTATTTGGACAGGCAATAACACATTTTTCACAGTCTGCACCTTTACAGTCATCGTTATTTATATCAATATGTGATTCAACTGTTTCTTCTTTCTTATTATCTTTATTTCTTTTGAAAAATGAACCTAAACCCATATTGATTAATTTTATTGATTATTGTTAATAACTCTTTTCAATCATATCCCTGTGACTCCAGATAATCGTCGATTGCATAATTGTCACCATATTCATAGTGGTCATAGTACCAGTCAGGGTCATTTCTGGCTATTGTATATGGCGAATCATCGACATGATATCGGCCGGAGGATGATGTTGAATAGGAATAGTCATTATATTTGACAAAAGACCTGTTTAGGATATCATGAATCAGGTCTTTGAAATCATATGAAATGCTATTGTGGTCCAGTATTATTCCATACACCATTTTGTTTTTCGGATTGTATTCCTGATAGTATAGGGCATACATCCTATTTTTCCCATGTATGTCTCCATAGTCATAGGCAATTTTTGAGGTGTCAACCACATTAAAACCAGTATCCTTTAGAGGTGCTTTCCAAACAATTACATAGGCCTTCTTGCCAAGATAGTTTACATAGCTAATGTTTCGCGCATCCTTCCATTTTATCAAATCGCCAGATACATTTACCTCACCATTAGGAATTTTCTCGCTTTTATATTGCAATGATTTTTTAATGCTTGCTTTTAGATAACCGTCCTGGCCGATGTCTATTTCCACGCTATCATCGCTACTGGCAAAGCTTGGAGGAGATGTCAGATATGATATTGTCCCAATTATAACACCCAAAACTAAAAGGACTACAAAAGCAATTAAAACAAATTTAGCAATCTTTTTTAAATCATCAATCATAATAAATCAAAAATTTCATCCAGGGAATCTGCAACTTCAAAAATGTCCAGTGCACCTTCACGAATCAGACCTTCATCATGCATCTCGCAAAGCATGTCAATCATCCGGTCATAGAAATGATTGATGTTAAATAGAATAATCTTTTTTGAATGCCTGTTGAGATATTTCAATGTCAAAACCTCAAAAAACTCATCCAAAGTACCAATTCCACCAGGAGCAATAATAAATACATCAGACTTTTCTAAAAACAGCTTTTTTCTCTCATCCATTGAATCCGTTTTGATATATTCATCATGACCCTTAAAAGGATCATCGAATTCATTAATCCAATCCGGAGCGATAGCCATAATGTTTCCTCCATTGTCATGAACGCCTTTTGCAACTGCACCCATCATTCCATCATTTCCACCGCCAAATACAAGAGAATGATTATTTGAAGCTATTTTCAATCCCAGTTCATAGCCAACATCAGTGTATTCCCTTGGAGTGTTCTTACTACCTGAGCCGTAAAGACAAATTTTCATATTAATATATCTATAAATCAACCTTTTTAAAGTTAGAACATTTATTAATCAATACAACCATATATTTCATTAATGAACACAAAAATGCAAAGCTTTATTGGCCTGTCCGATTTGGTATCACTGATGAATATGAGCTGCGGATTTCTCTCCATACTCATGTCAATCAACCATAATTTCTATTATGCAGCAATCTTTATGATATTGTCATTGTTGTTTGACTCCATTGACGGATGGGTTGCACGAAAAACAAATAGACTTGATGAATACGAATTCGGAAAAAACATTGATTCTCTCTCAGACATTGTATCATTTGGCGTTAGCCCGGCAGTTTTCCTTTATTCATTTAGTATGGTAAATGCACCATATCTTGAAATTCCAACTGCATTGGTTTCATTGTTTATTATAATCTGTGGAATCTTAAGGTTAACAAGATATAATGTTACATCAAATGATGTTGAAGGATTCATCGGCTTTCCGATTCCGGGAATTGCAATTATTATGGCTTCATTTTACATAAGTGGCCTTTTTAACATATATATTGCACTCATATTGGCAATAATAGTTTCAATAGCTATGATATGCAACATACCATATGAAAAATTCAATAATCTATACCTTCTGATATTAAACTGCATCTGCTTGTTATGCATTATTCTCCAGATTCCATTGTATATTGGATTTGTCAATGTTGCCGGATTAATTATTCTTTTAACTTCCATTGGTTATTTATTTATCAATTTAACTCGAGGATAACATGAAAAAAAGATACATCATCCTAATAATAATATTAATTTTGATAATTGGATTTAGTGTATACTATGTCAATGACTATTCACACTCAGACAGCACTGCCCTATCATACATTAACGGAAGTGAAAATGTTAGCGTTACACATGCATCAAACGGGCTTTTTATTGACGGTAAAGGAAATGATACTGCATTAATATTCTATCCTGGAGCAAAAGTTGAATACAGTGCATATCTGCCTTTGATGAACCAGATTGCGGCACAGGGCGTTGATGTGTATCTTGTTCAAATGCCATTTAATCTTGCATTTTTCGGCCAAAACATTGCAGACGACATCATCAAGAATTCAAACTATTCCCATTATATCATGTCAGGCCATTCCTTAGGCGGTGTAGCTGCATCAGGCTATGCTTCAAAGCATGATGTTGATGGGCTGGTGTTGCTTGCGGCATATCCAAGTGAAGAAATAGACAAGCCTACATTGTCAATTTACGGATCTGAAGATAAGGTTTTAAATTTGAAAAGCTACAACGATGCCAGACCATTAATCAAAGCCAACTTTACTGAGCATGTCATAAATGGTGGAAATCATGCACAGTTCGGAAATTACGGTCTTCAAAAAGGCGACGGCAATGCAGGCATCAATTCAACACTTCAGCAAAACGAAACCGCTTCAGAAATTATTAATTTCATTAATAAATTATTTTAAATATTTTTTTTGAATTTTTGCCAATACTGAAAGGTTGCCCAGTGTTATTATCAGGATTCCTGACAAGAATAAGTATATGTTTTCCATTGAAAAGAGAATAACAAAAGAACCTACAGCAGTGAAAAGTATCATTTTAACCAAATCACCATTCAAGAATTTAATGCCTTCCTTATAATATGGCTTGTTTGCCATTATTGATGCATAGAAAACAATTAATGAAATAATCATTACACCAATTTCCAGATGGGGATTTACCTCACCGGAATGAAGCCATTCAAATGCAACCGTCATCAGATTTATGCTTATTATGATGAAATAATGGCTAAACATCAGTCTCAGGCTTCTTTCAACACGATGGTGATTTACAAGATTATGAATTTGAATCACATATGAGCCGAACATTGAAATTACAATAAGAAATACGAGAATTGATGTTATATTGAAACTTGTCACATCAAAAAAGTATGTCATTCCCACAACCGCTTCACCGAATGTGATGATAGTCAGAAGTTCAAAACGCTCAACCAGATGAGGAAAATTAATTACACCCTCATCAAAGTGTCCCTTTAAGAAAAATGGCAGAAAAGCCCCTGTTATTACTGCAATAACATCTATCCAAATGACAATATCATGAAAACCCAATAGAATTACCAAAAGAGCTATAATATATATTGAACATACGATTGAAAGTATCTGAATTGAATTTCCCGCTGCAATATCGAATGTACCATGTTGTTTTACCTGAATTAAATACAACACAAAAACTGTTGAAAGCATTACAAGCATTGAAATGTTGAATGGAACAAACATCTGGTTCCACTGGGCATTGATTGTATTTGCCATGAAAATCACAGCTATCATGTTTACAATAGCCAGAATGTATTCATGCCAGTGCCATTGCCCATATCTGTTGACGTAGTTTGTAAAATACAGCCATGCCTGCAAGATTACAAAAGATGTGATGATATATATAAAAAAGCTATCGGGTGCAACTGTTCCGTTAACGGGTTCACTGATTAGTGCAGTAAGTTTGGATATTGCATATACAAAAATCAAGTCATAGAATAGTTCAATTAATTCCACTTTTTTCTCAACGATAGCCATTATTATTATATTTATTTTGGATTATATAAAATATTATTCATGTCCTTTAAAAAAAGTAGTACTTTAGATAAAATCAAAGCACCTCCAAGTATCAATACAATCCAAAATACAGACATTAACGGTGACTGCTGATTTACTTTTAAAAAGGGATATGGTCCAGATACGACATTTAAAATATTCAGACTAATCAAAATAATCGCATAGATTATCGTGAAATATAATGACCTCAAATTATTTTTCAGGCTGTTTTCTATTTCATTTGAATCAAAGAAAATAAAAGATATTAGTGCCAAAACCGGGCACAGTACATGCATATAAAGATTTGGCCCATCTAAAAACAGGAACTGAAAATTAAAGTTATACATTGGATAGAGTACAAAAACTACAACAAGAAATGTGATGAATACTGAAAGCGTGGATGAATACTTAAGCAACTGAACAATCTTTGGAACATTATTTATAGTTAGCAAATAGAGGATTGTTGAAATTAAAAGAAATATATTGGAATCTATTGTATAATATGCCAAATTAATTCCAAAAGAATTATAGCATACAATCAATGCAATGATTTCCAATATTATTATAATAATCGATAAAGCAATGCTTACATTTCTTTGCATCAATAACCTTCCCCGTCAAAAGTACGAGGATCATCGTAGATATCCTCATACCAGTAGTTGTCATATATATACTCATCCATTTTTACGCTATCACCATAGTTGTGATTGTCATAATAGTTGTAAATGGAGTTTCCGCCGCTTCCTGATGTTACCGTTATCGTTTTTGTTAAAGAAGAAGGATTATATTTGCCGTTTCCCTTGAAATCCACAGATATTACATAGTTTCCTTTTGTAGAACCCAAAAAGAAAATGTTTTGACCTGTCTTGTTGAGTGTCTTTGTAGGCATGGTTCTTACGCTGCCGTTAGGCTTTGTTATCTTAATTGAAAACTTCACTTTGGGAACTGGATTATTATGTGAATCCTTCAAGGTCACTATTGAAGAATAACCTGACGAATCCTTTTCTATTTCAAAGTGAGTATCCTCTCCTGCAGATACAAATGATATAGCTATAAAAAATATTAATAGACCTATAAAAATTAAAAATATTTTATTCATGTTAATATATTATGTATAACTTCTATATAAGGTTTTTATATATTTTTAAATCAAAAAATTAACTGATGAATATTAAATATGAAATTAAAGAAGCCTTTGTTGAAAACAGGAAAATATTTCTAATACTTATAGTAATTTTTGCAATAGCATTCATATTAGGAGATATTTCTACAGATGAAATTGCATCAGTTCTAATGCCTATGCTAAAGGATGCCATGCTTAAGGGAAACGTGACTTCCGTCGATGCATTTAACATAATGATTCACAATGAAACAGCAGCATTAATCACACTAATCGGATCCATATTTTTTGCAATATATGCATTCATAGCAATATTTCTCAACGGTTTTGTGGTAGGATTCATGGCAGGCTATACCATACACTCAACATATGACCTTGTAATGTATATAGCATTGATTGTCCCGCATGGAATACTTGAAATTCCGGCATTTTTCTGCAGCTGTACAAGCGGAATACTGTTATTCACATTCATTTTTAAAGTATTAAGAGATAAAATCCGCAAAAACACTTTCAGTGAAGCTTATCAAAACAACAAAAAGACATTAAAACATGTTGCAGTATTATTTTTGGTTGCAGTGGCATTATTTGCAATAGCTGCATTAATTGAAGGATTTATAACTCCCCAAATAGGAAATATTGTCTCACAGCAGATGGGTGGAGCTAATTTGTTGAAATAAAAAAAGAAAAGAGTATTAAAATACTCTTTATTCATCATCATAGAATGGTTGTGGCAGTGCACATGCATCATTTCCTTTAGCAATGAAATTATATACTAAAGCAGCTAAAATACCACCAACAATTGGTCCGATTAAATAGATTGGATAGTATGCCCAGAGATTTGCTCCGCCAAGCAACATATCCATTAAATAAGGACCAAATGTACGTGCAGGATTTATTGATGCACCAGTGAATGCTCCTAAAACTACAATTACTGCTGTTACTGTCATACCGATTGAAAGACCTGCAAAACCTGGTTCCGCTTTTTTGTCAACAGCAACACCCATTACAACCAATACAAGGAAGAATGTTCCGATAAATTCAGCAAACATGGCCTGCCAGTATCCAACACCTAATCCCGGTGCGGTAGCTCCTAATGCTCCGATAGTTACAGCACCGCTTCCAAGACATAGGAACAATGCCAAACTGCCCAAACATGCTCCAATTACTTGAGCAACAATATAGTAGATGCTGTCAACAAGGGAAATATTTTTGCTTACAAGCAAACCAACAGTCACTGCAGGGTTTAGGTGTGCACCAGATATCTTACCGAACAGATAAATACATGCCATCACAGTCAAACCGAATGCAAGAGAAATTGCAATCCAATCACCAAGACCACCTAAAATACCTATTCCCGCATTTCCCGGATGAATGCTATCTGCAATCAGCAAGGTTACAACAGCAGATCCTGTTCCGAAAAAAACCAGGAAAAAAGTTCCCAGCAATTCAGCCAGAAACTTTTTTTCAATATTACAAGAAGCCATCTAATTCACAACCTAAATAGCTTCTCTCCATTGACAGTATTCATGTTTTCCATCAACTAATGTTGCAGATGCACAGTTTTTACATCCTCTGGCAGGTGAACCTGCAGATTCCTTATTGAGTGCAATGATATTGGTCATCATTGTAGCAGTGATAGGTTCTGATGTAAGCAGACATGGATAATCAGCCAATCTCATGAGAGATGAGAATCTGACAGTTATTGCACATGCAGGATATGTGTATCTTTGCGGATTCATGATTACTTCATTTTCTGCTATTGGACTTAAGTCAACTGCAAATCCGTTGATTTTTGGTACCAAGTCAATTTTTTCACTGGATCTTGCTTTTCTTGCATCGCTTATAGCTCCGAATCCTCTGTAAATCATATCCATAAAATCACAGTTGTGCAGTTCTGCAGCAGCACCTCTTCTTGGATATTGCTGTACATAGTTGTGGAATCTTTTGTTTAGTAAGTCCACTACCATAGGTGCATTGAATCCATCCAATTCCAAAATGTATTCTGTTGCACATGCAGAAGAACCTGTTGCAAGATTCAATACATTTGCAGGAGTCTTATAGTTATCCAGATTACTTCTAAGTGTTGCTTCAATAACATCTGTTGTAGCCTTAATGATGTTTAAAGTTACATCATCCTTAACCATATTATAGCTTGCCTGACCGATGTGGTGTCCAATGTCCCCAACACAGTATGCAGGAACGGTTACTATATTACCGTAGTGGACTCCATCATCCATTGCAGCCTTAACGGTTGCAGTCATTTCCTTTTTATACCCGTTCATGTATTTTCTTACATCAAAGGAGGAGTGGTCTGCATCATCCATCAATGTTCCCTGGGCTTCGATAGGTTCGCGATAGACCATTTGCAGTGTTTCAATTTCCTTTTGAGTTGCTTCAGCTGCTGTCAATCCGTCTTCGATTGCATTTGCAAATGCATCACCTACACCATATGATGTGTTCATACCCCATGATTTAGCAGATAATATTGCCTGCTTGTGCATATTTGAAATGTCCATTTTTGCCAAAATCTGATTGACAACATTGGTTGTGCTTCCAGGCATCAAAGCAAAGTCAACCACACAGGTCGGACCATAGAATCCGCCATATCTTCTGATTGATTCTCTTGAAATCAATGCTTCGTTATCTGCAATTGCATCTATGAACTTATCAACACTGTCTGCAAATTCGCCATCCTCTTCACATAGGATTTCTAGAACCGGCGGTGTCTGATAGTGTTCAATGAATGGATCGTCTTCAGGACGGATGGTTTCGGTAACGGAAGTTAAAACCTTGTAGTGACTTGCAACAGAATTTTTGTGTAATTTAATTACACTTTCTGCTTGATTGTCAAGTGCTTTCATATTAGATACTGCATCAGCATAAGCCTTTGCATCAGTGACTTTAAAGTCTTTGTATCTGTTTTCAGATATTACTCCAACATCTGCTCTTTGAGCAGCCATTGATTCATTAATCATTTTTTCATATAATTCTTTCATATTATCAACCTCAAATTCTATGAAAAATTCAACTGCCTTAAAAAAACTGTTAAAACAAACCTAACAATTCCTACTTATGATAATAATCCTACTATCATTATGTAATAATACAAGATATTGTCTATATAAACTTATCGAAAAAAATGTATTTTTTAAATGAAAAAAGAAAAAGAAGTTAATATTTTGAAATTCAGTGATAGTTGAAACTGTTTTTAACTTCTTCTGTAGCTTCACGAACAATCTCTGCAGCATCTTTGAATTTTTTCTGCTCATAATCATTCATATGAATAGGTACAATCATTGCAATACCTTTTTTGGACAAAACAACAGGTACACCCAATGATACTCCACTGACACCTGCAATCTCACCGTTCAAATATGTAGTGACTGTCAAAATCTTATGGCTGTCAGTTATTATAGTTGAAATCAGGTTTGAAATAGCATATGAAGGACCATATTCAGTTGCTCCCTTTTTGGATATGATGGTATTTCCTGCTTTTCTAAGTCTTTTTATGAGTCTTGGAACATCCATATCAACAGACTGGATGAAATATTTCAATGGAATACCACCAATAGTAGTTGAGCTTAACAACGGAACCATATGATCACCATGTTCACCAACTACCCTCGTATGGACTTCTGAACTGTTGATGTTAATCTGATTTGCAAAATAGGCCTTCAGCCTTAGTGAATCCAAGTGATTGCCTATTCCAATTACTTTAGTCTTATCAAATCCTGATGCTTCAAGAGCAATTGTTGTCATCACGTCAACAGGATTGGTAGCTATTAAAATAATGGAATCCGGAGCATGAATAGCAATCTTTTCAGCATAGTTTCTTACAATTTCCGCATTCGGAATAGCTAAATCCATTCTAGTCATTCCTTCCTGTCTTGGAGTTCCTGCAGTAATCAGTACAATATCAGAATCATTAATATCCTCATAGTTACATGATGGAGTTAATCTACAGTCAATGTCTTCTGCAGCCAATGCATCATACATGTCAAATGTTTCACCCTTAGCCTTATCTACACTTTGAGGCCTTGAAAACAATACTATTTCATCTACAGTATCAGCCCTTGCTAAAGTGAATGCAACATTTTTCCCTATTACACCAGTTGCACCTAATATACTTACTTTTACCATAAGTTAATATTAGTTTTTAATATAAAAATAATTAACTAATAGAAAAAATTCACTGTACATTTGATAAATTAAAAATAAAATAATGAACAAAATTTTATTTTTATATCACTAAAATAATATTAGTTGAATACCAAGACATATTAATTATATATTACATAGTTTATATTAAGGAGATAATATGGATAAAAAGTATATTATTTTAATGATAGTTGCAATCGTTATCATAGCAGCTGCAGTTTCAGTATATACTACACATACAAGTGAAAGAAAGAATACTCTTGCACTGGATGATAAACAAATTGCAAACATAACAGTCAACATGAACAATTGGAGCTATGACAGCGCAAACGACATATATTACCAGCTTAACTTAAGTTACTGCAATAGAGCAAAAGCACCAGAGTATGAAACCTTATCAATTTATGTTCCGGGAAAATACTTTGATGGTGAGAAAAACACGAACGGAACATATAACTGTACAATAAATGAAAAGAACAAAGTCGCAAATTATAGTGCCAAAGATGCACCGATCGTAATACCTATCAACACACCAGGATACTCAGCACAGACTGCTCCTACATCATATAATCCCCAAGAGGTAAAAAATTATACTGATTCAGGAATCATATATGTCTATCCGGGATGCAGAGGACGTGACAATGGAGACAACTTTACAGGCGGAGCTCCATGGGGAGTAACTGATTTAAAGGCATCAATAATGTATCTTAAATTCAACAAGGATATAATTCCAGGAGACACTGAAAAAATATTCACATTCGGACATAGTGGAGGCGGTGCACAGTCCGCAATAGTCGGAAGCAGTGGAGATAATGAATTATACGAATCATACCTTGAAGCTATCGGAGCAGCAATGACAGACCAAAATGGATATGTGATATCAAGTTCAGTTTACGGTTCAATGTGCTGGTGTCCAATTACCAACCTGGATACGGCAGATGAGGGATATGAATGGTATATGGGTCAATATACCCGGTCAAACGATACATGGACTTATGAACTGTCCAAAGATTTGGCTATGAAATATGGAGAATACATCAACAAGTTAGGTCTGAAAGACCCTTCAGGAAAAACATTGACTTTAGATAAAAGCAATGATGGAATTTATACCTCAGGAAGCTATTATGACTACCAGATAAGCGTTATTGAAGAATCATTGAATAATTTCCTTGCAGATACGACATTTCCATATACACCGTCAAATGATATGAAATCTATGGGAGGTTCACCTTTAGGAAATGCTCCGACAGGTGAAATGCCAACAGGCGAAGCACCAGCAGGAGATGTTCCTAATGGAGAATTACCAGCAGGAAATATTCAAAATAATGGAACTTCAACCAACAGCAATGAAACCTACCAAACAGCTCAGGATTATATCAATTCCCTAAACAGTGATGGGGAGTGGATTGAATATGATGCAAGCAAAAATACGGTTAAGGTAAAAAGTATTGAAAGCTTTGTTAAGCATTGCAAAACACCTACCAAAGGCGTGCCTGCATTTGACGATTTAAACAGAAGCCAGGCTGAAAATTCAGTGTTTGGAAATAATAAAAGCAACACACTTCACTTTGACAGCACCATAGCTGAATTGCTTAGCTCAAACAATGACAAATATTCCAAATTAAACGGATATAATTCATCATATGCAAGTGAATATGCACACGACATCAAAGTGACAGACCAATTTAACTATACCGTTGAAGATCGTGTAAACATGTACAATCCGATGTATTATCTCTGCGATTATTATAACAGTTCAACATCAAATCCTGCAAAACACTGGAGAATAAATTCAGGAATCGAACAGGGCGATACTGCAACAACTGTTGAAAGCAATTTGGCTCTTGCTTTAAATCAAAGTGGAAAAACAGACAGTGTTGAATTGAATGTTGTCTGGGGACAAGGCCATACTCAAGCTGAAAGAAGTGGTGACGCTACTTCAAATTTCATTTCATGGATAAATAAATGTGTAAGTTAGAAAAAATCTAACTTCACAACTTTTTTTAAAATAAATATGCGATTAGGTTTCCGAATGGAACGCTAATGTATTCTTCCAAAATACCTGCAAATATCATTACCGCTAAGGCCAGAACGAATACGGCCAATGATTGATACAAAATTTTTTTATTAATTTCCAGTGAATTTGTAATTGAACCATTCGCCAAATGCTTTGAAGGCTTAAAAAAATCCTTAATGAATTTTATTATAAATAAAAATAGCAAGAATCCTGCAAAACTGTTTAGGATAGTTGATGCATCCTCAAAAAATCCATGAAGACATGTCAATTTTAAAAAAAGAAAAGGATCTCCACATGCAAGTTCAGTCGCTCTAGAAGTGATGCCGGACATTCCAATATTGAATGTCATATCATAAATTGGGCCTGCACATAAAAATATAGACCAGAAATAACTTTTAACGTTGATATAGCAGTTATTAATAATAATATACATCATGTCTTCAAATGAGTAAAATGTTTCCTGTGATAAATATTCATAATCAACCAATTCTGCAGGAGTGTATATCCAATCCGTCAGGAAGTATCCTCCAATCCAGCAGAATACACCAAATAGAATCGTGAATATTAATAAATATTTATGTTCTACAAATGCATCATTCAAATATCTGAAATATGAATCTAAAAATGACATTATTTATTAGTTTATACTTACATATATAATAAATGAATACAAATTTCTAAAGTGATAATATGGATAAAACTTATATTTTCGGACATAAAAGTCCAGATACAGATACAATCACATCAAGTTTGGTAATGTGTGAATTGGAAAAAAACCTTGGAAATGACAATGCAGTTGCATGCAGATTAGGCAATATCAATAAAGAAACTGAATTCGTCCTAAATTATTTGGATATTGAAGCTCCTGAATTAATCGAATCACTTGAAGAAGGAAGCGATGTAATTTTAGTAGATCACAACAGCCCTTCCGAATCCATTGACAATCTGAAAAACATGAATATTAAAAAAGTTGTAGACCACCACAAAATCGCACTTGAAACTTCCTACCCATTATTTTATAGAGCAGAAGCAGTGGGCTGCACTGAAACCATCTTATTCAAATTATTCAATGAGAATAATGTTGAAATCGAACCTAAAATAGCTCATTTAATGTTATCTGCAATCATATCCGACACTTTACTTTTAAAATCTCCAACAACTACAGAAGATGATAAGAAAGCTGTTAAGAAGTTAGCAGAAATTGCTGGTGTTGATTACGAAGAGTATGGTTTGGAAATGTTAAAAGCAGGAACTGACCTTTCAAGTTTTACCATTGATGAAATTTTAGCTCTTGACGCTAAGCAAATAGACTTTAAGGATGTAAAATCCATCGTTAATCAGGTCAATACTGCAAGCATTCCTGACGTCTTGGAAATGAAAGACGAACTGGAAGCAGGAATTGAAAAAATCATTGAAAAAGAGAATCTTGACTTGTTCATGCTCTTAATTACCGATATCGTCAACAGCAACTCCCAAGTCATTGTATTAGGTAAAAATGCAGATTTAGTAGAAAAAGCATATGGAGTAAAATTAGATGACAATACTGCACTTTTAGAAGGTGTAGTCTCACGTAAAAAACAAGTTGTCCCTATAATGACTGAAAATGCTTAAGTGAGTTTAAAACTCACTTAAACCTATTTTTATAAATGTTTTAATAAATCATCCTTATTTTTATAGAACTGCAAATAATCCATTATCATTGGTGGTGCCTGAAGGACAGACATTGCATTTTTCATGGACAGGTAAATTTTTTCAGCACCATTTTCAATAGCAACCCTCAGTATATCAGGAATATTCACATAACTTTCATCATCAAGTATAGCTACATTTGATGGAATTGACATGTTTTCATTAAAGCTTTCAACTGCTATAAGCAACGGCATTTTAAATTGACTAGTCAAACTATTACCAGTTAAATTCTCAATAGTTATTTCATAATTTCCATCATCTAAAATATTTCTTGTTTCCTCTTCCATCTCTTGAGGAACAACTTTCAACTCATCAGATGCCTTCACGCTTATTTTATAAATATCAATCTGACTGTCCTGACTATTAGCTACAAATAATAGTTCGCCGGAACTTAGTTCACTGGTTGAGAAAAATTTAGATACATTATTGACTGCGGGGACATCTTCATCGTCGTCTTCCGGCTCTTCAGCAAGTGAAGATTCAACAACATTTTTCTCACCATTGTCATCACCCTTAAGCAAATTAATAATTTCATCATTTTGATTAACAATTCTCTCATTAAGTTCGATTAATTTATCCAATTTATCTTCAATCATCAAATCACCACAAAAAATTTATTTTATCATAAATTAAACAGATAAGAATTGAATTATAATATGATATATAAACAATAATATAAGTTATTTGCCATTTCAAAAGAAAAAAACATATAATAATGTTTTAATAGAAAAATAATTGGTGATAAATTTTGAATAATAAGACAAAAATAATACTAATAATAGTTTTATTAGCTATTATCTGTGTTTTATTTGCATATGATTATACATCACATTCCAATTCAACAAACCATTGGGAAAATGACTTAGGTACCGTGGATAAATTTGTTTATGGAAATAATAACTCTAATACTGAACTTGTTTTGATTGCAGGAATTCATCCAAGAGAACCTCTTTCAATCGAACCGGAAATCAAGGCTGCAAAGGAATTTGCACAAAATCATGATGTCAAATTTACTGTTTATCACGTTAACGTTACTAAAGATCCTGATGTTTACCAGGCAAGCCGTGACAATGGTGAAAGCCTAGTTCATGATTATGTTGTTCCGGACATAAGCAATACAAAAGGAAAAGCAGTAATCATAAGTCATTCACATGTGGAAGGCTATGGTGAAGGATTTTATTTAGCCACACCAGCAATGGATAATGCTTCCATTGACATTTCACAAAAAATAGCAAATTCAAGTGACTTTAATTATTTCCCGACAGACACTTCAAAACCTTATAAGGCAACTTCCGCAACTCTTGTTTCAAAACCTATAGCTGATGCCGGATATCCTACATTTGTATATGAAATTCCCGAAAACATTACAGAACAAAATTCAACAGATAAAGCCATTGAATTATTTGGAATGATGTATGACCTTGTAAAAAAATAGAATTGTATTAGATTTAATCATCTATTACATGCATTTATTTTTTAATTAAAAACATCAGATATTTATAATTTCAAAAACAAATTAAAATATAATTTAAAAGGATTGTTTGCAATGTTAAGTATTAATCAATGTTATTTAGATTTCGTTAATAAAATATTAAAAGAAGGAAAAGAAACTTATAAGGATAGTAATCACCATTTAGTTGAAAGTTTAGGTAATTTCTATATTATAGATGACCCAATGGACTTGAAATTCAGAGCCAAATATCAAAATTACACAACCAAAATGATGTTGTCAGACATAAAATCCGGAAAATATGACCTAGAAGGATGTCCAATTAAAAGCGATGCCCTGTACGAATACGTTAAATCAGTTGAAGACCCAGATATTATTAACAACACTCAGGGATTCGTATATACATACCCAAACCGTATTTTTGCACATTTTGATGTAAACCAATTTGAAAGCATGAAAAAAAGAATATTAACTGCAACAGGATCAAATCGTGCAGTTGCAGTGACAATTAATCCAATAGACGATGCTGAAGCAGAAGATATACCTTGTCTTCAATTTTTACAGTGCATTGTGCGTGACAATGAATTAACTATTCACTGCATATTCAGAAGCAATGATATCTATGGTGCATTCTACTCCAATATGTTTTTCATAGCATATATGGGCTTAAAAATGAAAGAGGAACTTAATGAAGAGATAATAGGTGAAAAATTAAACTTCGGAGGAATCCATTACCATTCTACATCCGGCCACATTTATAATACTGACTTAAAAGCAGCCCGTAAATTAATAGCTAACAACAAATAGCTATTAAACTCTTTTTTAAAAAAAAACAAAAAATTAGGTTATTTTTAACCTAATATATTGTAACAGTATTTGCTAAGTTCAATCCATTGTATGATGAAGTAATAATGTATTTTCCCGCTTGCAGATTAATGTTTAAACTGGCAACACCATTAGCATTGGTAATTCTTTCATAAAATACACCGTTAATATTAAATTTGATTACCTGATTTGCATATAATCTACCGTTGCCGTCCAAAAGTGTTACTGTAAACTGAGATGAAGTCCCATATCTTTTAATAAGATCATTGGCTTTTAAAATATTCAATACCGTGATTTTATTAGATACTCTTGATTCATCATATTCTGCAGTTATAATATAAGTATCTGGTCCCAAATTAATATTAAGACTTGCAACACCCTCCGAATTGGTTACACGTTGGTAAAATACTCCATTAATATTGAATGTAACTGTTTTTCCAACCTCCGCATTACCTGATTTGGATAAAACTTTAACACTATATCTTGAAGCGTTGCGATAATATTTTACCAAATCATGGTTTTCTACAAGTCTTGGAAGTATTTTAACAATACTGGTTGCCATTTCAGATGTAGATGGATTTGTTACAGTCAAAATATAAGTATTTGGCACAAGATTCAGGTTTAATTTTACTATGCCCTGATTATTAGTGGTTTTTTCATAGATTACTCCATTAATATTCATTTTAACAACAGTATTTTTCACAGAATTGCCGTTCTTATCCAAAATTGTTGCATAAAATTGTGTATCATTGCGATAATATTTAGTTACATCATCGGCTATGACTGTGGATTTTACTTCAATAGTGACAGACTTGCTTGAAGAAGCATGTTTGACTACTGCAACATATTTTCCAGAGTTCAAATTAATTGCAATTGATGAATAACCATTCTGATTTGTGGTCTTTGAATAGTCAATGCCCTGGAGGGAAAATGTAACAGTATTATTTGCTAAAGGACGACCATTACTGTCATACAAATAAGCACCCAATCTGGTTCCATCCTTATAATACATAACAATATCCTTTGCAACTAATGAAAAATCATCGCCAGTAACTATAAATTTATCATTAATACTTATTGGATTATACTTATCATCACCAGAGTATGTTAAAATTCCTTTATAACTTCCTACGGACAATTTTGAAGGAATAGTGAATCTTGTAACTCCATTGTTAACATACACAGAATAAACACTTCCTCCAACATTCAATAATCCATTAAATGCAACATCTGATGTTATTACTGCAACATTACTTGATCCATATGTCGCATCTCCAATAGATAATGTGACTGAAATTGTGTTTTTTTCAACAATTATTTTTGAATTGGTTGAACTGGACAGATAATTATTTCCTGAAAATGTTGAAAGCAAATTATAAGTTCCCGATTTATCAAATGAAGTGATGAATGTTGCAACACCATTACTCACACCAACAGTTGTTGACTTTGAGTTTACAATAAAATTAACAGTTCCACTGTTTACCAAATTATTATTGGAATCAACAACGCGAGCAACAATGCTTACGCTTTTACCAGCGCCGGCTGTAACATCACTAACAGTTATTTTGGATGAACTTATTCTATCCTTAACTGTTATAGTTGATTTTGCAGATGATGAAGAATAAGAATTGCCTGTATAAACTGCAGTTACTCCAAATAATCCTGATTTTGAAAATGATGTTGTTAAAGTTGCTTTTCCATTTGAAACACCAATATTCGTGGTTTTTCCATCAACTGTGAAGCTGACAGTCCCTCCATTAATCGGATTATTGCTGGAATCTGTGACTGTTGCTACAATATTTACATAATTTCCAACATTCACTTCCATATTAGTCAATGTTATTTTTGAGGAAGGCATATCAGAAACTTCCACCCTTATTGAAGTTGTTGAAGAAAGATAGTTACTACCCTCAAAAGATAAATAAACCGTTGAGCTGCGCGGAAGAACAGTATTTAAAACAGCCTGCCCTCTAGTTACATCAACCACTGATTTTTCTCCGTTAATATTGAAAGTGACTTTACCTGATGAAACCAGATTATTATTTGCGTCCCTAACAACAGCAATGATTCTTACATTATTGTTAGTTACTGTACTCGTAGCAGTTATTTTAGATGATAAAACACCTTGAGTTATAGTTATTGTTGATTTGGTACTTGAAGAGCCATAATGAGAAGCCTTGAATGTGGCTGTGATATCATAGCTTCCGGCCTTATCATAGGAAGTTGTAAATACGGCAACACCATTATTTACATTAACAGTTTGGCTCCTGCCGTTAGTTGTGAATGTGACAGTACCTGTGTTCAGTTTATTATTGTTTGAATCAAGAACAGTTGCAGTTATCCTGACATTTTCGCCTGCCCTAACTGAATTGAATGCCAAAGAAATCTTTGTTGATGAATAAATCTCTTCAACAGTTACTGTAGATGAGACCGATGAAGGATTATAGTGTAGGCCGTGGTATGTTGCCTTAACGTTATATGTACCTTCATTTGAAAATCTGTAATTGAACGTGGCTTTTCCATCATTGACATCAACAACATACTCATTTCCATCAATATTGAATGTTACACTGCCCAATGTAACCCTATTGTTATGGGCATCCAAGACATTAGCTTCAAGGGTAACAATTTTTCCAGATTCTATTGAATAATCAGGCATTGAAATAACAGTGTTTAATGTTTCCAGAGTTGTAAATGCCTTAATACATGCTACTTGAGAATGTGCTGACCCTAATTTCAATTCATATAAATCTGTCCAAGTTTTTCCATCATAGCTGATATAGGACATTCCTTTATCATAGATGTACTTATTTGTATATTTGCTTTCTGAAATAGGAATGCTTACAATATCCTTTGTTGTTAATTTAACGACGATTTCAAAAACGTCTCCGGTATATAATGGAATGAACTTATCCAATTTATAAGTATAATATCCTTCAGGTGAAACACCATTCTGGGAGAACTTGAGTTCATTGTTTACATAAACCTGTACCTGATAATCACTTTCATCATTGATATATGATGAAAATGCGGCCAGCAGTTCGTTATCAGTGGCTTTGAAAACGTTTTTATACCAAACAGTATTTTTTCCAGTTGCCAAAAAGTCAGTGAGTCCAATAACATCATATTGATAATTCTTATCCAAATCAATGGTATTGTTAAATATGAATGTATAAGCAGAGTGCAATTTGCCTATTTCTGCAAGTTTTGTATCATAATATGAAACATAGAAGTATCCATTGTTTCCCCAGTTAGGTCCCCAGCTATTTTTACAAATCCAAGCTCCATTTCCTTGAGGAACATTATTAAAATTATATCTTGAGTATGTATCATCCCATCCGACAATTGTGACTGCATGATTGGTAATCTGATTTCCATTATAATAATAGGAAGCCTTATTCTTATTCAAATATGCATCATCATTATATAATCCGCTTGCAACGGCACCGTATTTCATGATAGCCTTTTTTATATCAGCATTATCTGTATAGGACTTTCTGGATAATGAAAGGACATCCTGAATATGGAATTTTGAATGAAGAACAGGGGATAATGTGGAATGGTCATCGAATTCATCTTCAGATTCAAACACTGGCCCTAACCAACTTGTCAGATATCCAAGTGCCATTGTATCAAAACCGCCCTTATTCGTTTCCATGTTCCATCCATAATCAGAATAAAGGCTGATTAAATTTTTCATGTTTTCTTCAGATAAATCATAAGTAACACCAGTAGCCTTTAAAAGGCATGATTCCAATGCTGCAATTGCTGAAAATGCCCAGCAGTCCCCACTTGTTTCCTGGTCTTTAACTGGAGTGACTAAACCATAATTAACCAGATTATAATATGAAGGAATGTATGATATTTCCTCACGGATATGGTCGCTTACAATCATAGTATAATTTCCATCTCCAAGCCATAAATTAATATTGTGTGTTACATACAAATCGTTACTTTCCTGTGCTTTGTTATTTGCATAGTAGTTGCCTGCATTGGATGGAATTATATTTAAAATAGAATATATTCCTCCACCACAGACATCAGCAGTGTTGGAAATGAAAAGTGAAGTGGTAATATAGTGTGAAGTAGCGTTATCCAAAAATATTGCTCCACCATTTTTTCCATGATTATTTCTAAAATCACAGTCATTTACAAAGAATTTACCATATAATGAGTAAATGGCTCCGCCCCTATATGAAGCCCTATTGCCTGTGAATTTTGAATTTGAAATTGTAGTGTTTGCACCTAAATCACAAATTGCACCACCAAATTGACCATAACAATTGATAAAATTAGAATTGGATATTTTTACATCAGCATATCTGAAATAAATTGCACCACCAGAATCCTTAATGGATTTGTCGTTAATAAAATCAGAATCATAAATTTCAATTTTTGAGTTTGCACCTGCGGCAATTGCGCCCCCATAATTATAAGCAGTGTTTGATTCAAAGGTGGTGTTGATAATTTTTAAATGGCCATAAGTCATGTAAAGTGCTCCGCCGTACATGGCAGAGTTGTTTTTAAAAATACAGTTCGTCAAGTATAAATACGGATCATAATGCTCCCCAGGGTTATAGATAGCTCCCCCAAAAGAGTTATTATACTGATCATGTACATTTGCCTTCGCATCTTCTATGCAAACATTTCTAATGTCAATTGTTCCATGGTTTATAATGTTAACTCCGGACAATGTCAAATCAGACAAATAAAAATGCTTTATTGTTAATGCATGATGGCTTGTTATGAATGTCTTGTCCATTCCCGCACCATAAACAGTTAAATTATTGTATTGGGCTGAAATAGTTGTATCTAAAAAGTAATCTCCTTTTGCCAAATGAATAATTGCATCATTTCTAATATACTGTTGTTTAAATTGATTATAGGGATTGCCTTTTGAACCATCACCACCACTTGGAGCGGAAACATCAAAATAAATATCATTTGATTTGGAACTAGTTAAAACAATCTCTTCTTCTTCAATTACTCGAGAGGTAATATTATCACCTTCTTCTAACTCAAAAGCTATGGAAGAAGGAATTAAAACAATAAATAATAAGAATATTGCAATAATTATCAGCGAAAAATTGAATTTATTAAACAATTTAAAGCCTCCATTTTTTCAAATATTAATTATACATTTATTATTCATAGTATAAAAAGTAGTAGTATTAAATTTTAATCTAAAAATGTATTAAAAAACTTAATTTAATCTAAAAAAACATTTAAACAAGCTTAAATATGAACAATATCCATAATAACCAAGTTATAAATAGAAAATAGAAGGAATAATTATAAAAATAAAAAAATATGATGAAAATGATAAAAAATTTAAAAAAAAGTGAATGAAAAATTAAATTGAATATTTGGAATAATTTTGTGCCCTCAATTTAACATCACAATATTTTTCATCGACAAGCAGTTTTCCATCCTTAAAGACAGTGCGAAGAATGTCATCACCCTCATCATCAATTGAAATTGTTTTAAAAGAACCATCATCTTCAATAAGTTTAAATCTACCTGTTTTAGATTTCTTACTGGAGTCCAACGGATTTTTAAAGATGTCAAACCATTGACCATCCCTCAATTGTGCAGAACATTTGAAGGCGTTGCGCTGAGTATCACGATTAACAGAGCTGTGAAGCCCTCCGCCCATACCAAAGATAATATTTTCAGCAGCCCATCCATTGGATTTCATTGCAAAGAGAATATCTCTAATCTTGTGATAGTTAAGGCCATCTCCCCACAAAAGGCCAATGTTAGCATCAAACACCTTATATCCACTTTCAGTGTCATAGCTTCCAAAACCACTTTCCAATATGTTCAAACAGTCAATGGTTGTAGATACAGGCTCACCGCTATCCGGCCTGAAGACAACCTTATTGCCGTCGACGGATAAAAATTTCAAGATTGCATCATTCAGTTCGCTTCCTTCAGTTGATGCCTGTATCAGGAAGTTTCTATAGTCATAGCTGTCAATAACCATGGAAAGAATACCGTTCTTTGCATTTTCAATGACATTCAATGCCTGCTGAATTTCACCATCCTGACCCAAGGAGGTCATGACGCTGTGTTCTGTTGCCTGAACTGAAAATCCATATACTTCTGAGTCATTATAATAATTTTCAGGTATCGTTAATGCAGGAATTGTGTCAGTACCTGAAAAACTCAGTAAATGAGCGGATCCACAAAGCATTGATGATTCTGTTGATGTTGCTCCACGATAACCGAAATCATGCAACATGAAATCCAGATTGCTTTTATCTGAACCCGTAACATCCAAATAGAAATTGGCCAATTTTCTTACCTCAGCAGATAATGTAGCAATGGTGGATGGATACCATACCTGCAACAGCAATGACTCAAGATAATTCACTAGCCAGTAACATTTATCGTCAGTATTTTCAACTGTCATCAATACATTGCCCACATCAACAGGAGTTCCCTCAGGAACAGCCTTGATTTCAATAGGAAGCATTCCATCAAATTCGTCCAATATGTACTGCCAGCCTTCGCGGTTAAAAATACCTTCTCCAAGATGAGTCTGCATAAGATTATCAGCTTCGTCAATCTTTTCCTGACTTACAACTTTACCTTTCAAATACTTTTTGATTATGTACTGAAGCCCATAGAATATAGTTTTATTAAACTCAGCTCCAACTCTACTTTCAAGGTAAGAATATATCTTTTTTGTACCTTTTGGATAGAAGTAGTGATGGGTTATCTTATAGGAATCAGTCAATAAACAGATATTATTCTCTATCATATTATCAACTTTTTGAATATACTTTTAGTCAATAGTATGATATATAATTTATGAAAAAAAGAAAAATTAGATTACTTGTAACTTTCATCTAATTTTCTGTAGTATGATTGCGGATGATCACACATCGGACATGTTTCCGGTGCGGTTTTGGAATAGTGCAAATTACCGCAGTTTCCACATTTCCAGACAATTTCATCAGGTTTTTCAAACACACAATCATTTTTAATATTTTTAACAAAGGATTTGTAGATTCGCTCATGTGACCTTTCGATTGCTGCAGTTAACTCAAAAAGATGAGCAATATCACTGAAGCCTTCCTTTTTAGCGTCATGAGCAAAATTCATATACATATCAGACCATTCATACTCTTCAGTTTCAATAGCCTCATCAAGGTTGGATAAAGTATCATTAACTTCACCACCATGCAATAGCTTGAACCATACCTTTGCATGTTCTTTTTCATTATCTGAAGCTTCTTTGAAAATTTCAGATAATTGAACGTATCCGTCTTTTTTTGCCTTGCTTGAGTAAAACTCATATTTTACACGGGCAAGTGCCTCTCCCTGAAGAGCCTTTAAAAGATTTTTTTCAGTTTTACTGCCTTCTAAATTTACAGTCATATTAATCACCTGTAAATTAAAAAGGCTTTTTTATTGTATTTAAGCATTTGGTGACGGTTTGGTTACCTAACGCCTGATATGCTGATTAGGATATAAAAAATCATCTAAAAATATTAAAAAGTCATTATCATCTGCCAAATCACCGATATCATAAATTTTATAACTGTTTAATATAGGTTCTGTTAGATTCTTTCCAACTTTAATGATTGAAATATGCTCTTTTGTAAGCAGATTGGAAATAAAGCTTTCTGGTGTAGTAAATTCCCTTTTTGCATTATAAACCAGCACATCATCCAAAAGATAACAGTTTTCAAGACCGAATTTTTCAATGAAATTATCACAGGCTTGCCTGTAATATATTTTAGGTCCATCATGAATCTTAATGTTATTCAGTTCGGATACTGCCAATTCAAGCAATATTACTGCATGAGATTCCTCATCCGTCCAGTAATCATGCTGGAATACCAAAAAGTCATTTTTATTCAATTCTCTTTTCAGAGAGTCGGCAGTCTTTTTAAGCTGAGGATGTAATGTATCCAATGGAATCTGTGGAATGTCAAACCCGATAGCTATTACATTGCTGGCACGAACTTTAAATTCATTTAAAATATCATTTTTATCTAAAGATTTATTCAAAGGATAAAAATATTCAATTTTTTTATCAGAATTTAAATAATTACGGGCAGACTGTATGAACTGGGAAAACTTATCCAGCCTCAATGCAGCACCGACATTACGGTTCTTGTCTGTAGGGTCAATGCAAACCAATGGATCTTTAAACATTTTAGCGGTACCGTAATCCTTCAAGTCAATGACATGTCCGAACTGCCAATTTGATGCTTCTTTTAATGTATTTTCAAAAGTTTCGTATTTTATTATCAGCAATTCACATAAGTATCCTGCAAATCCACCAACCTTGAATTCAGACCCATAAGTACCAGTCATATCCATGAATCTCTTTAAAAGCAAGACTTCATAATTCTGTCCTTCATCAAGATTTGCCTGAACATATTTCGTGTGAAGAATTGTCCTGTCAACAGCAGACTTAAGCTGGCTTCCATCATCTATCCTATAACAAGGGACAAAATCTATTTCAAATCCTTCAATTTCTGTTGTTACATATGGATGAGATGCAAACTGATGATGAGGCTCACCATTGAATACATCACAGCACTGGTGCGCCAAATCAAGCCCAATCTGCTTTAGGTCTTTCTTATCAGTAGTCAACGGAAAAGCTATGAAAATGTCTATGTCAGATTTGCCGCGAAGATAAGTCTTTTTAGCAACTGATCCCACCAATACCGCTTCAGCATCAATACCTTCAATATGACACTTATCGTTTATAAATTCAAGAAGTTTTCCAGAAACTTCCCTTACCCTATTCTTTTCATCTTCAGTAGGTTTAATTTCATCTAAAATAAGTTTATAATCCATTTAATCATAGCCTAAATTCCAGTAAATCTTCATAGATTGGTCCTGATGGAGTCAATGTACTTTTCTTTAATGTGATTAAGTTAACATCCATTGTTCCTATGTCGATATTGTTATATGTTTCTATTGTATTTTTAACTTTATTCTTGCCTTTTGCGGATTTCATTCGTCCTATTGTTAAATGAGATGAGAATTTTCTGTCCAAATCAAAGCCTATGGAATTGAATTCCTTATCCAGTTTATCATGAAGGTCTTTTAGGATTTCGTCTTCATCCAAACCTACCCAAATTACTTTTATGCGATTTTTATTTGGAAATGCTCCGCAACCTTTTATTTTAATTGTGAATGAATCAAAATCCTTTATGACATTTTCTATTTTTTCAGAGATTAAATCAATACCTTCCGTATCAATATCTCCAAAGAACTTTAAAGTGAAATGCAGATTCTGCAAATCCACATACTTAATGTTAGCGTCAATCTGTTTGAATTCACGAATGATTTTATTTATCTTTGGTTTTAAATCATCATCCAAGTCAATTGCTAGAAATGCTCTGATTTGTGACATCAATATTCCTCATTGTTCTATTATTGTTTCATCAATAGCTATACCAAAGTGCCTTGCACTTTTTTCTATATATACTTTAACTTTATCCCCCGGCTTTGCATCCGCAACGGATAAAGGATTATTATCAGCATCAACAATTCTGATTGTTTCAGCATTTTGAAGCAATGTTCTTATTGTTTTGCCTTCATATTCAGCTTCAATTAATATCAATGGCCTTCTTTCAATTTTGCTTCTTCCGACATATGCAGTGCGGGTTTCCCCTTCTGTATTTACAATCAATACTTCATCTCCTGCAACAAGTTCAGAGAGATATCTTGTCTTGTTTCCAGGAACCATAACATATGCCTGAACTGGACCTGCATTTACTCTGAATGGCCTTGAAGCTACATATTCACTTTCCAATGATTCTGAATGAACTAAAAACATTGATTTTGAATATGAACCTATGAGCATTCCTTCTCCAGGCTGCATCATGTCTGTTGTATCGACACATACCCTGTCACCTGACCCTAAAGGCTTAACATTTGTTATTGTAGCTACTTTCAATTCATATTTGACACGGGATGCATTATCTACTTCATCAGCAATCTCTTTAATTTGCGCAAAATCATTTGCTTCAAATATTACACCATCGGTTCCATGCTCCAAAGTCTCAAGTGCTAATTTAGCACCATCCCTGTCAGCCACAGCAGCAATAATCTCTACATCAACCTTTTGAAGATCTGCTATAATATTTTCAAGAGGAATTATCGTCCAGTCTGTTCCTATAAGAATAATATAATCTACGATTGGTCCTAATTTTACTGCAAGTTGTTCATGTAATTTATCAGTGATTCTAATGTATGCACAAACAGTTTTTCCATCGTTTTTAGCCTTTTTTGCAGCAGCTAAATCTTTGGAATCTGCTAAATTTTCACTCAAATCAATAGACCCGTCACCTTCTCCATCGATTCCGACAAGATAAATGTCAGCATCATCTTCATCGGAAATGATATTTACATTTCCAAGTTTGCGGATTTTTTGACTATACTCCAAATCCAATACATAAGCAATTCCTGATTCCAGTGCTGTTGTTATCATTTCCTTTCTGTCATCCCACGGAAGGTCTGGAGTCATTATCCAAGCGAATTTATTTTGCATTACATCACCTTATTTTAAGAATTTTAAAGCTTCTTCAACTTCTAAATCATTATGTACAACTTCTGAAATTGCTCTTGTAATTTTTCCAGGGTTTTCAGCTTGGAAAAGATTACGTCCAAATGCTACACCTGCTCCACCAACGCTTAAAGAGTCCTTAACCATAGTCAACAATTCTTCATCAGTTTCTACTTTTGGTCCTCCTGCAATAACTACAGGTACAAGTGCGCCTTCAACTACTTCCCTGAATGAATCAGGATCACCGGTATAATTTGTCTTTACAATGTCAACTCCAAGTTCTGAACCTACACGTGCGGCATGCTTTACGAATTCAACATCCATTTCGTTTTCAACTTTCTGGCCACGTGGGTACATCATAGCTAATAATGGAATTCCCCAGTAATCACATGTTTCAGCGATTTCACCTAATTGCTGTAACATTTCACTTTCTGTTGCACTTCCAAGATTTACATGCACGGAAACTGCATCTGCACCTAATTGGATTGCTTTTTCAACAGAAGTTACTGTTACCTTATTATTTGGATCAGGTGCAAGGGAGGTACTTGCGGATAAGTGTACAATAAGACCTATATCTTTACCGTATCCTCTGTGACCTCTTTGAACAATTCCCTTATGCATCAATATTGCATCTGCCCCTCCTTGGGAAATTTCTTCTACAGTGTCATCAATATCTACAATTCCTTTAATAGGTCCGCTGGAAACACCGTGATCCATAGGAGCAATGACTGTTCTTCCAGTATTCCTATTGAAAATTCTTTCTAAACGTATTTTTTTACCAATCATTATATTACCTTCTTAAAAAATAACACTATATACTATATTATTGCTTTTATATATAGTTTAATTGTTCATTTTTGTACTTTTTAAATAATGTATTTTTAATATTACATCAAATAATTAATTGAATTAATAACTGTTGAAAAAAATAAGAAATAATTAAATTTATGCTATTTTTTTAGCATAGGAGTCCACAAATCAAATTCCTTTATTTGTGGAGGAATGCCGCTGTCCTTATATGAATCCAAAAAACCATCATTAGATTTATAATCACCCTTTGCTTCAGATATTGAATTGTAAAATTCAACAAGACCCCTGTTTCTAATGAATGTGTGCTTTGGCTTGAAAGTGGAAGACCATATGTAGAATACCTTAAAAACAGTATCCGGATGATATCCCCCGCCTAAATCAATAGCCAAGATATCACATTTTTGAGTTATTTTAAAGACTTCAGATAATGTGTCATGAAGCCTTACATCAGCATTTATAAAAGTCAAATCCAACTTATCCATTTCCTTTGAAGCTTCAGGAGAATTATCCAGAGCTATTAATTTAACATCATTCTGTAAAATGACTTTTGAAGTGTTACCTGTATGGCATCCAAGCTCTATTATGCAGTCCCCATCATTTACTGCTTCGCTGATTTGCCTTCTGTAATCGTTGACATCATAGGATAACTTTATCATAATTGCCTCTTTTTGTATAGTTTATCTATATCAAGGTTTTTAATATTTAAATTTTTAAATGCACTTTCATTATATGCAAAGGCAAATACAGTATTTCCCAACATCGCCATTGAAGCACCCAAAATATCATCCGAAGAATTAAAATAATCAACTAAAGATTTGACTTCATCTGTCATTAATTTTGTATTTTGAGAAAATATTAAGGAAAGCTCTAAAAATTTACCAACAGAGATGTCTTGCATAAATTCATTCAGACATTCATGACCAGTTTTGGAAATGAGTTTTTTATGCTGAGGGTTTCGTATAATCGATGCCGTATCAATTTCGCCAAAAAATTTTGTGGCTACAAATAAATCTTCATCAAATGATTCGATTCTACCGACCCCCGGTGCACCAGGAGATGTTCTTAAAACCATTCCAGATCCAGTTTGGCCTATAACATCACCCAAACCTCCTCCAAGAGAAACTTCAACCATATGAGCAATCTGACCGCATTCCTCATATGAATATCCAAAGTCGAAGAATTCATTTAATGCTAACGATAAACTTAATGCAGAAGCTGCAGAAGTTCCAAATCCTGCTCCTATTGGAAGCTGAATATCCTGTGTGATTTCGAAGGGAGCATTTATCTTAAAATGCTTTAAAACCTCATTGATTACAATGTCACTACCCTGATTAACATTAATTTTGAATTCAGATGAATCTTTTATAGTAGTTTTTACTCCTCGATCAAGCAGAAAGCCTGCACCTAAAGACCCGTTTTTTAAAGGGTCTGTATTATTTTCTATACTGAAAAAACCGGTAATATGTGCAGGTACGAAAAATGAAATAGTCATAATAAAAAATATGGTGATGATTGATATTAAACTTGTTCATTACAATGCCGCATATTCCTCATCGGAAACTTCTTCACACCATTCGTTTTCAGGGTTGACACCAGGAACTTCAATGGCAATATGGGTAAATTCAGAATCCTTTGATGCACCATGCCAATGTTTTACATTTGGAGGTATGGAGACCACATCCCCAGGCTTTAACTTCTGTGCAGGCTTTCCTTCTTCCTGATACCATCCCTCACCTTTGGTTACAAGCAAAATTTGTCCACCATTTTCTTCAGCATGATGAATATGCCAGTTATTTCTGCATCCCGGCTCGAAAGTGACATTTGCCACCAGAACTTCACCTGCCTATGCCAAAATATTGAGATAGCTTTTTCCAATGAAAAACTCACCGAAGGGATTTTCCTCCCCTTTACCAAAAAGAATTTCTTCACTCATTATTCATCAACCCAATGAGCTACACTGTCTTTTGCATCATAAACATTTGCACCGGGAATGGATAAACCTTTTTTGATTTCTGCACCGTCACAGAGTTTAGCCAGATCTCTTTGAGATGATCCAAATCCTGAGCCTTCATGAGTAACGAATGGCTTTACGACTTTTCCTGTGAAGTCCAATTGTTCCAATTGAGTCCACATAGGCATCGGCAGAGTTCCCCACCAATTTGGAAAACCAATGTAAATTACTTCATAATCATTTATATCGGATAATGTTTCTTTGATTTCTGGTCTTGCATCGTCTTGCTGTTCTTTTTTGGCTACATCAATACATTTCATGTAATCTGCAGGATATTCATTTGCAGGTTCTACTTTAAATAAATCAGCCCCATCCAAGTCTTTAATGTATTCTGCTATAACTTCAGTATTTCCTTTTTCAATGTTTTTTAATTCTCCGCCGAAGTAGTTTTCACCTGAACGGGAAAAATAAATCACCAAACTGTTTGCCATAATTTACACCTTCTTTTGTTAAATATATATTTGAAACATTTAATATATAAATGTTGCGAAACACAACAATCAATGATTGAAAAAAATAAAAGAATAAAATAAAATTATTCTTTAATGGATCTTGCGAGCTCTGCACCCTTGTTGAATGCTTCTTCCAAAACATCCTCATCCGGAACGAAAGTAACATCCAAAGTGTCAGTTACATTAAATCCAGCAGCTTCCAAATCGGTTTGGAGTTTTTTGACAGCTCCTCCACCCCAACCTTTGGATGAGAATATTAAAGCATTTTTATTACTGGTAGTTCCTGCAAAGTTAACACAGTCTAGCCAGTATATCATATTACCAATACGTGGGAAAGGCTTGTTCATCATGGTAGGTGCACCTAAAGCAATAGCCTTACTGTCTAAAATATCAGTAATGGCATCATCAGGTCCATCATGCTGCATAAAGTACATTGCAACTTCAACACCTTCACTGGCAATACCTTCTGCAATTTGGAAAGCTAATTTTTCAGTTGAATGGTGCATAGTATCATAAATAACAGTAATTTTATCTTTGCATACTCCAGATCCCCATTTAGCATACAAATCAATGATGAATTTAGGGTTTTTCCAGATTTGACCATGGCATGGAGCAATCATTTTGATTTGATCAACAATGCCGTTGTCTGTTAATTCCTGCAATTTCATCCTAAGCATTGGAGAACCTAATGTAACAAGATTTGCATAATATTTTTGAGCCTCTTTTTCTAAAATGTCTAAAGAGTAATCCTCATCAAATCTTTTGGAGTGACATACGTGCTGACCAAATGCATCATTTGAGAACAAAATACCATCTTCAACCAGGAATGTGAACATGCTGTCCGGCCAGTGTAACATAGGAGCAGATACAAATGCTAATGTTCTGCCACCGATATCCACTTCATCACCAGTCTGAACGGTATTGATTTTTAAATCTCCGAAATTATGATATTGCTGTTCTAAAAATTTAGCACAATTAGGGGAAGCGTATATTTCTGCTTCAGGATTGTATTTTTCAATGGTTTCTCTTAAATGAGTTGAATGGTCCATTTCAGAATGGTTCTGTACAAAGACATCAATTTGGATATCTTTTCCTTCCTGAGCAAATGCATCCTCAATTCTTGCATATAACTGATTGTCTAATCCGCCATAGACATTATCAATCAATACAGTTTTTTCGCCACCAAATACCAAGTATGCATTATAGGTAGTTCCTGGAATTCCATATCCGTGGAAAGTTCTGCTGTTCCAATGGAGAACACCAACCCAGTAAACACCTTCTGCAATTTTTGCCGCTTTAGCTTTCATAATAATAATCTCCTATAAAAAAGTTTTATTATATAAAAATATATTTCTGTTAATATATAAAAGTAGTCAAAAATTCTCACATTGATTTATATTATAAATGATATAAAAATAATAATAGATTTTTAAAATATAGAGGTTATCATATGAATAAAAGAATAGATTTACATATGCACAGTTTATTTAGTGACGGAGAATTATTACCTTCAGAGCTTGCAAGAAGAGCTTTGAAATTAAATCATGAAGTTATAGCCATTACCGACCATATTGATTATTATAATGTTGAAGAAATTCCAAAAATACAAGCAGCAATAGATGACATTAACTCAAACTGGGACATTACCGTCGTATTGGGAGCTGAAGTAACACATGCACCAACCGAATCCATTGATGCAATAGCTAAAAGAGCAAAAGAACTGGGTGCTAAAATTGTAGTTGTGCACGGTGAAACATTAAACGAACCAGTGACACCAGGAACAAACTTAGCAGCAGTGAAATCAAAATATGTTGACATTTTAGGCCATCCCGGTTTGATAACAAAAGAGGAAGCGGAACTTGCACTTAAAAATGATATTTATTTAGAAATCAGTGCACGTAAAGGACATTGTCTTGGAAACGGTCATGTTGCAAGCATTGCCCGTGAAGTGGGAAACAAGCTGATTGTTGATACTGACACCCATTCACCGGATGATTTGATAACATTCGATAAATCATATGAAATAGCTCGCGGAGCAGGATTGAGTGATGAGGAAGCAATGAAAGCCATTGTCGATAATCCTCGTGAATTACTCAAAAGCAAAGGAATATTATGAAGGCATCCAAACTTCTAAAAATCATCAGAAAAGAACTGAAAGATTATCCTATTGAATATCTAAGAAATAAGGTAACAGACGACAGGTACAGAGATCCTCTTGTTAAGAAATTAGCCAAATACAACTCCGAAGCCTATGATGAAATCTATTCACTGGAAATTAAGGGCGATTTTGATGTGAATGACAGTGTCATCAACAAAATGAAAGGTGACATCAATTACTATTTTGACACCTACGCCGGAGGAGACATTGAAGCCCGTGAGTTTACAAAGTATCTGTCATTATACTTGGCTTTAATAGCTAAAAAACCTCTACACCCATATAGTGAAAACAGAAATGATGAAGTTTATGAAGAAAATGGTTCCTATTACTGCAAAACACGAATTAAAGCAATAAATGACAAGCGTTCACTTTGCAAATACTGTGTCTGCAAAAATCTGGGCTATTTTGGAATGTTTTAACTATTCATAGAAAAATTCTCTTAAGAATTTAATTATATTCATATGCACAATTCCATCTCTTGAATAATCTTGCCTATCCATTGTTAAAACATACTTTGGATAGTTATCATCAACTTGCTTTAAAGGTCTGAATTCCCTATCAATAGTTTTTTCATCATATAAATGATATGCAACTTGAATATAGAATTTTTTATTATCTTTTTTACATACAAAATCAATTTCATAATTGTTTATAGTACCAACGGTAACTTTACAGTCATTTCTTAATAATTCCAGATATATAATATTTTCAAGGATTCTTCCGATATTAAGTTGCTTTTCTTCAAGTTGGGACTTATAAAAACCCTGATCCATGATATAAAATTTTTCAGAACCGTTAATTTCTTTTTTACCTATTAAATCTTCTCTTGTTATTTTTGATAAAATATAAGCATTTTGAAGATATTCCAAATAATTATAAATAGTTGATTTAGTAATGTTGATTTTTTCATGTTTTAAATAAGTATATATTGAATGTGCGGAAATCAAATTTCCAATATTTTCAAGAATAAACTTTGTAATTCTAGAAAAAAGACCTATATTTCTAATTTCATATCGTTCAACAATATCATGTAACAATATTGATGAATACAAATCTTTTAAAGTAATTTCTTTATGATTTTTTGTATCAATTGTTACTGGTAAACCACCATAAGAAATATACTCTTCAAAATAATTTTCAATATCTGTATTGAATTCATTTTCAAAAAAAGCTTTCTGATTTAACTCTTCTTTAAAATCAATGAATTCATTGAAAGAAAAAGGATACATTTCAATTGAAATATAACGTCCTGTCAAAAATGTTGCTAATTCTTTTGATAATAGTTTAGAATTTGATCCTGTTATATAAATATCAACATTAGACAATTTGAAATATCCATTAATACTGATTTCCCATTGAGAAACATTTTGTATTTCATCAAAAAACAAATAAGTTTTATCATGATGCTCTTCTAAAAATTCTAAAACTATTTCATCAAGCTGTTCTCTAGTTTTAATATGATTGAATTTTGGAAGTTCCAAATCTATTAAAAGAATGTTATCTTCATTTACTCCATTTTCTATTAAAAAATTAATAATTAATTTAAAAAAATATGATTTACCGCATCTTCTGATACCAGTTATTATTTTAATTAAATCCACATCTACAAAAGATTTGATCTTATCCAAATATAATTTTCTTTCAACCATATTTTCACAAATTAGTTTTCTATAAAATACTATTTATAAAAAATTAATAAAATAGTTTTCTATAAAATACTATTTTATTTAAATAAAAAAATAGTACCTCATATGAAACGATTTTTTATATAATGAAAATTCTATTTTAAAACTTTATAAGTTAAAATCAGGTCTTTTCCCAAAGAAAATGAATCAGTCAGCTCCAGATTAACTCCTTCATCCATCGTGTCAAAGCCTTCACCATCAAACAATGTTTTTGCATTAACGCCGCCGACAACCTTCGGTGCAATGCATATTCTTATCTCATCAATAAGACCTTCTTTTATCATTGCGAAGTTTAGTGTAGCCCCACCTTCAAGCATCAATGTTTCTATGCCCTGACTGGCAAGGTAATCCATCAATGCAGTCAAATCCACTCTTGTGTCACCGCTGAAGAAGAATTCAACTCCCCTCTGCTTGAAGACATTGCATCTGTCACTTACTAAAAAATCATATTTGAATTCATTAGCTGCTGCAATTATTGTTTTTGCATCCTTATTGGTAATCCTTGCAGCTATTGGGGTTCTGCATTTGCTATCAACTACAACACGAACAGGATTGTCTTCCGGATTTGCATCAACCTTGTGAACGGTTAATCTAGGATCATCTGCCAATACGGTTCCTATTCCAACCATTATTGCATCCACATTCTTTCTAAGTTCATGAACTCTCTTCAAGTCCTCTTCACCGGAAATATTTGAACTGTTTTTTGCAGTGACTATTTTTCCGTCAAGTGTCATGGCAGCATTTAAAATAACGTAAGGTTTCATTAAATCACCTCATACATGATAAAACATCTCTTTAATTTGAAGGAAGTTTGCTAATGTCTGATTACCTATTACGCCAGGCATAGTCAATGCAACGAATATACCTATAATACCAAAAATCAAACCGATTCCCCAAATTATGCGAACAGCCTGCTTTTCTGTAATCGGTCTTCTGATAACAAATCTGATTAAAGACTTGAAACCTGTCTCAGGCCTTATTAAATTACCATCCTCATCGACCTGTGTTGGCTTGAATTGCTGGCGCTCCATTACACCTGCACTGTAAAATTTCATAGCCGCATCAATAATATTCGGCATCAAAACAATAAGTGCAATCAACTTAACCCTACCGATAAAAGCAATGGAAACAATTGTAGCTCCAATAATTAGCGTACCTGTATCACCAGGAAAAATTTTAGCAGGATACTTGTTGTAATATAAAAATGCAATCAATGCACCTAGCATACTCATACTGATGATTGTTACATCGTATTTTCCTAAAATTATACAAGAAATAGTTAATGATGCAATAGAGATAATACCCAAACCAGATTCAATACCATTCAAACCGGCAAGCATATTTGTAAGATTGGATCCTATAGAAATAGCTATTGGAATTGAAATCAAATATAATATCCCCACATTGGATGGTGCAGCCCATATTAACGGAACACCTGCTAAAAACAATAGGAATAATTTCTCTTTGGATGATAAGACAAGCAAATCATCAACGATACCAATAATACCTACAAGCAGAATTACTATAAGCACAACACATAACGGAAATACCAATATGTCATGCATATAGATACCTGAAAACATTCCTATGATAAAACCGAAAAGGATTCCAAAACCACCCATTTCAGCAACAATAGGCTTCCAGGACTTATGCAAGTCCTTTCCTACAATATCAGCATTTTCCAATTTACGAATAATTCTAGGCATTGACAAATGAGTCACTAAAAAAGCAAGCAACCCACAGATTATCGCTATAACATACAGCGGTAGTTGAGGTAGTATCATCATAACAATCACTTACATATAAGTATATATTAATAGTTAAAAATAATTTTTGATTTATTTCTTATTCAAAATATAATAAACGCTTCTAAGAGGAATGTCTAATTTTTCAGAAATCTCTTTAGGTTTCATGCCTGATTTGCTGAGAGATTCTATTTCATCATAATCGTACTTTTTGGTGTTGGTATTCAGTTTGGTTTTGTTTCTTCTAAGTAAATAATAAACCCTGTTTACTGTAATATCCAATATTTCAGCAATTTCACGTGCCTTATAACCTTCACTGGCCAATTCCAGCAATTCATCTTCATAGTCACATGGTTTTTTTGATGCTCCCCAATGATATTCCTTTTCGATTTCGATATCAAGTTCCTTTAAAGCATTAATGTATGTAGGAGACGTTCTCCCATAAATGCTTGGTGAACAGGTTATCTTTTCAAGGTTAGGATACTTTTCAAGCAAATTCATAATCATAAATGAAGAAGGGACCTCCGTAATATGAATTGTAGTTACATCTTCATCCATAACAATCACTACTTCTTAATCAAGTCAAGGAATTTTTTAGACTTGACCGTTTTTGGATTCTTAATGTTTTCAATGTTCTTGATTTCCTTTTTGATTTTAGATTCATTAACATTGAATGTATTGCTAATACTTTGCAAATCAATGCCACTATTGAGATGCAAATGAGCAGCACCCAAAGCAGGATGATTTACCTTGATGTTTGAATTTTTCATTTCCTTTTCAAACTTGAACTTTTCATATAAAATCAAATCCTTCTGGTCAACATCTAAAATCTTGATATCACTGAACTGATTTAGGATATCTATGACATTAGAAAATCTCTGTGCAAATACTTTTCTTTGCTGACGGTCGAGCTCGACACGAATATATGGAAACGGTCCGGTTGTTAACTTACGATTTGAAACAGATGTTGTCAGATAATACTTGAATATATCCCAGCTGATTAATGCGGGTGCAATATTTTCAAATATTGTCTTTTCAATTGTGTCTCTTGTTTTCAAATCCCTTTTAAGTGAACGGTTTATTTCATCATGACGATCCAGGTATCTGAGATTTTTAAGCTCTTCATGAATCTTATCTGCTCTCCATTTTTCAATTTCAGCAACATCAAATGAATCAATGTAATTAGGAGTGTGATTGTTATACTTGTGAACTATCTCATCATAAATATTTATACGTTTAAAATCAGACAATCTTCTTTTTAAGATATCATCACGAATTTGGCTTATAATACGTTCTGCATAGCGAACATAACCTAAAGCAACAGCAGTTCTTGCATGCTTATCATCAATGATTGCAGGTCTTGTCCTGTGGAATTCCAATTTTTCAATCCGGACATTCTTTCCATATTTCTTTCTTAACTCTTCTTCATAATTGTCTACGAATTCAGAGTCAAAAGTGGCCCTTTTTCTTAACCAGCGATTGTTCTTATCTTTATATCTAAATAATGGTGAAATGGTCTTTACATGTCCAGTACGTTCTTGTTTAAGAGCATTGATAACTTTCTTAAATGAATTTCTACCATATTTTGATAAATCCGCCATTAAAACACGATAATTACCAGACAAAGGTAAAAATGGAATTATTTCAATCCTATAGGTATTCTGTCTGCTAATCTTAAATGAAAATGAATCGCTTTTGCAACTGCATTTTCCATTCAATTGCTTGTATTCAGATACTGAATATTTCTTATAACAGGAATCGCATTTCAGGTATCCGAACTGATCAAGGTGAGCCAATGCAATTTGATGGGAATCAATAGCTGACTTAACCCTGTCCAGAATATTCTTTTTAGCGTTAGCCTTATTTCTAAATATCTGGTTGTGACGACTGTTTTCACTAACCTCTTCAAGAGAAACTTCACCTATGGATTTGGTTCCATATTTATTTAAGGATGTGAATGGAGTACCGTATCCCTGCACTTCCATATCCCGTCTAAGCTGTTTTAAATTTTCTAATCTGTCATCAAGCTTAAAGTAGAGATTTTTGAAATTTTCAAATTCGTCAATATCATCAATATTAATGTCATCATTTGAAATTTCCTTTAAATATTTCTCCGCTTTAATTACAAGGACAGATTCTTCCATATTAATCAAATTTATTGAATTTGTTCACCGATTTCACAATCATCTGGTGATAACAATGCTCCGCTTTCACCGGTTGCAAGAAGCATTCCTTCAGATAATGTTCCAAACAATTTTGCTGGTTTTAAGTTGACTAAAACAGCAACTTTTCTGTCAATCAACTCTTCAGGTGAGTAGAATTTTGCAAGACCAGCAACGATTTGTCTGGTTTCATCACCGATGTCAACTTGTAATTTCAACAATTTATCAGATTTTTCTATTTTTTCAGCTTCTTTAATTTGTCCAATTCTAATATCAACTTTATCAAAGTAATCAATATCTATAATATCACTCATATTATCTTCCTCATTTTCTTTTAGGTTATTCTGTAATTTTTCTTTTTCATTAGTAATTACATCATCTTCTATTTTTTTGAATAATGGTTTAGCTTTTGCGATTTCATATCCGCTTGGAAGTGAAACCTTAGCGTCATCCCATACATCAAGAGCATCCAATTTTAAGATTTCAGCTATTTGGTCTGCTTTAGTTGGCAGGAATGGTTTTAAAACATATGCCAAACATTTTGCCAATTGATTAGATAAGTATAATGTATTAGCAGCTTTTTGTGGATTTTCTTTTACTGCTTTCCATGGCTCCTGGTCGTTGAAATATTTATTTCCTATTTTAGCTACTTTAAATATTTCAAGCAAGGCTTCCCTGAATTCATAATTGGAAATGTATTCTCCAACACTATCAGGCAATTTTTCAATTTCAGCTTCAAATGCAACATCCTCGTCTGATGCATCTACATATTCAGGTATTTTGCCGTCAAAGAACTTGTGTGTAAAAGTAAATGTTCTGTGAAGCAGGTTTCCTATTACATCTGCAAGCTCATCATTGTTCCTTCTTTGGAAGTCGTCCCATGAAAAGTCTGAATCCTTGTTTAAAGGAGCATTGATTGTCAAATAGTATCTGAGCAGGTCAGCATCAAAGTCCTTTACAAAATCATCAATCCAGATAACCCAATTTTTACTGGTAGACATTTTTTCTCCTTCAAGAGAGAGGAATTCACCAGCATAAATCATGTCAGGCTTTTTACATCCGTATGCAGTCAATAAACCTGGCCAGAATATAGAATGGTGGTAAATGATATCCTTTCCTATAAAGTGAACTACATAGTCACTCCAATAATCTTCCCATTTGATTCCTGTTTTTCTTGACCATTGGGCAGCTGAGGAAATATATCCCAAGAATGCCTCAATCCAAACATACAATACTTTGCCTTCAGCCTCATCCAGAGGAACAGGAATTCCCCAGTCCATATCTCTTGTTAAAACCCAATCGTTAAGGCCTTCTTTAAGCCAGTTTGATGCATAGTTTTTAACATTTGCAGGCAAATTATCATTATTGTTAATATAATCCTTCAATTCATCTTCAAATTCAGATAATTTAAATGCATATTGATATGTGTCTTTAATTACGGGAGTATTTCCACAGGTCAAACATCTTGGTTCATCTAATTCAGTTGGATCAAGTGCTCTTCCACATTTTTCACAGTGATCCCCACGAGCTTCAGCACCGCAGGCAGGACATAAACCTTCAACATAACGATCAGGCAAGAACTTATTACAGTTTTCACAGTATAACTGCTGAATATCCAGCCTATAAATCAAACCCTTATCATACAAGTCTTTAAAGAAGTTTTGAGCTATTTCATAATGAATATCATCAGTGGTTCTTGTAAAATTATCCAGTGAAATGTTCATTGATTCCACATCACGAACAATCATGTCATGGTATCTTTTAGAAATCTCTATAGGCTTTTTATTTTCTTTATCTGCTTTAACTGCAATTGGAGTTCCATGTTCATCAGTAGCACAAACCATCAACACGTCATTGCCAATCATACGATTATACCTTGCATAGATATCTGCAGGCAAGTAAGTAGAACGGATATGACCTAAATGACATGGACCGTTTGCATAAGGAAGTGCACATGAAATAAAAATCTTACTCATTTATTGTTCTCCTAAAATTTTTAAGCATAAATATATATATTATTCATAGTTTATAAAGTATTATTTTTTAAAAGCAACTTAAAAAGAAATTAGAAAATAGAAAATTAATTAATGAACAAAAAGACATTAATTGCAATAATTATTAAAAATCTTTGAAGAAAAAATAATCACATCAGGTAAATACTGCCTTTAAAAATAAGTTAATTTTTTAATATATGAAACTAAAACTTTAATTATGGCAGAAATTTCATATATCAACCCATTATCAAATGAAGGTAGAGAAATCATAAAGGATTACGGTGATTTAAATCAACTAGACAAAGAAGATGAATACCTAATCGAAGAAGTAATTCACACAACAAATCAGAAAATTTCAGATGACTCATTAATACCAAAATCATATAAGGATTTGGCATTCAAAAGAATACAATGGGCAATCGAGAAAAAAAACAATAAAAAATATAATCAAAATGAGTTCGAATACCTTTCAAATGATGCTATTTTTAAACAGGATGTTGTTATATTTCATGTGCTCTGCCAGGCTATTGCAATACAGTTCAATACAGGATCAAGAGAAACCAGATTATTCATTGAATCCCAGGGAATATTGATTCAGGAAAGACTGGCCAAACTAACTCCATCCACAAGAGAAGAGATAATTGATGAGATTTTGGATGAAATCAAGGTTGACGGATCTATCAAATGGAGTTCCCTGAAAGATGTGATAGCTAGCAAAAAACTTAAGTTAAGCGAATTATTAATTCAGAACGGAGACATTATCCTTCAGCAGGACGAATTTCTAGACAATTATGCAGAGGAGTTTTCAGACAGAAGCCCTGACAGAATGTATAACATACTTGTCGGAGACAGTGTGAAGGAATTAATATTATCACGTCTGATAATGCAAAAAACCGAAGAATATATTTCAAGAATAAAAGAAATGTCTGCAAGAGTTGAAATGCATCCTGAAATTGTAAAGCTATCTGAAGAATTAAAAGAATTCATTCCAGAAGAAATCAGCAAATACAATCAATATTATGCTGGAAGCGGCGGAATATATGGAACAGTGCAGGCAGGAAAATTAATCCCTGAAGCGTTTCCCCCATGTATAGAAAATACTGTAAACGGAGTATCTTCAGGAGGTCGTAACGATGCAATCGTGCTTCTATTAACATCATTTGCATCTTACGCAAGATTATATCCAAGAATATTTGCATCTGACGAAAGCATAAAGGTCTCTGATGTTGATCCTGACTTAAGCATTACCCAAAATGAGATATTGCCATTAATTTTTGATGCTGCAGATAACTGTACACCACCGTTATTTGAAGACCAGCCACAGGAAAAGGTAAACATAATATCAAAACTGGGATTCGGAATGCACAGTGAAATAGACATTAACCACGAAGGAGAAACCACATGGTACACCCCAATGAGTTGTGAAAAAATAAAAATACACTTGCCGCAATTATGTAAGCCTGACGGGTCATGCAAAGGAATAAACAATCCACTATCCTGTTATGGGCGCAAAAAGTTCCAATTGGATAAGCAAGCAAAAGAATAATTATTATCTGTTATAATAATCGTTAATTATCTGACCATCCCTAATTTCAATTGTTCTGTCGGCCAGACGTGCAACATCCCTATCATGAGTGACTATAATCAATGTTGCATTAATCGATTCATGAACAAACCTCAAAACATCAAGAACTTTAGCACCAGTTCTTGTATCAAGAGCACCAGTAGGCTCATCTGCTAAAATTATAGATGGCAAATTAACCAAAGCTCTTGCAATAGCTACTCTTTGACGTTCCCCACCGGACAACTTATTAGGCTTTTGTTTTTTCTTGTCAAGCAATCCTACAGCTTCAATGAAAAGCAATGCCCTTTTATGTTTTTCTTTTTGTGACAGCTTAGCATCCATCAATGGAATTTCAACATTTTCCTGAACAGTCAGATTAGGTATCAGGTTATGAAGCTGAAATACAAAACCTATTTCATGTCTTCTAAAATCACTTAAATCCTTTTGTGAAGCTAAATCAACGCCATTTACAATGACCTGACCTGAATCCGGAGTATCTAAAGCACCCAACATATTCAACAATGTGGATTTGCCTGATCCAGAAGGTCCTATGATGGATACAAAACTTCCCTTTTCAATATATAAATTAATTCTGTTTAAAGCTGTGACAGCACCGTCATCATACTGTTTTAAAACATTAATTAACCTGTATTCCATCAAATCACCTATTCATACCTCAATGCCTCTGTTGGAGCAAGCTTGGATGCCTTATATGCAGGATATACTCCGCCAATAATTCCTACAATAATTGTAATGCCGAATGCCAATATGAAAGTTCCTGGAGTGTAGACAAGTGAAAATCCATCAGTTCCAATAAGCCGGACACCAATTTCAGCGATTAAAATTCCAAATATGGAACCTATAATGCCTGACAGTGTTGTTAAAACCAAGGTTTCCCCCATAATCATTACCAACACCTTTTTACTTTTCCATCCAATTGATTTTAAAACACCTATTTCTTTTGTTCTTTCATATACTGTCATTACCATAGTATTTATTACACCTATACCTCCGACAATGATTGCCAGACCTGAAATTGCAAGAGAAGCCGTATTCAATATGCCTGTTACATCATCCAATATTGAAGACATTTCCTCACTCGTTAATGTTGAGAGGTTCTCATTTTTATCCTTAATTTCATTGCTGACAATTGTATCATTAGTGCTTTCAGAAGTTTTGACTAAAATAGATGAAACTTTATCAGTGTCTGAGATATTTTGAAGAGTATCCAATGAAACATAAACACCATTGTCCGTCATGATGCTTCCAGTCTCATATATTCCGGTAATCTTAAAGTCATGGCCTAAAAAAGTAAAATTATCCCCAATGCTTACATTATTTAATTCACTGTATCCCACACCGACAATTGCATCATATGAATTGTTCTTATAAATAGATCCATTAACGTCTTTAATTCCAATTAAATTCAATTTAGAATCATCAAAACCATATACCCTCGTTTGCATCATCGGTCTGCTGGACTGCGAATAGGATTGTGCGGATTCACTTACCGACAGCTGACCAACTGCATCCGAAACATTTGAAATATTTTTTAAATCACTTATTAATGACATGTCAAGCAATCCGGAACTTCCACCGATATTTGTAGAATTTGTAACAGTTATTTCTGCTCCACCCTGATTGAATGAAGTCTGAACGGAATCTTCCATTCCTGCAGTAATGAGTCCTAAAGCAACTATTGTTGCGATTCCAATAGCTATTCCAATAATTGATAATGCACTGCGAGTCTTATTCCTGAAAGGATTCTTTAAAATCAATGTTATAAACCTAATAACTAAACACCCTCATCATAAACTGCTTTGATTGAACTTGAACGGATTGTGGTTTTCATCGGTCTTGTCATAATACTTGTTTAAAATAGCTGATTCCCACATATTATAATTTTGCTGATCTGTTGTTGAAAATCTGTATGCCAATATCCCAATATTTCGTGAATCCTCATCGATATCATTTTCCTGACAGAAAATACTGACCATATCCGGTGCAAATTCTGAAGGTTCATCTTCCATGAAATCCATAAACTCTTCATATTCAGTTTTTGACAACATTTCTTCTGGTTCTATTGGATAATCGCTTGACTTTATTGTATATAACTCAATATACATCATTGATTGAAGAGGCATTTGGTTATGTTCTATTGATAAGCCCCTTACTTCACCTGTTTCCAAATCCAGTATGGTATGGCCTGTTTTCTGGGTTGGAAACCAGTTGTCATATGCGGGCTTTACAATTTCTTCGGGAGATAAGTTAGACAATATTGTCTTTAAGTGTTCAACTCCAATTACTTCAAAAATTTCTTCCATAATAATATTTTAAAAAATAGTATATAAATAGAATTCGAAATTCACAAATATTAAAAAGAAAAAAAGAATTATTAAAAAATTAAAATTTAAAGAATTCTGACCATTTTACATTTTGTTTAACATTTTCAATTGCCTCATCATAAGTTTCATGATCAATTTCCTCTTTTTTGAAAATTTCTGCTTTAATCTTTAAATCAAAATCAGATTCTTGAATTTTTTCCAATATGTTTTCATCAGGGTTATTTTGTTCAATTTGATTTTTAATTTCATTTTGAACATTGAAAAGAAGGTCAATTGCTTCACCAACAGTAAAACCATTAGACTTTAAAATTTCAATTTTTTTAATTTGTTCGTCACTAAAATCGATTTCCATTTTTGTCAGGATAATAGACTCCTATTTGAAATTAATTAATATTATTATTTAAATAGTTATTAAAGTTAACTTTTTGTTAAAAGAATCTTCTAATCATGAAAATTTTTAACAAAAAACCGATTATAAAAAAATTAATAGTTTTAATAAAAAAATAAAAAGGTTAAAATTAATTAACCGAAAATTGAAGTAATGGTTACTTTATTTGAAGTGATTGCGCCATTTTCAGCATACATTGAAGTGACAATGTATTGGCCAGGCCATAGGTTAATGTTCAATCTGGCATAACCTAAAAGGTCAGTGGTACGATTATACATGACACCATTGATATTTAATGTTATTACCTTACCAATTAAAGGAAAACCTTGACCATCAACCAATTTAACGGAAAATGGTGTTAAATCAAAGACTTGTTTAGTTAAATCAGACCCGACAAGAACAGGTAAAACTTTAATGTTGTTAGAAACCTTATATCCATTATATTCAGCAGTTATGATATAATCTCCAGGTCTTAAATTGATGTTTAATTTTACATAACCATTTTCATCACTGGTTCTATTATAAAATACACCGTTAATATTGAATAATGCTGAAACCCCTTTTCCAACAGGATTTCCATTATCATCCATAAGCCTTACGGAATACTGTGATGCATTCCTGTAATATTTGGTTAAATCATTATTTTCCACAATAGATACTGATATGAAAATATTATTTGAATGCATTTCCCCTGTTACAGGATTAGTGGCTGTTATAATATATTCACCATGATTTAAATTAATGTTTAAACCTGCAATACCTGACCCATTAGTTTTTCTTGTATATTGAACACCGTTTATATTGAATTTGACATCAGTATTTTTTAAGATTTGACCTTGAGAATCAATGAATTTTGCATAGTATTTTGATGCATTTCCATACATCTTAATCAAATCTTTTCCCTCGACAGTTGGATTGATTGTTACTTTAGCTTTTTGAGTTAAAATATACATATATGAAACACGAGCATCATAGACGCCTGAATCCAGATTAAGAGCTAAGGAAGTTTTTCCCTCATCATTTGTAGTTTTATAATAATCCACACCATTAAGAGTTATTTTAAGAGAAGCATTTTTCATTGTCTGGTTAAATAATTTAAATGAAATTTCAAGATTTTCAGAACCACCATAATACTTTGTGACATCAGGAACATTCAAATCAATGACATCTGCAGTAATGTTCTTAATTATATCAGGAGTAATATTGCCAAACCCAAAATCATTTGAATCTGACAGAATACTTCCATCACTATAAGATGCACCCACTGTGTCCGTACTTTCATCGCTTATTGTTTGATTTAAATCAGCACTTGCAGATACTGAAGAAATAGAAACAATAAACAATATTAGACATAAAATAAATAAAAATTCCTTACCTTCATTAACTTAATAATTATATATTTAATAAATTTCTTATATAAATAATTTCTAAAAACACACTTCAAGAAATAATAAATACTTTAATTGAAATAATTCATATTATGTTTTCAAAAGCTACCATGAAAGAACGACGCCAATATTATCGTGAGGAATGGAGTGAAAAAGACCTTCCTGAATTCATTAGAGATGGAATCAAAAAAAGAGAGTTTGGTTTTGACCATAATGGAAATGGTCCTAATGACAGATACAAAACTTTTAGGGGAACAGAGTCTTTAAGAAAATTCCTTAGATATAAAGCACCGTTTGCAGCATATATTTCAGTAGCTTTTTATAATAACCCTAAAAGAAGACAAGATTGGCAGAAAGCAGAATATATTTTCGATGTTGATGCGAAAGATATTCCAATCAGATCATGCAACTGTGACGGAGTATGTGAAATCTGTTTAGGTGAAGCCCTGGAAATCGTAAACTCATTAATAGATACATTAGAGGGAGATTTAGGTCTTGACAACATCCATTTAATCTATTCCGGCAGAGGATATCACATCAGAATTTTAGATGAAGAGATGATGCTTGCAAACAGTGAACTTAGATCAGAAGTATTAAAGTATACCGCAGGCGCTGAAGTGCCAAAATCACAGTTCATCAATACAGATATTTCAAATAAGGCATTCAATTTTGAGCATTTCTCAATCCCCATAGGATATTCCAAAATATTCACTGATAAAATGAAATACAATGTTCAGCATCTGACAGGTGCTGAAGAGCTTGATGGAATTAATCCAAAACTGATGAAAGATATTCTTAAGGCAAGACATCACTTGGATAATGATGAATGGGGTTATTTCAAAAGAGACATAGGCCCTAGAAGATATAAAAATTTAGTTGAGGCTATGGCTCGCGTTAACTTGGCAACCATTGATGCCAAGGTTTCCATAGATTTGAAAAGAATTTTGAGGCTTCCTTCATCACTTCACTCAAAAGTCAGCATGAAATGTATGGAAGTTAAGAACAGAGAAACTTTTGACCCATTTAAAGAGGCAGTGCCTAAATTTGTTTATGAAAGAGATGATTAATAATGGATAATGTACTAAGAGAAATTTTACGTGAAAATCAGTTTTTTGAAGAAATGAATGAAAATAGATTTGTTCCCGAATATTTGGGATTGATAGTTAATGGAGTAGTTATCTATAACGTTAACTGGGTTGATATTGTAGATAAAGAATTAATTTTAATGAATAAAGACATTCAAACACACCCCATAGCTTCATTAATGTTAGAAAATCTCAATTCATTGATGATTATTACCGATAACGGGATTAAAGAAATTTTATAAGATTAAATATAAAATTTAATCTTATCTAAGTATTACTCAGAAGCTATTTTTGTAGTATTTTTTTAATTTTCTCAAAGGTATTTTTTAGCTAATTATCAACTGAAATTGCATTGAATTTTTTCAAGGATTTTTCTTTGATGGGAAACAAGCAGCAACGGTTGCAATTGTTGCAAATTATTTATTAACAGTTTTAAATATTGTTGTCAGACTGTTTGTCATGTATATTATGCAATGTTTCAAACTGCAATCGCATTACTGACCCAGAAAAATATGATTTCCAAATCTCATGAGCATTATTATGCTTTTGGCATAGAGTATATTAAAACTGGGTTTTTGATAAAAAAATAGATTTAGGCAGATTTAAATCAAACCTAAAATTAACTTAATTTTTCAATACTTTCCAATATTTCTGGATTAAGACGGAATGCTTCATTGAAACACTCTTCAGCCTCATCAGACATGCCCAGGTTATTGTATAATAATCCTTTCATCAGATACGGGAAGGGATCATAGGGATTTAACTTAATAGCTTTATTGACAAATTCGAATGCTTCTTCTTTTTTTCCAAGTTCCAAATATGCCTGCGCCTTCAAAAGTATGATTTGAAGTGTTCCGTCATCCTTTAAATTTATGATTCTCTGACAGACTTCCTTCAGCTTTTCCTCATCATCCATATTTTCATAGACTATAGTCAATGTTGCAAAAACATCAAGGTTTGTCGGGTCAAGCTCTATCACCTTTTCAGCATATTTCAGTGCATCATCTATCATGTCAAGCTGAATACAGCAGAAAATTAAATTTGTATAGTCTTCAATGTCTGCCTTATCAATTTTAATCAGTATCTTAATCAAATAGCAGCATCTTTCAAAATCCTGATTGATATATGCCATGTAAGATAGCTGCTTTAATATTATATCATTTTCCGGATCGATTTCCAAAATCTTAACTAGATACTCCTCTGCCTTTTCATCATTGTCAAGGTTCATATAACATGATGCAATGAGAACATAGGATTTGATTTTTTCATTATTTGGACAATCTTTTGCATATACTTTTAATGTGGTAATGGCCTGTTGGTATTTTTCAAGCCCAACTAACGCTTCAGCTTTTCTAAAAAGTAGAGATGAGGCTTTTTCAGGGTCTTCCAAAATAAGTTCATCAATTATTTTTATTACCTCATCATAGTTTTTCTCTTTTTCAAAATGCTCAATCAACTTTTCACTCATAGGATTATATTATATTTTTATTCTATTTATAAGTTGTGTTTAAAGTATTAAAAAAATAATGATATCAAGTTTCAACCCAAACATTTGGAAATGATTTCATTGCTTATCTCCTCAACTGATCTATCGCCGTCAACAACATTCCAGTTGTAAGTAAACTTTCTGGATTTGTTTCTGGCTTTAATAAGTGATTCCTTATTTTCAAACATTTCAGTATCCTCATTACGTGAACCAATCCTTCTTAAAGATTCTTCAGGAGATACATCTAAAAAAAACATATATTCAGATGTAGGAAGTGCAAAGCAAACAATCTTATAAACAATTACATTCACCACATCCGGAAGATACATAACTGCCAAAATGTATCTTGAAAAAATTAAAACATCAATGCTCCCATCATGAGAGTATTTTCTCACAGATCTAATTGCATCCAAACCAAAATAAACTGTAGCAAGCAAATGATTGATTTTACCTGTCTTTAATAAAGCAGCCTTGGATTTACGGCCATATCTATTGTCATCACAGGGGTGTGAACGAACTACTACGTTTTTCCCCTGCTTTTTAAATGTTTGTGCCAGCAAATTAATTTGTGTATCCTTTCCAGACCCATCAAGTCCATCAATTACGATAAATTTCATGTTATGTCACTGTAAATTAAATCTTTGACTATGTATATTAATACATCTTAGTGATAAACTACTTTATTTTGAAGGCATTTCTAATTTAGTTTGATATTCAATCGGATAAAATTCTGTATACTTGGAGTTTCTCTCAATAGGGTTTCTTCCGAGATTTTTAACCATACTGTCCAAAGTTTCAATAGATGCTTCAACTCCATCAGGAGCACCTGATGCTTCAGAAAGTTCATCTCCACCCAAAGTTCCTCCCAAATCATTAGCACCTGCTGTGAGAACAACTTGAGCAAATCTGAAACCCATTTTTACCCATGATACCTGAATGTTAGGAATCAAATCCCTCAACATTAATCTGGATACTGCATATAACTTCAAGTCCTCTGTACCGCTTGCTCCAAGGTTTCTTTGACCTTCCAAAAATATCGGAGAGTACTCATGCATAAAAGTCATTGGAATAAATTCCGTAAATCCGTGGGTTTCTTCCTGCAATTGACGAATAACGTCAATGTGCTCTACACGCTCTTCCAATGTTTCAACATGCCCATACATGATTGTAGCGGAACCTGGAATACCGACTTCATGGGCAGTTCTGACTGTATCAATCCATTCCTTAACGCTGACCTTTTCAGGACATATTATTTCACGTGATCTGTCAGTCAATATTTCTGCTGCAGTACCTGGCAAAGTATCAAGTCCCGCAGATTTTAATCTCTCACAGGCTTCAGCCATATCCATACCAGATAAAACAGCAGCATCCCTAATCATAGTAGGTGAAAATCCATGAATCATGACATCAGGATATTCTCCTTTAAGCAAATGAAGCAAATGTTCATAATATTCAATGTCAGCATCGGGAAGTACACCTCCCATTACACAGAATTCATGAGCACCCTTTTCAACAGCGCCCTGAGCCTTAGCCAAAATCTGCTCATCGTTTAAAATATATGCATCAGGGTCATCAGCATCCTTACCAAATGCACAAAATCCGCATCTAACCGTACAGATGTTAGTGAAGTTAATATTACAGTTATTAATAAACGTAACATCGTCACCAACTATTTTGCTCCTCAAATAATCTGCAGTTGCGATTAACGGATATAAATCCGGCCCTTTAATATTCATCAAATGATTTCCTTCTTCAACAGAAATTGGCTCATCCAAAGATTTAGTTAAAATTTTTTCTGTTTTTGAAGAAATTGGTAGTTTATCAAACATGAATATTAATAAGTAAATAATTTAATATATATCTTACCATTAAACATTAATTAAGAAATAAAATGTACAGATTTGTACTGAACAAAATTAAAGAAATAAAAAGATGATTATATGGATAGTACAGAAGCTATTTACAACGGATTAAAAGATGCCGGAATAGACTTTATTGTAAGCGTTCCTTGTGTCAACTTGTCCAAACTATTAAATATGATAGATGAAGATGATGAAATAATTCACATACCAGTTACAAGAGAGGAAGAGGGAATCGGACTATGTGCCGGAGCATATATGGGAGGAAAAAGAACAGCTATACTAATGCAGAATTCAGGACTTGGAAACTCAATAAATGCATTAAAATCACTGACTGAACTATATGGATTTCCTCTTTTGATGATAATAAGCCACAGAGGAACAGAAGGGGAAAACATATGCGGCCAAGTTCCGATGGGACAATCAACCCCTTTGATTTTGGAAGCTATGAATTTCAACTTTTTTACTCCAGGAAACCCTGAAGGGGCATATGAAGACATGAGAAACTCATGGGAGTTATCCGAAGAGGAAGGAAAGCCCGTTTCAATACTATTAGAAATTAAATATTGGTGATAACATGAAAAGAAGAGATGCTATTTTAAAGATAATGGATTCAATAAATGATGAACTGATCATCTGCAATATAGGATTTCCATCAAGAGAACTATATGACATCAAAGACAGGGCTGAAAACTTCTATATGATTGGATCAATGGGACTTGCATCATCAATAGGACTGGGCTTAGCACTATCAAAACCTGATAAAGATGTTGTTGTAATTGACGGCGACGGTGCATTGCTCATGAATATGGGATCACTTGTTACGGTCAATGCATGCAAACCAAGAAATCTGACATGGATTGTAATAAACAATGGCGCATACGGCTCAACAGGAAATCAGGAAACCTATGCTAAAGACCTTGATTTAGAAGAAATTGCTGATAGTGTAGGTTTGAAAAGCCATGATTTTTATGGAATTGGCTTAAAAAGATTGATAAAAGATGATGAATGTCATTTTATAGTATTCAACTGCAAGCCAGGTAATTCAGAAGCACCTATAATCGACCTAACACCCGAAGTCATCAAAAAAAGATTCATGAAGGCAGTCAATGACTAATCAATTCATGAATTAACCATCACTTTTTAAAAAAAATGAGGGAATTATAATTCCCCTTTTGCTTTTCTTCCGTCAAGAAGTTTTAAACCTAAATCTCCTAATTTGTACTTTTGAATCTTACCACTTGTGGTTAATGGGAATTCTTCTACAAAGAAGACATATTTAGGTACTTTATATCTTGCAATGCTTCCAATACAGAAATCACGAATGTCCGCTTCAGTTACATCATCAAATCCTTCTTCTTTTATGATGAATGCACCAACGATTTCACCGTATTTCTCATCAGGAATACCTGCGACCTGAACATCCTGAACACAGTCATGAGTAAATAGGAATTCCTCTATTTCTCTTGGATAAATATTTTCTCCACCTCTGATAATCATATCCTTGATACGACCAACAATGGAGTAATATCCCTCTTCATCAACTGTAGCCAAATCTCCTGAGTGAAGCCATCCGTCGGGTTCAATGGTTTCTGCAGTTTTTTCAGGCATATTGTAATATCCTTTCATTACATTGAAACCTCTGCACATGATTTCTCCAGTTTCGCCGGGACCTAACTCTTCACCGGTTTCAGGATCCACAATCTTAACTTCGATATTTGGGAATTTTCTTCCTACAGTATTAATCTTTTTCTCAAATGAATCTGATGCGTTGGTTTGTGTAAAACCTGGAGCTGCTTCTGTCAAACCATATACACTTGTAATCTCTTTCATATTCATTTTTTCGATTGCATCCTTCATGGTTTCAACAGGACATGTGGAACCTGCCATAATTCCAGTACGTAGGGAACTCATGTCAAACATGTCAAACATAGGATGGTTCATCATACCTATAAACATTGTTGGTACACCATAAATTGAAGTACACTTTTCCTTTTGGATTGATGATATTGCAAGAAGAGGATCATACTCCTCAAGCATAATCATAGTGGAACCGTGAGTAATGACTGCCATAACACCTAAAACAGTCCCAAAGCAATGGAATAATGGTACTTGTAGAAGCAATCTGTCTTTTTCAGTATAATTCATATTTTCCCCGATGTAAAATCCGTCATTCACTATGTTTCTACTTGTAAGCATTACTCCTTTAGGAAAACCTTCTGTACCGCTTGTATACTGCATATTGATTACGTCATTTTGAGTTACGGCATCCTTTACCTTCTGATACTCATCATCATCGTAGTTCATACCTAGTAATATCAATTCATTGGTATTATACATTCCACGGTGCTTTTCCTGACCTACGTGGAAAACATATTTTAGACATGGGAATTTTTCACTGTTTAGACTGCCTCTAGCGCAATTTTTCAATTCAGGAACAAGCTCATGAATAATGTCAAAATAACTTGTATCCCTAAATCCGTCAGTCATTGCTATTGCTTTCATGTCTGACTGTTTTAATACATATTCCAGTTCATGAGACTGGTATGCTGTATTTACCGTTACAATTGTTGCACCTATTTTAGCAGTTGCAAACATGTAAGTTAACCATTCTGGGACATTTTTAGCCCAAATACCAACATGGTCTCCTTTTTTTATACCTAAAGCCAATAGTCCTTTAGCAAGGTTATCAACACGTTCATCAAATTCTTTATATGTAAATCTTAAATTTCTATCAGGATAGACAATAAATTCATGGTCAGGTTGTTTTTCTACTTGTGTTTCGAAAAACTTTCCAAGAGAAAGCTCTGTAAATAATTCACTCATTTTTTCACACCTTTTAATTATTTTTTGTATTTTCGTAAAAAAGTCTATTTTCAAATTTTGCTTCTGTTTGCAATCGCAATCCTTTCAATGCCAAATCTGGTTTAAAATATCTAAAATTGTCATTTCCTTCAAATCCTTCGTTATTATTGTTGCCAAATTGTATTTTAAACATTTTAACCAAAAACTCCTTTTATTTAATATGGTGTGTAAAGTACTGCTAATATTTTAGATTCTTTTTTGCCTGCTGCATGTAAGTGGTGTGGGACAACTGAATCATAAAATATGCTGTCACCTTCACCCATTGTGAAAGTGTCTTTTCCATAGATAACTTCAATTTCTCCTTCCAGCACATAAATAAATTCTTCTCCTTCGTGGGAAGATAACTCTTTTTCTCCTTCCTCATATTCAATATCAATTAAAAATGGATCAATGTTCCTGTCAATCTTACCTGCACCCAATGAGTGGAATTCTAAATTGCTTGCATTTGTAACGTCTTCCCTTCCTGAAAAATATAATGCACTTGTTGGTTTTCCTGCTCTTGTTACTACAGGTCCGATTTGTGGTGTATCATCCAAAAATGTTCCGAGCCTAACGCCTAATGCTCTGGCCATTTTAGTTAATGGAGTAAGTGAAGGAATAACTTCTCCAGATTCCATAGCTTTTAGAACATCAAGTTTAACACCACTATTTTCTGAGAGCTCTTCTATGCTCATATTCTGTCTTTCTCTAATACTTTTAATTTTTGAAGCAAATTCTGTATTTTTCTCCATGATATCACTTTTTTACATTAGTAATACTAAAATTTTTAGTATAATTAAAATATGATTTTTTATTTATATAAAAGTTTGTAAAATCATATAATTTATTAAGATTTATTCAATTTTATAATTTTTTTGATTAAATTTTTTAGACAATGTTAAAAAAACAAGTCATAAAAAATGGCATATCATCATAAGAATTCAGAAATTATTGAATTTTTGAATTAAAATTATGCTGAAATCACGAATTATTGAGTTTTATTAAAAAGTTAATCTTTGATGTAGATTGGCAAAATAATAAAATAATATTTTAATGATAATAACTAGAATATTAAGTTTACAGTTAATTAAATTATATTTTTAATAAAGAAATAGTTAAATTATTAATCAAATATTTGATTTAAATAAAGAAAAAGTAGGAGTAAAAAATCAATACTCCTAAACTATAGTAATTTTGTTTGAAAGTTTTGCTGCACCATAAGTTGATGTGATTAAATATTCACCACTTTGTAAGTTAATACTTAATTTAGCATCACCATTGCTATCAGTTAATCTGTTGTAGATTATACCATGGATGTTGAAATTAATGAGCTGATTTGGATAAGGTTTACCTTGTCCATCCAACAAATGAACTACAAACTGAGAACCATCATGATAACTCATTTTCATGTCATCCGCTATAAGCGTAGGCAATACAATAATAGTATTGCTTTCACGGCAGTCTTTGTAATATGTAGTAATGATATATTGTCCAGGTTCAATATTAATATTCAATCTAACATATCCATTTTCATCAGTTACACGGGTGTAGAAAACACCATTAATATTGAATGTTACCTTTTCACCAGCACCAGCATATGATCCGTTATCAGCAACAATTCTAGCAACAAATTGAGTTCCATTACGGAAGTATTTGGTTATATCATAATTTTCAACAATTAATGATATTACAGTTACGTTATTGGTTCTCATTTCCTTGGTAACCGGATTAATAGCAGTCAATATATATGTTCCTTTTTCAAGGTTAATGTTCAATTTTGCCCATCCAGTAGCATTAGTGGTTCTAGTGTAGAATACACCATGAATATTGAATGACACTTCAGCATTTGACAATGGATTACCTTGAGCATCTGTGAATAATGCATAGTAGTGAGTTCCATTTCTAAATACTTTGAATACATCATCGGCATAAATTGTTGGATTAACTGTAATACTGGATGATACTGATGTTTGATTAAATTCAGAATTACCTTTGAATGTAACGGTTACTAGATATTCTCCACTATTTAAACTAATAGCAATAGAAGCAGTACCGTTTTCATTAGTGGTTCTGCTATAACTTACACCATTGACAGTAATTGTTATGTTGGCATTAGCAATCTTTTTACCGTTCATATCTTCGAGATATACATAGAATCTTTCTGGTCCTGAGTAATATTTAACAACAGCAGGAGCATCAATGAACAATTTATTTGCAACATCTATAATAGAAGTGTTTGTTTTAGGTGAATATTTCTCATCACCGTAACTTACTGTTATGTTATGTTTTCCTGGTTTTAAATCATCCACTTTAATGGTTGCAGTACCATTTTCGGCTTTAGCTGTATAATTCTTGCCATCAACGATTACGGTAACGTTTCCTTCAGCATCTTCCGGAAGGTTGATTGTAATATCTTTTCCATCAACAGTGACATTCATTGGATAATCTTTCACTTTAGATACTTGAACCGTAGTTGAAGTGGAATTAGCAGGATATTTAGCATCACCGGCAAATGTTGCTTTAATTGTATAATTACCTTCATTCAAACCTGGAATATTGAATTCAGCTATACCGTTGTTGATTGGAGAAGTATAAGTTTTACCATTAATTTCAACAACAGCATTACCTTTAGCATCACCAGGAACAATAACCTTGACTGTTAAATTATCTCCAACATTAATATCTTCTGCATTAATATCAATAGGAGTGGCACGTCCGCTTTCAATAGTGAATGAAGTGGATTTTTTAACTTCAGCATATTTATTATCACCAGGATATTTAATACCGACATCATATGTTCCCTTATTCAAGTCAGTTAATAGTAATTTACCAGCACCATTTGTGACATTCATGTAGTAACCTTTACCATCAACATCAACTAAAACAACACCATTAGTATCTTTTGGCAGATTTACAGAAAATTCCACATTATTGCCATCAACAGCAACATCCACATCAAATGGATAATCATCGACTTTTGGAATTACAATATCAGTTGTATTCTCATAGACAGTGTAGTTTTTATCACCGTAGATGACTTCAATTGTGTGATTTCCCGGAAGTAAATCAGTAATGTTAACAACAATAGTATTATTAATAACTTCTCCGGTTACGTTTTTACCATCAATAATAACAGTCACATTACCTGTTTGATTTCCTGGCACTTCAATAATGATAGTTTTATTTTCATCATCAACATTGATTTTAATATCCTCATCAGTAACAGGTTTAACAGTGAATGAAGTTACATTTGATTGGGAATTATACTTGTCATCACCTAAAAATACAGCAGAAACATTAAAATCACCTGCATTTAAGTGATTTAATATTAATACTCCATTACCATCCGTAATATTCACATAATATCCATTGGAACCTACATTGACTAAAACAATACCATTTTCGTTTTCGGATAAATTAATTTCTATGTTTTCAGTGCTGCCTGCAGTAATATTTTGAGCAGTTACAATAACATCAAGATTTAATTTGCTTACAGTGAATTTAGCAGTGTTTTGACTTGCCAAATAATTTTCATCACCATTGTAAATAGCTGTAACTTCATAATCCCTTGCGGATAAATCAGAAATAGTGAATCTTGCCACACCATTATTTAATGTTTCAACATACCCCCTTCCTCTAATTACAATAGTTACATTACCTGTAGCTCCGGCAGTAACCCTAACGGTAATGATTTCATCTTGACCTACAACAATATTATTAACAGATATTGATACATTTGAAGCTTTTTTATTGGTTACTTCAAATGAAGTTTTATTTTCAGCTTTATTATAAGTATCATCACCATTATAATAAACAGTAGCTGTATACTTACCAACATTCAAATCATAAACTGTCAAATTACCTTTACCTTTACTTATGAATGTTGTGTAGTTATTATTGCCAATATTAATAGTTACCAAGTCAGAAATATCTTCAGACGTTTTTATGATTAATGTAATGCCCTGGCCAACAATAATGTTTTCACCAGCTATCTCTATTAATGTTGTGATTTTGGATATGTTTACTTTAAATGAAGTTGATGAAATGTTGTAATTATTATCACCCATATAAGTAACATTCACGTCATGCTCATCTACAAGCAGACCGGTTACATTAAACTTAGCTACACCATCAATGACATCTGCATAGTAATGAGCACCGTCAACAGTCAACAAGACATAACCTGTAGCATCTTTTGGTAATGTAATATTTATAAATTCCACATTGCCAACAGTAGTGTTTGTTACACTGTGGCCTAATTCAGCGTTCTTTTTATAAACAGTGAATTTTCCAGTAGTGTTGCTTGGCAAGTACTTATTATCACCGAAATAATATGCAGTCACATGGTAATCACGAGCAGATAAAGAGGATAATGTGAAATTAACTTTATCGCCAGTCAACGGTTTGGTATATGCATCACCAGCCACTACAATTGTAACGCTGCCTGTAGCACCAGGAGTAACATTTGCATAAATCACCACATCATCACCGATAACAATACTATTTACATTTATATTAATATCTGATTCAGATCTTGATTCAACAGTGAATGTGGTATCATTTTGTGCTGCATCATATCTTAAATCACCTTCAAAGTAAACAGTTACATTGTGTAAACCAGCAGTTAAATTCCTAAGAGTGAAATTACCTTTACCCTCTTTAACAAAGGATGTGTAATTTTTACCATCAACTTCAAGGATTATAACATGGGTTAAGTTTTGTGAAGCTGTAATTGTTAATTCTTCATCACTGCCGAATGGGATGTCATTACCTTGAACAGTGATATCAATTTTGAGTTTAGATACTACATATGAATCTGTTGTGGAATTACTGTAATACTTATCATCACCCAAATATGTTGCATTCACGGAAAATGTGCCTGATTTAGTAGAAGGAATAATATATTTAGCGGTACCATTAATAACATCCGCATAGAAATGTGTTCCATTGATGTTAATCAAAACATATCCGGTAGCATCTTCAGGTAAAGTTACTGTAATATTAACAGTTTCATTGATTTGAATATTATTTACATCGATTTTAGGAGTTACAGAGTTTTTGTAGACTGTAAAGTTAGTTTCATTAGTGGATGATAAATATTTGTCATCACCATTATAGACTGCACGTACCGGAATAATGCCTTCACCCAAACCGGAAATAGTCAATTTAGGATTAGTTACATTTACGGAATAATGCTTACCGTTAACATAAACATCAATAGTACCATTTACACCAGAAGGTAAAACATTAAATTCAATAGTTACATTTTCACCAACTTTAATGTCTTTAATCGGATTAATTGAAATTGAAGAATCAATTTTTGATACTGTAAATACACTAGTTCCTTCATAGAATAATGTCCTACCATCAACCGTTTCAATATATGTCGCTTTAACATTATAAACACCTGATGATAAATCTTTTAGAGATACAACTGCTTTACTAATATTTTTATCTACATCATAAGTGAATGATGCATTAGTTGGAACTCCCTCTATGTAAATTGTCACGTTTCCAGCATGATTTCCTTTTAATATAACTTCAATATTTTCAGTTTCGCCAACATTGATTTTTTCAGTGTGAACATCAAGATTGCCCTCACTTGCATAAACTTCAAAAGTCAAGTTATTGGATTTATTTGAATAATACATGTAATTTTCCTGATATTGGGCAGAGACATTATATATGCCAAAATCAGGTTTGACAATAGTTAAATTACCTTCACCATTATTTATATAAGCAGTGTATACTTTAACATTATTACCAATTTCAACAGTGACATATACAACACCAGTTACGTTATTAGGACCTGTCATATGAATGGTAACTGCATCGCCAAATGCATAATCATTTCCACCAGGCAGGTCAATAGTAATTGTTGGAGTTAATTTGCTTACAGTGAAATTAGTTTTTGCTTCAGTTGAATTGAATTTATCATCACCAGGATAAGTTAGAGTAACATTGTATTTTCCCACAGCCAAATTATGAATGGATATGTCAGCCTTACCATTAGTGATGTTAGCATAATATTTAGTTCCGTTAATATCAATTAAAACAACACCAGTTGCTCCAGCAGTGATATTTACACTAATTACAGTTGATTCACCGGAGTAAATATCTTTAGCAGTAGCATTAATTGATGTAGGTTTTTTATTTACACTAAATTCTGCTGTTGAATCACTATCTAAATAATAATCATCACCAAGATAGTATGCAGTTATATGATAATCACGGGCAATAAGTCCGGAAATTGTAAAGTTAGCTTTAGAATTGTTTAAAGATTTGGTATATGTATCACCAGCTATAACTATAGTAACATTTCCGGTAGCTCCTTCAGTAACATTTACATAAACGACAACATCCTCATCCACTGTAATGTTAGATACTTCAACAGTTATTTGAGAAGATTTCTTAGCATTTACTTTAATGTTTGTAGTGTTGTTTACAGCAGCATATTTAGTGTTACCTGGGAAGTAGACAGTTACGGTGTATTCACCTTCAGGCAAATCAAATACGGTATATGTACCGTTTCCATTTTCAACGAAAGTAGTATAGTTTTTACCGGTCTTGTCAGTTTCACTAGCCACATTAATTATTACAACTTCCGTAATGTTAACGCCTAAAGTAATATTGAATGTAACATTTTGACCGACGAATATGTCTTTACCCGTTATATTGATACCTGTATCAATCTTAAATACGGTATAAGATCCGTTTGTAATATTGCTTAGATAATTATCATCACCCAAGTAAGTTGCATTAACTACAAAATATCCTGTATTAGAAGGACGAATTGTGTAATTTGCAGTTCCGTTAATGATATCAGCATAGAAATCAGTACCGTTAATGTTTATTAAAACATGTCCTGTTGCATCTTTAGGTACTTTAACGGAAACATTAACTAATTGAGAAATATCTATATCAGATACAGATAAGTCAAGAGTAGGGTTTTTCTTGTGAACAGTAAAGTTTGATGTAGTATTACATAAATCAAATTCATCATTACCCATGAAGAATGCTGAAATTACATAGTCACGAGCGGTTAAATTTGAAACAGTGAAATTAACTTCTCCATCGACAAGATTACGGGTGTAAGCTAAACCGCCTATTGTCACATAGACAGAACCGTTTATACCTTTAGTAGCATTTACATAAACTGTAATATTTTCCCCAACAGTTATATCCTCAACTGTTACATTAATACTTGATGCTTTTTTACCTATTACGGAAATATTTGTTTTGTTTGAAACATTCAAATAATCTTCGCTTCCAGCATAGTAAACTATAATATCATAATCTCCAACAGTCAGATTATAAACATCCAAACTACCGTTTCCCTTGTATACGAAGGTTGTATAATTTGTTTCACCAACTTGAACAGTTACTAAATCAGTTATTTCTCTAGACATGTTGAATTTTATAGCTAAAACATTACCTACAATAATATTTGAAGCATTAATAGTGATGTTTAGAGGCATTTTACTTACTGTGAAGTAAACTGTAGTAGAATTAACATTAAAGAAGTCATCCCCATTATAGCTAACTACAGCGGTGTAATTTCCATCAGCCAAATTAATTAATGTCAAGTTAGCTTTTCCACCATCATCCAAAGTTACCTGATAAACAGTACCATTCACATTAATGTATAAATCACCGGTAGCAGTTTCATTTAATGTAATATTAATTATTTCAGATAACTCTTTAGTAATGTTATTGACTTCAACATCAATAGTTGTATTTAATTTAACAACTGTAAATGAAGTTGAGTTTTCAACATAATCATATAATGCATCGGAATATGAAATATATACATCATATTGACCTTCTTTTAACCACGGAAGTGTTACTGTAGCAGTATGTGTATCTGTATTGATTTCAGCATCTATGAATTCCTCATTATAATTGAAAGTTACTCTTCCAGATGCTTCATCAGGAAAAGTGACTGTAATAGTATTATTTTCAATTACAGTAATAATATTAATTAAATCAATAATTAAATCATAATCAGATATTTTATTAACAGTTACAGCATAGAAAGAAGTTTCTGCGCTAGTATGATTTACATCACCATCATAATATGCTTTAATAAGGTGATCTCCAGGCATTGTATTATTTAAAGTTAATGTAACTTTATTATCTATAATTTCACAATCCTTTGGAACATTGTCAACATAAATTGTTATATTTCCAGTAGCATTTTCTGTAATTCCTACTACAACAGTAATATTTCTGCCTTCAACAGTTATAACAGGAGTTAAAATAGTTTTAATCTTATTTACTCTAAATGTAGTGGAATTGTAATTTAATGCATATTTATTGTCTGTAAAATTAACTTTTACAAGATAATCTCCAACAGATAATTTGGACACGTTTAATTTTGCAATGCCTTTTTTAACTTCAATATTATTATATGAAGTGTTATTTACTGTTATGTTTGCATATCCATTTGCATCGGTTGGAAGGTTTACTATTACAGTTGCATTTTCACCAACAATAATGTCTGAAACTGTTACATTTATTAAATAATCAGTGACTTTAGGTAGGGTGATTGTTTTATATGTAGTATTTTCCAAGTATTTTCCATCGCCTGCATAACTTGCAGTTACCACATATTCATTAGGATATACATTACTTATATCCAAAGTAGCCTTACCATTTACAATAGTCACATTCTCATTAATATCTCCAATGCTAATTGAAACATTTCCTGTTGCATCATCAGGTAGACTTACAACAATAGTCCTACCTACAAGTTCAATAGCTATCGTAGAGTTGACTTTACTCACAGTAAATGTTTTTGTCACATTTTTGCTTTCATACTTATTAAATCCCTGGTATAATACAGTGATGTTATAAGTTCCGGCAGCCAAATCTGTAATGTTGAATGATACATTACCATCATTAATATGCTGGGAATATGTTCTTTCACTGAAATTACCGTAAATCAATATATCTTCTGTTGCATCAGCAGGAAGAGTTATATTAACCACTTCAACTTGACCAACATTAATGTCTGATACATTTACAGTTAAATTATAGTCGGACACTTTGATTACGACAAGATTAACCGGTGTTGAATTTGCATTATATCTGTCATCCCCACTATATGAAATGGATGGGGAATATGATTGTGCCAAAGGATATCCCGGAACGGTAATGTTAGCTGATCCATTTACTAATTCCACTGAATATGTTACCATACGGGTAATTACATTAATTGTTCCGGTGGCGTCTTTAGGTAATTGAACTTTAAATGTTACATTTTCATCTACTTGAACAGGGGATTTAAATTCAGGATTTAAATCAACATTTAATTTAGAAATTACAACACTTCCGGTTTGAGTTTTTAATGTGTATTTTCCTTTTTCTTCAAAACTTACACTGTATGGGAATGTACCGTAATATGGAGCAGTGATATTAACAACAGCCACACCATTTTCAACAGTTCCCTGATATTCATTTCCAAATAGAATAACACTTACATTTCCACTGGCGTTTGTAGGCAATTCTACAGTAAATGTAATATTATCCCTTACATAATTTGGATTGCTTACAGTAACCTCAAATAAGTAATCTTCAATAGGAGAAACTTTAAAGCTGGAGGCAACTGCATTATCTCGATATTTAATATCATTTTTGAGACTTACGGATAGGGAGTATACTCCTTCTTTTAATCCTGTTACATTAAACCATCCAGTTCCATTAACAACATTGACAATATTATTAGTATATTCAGTGTTATCAATTGTAATAGTTACATTTCCATTGACATCATTTGGTAAAACAATTTTAATGGTTTCATTTTCTCCAACATAAATATCAACAGGAGTTACATCAAATTGATATGGATAAACTTTAGTTACAAATGCTTCAGAAGTTCTATGGGAATCATGATATTTATCATCACCGACATAATATGCTGTAAAGTCATATTTTCCATAAGCCAAATTAGGAATTTCAAAGTATACTGTACCGTTTGTAATATTTGCAGTGTAATTTTCTTCATTGATGCGTACAGTAACATTTCCTTTAGCATCATCAGGCAAAGTAATATTAATTGTTAAATTTTCTCCGACATTAGGACTATTTGTTACAATATCAAATTTATATTGAGTTATCTTAGATACAAAAATTTCAGTAGATTTTGAAGAAGCTTCAAATTTTTCATTACCCAAATATTCTACCAAAATAAAATATTTTCCTTCAGCCAGACCACTAACAGGACGAATAATAGTACCATTACCAACAAGTACTTCTATTGGATCATTATCTTCAAGTTTTATACTTACTTTATCTGTGGTATTTGCTTCAGGAAGATATATTTTCAAATAAGCAACATCACCAACATATATTGTATCACCTTCAACAGTGAAATTATAGTCCAAAGTCTTATGACTGTTTAAAGTGATATTTTTGGAAATTTGTTCATATTTTTCATTACCCCCATAATCAACTTTTACCGGATATTCCCTACCAGGTTCCAAGCCCGGTACGGTTAAATTAGCTTGACCATTTTCAACAACAATATCTGGATAGGTTATGCCGTTAACAGTAATATTAACATAACCTGTAGCATCATCCGGTAGGGAAACTGTTATGTTCGCATTGCTTTGATTTGTCTCACCAGATGGAGTGAACTCATAATCGGAGATTTTTCTTACATGGAACTCTTCAAATACACCATGACGAGGTTCATATTTATTATCACCAGCATAAGTTGCATCAATTATATGATTTCCGGAAAGCAAACCAGTGACATTTACAGATCCATATCCATTTTCTACTTTGAAAATATGAGTTGTTCCATTAATGATAATTGTAACATTACCGGTTGCATCTTCTTCAATTTTAACAACAATTGTTGCATTGTCTCCCACATAAATATCTGCAGCATAGAGTTCGGCATAATAATTAGAAATTCTGATTACATTCAATGGATAATCCTTTATATCGGAAGAGTATTTTCTATCACCTGAATAAGTTACATTAAAGCGGTAGTTATTCCATGATAAACCTGTGATATTGAATGTGGCTACACCATTTTCAATCTCTTTAGTGTAATTTGTATTGTTTATTGTAATTGTAATATTTCCTGTTGCATCACTGTCAGTTGTTACCTTAATTATAGCATCATCATCAACATAAATTGTACTGTTATAATCAACAGTGATGGTAGGAGTGTTCCTTATCAGGTTAACAGTGAATGTTCTATTTGAACTTAAATATTTACTGTCGTTTACAATATAAACGGTACCATTATAACTTCCGCCCAAAAGACCAGGAATTGTTACAATATCCTTTCCTTTACTCATTGATGCAGTATAGTTTGTACCATTTATGTTAACATAGACATCTCCATCAATATCACTAGGGAGGGATATATCAACATATACATTTAGGTCATTGTCTGCTGATGCGGATACATTAAAGTCATATGCACGAACATAATTTACATTAAATGAAGATGTTGCATTTGCAGTGTTATATAATGGACCTTCCTGATAAACGGCTGTAATATTATATGATCCTCTTGCAAGGCCACCAATAATGAATTTAGCCACAGTACCATTTGCATATTCATAGTATTGTGTACCATTTACATTTAGTGTCACATGCCCTTTAGCATCAGCAGGTATAATAACAGAAATAGTTGCATTTTCACCAACCATTATATCTGCAGTCTGAACGATAATAGTCATGTTCTTTTTAGTTACATTGAAATATGTAACAGTATTGTTTTCATAATACTTTTCATTACCATCATGATATACTCTTACAGTAATATTACCTGCAGGCAAATCACTTTCATATATAGTTATTGATGTTTTATTATAATAAACATATTCATTATCATTAACATAAACATATGCTTTACCATTTATATCCTCAGGGAATTTAACGTCAATAGTAGCTATCTGACCTGCATATATATCATTAACTGTAATATTAATTGGAGTATTATATTTATATACAGTGAATGTAGTTTCATTATATGAACTATCAAACAATACATCACCATTATAAAATGCAAAAACAGTATAGTTACCACCAGCTAGATTAGTTAAATTATATTGTCCAGTACTATTAATAAGATTAATAGTATACATTTTATTATTTACAAATAAGAATACATTACCTGTAGTACCATTTGTAGTATTAACAGTTATCGTAGTTACATTACCATAATATACATTATTAGCAGTAACATTAATAGTTGAATTACGTAGTACAACTTTAATTTCTACATCCGTTGATAATGATTGATTATATTCATTAAATGAAGCAACTATATCATAGGTATTTGGAGCTAAATTATGCAATACCAATACAGCAGTACCGTTAATCAAAGTTACATTATAGTGAACATCATTAACCGCTATATCAACTGTATCATTATAAGTAGTATTAACAACATCTAAAGTAATTGTTACAGTTTCACCATAGTTAACCTGCTCTACAGTAAGGTTTAATACTAAATATAATATTCCACCACTTTTAACTGTAATGTTTGCAAAATTATTTGAATCATATCCTATAGCATGAACCCTATGTTCACCTATTTTAATATTATCTATATTAGATATAAAATGAGTTCCATTATATGTGGTAGGTAAATTCTGATTGTCATATACATTTACAATATTTTTTATACCATCAAAATAGTTTCCATTATCATCAACAATTGAAGTATAAATAATCATTGAATCATTACCTGAAATAACAGTAATATTATCTAATGAAGTAATATAAACTTGAGTTAAAATCTTACCATTATTATTAATTAGGTTATTGAAATTATTTTCAATCAAATTAGCAGTTGATGTATTTCCTATATAAACAGAATAGTTACCTCCTTCAGGAGCAAGTTCTGTATTTTGTTTTAATGTAGCATTAGAAGAATGTTCACATAAATAAATTCCTTTGTCAGACAATAATTTATTGTCTACAATCTGTCCGTTATCACCATGCCAATGAATAGAACCTGTTGTCACATTATTATCATTGAAAGTGGATTTTTCAACAATACCATTGTCAGCAGCCCAGTAAATGGAAGAACCGTTTTCACCAGAGTTATCTACAAAGTCAGTCTCTGAAATCTTACCATTATTTCCATTCCAATAAACGCCCCCACCTATAGGAGCGGTATTATTTTTAATTAATGAATTTTTTATTTCGACATTATTTGATTTGACATAAACTGCTCCACCTCCAAGAGTTGCAGTGGAATTTTCAATAGTAGATGATGAAATAGTGGCTTTACCTTTATTGATATATACTGCACCACCATAATTTGCACTTGCATTATCTATAGAAGAGTCTACAATATTCATTGTACCTCCAATATCTGAATATATCGCACCACCTTGGACTGCTTGAGTATTGCTTATATCGAGATTGCTTCCAAGGAAAGTGGAGACTTCATTATGAATAAATATTGATCCTCCTTGAGTTGCAGAAGCATTTATGATTCTAGAGTTCTGTATTTCAGCAGTACCTGATCTGGAAAATATTGCTCCTCCAGAGTTAGCAGTAGAATTAATAATAGTTATATTATTTGCTTCAATAAAACGAACTTTCATTGAACCTCCCTGATTACTTGCTGAATTATTAACAAAAATAATGTTTTCAAGTTTCAAATCAACTGCTTGACCATAACAGAGAGCTCCCCCATGAGAAGCAGAATTTTCATAAAATTCAGAATCATATATACTAGTCGTTCCAGAATATCTTATTGCACCACCCTCACCCAAAGCAGTGTTTCGGATAAATTTTGATGATCTGATAGTGGTTTCATAAGACCTGTGAATATAAATAGCTCCACCACCTAATGAACCGGTATCAGAGTTTTCTGTAAAATTACATCCTTCTATGTTCAAATAACATGAATGTTGCTGATTATTAGGATTAGATAAATAGATTGCACCCCCATCAGAACCAGCATTGTTTTTATTAAAAGATGAATTGATAATATTAGTTACGGAACCCTCATAATAATTAACAAATATTGCTCCACCTCTAGAAGAACGTGCAGTATTATTATCAAAAGTACAATTAATTATAGTTAAATTTGCACCTAAAAAGTTAATAGCAGCACCGTTACTATTATAGTAAGCATTTTTAAAAACTATATTTTTAAAAGTTATATTTGAAATATATGATGGAACATTAAATATTCTACCCAAACCATTTGCATCAATGGTATGTCCATCACCATCAATTACAAGGTCATTACTATAAATATAAATACCTGAACTAGATTGAGAACCCGTTGTAAATAAATAATCATCATCCAAATATACTGTAGAACCAGAACTAGCCGAAGATATTTTATTAGATAAGTCTTGTCTAGTTCCACCCAAAACATCATCCGAATTTGAAACGCCTAAAACAGCATTATCTTCAGGCAGTGTGATATTTTCATTTGTTCTAATATTATTATTCGGAATTTCAATTACTTGTTTTTCATGACTTAACAGTGTTAAATTATCACTTTGTTGAGAATCAATTGCCGATACAGAAGAAATTGATACAAAAAGAGTAATAATTAAACCCAATATTAAAAATTTTTTATATATAATTATAAAAACCCCCCATTTAATTTCAAAATGTTTACACTTATAAGAAATCAATAGTGATTAAACCTTTTAAGTACTAATAATATGATTTAATTAATATATATAATTAATTAAAAAATAAGAAAATCTAAAAAATAGAAAAAAATTAAAGATTCAATTCTTCAATTTTTTTGTCAAAATCAGTTAATTTACGAGCAAGTCCCGTAAAGTATGGGATGTAAACCTTTGAAAACATTATTTGTTCAGGGTTCTCATTTAACTCTTCTAAAGTTTCTTTAATCCGTGTAACTTTACGTTCAACCTCATCATACATCAAATCACCAGGAAACTCGCCGATAAAGATACCGTCAGCCCCATTGTCTAAAGCGTATTTGATATGATTTGGCCTTACACGATTGACTGAAATTACCTTAATGATATGTATGGATTCAGGATATGACAAACGGTTTACTCCAATATTATCTGCTGCAGTATATCCAATATTGTCTAAAAAGACCAATATCATACGTTCGCCTTCTTTTTTATTATTTAGTACTCCCTTAATGGTTGCAGTAATCTTTTCATCAATATTACCGTTAACATGGATAGCCTTTTGGTGACATCCAACAAGACATTTACCGCATCCTGTACATGCCATCGGGTCAATATAAACCTCATCGTTTTGAATGCTCATTGATTTGTATTTGCATCTGATTATACAGTCACCGCAAAGTATACATTTTTCCTTGTCGATTTCTGCAATGAACGGTTCTATTTCCACCCCTCCATAATTGTATTCAGATACTTTGGATGCTGATGCTGTTGCCTGCATGATTGATTCAGTAATATCCTTTGGATCCTGTGCTGTTCCACAAACGAATATTCCCTGAACATCAGTTGCAACCGGCTTGATTTTTGGATGTGATTCCTTGATGAATCCGTCTTCAGTAGTTCCGATATTCAATATTTCAGCAATTTCACGGGTACCGTCTGAAGGTTCCATAGCTGTTGAAAGAACAACCATATCTGCTTCAATTTCAATGAACTCACCTTTAAGTGTATCTTCGGTTCTTACAATAAAGTTGTCTCCTTTCTTAACGACTTCACCAGGTCTTCCCCTGATAAACCTGACTTCATTTTCCTGTGTGTGCTTGTAGTATTTCTCAAACATCCCCGGAGTTCTTACATCAGTATAGCATATTACAACATCTGTGTCCGGATACTTGTGCTTTATGATATTTGCATTTTTAAGTGCTACCGTACAGCATATTTTAGAGCAGTACCTATGTCCATCAGGCTTTTCGTCCCTTGATCCTACACATTGTATCATGACAACCCTTTTTGGAACTTCACCATTTGACTTTAATAGCTTTCCCTTTGTCGGACCGTTGACACCCGTAATACGTCCCAATTCTGACTGGGTTATGACATCATCATACCTTGTATATCCATATTCAGGCCTTTTGTTCATGTCAAACAGTTTGTGGCCTGTTGCAACAATAATCGAACCGACCTGGAGAGGGATTCTTTCAGACCTTCCTCTGAGCTTAATTGCTCTCATATTACATACCTTAACACAATTGCTGCATTTAGTACAGTTATCCATGTCAATGACATAACTTTCAGGATATGACTGACCAAATGGTCTATAGATTGCTTTTCTTGTGGAAAGTCCATCATTCCAGTCATCCGCTACATCGACTTCACAGACCTGTGCACAATTTCCGCATGCAATGCATCTTTCAGTATCGACATACCTTGGTGATTTTTCAACGATTAGATTATATGTTCCAGCTCTTCTTTCGGATTCTATAACCTTTGAATTTGTCAAAACAGTAATATTTTCATTCCATACAAGTTCATTTAATATCGGATTCAATAGACACATCCCACATTCTTCTGCAATTTTAACCGGAGAGAATACCTTTCCGATTTTTGCCATATGTCCGCCTATTGAGGGAGACTGTTCAATAAGAGTAACTTTTGTTCCCTGCTTTGCAAGAGATAATGCGGCATTCATACCGGCAATTCCACCACCGATTACAGCCACTTCATCAGGAGTCTGGCAGTAAATAGGATCTACAGCATCAGACTGCTTTACCTTTTCAATGGATGCCTTTATCAAAGTAACAGCCTTATGAGTTGCTTTTTTCTTATCAGAGTGAACCCATGAACATTGTTCACGAATATTTGCCATATCCATCAAATAAGGATTAAGAGGTTTTACATAATCCTGAAATGTCTTTTCATGACTTATAGGTGAGCATGCTGCAATTACAACCCTATCCAAATCATGATCAAAAATTGCATCACGTATTATCTTACGGCCGTTAAGTGAGCATAAGTTTTCAAACTGACCGATAAATTCAACATCAAGGGAATCCCTTACTTCATCCAAATCAATAATGTCTGAAATATTTCCTCCACATTCACATAAAAACACACCAACTTTCAAATCATCTCTCATTTTTTAACCTCCCTTAGGTCATTTATCACAGATTCAATTGGTGTAGTATGAGCTTTAACACCAATTACCTTATCGAAATCACCGCCCATAGCAATTGCGATAAATTGTGCAATATTTAAATGAATAGCCTTAAACTCTCTACCTTCTCTTTTTGATATCAACGGCTGATAGCGGTCAAACTGAATATGACAATTCGGACATAAATGAACAACAATCTCCACTTCCTCATCGTCCAGTGCGTTCATCTTATCAGCAGTTGCAGTAAATGACAAATCAGGATTTGAATACCTTTGCCTGAATCCTGTTCCGCATGTTGCACGTTTATGGTCATACCAACCAATGCTTTTGCATCCGCAGGCTTCAACCAATTCATCCAAAATATTAGGATCCCTAAATCCTGCAATGGTATCCTCATAGTGAACCTTACAGTAGTGGCATCCATGGTGAGTAGCTATCTTATAGTCGCTTAAATCATATTTAATATGATTTGGAATTTCTGAAATCTTATTATATAAAATATCCACTACATGAAATATGTTTTCAGTTGGAAGCAAATCATCCTTTTCATATTTCAAATGGCTCAAGCCGTTTTCTTCAAACAACTGATTGATGTGATTTCTCAAATCATCCTTTTTATTCAATAGCTTGACGGACTTCTTATTGATTGCATAACATGTAGCGCACATCATTACAAGATTCGGCCTATTTATTTCTTTTGCTATTTTGAAATTACGAGCCCCTATGGCTGATGTGTCAACCTGGTCAAACACATCTGAATAATGGCCTAATCCCGTGCAGCAGGTTTGCTTTTCTGATATTGCATAGTCAATGCCCAGCTTGTCAAAGACAAATTTTGTAGATGACTCAATACCTGGATACTCTACGCTTACAAGACAGCTTCTAAAAAGCAATATATCCTTATCCGGAATAGATTTCATTTTTCTGCCTCCTGTGATGCCCTTATTTTTTCAATTTTTTCTTTAAAACCTGTAATTGTCAATATTTTGCTTACCTCATCAATGGTTTCCTTTGGTGGCATTAATGGAGGATCCAATTCCAATTCTTCACGTATTTCTCCCAAATTAGTTCTGAATTCCCACCATCCTGGAACATCGTTTTTAATGTCGTCAAAAAATATCTCAGGAATTGCACCTATGGCTGCAGTGAAATATGAATCCGCAAAGCCCATATATTCATATAACTTATCATAACCGATTTGTCTAGATATTGCAATTTGTTTTAGTATTTGATTTACCTCACATACGCTATTTCCAACGGGACATACGCTATGGCAGGTATAGCAATAAAAGCAATTCCAAATCAAATCATCCTGTAAAATTGATTCATCACCAGCCAAAACCCTTTCAATTATATCACGAGGATTATAATCAGAGTGGCGGGCTGCAGGACAGGTTGATGTGCACATTCCGCACTGTACACACTTTAAGACCCCTTCATCCTTGGAGTTTTTTACATCCATAATGATTTTTTCTGCAAAATCTACTGGTGAATCATCAATATTTTGCTTTGAAGTCATGAAAATACCTCACAATTTAAATTCGCCTGATTTAATCATTTTCTTTAATTTAAGTGATAGCTTGTTTGCTCTTAATCTGTCTGATTGTCTGCAAATAATAGGAATATTAACATCTTTTTCGTTAATTTTCAAATCTACACTGCCCGTATTCATGTCAAATGCATCATGACTGCAGAAGTTGGCGCACATTCCACATCCAAAGCAGCGACTTAAATCCAGGCGCTGGTTAGAAAATGCATTTGTAGGACAGACATTTTCAACTTCACATGAATCACAAACCGAACATTTTGCTCTGTCATATTGAGGCCTTAAGTCATATGTTCCCCATAGCTCATAATAATTGGTTTCAGCCAGCGGCAAATGACGACCTTTGATATCAGCTACAGGCAGAGTAACATCACTATCGCAAATAAGCAGATTATTGTAAATTTCTTCATTCAATACAGGAATCGGTATAGCTACTGTGTTAAATATTTCACCACCCTGACCTGTTTTAAACCCTCCAAAGTAGTATGAATCCATCTGTGTCAGGTCCCCTGAAAGCATGAGATTTGGCTTTTGAGGATTTGATCTGGTTCCATCTCCTAAAATGAACGCTTCAGCATCATTCAATAAAACTTTTTTACCTGTTTTAATGACATTGTGAGGCAAATCATTTTCCAAAGGATTCAAATCACCACATCCCGAAAACGTCAAGCCTGAAAGGTTTCCTTCAAGAGGAGTTGCGGCAAATATTGATGAAACCGCTTCAGAATTCGGATTGGTAAAAGCTGTGTAGTTTTTAAATGCCATACGTGAGCCTATAATTTGGGCTCTATTTATGTCACTTTTCGTAATAGTATTTTCAATTGTCTTTCCATCTACGCTTTCCACTCTCACGTCTACGGATTTTCCTTCCATTATATCTTTAAGTAAAAATCCTCCACCGTATCCTTCATCGTTTATTGAATGTGATGTTCCATGAAGTATTACATCAACTTCACCTAACCATTCATTAGGACAAGGCCCTGCATAAGCAGGAACTCCATTTAAATAAACTTTATCTGCTCTTATGAACTCTCCAGGTTCACTGACAATGAAGTTTAAAATGGCTGCGGTTCCACTCATGACTCCACATGTTCCGGTTGTAACTACATCTACCTCATCAAAGCTTGGAGCATTATCTTCTTTAATGAGTTTTTTAAACTCCTCTGCAGTATAAATGTTAGCTTCACCATCATCAATTCTTTTATTGATTTGGTTTATATCTCTCTTTTTCAATTCCATAACCTTCTGATTATTTTATTATTTTTTTGGCATGTAAAAATATAAACTAATTGATTTTTCCTACAGTATCTCCCCTCAGACCCTGTCTTAAAGTCTCAAGAGAAGTTATGTCATCGCTTGAAACATTACCTAAATTAACTGTATTTCCAAGTTTTAAAATAAAAAATACCTGCTGGTCCTTGTTAGGAGCTTCCCATAATATTTTATCTCCATCAAAATTATCTAAAATATAATCGATTTCATCTTCCTTGGCGTTTCCTGATGCATCAAATATTCCAATGTTTTTTCCGCCTTCCCTAGCCTCTACAATTATTAAAGATGAACCTGCATCAAGTTCAGATTGCATAAAACTGATTCTTTCATCCAATGTAAGTTCCTTATCAAGATTAGGATCCTTTTTACCAACTTCAGATAATACTATGAAACCTTCATCTTTAGCTTTTCTGATTGAATCAAGTTTATCCTCATGAGCTAAATTAATGGAACCGTCAGATATTTCAATAGCTGGAAAACCTAATTCATGAGCTCTTTTAAAGAATTCATCAAGTTTATCATTCATGAAAGCCAGTTCAAACAGTGTTCCTCCAGTATATGGAATTATATCATGACTTTTATACATTTCAACCTTGGCTTTGATAATGTCCTCATCATGAATGATGGAAGTTCCCCATCCAAATTTCAGATAATCAACATACTCGCCGGAAATATTCATCAAGCTTTCTGCAGTCTCAAGGCCTAAACCCTTATCCAAAACCATAGTTATTCCATTGCTTCTTGGTTTTTCTTCTCGCTTATTTAATAAAAAATCAAATGCTTTCAAATTATCACATTCTTTTTGGGTTATAAAAATAGATATTATATAATATATTATTAATAATTTTAGATATTATTAAAAAGAAGTTGTATATAATTATAATATATATGTATTTTGAAGAGATTGACATTGACCAGACACATATCCATCTTACCAGTGATTTGGATGGTGCTGATTTAAAGCATTATATCTATAGGATAAGGCAGGATTTGAAAAGATACATCTCAATGAATCTGGATTTTTTGTTATCCATAGAACCATTAAAATATAAAAGTGATGGATTAAGTCCCATTGTTTTGAAGATGTATGAATCATCTGCAAAGGCTGATGTAGGCCCTATGGCATGTGTTGCAGGAACGATTTCTGAAATGAGTTTAAACTATTTAATAGATAAAGGATCAGATTATTCCATTGTAGAAAATGGTGGGGACATTGCTATTATCAACGACAAAACAGTACTGTGCGGAATATATTCTAATAATAAAATTTTAGGAAACAGCATCGCTTTTAAAATCAAACCAAGAAAGAAACCATTAGGAATATGCACATCATCAGGAAAGATTGGCCATTCAATAAGCTTTGGACAGTCAGACAGTGTTAGTGTGATATCAAAAAGTCCTTCTGTTGCTGACGGACTTGCAACCAGAATAGCTAATGAAGTTACAGGCGAAGACAGTGAAAGCAAGATTTCAAATGCCCTTGAAATAGCTGAAGAGTACAGGGAATTTTTCAATGGAGTGTTAATCATATCTGATGAAAATGTTGGAACAGTTGGAAAACTACCTAAAATTGTCGAAAGTCCGGAATTTAATGTCAAAATAAATCATGAAAAATAACTTTTCAAAAAAAGTTTAACATCAAGCATTAAATTAAAAAAAATAGAATTTGCATTAATCAATAATATTCATAACAGTAATGAAAACAAAAAAATGAAAAAATAAGTTACTTTTATGCTCATATTTAAATATGATTAAAAATAATATTAATAATATTCATAATTTTAGGAGATTGAAATCATAATTAATTCAAATAATATTTAGAATTAATTAACATATAGGTTAGGTTATTATGTATAAAGATGAAATGATACAATTACATCAATTTTTGGTTTATGTTTTAAAATATTTAGAAGAAGATAATCAAATTTCTAACGATTGCAGCGAATATATATCTCTAAAAATAAGTCCGCATCATATCCATAAAACTAAAGCTGAACATAAACATGCAATTTTTGTCCTTTGTAAAATTATATCTGAGGTAATTGCTGATAAAGACAATCATTCCATTCCAGATAATGTACGTAATTCTTTAGCAGATTTAGTTACCCGTTCAGAAAAAGAAATTAACATAGCTTAATTTTCTTTAACTACTCTTTTTTAATTAGCCACCAACATATTTTAATAATACCATCTAAAAATAATTAATCATGACTAACTTAATCAAAACACTTTGCCTTGTTGATGGTGAACATTACCTGCCAGTCACACAAGAAGCAATAGATACCTTAAACAATTTAGAGCATATTGACATAACCGCTGTTGTTTTTATTGGCGGAACTGAAAAATTAAGAGATGATAGTGAAGAGTCATACTCAGAAGTGTTAGGCGTCCCAGTTCAATTTGCTAAAGATAAGGATATACCTTATGACATTATCGTGGACATGATTAGAGAATATGACATTGATACGGTAATGGATTTAAGTGATGAGCCTATCCTGGATTATCCTAAAAGATTCAAAATAGCATGCAAAGTTTTGAATGAAGGAATTACATACCAAGGTCCGGACTTTAAATTTGAACCTCACAGTGAATATGACGTTATGAAAAAGCCATCCATCACAATTTTAGGAACCGGAAAACGTATTGGAAAAACAGCTGTTTCAGGTTTTGTCTCCAGATTAATCGATAAAAAAGGTTATGAACCATGTGTTATAGCTATGGGAAGAGGAGGTCCTGAAGAACCTGAAATCGTTCATGGAGAAGAGCTTGAAATTTCTGCAGAATTTTTACTAGAGCAATCACAGAAAGGAGTTCATGCTGCAAGCGATCATTGGGAAGATGCGTTGATGAGCAGAATATTGACAATAGGATGCAGACGCTGTGGTGGAGGTATGGCAGGTGAAGTCTTTTTAACAAATATGAAAAAAGGTGCAATACTAGCTAACAAAGTAGACTCCAAATTTGCAATATTTGAAGGAAGTGGAGCTGCTATACCACCAATTAAGACAAATAAAAAAATAGTGTTGATTGGAGCAAACCAACCTACAAGCAATTTAACAACATATTTTGGGCCATATAGAATTTCACTAGGTGATTTAATTATATTAACCATGTGTGAAGAGCCTATGGCAAGCAAAGAAAAAATAGCTGAAATTGAGAAATTCATCAGTGAAATAAATCCTGATGCGACCGTAATTTCTACAGTGTTTAGACCTAAACCGTTAGAAGACATTTCAGGTAAAAAAGTACTGTTTGCAACAACAGCTCCTGAAGAAGTAAAAGACAAATTAGTTGATTATTTAGAAGAAAAATATTCATGTGAAGTTGTTGGAACCACATCCCACTTATCCAACAGACCACTTTTAAAAGAAGATATGGAAAAGTATATGGATAAGGCTGATGTGATGTTAACCGAACTTAAAGCCGCTGCTGTAGATGTAGCAACAAAAGATGCAATCAATGCAGGTCTTGAAGTGGTATACTGTGATAACATTCCAATAGCCATAAGCGATAAGTATCCTGATTTAGGAGATAGTGTTATTGAATTGGTAAATAATGCTATTGATGATTTTAACTAATCATATACTTTTTTATTTTTTTAATCCATTTCTTTTAAATATTTTAAAATCTCTAATGATAATTCAGTATTTTTATATAATCTACCTTTATGGGCATCTTCGTTTAAACAAACAACCAAACCATTTTCTTTTAAATCAGCTAAAACATTTGATATATGATTTGTTCTAACACCTATTTTTTTTGCAATGTCTGATGGTATTTTTACACCATTGCCTATATATTTTATAACACTGAGCCTGTATGATGATGCCATCACATAACCTAATGAATGTAAAATTTCTTCCTCTTTCATAAACATTATTATAATATTTATAGTATATTAAATTTATTGTACAATTTTGAGTAATTTTAATTCATTGCACAGATATGTTCAATAATAATAATGCAAAATTAAAAAGAAAAATGGAATAATATATAAATAACATTTTAGGCACAATTAATATTAATGATAAAAATTACTGTCGGAATAGGAAAAAACAAAGACATTATCCAAGCATGCGAAATTTTTAAACAAGAAAAAGATGATGTTGAAATAGAACTGGCTGACAATGACAACGATTTGGTCAATGCAATATTAAATGAAAAAGTAGATGCAGTAATAAGAGGATCTTTGCCTGCATCAAGTGTCATGAAACAGCTTAATGCTAAATTCAGCGACATATCCAGAGCAACATATGTCAACGGCAACAATGTTGAATTTCTCCTGACTCCAGTCGGAATTGATGAGGGAACAACACTTGAGGACAAGCTGAAAATAGCCATACATTGTGGAGAATTTCTAAAAAAGCAATCCAAAAAGCCAAAAATTGCAGTTATGGCATCCGGTAGAAAGGGAGATTATGGAAGAAGTGAGGAAATATCCCAATCCATCGATGAAAGTGAAATGTTAACTGATTTGATTAGAAAGAATAGTGATTTTGAAGTGAAAAACCATTATATTCTGATTGAAAAAGCTATAAAAGATAAATGTAATGTTATAATAGCTCCTGATGGAATTATAGGGAACATAATATTTAGAACATTGGTTTTAGTAAATTCCTGGCCAAGCTGTGGAGCTGTTACCTTTGGTATAAACAGCATTTACATTGACACAAGCCGTGACCAAAATACAAATGGATATTTGAGAAGCTTGAAATTAGCATACAAATTAGCCAATATTTAAAAACAACAAATAACATATATTATATAATAACAACTTTCGGGTAATACAAATGGGAGAAAATATAATTTATAGACTATATGATTGGTACATATCAAGGGACTTGGATCCAAATAAAATGCCGAAACATGTAGCTATCATTATGGACGGTAACAGAAGGTTTGCCAAACTCCAAGGAAATATAGATGTCATTAAAGGTCATGAGCTTGGAGTAGATACTTTAGAAAATGTTTTGGACTGGAGCATTGAACTTGGAATTGAAATAATTACAGTATATGCATTTTCAACTGAAAACTTCAATAGACCACAAAATGAAGTTGAAGGATTGATGAGGCTTTTTGTAATTAACTTCAAAAGATTAGTAGACCATGAAAAAATCCATAAAAATGAAGTTAGGGTCAAAGTTGTCGGAAGAACTGAACTTCTTCCAGATGACGTGAAAGAAGCTATAGACGAAGCTGAAGAGGCTACAAAAAATTACAATAAAAGATTCTTAAACTTGGCTATCGGTTATGATGGAAGACTTGAAATTATCGATTCATTCAAAAAGATTATCAAAGACGTTCAGGAAGGAAAGATTACAGTCGATGATGTTGATGAGGAATTGGTTAGCAAAAACCTCTACACCGAAGGAATCGATGATCCGAATCTTATCATAAGAACCAGCGGTGAAGAACGCCTAAGCGGATTCCTGTTATGGCAATCATCATATTCAGAGCTGTACTTCTGTGAAACATTATGGCCTGAACTGAGAAAAGTTGATTTTTTAAGGGCTATAAGGTCATACCAGGCAAGAGAAAGAAGATTTGGAGTATAAGAAATGATAGATACACATTGCCATATTGACTTTGAAGAATATGATAAAGACCGTAGTGAAGTCATTGCCCGTGCAAAAGACAAATTGGATGCAGTAATAGTATCTGGAATAGGATATGAAAGTAATCAAGGAGTTTTGAATTTATGTTCAAAATATGAAGGATTTATCTATCCGTCTTTTGGCTATCACCCAGTATCTTCACAGAATTGTAGTGATGAAGAATTGAAACAGGCACACACCCATCTGATTGATAACATCAATAACATTGTTGCAATTGGAGAAGTGGGAATGGACTATTTTTACGTCAAGGATAAGGCATTACGTGAAAAACAGAAAGAAATCTTTTTGAGCTTTATTGAAATAGCTAACGATTATAAGGTTCCGTTGCTTATGCATGTAAGGGACTGTGAAAAAAAAGCGCTGAATATCGTGCTTGACTATGAGGATATTCCATATGTAATATTTCACTGCTACAGCGGAAGTTTAAAAACTGCCAGAAGAATAATGGAAAAGGACAATTACTTCATGAGCTTTTCTACAATGCTCTGCTACTCAAAAGCACATCAGGAATTAATCAAAAACATTTCTCTCGACCACATATTAACTGAAACTGACAGTCCTTATTTAGCCATGACAAAAGAAGAGAGAAATGAACCTGCAAATGTAGTCAAGGCAGTTAAAAAAATAGCTGAAATTCAAAATGAAGATATAGAAACTGTTGATAGCATTACTACCAACAATGCAAGAAAAGTTTTTAAAATTTAATAATGATATGTAAAATTCAAATTTATCAATATTTCATTATTATCTTCAACCGCTTCTATAACCAGTTCAAATTTATTAAAATCTTTTTTTATCAATTCAATTTTTTCATAATCCAAAATAGAATCATTTAAATATACAATAAATTGATTATCACTTAAAGTTACTTCTTTTCTAGAAAACAACTTGAAAGCATATGTGAACAGTTCTATTCTTGAAATCAAATCATATTTATCTCCATTGCCTTCAGTGATAAAGTCAATAATGTCATTCTGCAGGATTTCACCTTCACTTCCTGTATCCACCTTAAGTGATTCCATTTCCTTAAGCTCTTTCATCAATGTTTTCTTTTCTTCTTCAGAATACATAAATTCACTCCACTGGAAGCAAGTCTTTTTGTTTAAAAACCTCTTTTGCTGCCATTATACCATTAATAGCCTTTGGAAAACCTGCATAAGCAGACATCTGCATTATAATTTCAACAATTTCACGGGGAGTATTTCCAACAGCCAAAGCAGCATTGATATGGTCCTTAAGCTGAGGAATTGTTCCAATAGCGGTCAATGCAGCTACAGTACATAACTCCCGAGTTTTCAAATCAACTTCTTTTCTTGTATAAATTTCTGAGTATGGAAATTCAACAATGAAACGTCCTAAATCAGGAGCGATATCCTCAAGCTCTTTAAATATGTCTTCAATAGTTTCCTCATTTGTGATTTTTAATATGTTCATGCCTTTTTCAAATCTGTCTTCCATATTTTACACCTACTAAATTATATATTCTAAATCCATTTAACATTTGCTGTTGTGAAAATATAATGCTTTGAAAAAACCGGATTGAAAAGTTTGTTTGTTGAACCGGCAGTCTCAAAAGTCAGAGCTAGGGATTTTCTCAAATTATAATTTATCCGGTCACCTATAGAATCAAGTTCTTTTTTATCCAACTCCTTTGATGAATGGGCATAAACCATGAATTGAATTTTCTGCTTGTCAAAGTTTGGGTCATGACCCATATCAGTATAGCTGATATTTACTATTTCAACCGAAGATGGAATTAAAATTTCATAGCCCTTTTTGGAATAGTCGTTGAATGTATCCGACGGGTAGATTGCACTAGATGCATAAAGGCTTCCTTCATTCACTCCACTTCTTGCTGCCACCATTGCCATTGTCAGTTCATTTTGGGATGCTATAAAAGATATAGAAATCATCAAAATAACAATCAATGAACCTAACAGCAGCAAATATTCTGCACTTATCTGTCCTCTACTTTCAAGAATCATTTTATCAAAATTTTCCCCTCATGTGTTTTTTCTATTAGATATATACGGCCAGGATACATTTTATAGGTTGAATATGGTTCAATAAAAGGAACCGCCATTTCACCTTTTTTATCATCATATTCTATAGTCAATTTATTCTTTTCCAATATCAGCACATAATTTTTATTGGTTTTGGGTAATTTTATATATTTTGAATAAAATTCACCATTGGAATCAACCTGATTGAGTGTATTTGCTACATCATCCAGAATCAGCCTGTGGTTAAACTCAGATTCAATATTTAAACTGGAATTGATAGTATTTTGAGAATAAACAATCAATCCAGTAGCCACTATTAATATGATAAATAATGAAAATAAAAATTCTACAGATATGAAACCTTGATTGTCCATAATTTTAAGTTATCTTTAAAATTAATAAAATTTACTCATTTTTAAAGGCAATAATGTCTTTAATGAGTAAAATTATCCCAGACAATAAATATATACTAGATTAAATAAAACAATATTTATGACAGTTAAAGTTATTTTTATTGGAGCAGGCCCCGGGGACCCTGATCTGATTACAGTTAAAGGAAGAAAAGTTATTGAAAAAGCGGATGTTATTATCTATGCAGGTTCCCTTGTTAACAAAGATGTATTGGCTCCAAGAAAAGAAAATTGCGATGTTCACAATAGTGCTTATTTGAATCTTGAAGAAACCATTGACATTATGGCAAAGGCAATTGAAGAAGACAAGCTTGTTGCACGTGTTCACACTGGAGATCCTGCAATATACGGAGCTATTGGAGAACAGATTCGTGAATTGAAGAAACTTAACATTGAATACGAAATAATTCCTGGAGTAAGCTCATTATTTGGAACGGCAAGTGCTCTTGAAGCAGAGCTGACAATTCCTGAAGTTTCACAAAGTGTCATCATTACGCGGCCTGCCGGAAGAACACCCAAAAAAGAGCTGGAAAGCATCAGAAGCTTTTCAAAACATAATGCGACAATGTGCATTTTCCTTGGAATATCAATGATTGACAAGGTAGTCGATGAACTGCTTGAAGGCTACACTGAAGACACCCCAGTGGCAGTGGTCAAAAAGGCAACATGGCCAGACCAGGAAATAATTAGAGGAACCTTAAAGGATATTGCAGGCAAAGTTAAAGATGCCAATATTACGAAGACTGCAATGATTGTAGTTGGAGATGTCCTAGACCCGGGTGACTTTACACCATCCAAGCTATATGATGCTAATTTCAAACATGAATACAGATAAATTTATTTTCCCTAACATTTAGGGAAAACTCTTTTTTGAACAATTTTTTATTTTTCTAATTATTTTTAAAAAACATTTAACATTTATATAGTAGTTTTTACAAAATATTTTATGTCGGAAGATGGCTTCCACCTTCCGAAGCTTAATATATGTTGTGATAATTATGGTTTTAAGTACAGGAAATACAGCCTGGATGCTCGTTTCAACAATAATGGTTCTGCTAATGACAATTCCAGGGATAGCATTTTTTTATGGAGGATTATCAAAAAGAAAAAACGTGTTAAATACAATGTTTCTATCATTAATAGCTTTTTCAATAGCTAGCCTAATTTGGATTCTATACGGATATCAGCTTTCATTTTCATCATCAACTTTGCTTGGATTTATAGGAATACCGGAAAATCTATTAATGGAAGGAATAGGAGTAAATTCACTGACAGATACTATACCGACATACGTATTTGCAGGATTTGAACTAACCTTTGCAGCACTGACTGCAGCAATCGTATCTGGTTCAATAGTCGGAAGAATGAAAACCAAATCATGGATTATATTCACCATATTATGGGTTAGCCTTGTATACATCCCAGTATGCCACTGGATATGGGGTGGAGGATGGCTGATGAATATGGGTGCAATAGATTTTGCAGGAGGTGTGGCTGTAGAAGTCAATTCCGGTTTTTCAGCACTTGCATTAGCACTCATTCTCGGAAAAAGAAAAGATACATCACTTCTCCCACATAACCTGGGATATTCAATTTTAGGCGCAGGATTTCTGTGGTTCGGATGGATGGGATTCAACGGAGGATCCGCACTTGCAGCTAACGGACTGGCAGGTTCAGCAATACTTGTATCAAATACCGCAGCAGCAGCCGCAATGATTGCATGGGTAATTTTAGATACGATAAATGTAGGAAAACCAACAGTCTTAGGTGCAATCACTGGTGCAGTTGCAGGATTAGTTGCAATTACTCCTGCAGCAGGTTTCGTTGGCCTTTCAGGTTCAATAGTAATCGGTATTGTAGCATCATTAATATCATACTATGCAATCTACAACCTTAAAACAAGATTCGGATACGATGATGCACTGGATGTATTTGGAGTTCACGGACTTTCAGGAGTATGGGGACTGATAGCAACAGGATTATTTGCTTCACCTGCAATAAACGGAGTTGCAGGACTCTTTTACGGAAATCCCGGACAGTTGACAATACAGATTATAGCTGTTGTTGCAACGGCAATATATACGTTTGCAGTAAGTTTAATAATAGCAAAAGCATTAGATATTACTATAGGATTAAGAGTGGAAGACAACGAAGAAATTACTGGATTGGATACTGCATTGCATGAGGAATCCGGATACAGACTTTAAATTTGAGGAGATAATATGAAAAGAATTATTGCGGTCATACGTGAAGAAAGATTCGAACTTGTTAAAACAGCCCTTTTAACAGCCGGTTGTGAAGGAATGAATGTTTCAACCGTAAAAGGAAGAGGAAGACAAATAGGGATAAAAGAATCATACAGAGGTTCCAGTTACTGTATTGATCTGATTCCAAAAACAAGAGTTGAACTGATAGTAAAAGAAGAAGATTTGGATGAAATTATAGATATCATAATTGATAGCGCAAGAACGGGAGAAGTTGGAGACGGTAAAATATTTGTATCCGATGTAGAAGAAGTTATAAGAATTAGAACCGGCGAAAGGGGAAACAAGGCAGTTTAAAAAAAAATAAGTTAAAGATTCAATTCTTTAACTTATTGTAACCTTATTTGCTATGTTCAATCCGTTATACGAACTTGTAATAATATATTCACCACTCATCAGATTGATGTTCAATCTGGCCACACCATTACCGTCAGTCATTCTTGTATAGAAAACACCATTGATATTGAATGTTATATTCTGGCCTGAAAAAGCATGACCCTGACCATCCAAAAGAGTTGCAACGAATTTAGATCCATCCCTATAGGACATTTTCAAGTCTTCTGCACTTAATATAGACAATACCTTAATCTTATTTGATGTCTTAAGTCCCTTATATTCTGCAGTTAAAATATAATCTCCAGGAGCCAAATTAATGTTAAGCTTTACAACACCGCTTGCATTGGTATATCTCGTGTAGAACACCCCATTAATATTGAACACAACGGTTTCATTTGCGCCTACAGGGTTACCCTCATCATCAAGCAACCTGATGGTATACTGTGAATCATTCCTATAATATTTAGTCAAATCATTATTCTGGTCCATATTCGCAAGAACAGTAACCCTGTTGGTATACTGTTCGCCGGAATTAGGATTTTTAGCTGTAATGATATATGTGTTAGGATTAAGATTAATGTTCATTTTTGCAACACCATTGCTGTCGGTTGTTCTTTTATAGTACACACCGTTGATATTAAACTCGACTTCAGTATTCTTAAGAAGATTACCTTTCGTGTCGATGAATGTGGCATAATACTGTGTCTGGTTTTTATATATTTTTGTTATGTCCTTGCCGGAAACTGTTGACTTGACAGTTACTGTTGATGAGATTTCTTCACCATCATATTCGACTAATGCATCGTAAACTCCACTGTTTAAATTAACTGCAATGCTTGCCTGTCCATTTGAATTAGTTATTCTTTCATAGGATTGGCTATTGATTGAAATGATTACATTCTGGCCTGATATTGGAGTGCCCTGCTTATCTGTTAGTGATACTGCAAATCTTTCAGGACCTCCAAAGTACTTGGTCAGGTTATCGGCACGGATTACAATATCAGACGGTCCGACAATTACAGTTATGTCCTGTGCAGTTGCTGCATTGAATATATTATCACCGGAATAGAATGTCCTTACAGCATAGGTCCCATTTTCCAAATCTGATATGGTTATACTGGCTTTTCCATTTATAACTGTTGAAGTGTAGTTCTTATCGTTTATATTGAAAGTGATAATTCCTGTTGCTGATGCAGGCTCTAACACAGATGTCAATACGACACCGGACTTGTTTTTCTTTGATGAGGTTGTGACTTTGGCGTTGAACTTTTCATCAGTATTGCCCACTTTCAAAATACCTTCAATGACAGTGCAGTCACTTGAAATATCTTTGGAAATGCTGCCGGATAGCCTGTAAATTCCATCTTTTAGATTAACAGTATAAGCATATCCTGAATCCTTATTGAATGACGGATTGGTCTTTTCAACAAGATTATTGTTTTTATCATAAACTTCAAGAGTTATCGGATTGGATAAATCAATTTGTATTGTATTTCCCACATCATCATAAATGTTGCCAACTTTAATCATATCTCCAGATTTAACAGTATGATTTTCAAACTTCAAATAGATTGGAGAAGATATTGGTGTGTCACCTCGATAATATATATCCCATGGATATGAAGATGTCATTTCATTGTTCATTAAATATAAATTGCCATCCCGGCCATCCCAATCATCAAAATAATATATGAATTCCAAATTATTCCTGTCTGAGACAAAATTTGAATTTATGATATTCAAATAATTATTTCCACAAACAGCATCGGAATATTGAGTTGCATAATTATTAATAAAAATACATCCTTCAACAGTAGTGTTGGATTCATATAATGATAATAATGCACCTGAACTCCAGTCTGCCTGATTTTCTAAAAATTTTACATTTTTAAAAAGAGCATGTGAAGATTCTAAATATACCGCACCACCATTTTCAGCAGAATTTTTACTGAATATCGTATTTATAACAGTTAATTCTGTAAAACTGTATAATGCTCCTCCTTTGTATTTGGCATGATTACTTATGAATTCACAATTATCTATTGTCAAAGGATGTTCACAATATATAGCTCCTCCCCACATGTCAGTATTAGCATTGAGAAGTCTTAAATTTTTCAAAACAACATTGTCTGCATTAATCATGAATATTCTTGAGGCATGTGATGCATCGATGCTGTGACCGTTTCCGTCAATGGTTAACTGCTTATTGACATTTATCTCACCGCCGCCGACATAATCAGTAGCCAGTGAAATCGTATCTCCTTCACCTGCCGCATTAATTAAATTCTGCAATTGGGAAAAATCGCCTGAATTTATAATCTCATCACTATCAGATATGCTTAAGCTATCTGTTGCATTTAAATCATCACTTGCAGAAACACAAGCGATTGACACAAAAAATAATATAAATAAAATCAATAATCTCTTCATATTTACTCACCGTCACAGTACAGGAATTCAAAATGTTCAATATTGTCTTCCATATACACATCAGAAACTTTTTTAAATCCTAAATTCTCATAAAAATCAACTAAATAAGCCTGACCTGAAAGTCTGATTTCGCTTTTGCCCAAATCATCGACAATGAAATCAATTGCCTTTTTCATCATGATTTTTGACAATCCCTGACCTCTAAAATTTTCCTTTACGACAACCCTTCCGATTGACATTTCTTCATATGAAACGTTTTCAGGAATAAATCTTGAAACGGCAACAGTTTCACCATCATTTTCAAGAAATAAGTGATAGGAAAGCTGGTCCTTATCATCCAAATCCTGATAGACGCAGTCCTGTTCCACAACAAAAACCTCACTTCTCAGCTTAAGGATTCCGTATAATTCATCAGAAGTCAAATCATCAAATTTCTTCAGCTTCCATTCCATCATTCCACATCATCCACAAGTTTTTTCAAATTCTCGCCGGTCAAATGAAAAACATTCCAATCCTTCTTTTCAGCGCCCAAAGACAAATAAAAGTCAATGCTTGGCTGATTCCAGTCTAAACATGTCCATTCAAATCTGCCGTAACCTCTTTCAATGACAATTTGGGCTAATCTTTTAAGCAATGCTTTTCCATATCCCTTTGCGCGATATTCAGGATCTATATACAAATCCTCCAGATGCAGATTGACATTGGATATGTAAGTTGAAAAGCTTAAGAAAAATAATGCAAAGCCTATTTCCTTTCCATCTTCAAGAGCAAAAATGACTTCAGCCTGTTTTTTATCAAAAATCCATTTTCTTAAACTGTCTTCTGTTGCAATTACTTCATCCAAGCGATTTTCATAATCTGCCAGTTTTTTGATATATTCCAAAATCAAACCGACATCACTTTCGGATGCATTTCTGAATGTTAAGTTATTCATAATATAATATATGCTTTTATAGTATTTTTACTTATAATATTATACATGAAAGATTTATTTGATTTTTGTAAATTTGGAGATTTAAACCTTAACAGCCGTATTGTAAGAACCGGCTTATGGGAGTCTGAAAGGGAACAATCAGGAAACTTGACTCCCGAAATATATAACCGTTACGAAAACCTCGCTGCAAGCGGTGTTGGATTGATAATTACTGAACTGATATCTCTGTATCCAAGGGATGCCTTTTCAAAATATTCCCATACACCACATTTCAGAAGGTTTGTTCGTGAAATGAAAGATTTGACTGATCTTGTACATGTTTATGATGTTCCAATCTTTGCACAGCTCGGATTCGTGCAGTTCAACAAGCATGCCGAGCACAATATGCGTGTTGAGGATGTATCCATTGAAGACATAAGAAAAATTCAGACGGATTTCATTAAAGTCTGCCAGAAAATAGATTATGCAGGTTTTGACGGTGTGCAAATTGCATTGGGAAATTATTATTTCCTGACCAGATTCATAAGCCCGTCATTCAATAAGAGAACTGACAAGTATGGTGGAAATACTTTGAACCGTTTGAGAATCGTTCTTGAAATGATTAAAGTCATAAAACAAACTACTAACCTGCATATCAACTGCAGACTAAATGCCTTTGATATTCAGGCTGGAGGATCTACTATTGAAGACACTATTGAAATAGCTAAATTGCTTGAAAAATTTGGCGTTGACAGCCTTCAAATCACAAGACCACGCTCTCCACAGTATTTCTCAAAGGAAAATATTGACAGGACTTCCCCTGAAATTCATGACATGAAAGTTGAAAAAATAAATCTATTGACTGAAGAATGTGAAAGAATAATTGACAGCGTTAACATTCCGGTCATAATGGGCGGTGGAGTCAACAGCAAATCCCAAATTAATAAAATTCTAAATGAAACCAACATTGACTTTATCTCAATGCAAAGACCATTTGTATATGACCCTAGTTTTTTAATTGACTGGCAAATGGATGATGAAGCAGAAAGCAAATGCAAACTCTGCAACAACTGTTACTGGAAAAAAACAAGTACCTGCTTTATTAACAGGCCTGCAACGTGGGACGTTGAAAATAAAAAAAGTTACATGTAATGATTTTTAATATCATTCATTAATTTTAATTTTTTAAATGCCACATCCATCGGTGCCCTTCTTAATCCGCAATCCGGATCAAGTAAAATATTATCCTCACCAACAATATCAATTCCTTTTAATATCAGCTCTTCGGTTTCCTGTTCGGAGTCAACTTCATTTTTAGATGAATCAATGCATCCGAATCCTATTTTTTTGCCTTTGAATAAAGATATATTTTTTTCCAGGATATCTAAATTAACGTTGTTTCCTGCAAATTCAAAATCCAAAATTTCAACATTGAATTTTGAAAGGTCTTTATATGCATCTTGAAGAGTACCGCAAACATGCATAGCCAATGGAATGCTTAAATTCTCGTGCAATATTTCAATAGCTTCACGTGCAACTTTCATATTTACCATACCGGTTGATAAAAATGGTTCATCCACCTGAATATATACAGGTTTTACTTTGTTTTCAATTGCATCCACTTCCTTTTTTAGACTGTGTGCCAAATCAATTATGGCATCATCCTTTTCCTTATAAAAAGAAGTGATTCTTGATGAATGAATAATGGTTGAAGGACCTGTGACAATTCCCTTGATTCCCTTACCTTCAGGAATGTTGCCATTATAATACTCTTTAATTAAATTTTTAGCATAAAGCAAGTCCTTAACTGAAATTTCACCGGTAGGATTTCTGATTTTTGAAACAATGAATGTATTTCCATCCTCAATCTTAAATCCGGGAATAAATTTTGAAAAACTAGAAACCATATCTCCCCTTACCTGTCCGTCGGATATTATATCGACACCGGCATCAAGTTGAGAAAATACAGCCTGCTTAATTGAATCCTTAAAAGGATCATATGCTCCAACAGATTTAAGCAGTTTATCTTTAAAGCCAGAAGCCTCTTTTAATTCAACGGGATAACTACCGACAACTGTGGAACGCATAAAAATCACTTATTGAGTATTCAATTTTCTTATATTGTTAATTTCTTCAGCATCAATAGGCAATTCCACTACAGAAGTACCGTGACATGGTTTTGTATATGGAATGAAAACAGTTCCCTTCTCATCATCGATTCCAATAGGAATAGGTGGAATTCCGATGACGCGAACTCCTAAGACTTCATCGCCTGGCTTTACATATACAATTTCATCAGCTTTAAAACGGATAATCATTGCACAGTCCTTAAAACCTGCTTTTGATGCATGAATTTCATAATTGTCAGATTGCTGAAGATAAGTATCTAAACAGAATGACATCTTATTCCAACTCCTTTAAAGCTTTATCAAAATTAATCTTAATCGGGGAAGGATTGTGGAATGCTCTTACAGCATAAATGTTAGCTTTGCTTCCGCTTTCTTCAATCATTTCAACAAACTGACCAACTAAATCCAAATCTCTTTCAAAGACCAAAGCAATGGATTTGGTATTCAATATCTGATCAAATGTTACGAAAAATGCCGCTGCGGCATCCTTGTGAACAAAACCAACCAGCAAATCATAATCTCCTTCACTGACTTCACCCAAAGTTCTTTCCAAATCAACAATGTTCAAATTGTAAAAACCTTCAGGGTCTGATACTTTAACCAATTTAGCAGCTGCAGGATTAGCAGCTATTGTAACATCATATCCCAATTTTGTCAATTTGCTAAAAGCATAAACTGCCATTGGAGTTTGTGAAGGGGTTTCCGGACACCCCAATAAAATTAAAGCTTTCATATAATACTCTCCCAAATTATGTTCTTGATTTCAAGGTAACTGCATTTGCCAATATAAGACATCCCAAGAACATGAATGATAAAAGTGCAGTACCGTTAATAGTCCTATTAAAGATAAATAAACCAATTAATGACTGTGAACAGAAAGCTGCTAATGCACCGGTTAACAATACTTCTTTACCTAAGTATTTTTTACTGTTTTTCTCCCTTTTCTCTCTGTACATAGCCAATATTTTAAAACCAATAATTATAGTTCCTAAAACAAATACAACTAAACCTATAAGACCCAAATATCCGAAGTCAAATCCATAACCTAAAATACCCGGAAGCATATAATCGACTGTATCCTTTTGGTTAACCAATATACCAAAGAACATTGGGAACGGTAGACCAAAGAATAAAACCAATTGCATAGGAAGTGTAATGTAACCTTCAGCGAATGCTGTTCCTTCAGCTCCCCAGTAAGAAGCGTTTCCATTGTGTCCTATAAGCTGAATATTATTCAATACCATTTTTACACTTGATGTTGAATACTGCTCAATCCTACCCAATCTCAACATAGGTGAAAAGATTGTCATTCCACTAACTCTTGCAATAACTTCCAAACTTAAAAATCCTGCAACAGCAACTCCCAAAAAGATTAAAATTCTTTTAGCAGTGAATATAGATTTTTCCCTGAATGATTTGGACAATATTGTATAACCAATAAATAAACCTAATATCCATAATAAAAGAAAAGACCTGTGCATTAATCCACCGAAAATAGTAATACCCGCAATGAATAAAATTACAAATCTTCTAAGAGGTCTAACGTCAACCCCCGACGTTTTCATCACTTTCAGCGATGCTAAAGCAGTCACCGCACCTAAAAGTGCAATTGGACCGAATGGGTGCGTAAACTCTGCCTGACTTGAAGATACTACAAGCAATGCAATATCCGCTCCGAAAAGAAGAGTGAATCCTCCAGCCAAGAACAGAGATAGAAAAGTTACTACGCTTAAAGATAATGGAACTAAATTAAGGATAAATACCAGTAAGATGAATATCATTATCCCTATTTCCAATATTAGCTGTAAATGATTTTGAGCTATTAATATCATATTTAAATCACAATTTTCATTAATTAAATAAATTAGAATGGACTGACCGGGATTTGAACCCGGGGCCTCCGCCATGCCAAGGCGACGATCTCCCATCTGAGCTACCAGCCCACATAAAATAATACATAAAAAGTATAATTTATAATATAATTATTCTATTAATTAAATATATTGATTTTTTATATAAAATACTTTTTGATTAACTACTGTTAAAGCATGAAATTACTGACTTTAAAAATTAAGAAAAATAAAAAAATGATGGTAATTAATCATTTGCCCATCTTTTCAATTTTGGAAATATTTCTTTCATCATTGAAGATGCTTCATTTACATCAATTTCAGGGTGAACCTCAACCATTTTTCCAATGCAGAAATTCATCATTCCATCCATTGACATGTCTGATGTAAATTCACCATTTTTAAAGCAATAAATATAATACTCTTCATTTTTTGTACCATCCTCATTTAGTTCCAAAGAGTTTATCCTCAGCTAATTGCATTGCACAAGATTGACAGAACTTTTGATTCTCAAAATCATTCATAATATCACATCATAAATATACTATTTGAACCTCTCCGGCTTGTAGAAGCCGAAGATTCTTAGGCCATGCCTATTTTTTCGTCAAAGCATTTCCATTCATAATAATATATGGATTTTCCTTGACTATTAGGCATGAAATCTACTAAGCATAGCACCATTGAACCAGTGGCGCGTAGACCTTCGTCTAAAATGTTTTTTGCAGCATTTACATCTCTTTGATGTACTGCATGACAATGGGGACATTCCCATTCTCTTTCTTCACGACCTAAGTCGTGATTGATTTCTCCACAAACATGGCATTTTTTGCTCGATGGAAACCAACGATCGATTTGTACGAATTCACGACCATATAATTCTGCTTTGTATTTTATCATTTCTATGAGTTTTCCCCATCCGATTTCATGTATGCTTCGGCTTAAGTTACCTTTAATCATTCCTCGAATGTTGAGTGTTTCCATGGCTATGAATTGGCAGTGTTTGACTATATTATAGGATATTTTATGGTAATAGTCGTTTACTACGTTGTTTTTCTTTCTTATCCATTTGTGGAGTTTTTTTAGTGTTTTTTTCCAGTTGGATCCGCCTTCTTTTTTGCCGTCGAGTTTTTGTTGGTAATACTGTATTCTTCCGTTTATTTTCTTCAGGTCAGGTTTGGCTATCACTTTTCCGTTGGAAAATGTTAAAAAGTCAGTTATTCCAACATCTATTCCGACATATAATCCTCCATAGGAAAATTCACCATGTCTATTTTCATCTAATTCGTATACTATACATACGTACCAGCGTCCGTTTTCATATTTTAATGTAGCCTCTTTAATTTTACCTTTGATGTGTCTTCTATGCTTAACGGTTATTTTTCCCAGTTTAGTCACTCGTAATTCATTTTCAGACAACCACCTAATAGCCCCTACATTACCTTCTTTGGTATCATAAAAATTGTTTCGAAGAGTAATAGAAGTTACAGGATTTTTTTTACGTTTTTTAAATCTTGGAGCGCCGGTTCTGTGGTCATAATATCCTTCATAGGCTTTTATTAGTCTATCAGTGGATGCTTGAAGGCAGGTAGAATCAGCATCTTCTAGAAAAGGATAATGTTTTTTTAATGTTTTAACTATTTTTTGTGTGTATGTGCGGTTTACTTTAAATTTGTTGCCTATTGCGAATTCTTTAACTAGATTTTCACGGTAAATACTATATTCCAATGTTTTATTGTACACAAAAGCACTGGCATTAATATTAAACCATAATTCCTTTTCCATCTCTTCATCAGGAACAAATTCAACCTTATCCGTTAAAATAAAAGTTTTATCGCACATTTTTTTTCAACATCTTTTTTTCCACATTTTATTAAAATTATAAAAAAAATCCTAAAAAAAAAACATCATCCTAGTGACTAAAAAAAATATAATCACTAAAAGGATTGTTTTTTTTAAAAAATTATTATGAAACCGTGCTTAAAAAAAAAAGGAAAAAAATTAACTTATTGAAGTTTTTCCCCCATCTTTCTATATTACATATTATAAACCTACATATTATATGGCATTTATCCGAAAGCATTTGAAAAGTAATCGTGCGACAAGCTAGGGTCTATTTCCCATTTAAATCAGTGAAATCTTATTTCAATCCCAGTTATGACGGGATTTTCCCCATTGAAACTCATAATCGAGTAATTGATTATGAGGTTGCATGATATTATGCATAAATAAGTATAAAGCATTCATTGTACTTATGTGCTAGGGAAAGAGTGAAAAAGGTTAACGTAAGTGAACAATTGTAAGCTTCGTAAATCAAGCCAATAGGTAGAATGCAACGTTAAACTTAATTTAACTACTATTGAATAGCAAATTCATAGAAATAATCAATGATTACGTGATTATTTAGTCATAACCTTACAGTAATTTGCCGGAGTATAGATTGAACCTTAATTCATTCGCTTCTGAAGTAGATCAACTTGGTAAGCCTCACAAGATCTCACAACTATCTGTGAGTAAGCGGATTGTAAATGAAGCCTAATTCCTTGGGAGGTAATGGATATCAGAGAAAGCAAAAGCCATTAACAGTCGAAAGACAATAGGAAATAGTGGGAATAATAACTATAATGGATACCACACCTTCGTGTGTGGCATGGATAACATGGCAGACTTCTGATTGGTGGAAAACGTGAATATAAAACGGAAAATAAGTAATTTATTCAAAGGATTAGTGATAAGATGAGATACGCTCAAAACAATGATGTTTATGAGTCCACAGCACAATACGCTACGGATTGGTCTTGTATCAATTGGTACAAGGTCGAGAAGTATATAGATAAGTTACAGAAACGGATATATCATGCCGAAAGCATAGGAGATTCAAGAAAAGTACGAGATTTACAAAGAATATTGGTGAGAAGTACATCTGCCATTTTAATGGCAGTTAAACGTGTTACACAAATTAATAAAGGTAAAAGAACACCTGGAATCGATGGAAAAGTCATCAAAACTGATAAACAACGTGGAGAATTAGTTGATAAACTCAAAACTAGGAATATATCTAAACATGTTCCTAAACCTGCGTATAGACATTATATTCGTAAGAAAAATGGTAAATTACGCCCTTTGGGAATTCCTACTGTTATTGATAGGGTTTATCAAGAAATTATTCGCATGGCATTGGAACCTCAAATGGAGGTCAATTTTGAACCCATCAGTTATGGGTTTAGGCCGAAAAGAGGAGTCCATGACGCCGTAGAACGAATATTTAACATTATCCACAACAATAAATTTTGTGAAGTATTTGAAGGTGATTTTAAAGATTGCTTCAATAATTTATCTCACGAGTTTATTTTAAGTAAAATTAGAGGTTTTCCATTGATTAAACTGGTAGAAAGGTACTTAAAAGCAGGATACGTTGATAATGGTGTGTTTAATAGGACCACGAGTGGTACTCCTCAAGGAGGATTACTTTCACCTTTACTGGCAAATATTGCTTTAACTGGACTTGAAGACTATTTAAACATCTCTTACAAGAAGAGAACTCAAATACGAAATGGTGAAACCAAAGAATTTTATGAAACTAAAGGAAAATATCGTGTTACTCGATATGCCGATGATTTCGTTATTTTCGCAAGAACTAAAGAAGACATCGAAAAAGTACCTAAAATTCTTGAAAACTACCTTTCCGAGAGAGGATTGGTACTTGCAGAAGATAAAACTAAAATTACACACATTTCTGAAGGATTTGATTTTCTAGGATTCAATTTCAGACAATATAAAACTAATAAAGGTTTAAAATGTTTGATTAAACCATCAAAAGATAGTATCAAAAATTTTAAAGCTAAAGTGTCTGAAAGAGTCAGATGGCATCACGGAGACAACGTGGACAGTCTGATAGACTCTTTAAACCCTTTAATAATTGGCACTGCCAATTATTGGAAACCTACTGTTGCTAAAAAGATATTTTCTGATATGGATTACTATATATGGAACAAAATATATAAGTTTTTGCGCCGTTTGCACCAAAATAAAGGTTGGAAATGGATTAAAAGAAAATATTTCCCAGAATACGATGATGGATATCATCGTGGAAAATGGGTACTAACTGGTCCTAAACAAGAGAATCATTTAATTAAAATGAGTTGGACTAAGATTAAGCGACATAAAATGATAACACACAATAATTCACCATATGACAAAAGTAAAGAGAACTACTTCATGAATCGATGAAATATCATGACTGAACTTTCGGATAAAGTTCTGCTTGAGCCGTATGTTTGGAAACGGACACGTACGGTTCTTAAGAGGGTGCGGACGAGCAATCGTCCAATCCTATCTAACGCATCACTCCATCCACATAAAAAAAATATAGACACTATCCACTAAAATGTGCAATTCATCCCCGGCTTAAAGAAGCCGGAGAATTCTTGCACAATAAAGTTAAAGTGCGACATCAGTTTTTGTGAAGTACATATATGAAATAGATAATCCAATGAAAAATGTGGCTAAAATAATACCATAAGATAAAGTAATGCTTGTACTATACTCAGCTATTTCACCGGATGCTATTAAATATGGACACACCCAAGGCACGAACGGAGCCCAGTTCTGACCATATACCATCAAATTAACTAAAGCTAATCCAGCACCACCAATCATCGCAGGAACCATGTTTGTTATTAACAAAGAAATGAATACAAATGGAGAAAATGTCAAAAACAACAATACATTTGAATAGAGAAGTTGTAAAAAACTATCCATAAACATTCCTATGCTAAATCCTTCAAGACCTGCAGCAAAACCAAATATAAGTGTTGAAAAACTAGTAAATATTGATAAAATAACAATCCATACAAAAAACATAGCATATTTACTTAACAAAAATTTTCCCCTGGACACAGGAATTGTTAAAATTGTTTTTAGAGTATGCTCGTTATATTCCCTACCAAATAGGTAAGATATGATTATTGCAAAAATTAAAACAGCAAACATTGCTGACATATACATATTTACATTTGCAAATAGCATTTCAAAACTATGTCCTTCATCAAAAGATGTTACCGCGATAAACATTAACAATGGAGGAAGTACTGCTCCAATTAAACTCAATAAGAATATTTTAGATCTTTTAAGTTTTAAAAATTCTATCTTAATAAAAGTTAACATCAAATTCCTCCTTAATTATTAGAAACAAAACGCGTAAAAAATTCCTCCAAATTCTCTTCATGCAAATTTACTTTTTTTACATCCATACCCGCTTTAACAAATATGGAATTAAACTTATCTCTCATATCTAAATGACTATACAAACGAATTACTCCCCCAATACCATCCTTATCAAAACTGAAATCTTCATTTTCATTAAGTTCCAATTGTTTTAAAATATAAATAGCTAATTCAACATCGGATACTTCAAATTCAACATATTTATTAAGCATATCATGCAAATCATCTCTTGAAATCTCTTCAATTAAAATTCCATTATCCATGAATCCTATTACATCAGCAATATTTTCTATTTCACTCAATATATGTGATGAAATTAAAATTGTTATTCCACATTCATGAGACAAACGTTTGAGCAATGTTCTAATCTCCTTAATTCCAAATGGATCAAGACCATTGATTGGTTCATCCAGAATCAGTAAATCAGGACTATGCATAATAGATGCCGCTATTCCCAAACGCTGTTTCATACCCAATGAGAAATCCTTGAATCTTTTAGATTTGGCATCACTTAAATTAACCATTTCAAGAACTGATTCTATATTTTGATGATTATAATTCCCTCTTAACTCAGCAATAACTCGAAGGTTTTCATAAGCAGTCAAATTCTCATAAAATCCTGGAGTTTCAATAATAGAACCTATTTTAGAATAAATTTCATTTGAATATTCAATCGGATTTTTTCCAAAAAGAAATATTTCTCCATCACTTGGATATGTAAGATTTAAAAGCATGCACATTGTTGTAGTTTTTCCAGCTCCATTTTTACCTAAAAGACCATATATCTTACCTTTTTCAACATGCATGTTTACTGAATTTACAACGAAACTATTGGAATATTTTTTTGACAAATTAACTGTTTCGATAGCATATTCCACCATAACTAAACTCCCCCATAAATCTATTAAAAAAAAAGAATAAAAAATGTTTAAAAATATTTAAACTATTTAATTGATTGCCTGTATATTGATCCGCAAACCCTATTAAAGAATACAGTAGTATAAGCAGTTATAAATAATCCCTGAATAATACCCATGAATGCTGATACAACTATTGCCTGATAAAAAACCCTTGCAAACAATATAGTTATAAATCCTAGTAACAATCCTGCAAAAGCATAAACAATCATAAATATTATAACAGTAAATATGATTATTCCAACATACCTTACCCATCCAATATTATCTATTTTACAGATTATTTCATTTAAATCAAATGCTTTTTTAATACTATCCTTTGCAACCATATTACCTAATGCCATTATCATAAAGAAAAAAGATATTAAATATAAAACAAATGCAATAAATGTAATAACTAACCCCATAGATGAATTTTCCAACAGTACTACCCCAATCGTTAATACGATTGTAGGAATAATGTTATATGCAACTCCTACAGCAAGAAATTTAATTCCATTTACAAATATATTTGATATGTCAGCAAATCCTGGGAGGCTATCACTTTCATTAATTGAAAATTTTACAATTTTATATTGATATCCCATAATGAACAATAATATTATAAAACAGATAATTGTCAAAATAATTGCAAGATAAATGTCATTTGCAGGCAATTGTGTAAATTTAAGAGAAAACATTGAAGCATTAGTTTGTCTAGCTTGCCTAACAACCACCCTATATATATCAAGATTTTTTGTATTGATAGCAATTGATATTAAATTTAAAATTGCAAATATTGCACCAAAACATAATAGCTTTTTTATGTCATTGAAGGGATATTTTAATCCCTCAACAACATAATCTGTCATGCTTGACATTTTAATCGCCTATAGATGTAGTGAGTATAATAATCCAATAGATCTGGAATTGAATATGCTTAAGTATGGTCCAACGAAAAACATTGCAACTGATATGTTAATCAACATTCCTAACAGGAATACACCAGATGTATTAATACCCAACATTAATCCTGAAAAGCCAAATGCAGTAAATACAAATCCAATAATTGTAGATACAACAGTTGAAATTACACAAGTTATAATTACTAATCCAACATATGTTAAAATGCAGTCAAACCAACCTATTTCATCAATTATCTCTTTGATTTCACTAAATGCAAATGCTTTTGACAACTGGCCATCATTGTATATCATGTGACATACTCCTATTTGAAGCATCAAATATGCAATTATACCAGCAATCAATGCAATTAAAAATCCTATAACAACCAATACTAAAGCCCATCCACCAGATAATTGAGATGAAATTGCTATAACCACTAAAAATATTGCAATAGGAATAATCATGTAAGCAATTTGAACTACAACAAGTTTTACTCCATCTACAAACATGGCTACTAAATCATCAAATCCAGGTAACGGATCTCTTCCATTGATAACTCCATTTACTGCGGTATTTATAACCCTATAATTATATCCAGTAATTAAAAAAACTGGTAGTAATAAGAAGCTGAATAAAGCGATTACACCTAATATTACTAAAGTCTTCCAGTCTTGTGCTGAATATTCCAGTGCATCCTTAAATATATCTAAAATCATTTTATTAACTCCTAATAATCATCGAATATAAATATGTCCTCTATAACAAAATATTCCTCTCGATTTTCTTTAAATATCATTTTATTTAAAACTCGGGTAATGTCATGTGCCAAAAATAAAGATGGATTGTACCTGCCATTTTCCAAAGAGTTTATGGTCTGTCTGGTCACTCCAACTTTATCCCCAAGTTCTTTTTGACTCATTTTGAGTTCTTGTCTTAAATATTTAATCATGGTCTTCATAATAATCCATATAATTAATTCATTTTTGCAAAAAGTATTTAAGTACATAAGCAATTATGTAAAAATATAATTACTTATGTTAATGTTATATGACATAGTATATAAACTTTACTATTTTTAACAAAATTAATTAAATAAAAAATAATCATCAAATAAAATTATTTAACTAATATTTTAATAAATTAAATGATAATTAAATTATTTATCATGATTAAGAATTTTATTGTAATTTAAATTAAAATCAAATAAAAAATTTGGATTATTTAATGACAAAATTACAAACAATATATTTAAATACTGGTAAAACATCTTTAACATTTGTCATGTTTATATAACACATACTGTGATATCAATATTTATGCTATTTTAAATAAAAAAAGTTTTTTAATTTTTTAATTATAAATGGTTAATTATGAATATATAAAAAGAAATATAGTAATCAAAAATAACAAAACTAAAACATTAACCGTATTATTTTTATGAATGTTTAACACTCTTATTTATTGATTTTTTGAAAAAATAGGTGTTTTATATTATGACTTTGTTGGATAATAATTCTTGTAATCAAGCTATTTTAAATATATCATTTCTAATTAGAATTATGATAAAAAAAAGAAAAATTAAATAGGAAAAACTATTTGCCGTTTTTTCCTAAATCATATAAGTTATCTATAATAATCTGGAATAAATCATCTGTTTTTAGGTCAATTCTTTCATGAGGATTGTTTAAAAACTCCAATGCTTTGGAAATGACCTGATTAGGATTAATTGACCTGTACATCAATCCGCTATCTATATAGTACTGATCAACTGACAATGTATCACCAGGATAACATGAAATAACAGGAGTCTGCAAAATAGCTGCTTCCCTGTTCATTGTTCCTCCAGCACCTATAACCAAATCACATTTTTTCATAAGACTTGATGTGTCAACAGGAGGCTCCAGAATAGTTACATGGTCAATTCCTTCAAATATTTCTGCCTGTTCTTTAAATCTAGGCAATATTAAAATATTAGCATGTTCCTTTAACTCATCAACAATTGGGGATAAAACAGATTTTCTACAATCTGCATCTAAATAAGAAGCAAGAGAAGGCTCCGGTCTCATCAAGATTGTTTTTTCATGTTCAAGTTTTAGATTCAAATCCTTGAAAACATCATCATTATAGTTAAAGCTTTTGAAGTGCATCAGTTCTGAAGTACCGTTGTATGGAATAATAGTATTAGGATCAGCTCCAAATTTCATCAGTTTCCAAAAATCTATTTTTCTTGGAGTGATAATTCTGTCACATAAAGGCAATGTTAATTTGTTTGCTGCAAGAGCATGTTCATTGTCTAAAACATAAAGGCTTGGAATTCCTAAACCGAAAGATATTCTAGGAAGTTCAATGGAATGCTTGCTAAGGGCAACATCCACATTTTCATCAGCGATAATATCAACAAGATTATAAACTCTTGAAGTACTCTCCCTTAATTTATCATATAAGCTTACACCATGTTTTCCAACAGATATGAAGTCTATATCATACATATTCATCAGCTTATGAATATCTCCAAATTGCCTTGCAGTTACAATCAAGTCTTCACCTTCAGCTTCAAGGTATTTTATTACATCCTTGAAGAACCTTACATGAGGTGCATTAGAAATATCAATCCAAATTTTCAATAAAATCACCAGATTTATTTGTTCATTGCTTCTTCAATACATTCAATGATTTCATCTAATCCAGTACCTTCTTTTAAACTGGATTTAATGACTTTAATATTAGGGTTTAATTTTAAAGCATCTGCAACCATCTTGTCTGCATCTGCTCCAACTGCATCAGCCAAGTCAACTTTGTTAATGACTACAGCATCTGAAGTTTGGAAAATAATTGGGTGTTTTTCAACAGTGTCGTCTCCTTCAGTGACACTTACAACAACAATTCTTAAATGTGAACCTAATTCAAAGTCCACAGGACAGATTAAGTTACCTACATTTTCAATTATAAGCATATCCAAGTCATCCAATGGCAAGTCTTCAATACCGTGACCTACCAAATGAGCATCAAGGTGACATTCTTTTCCAGTGTTTAGACCAACAACAGGAACATCATGTTTTTCTATTCTTCCAGCATCAAATTTGGAGATTACATCTCCTGCCAAAACACCAATTTTATAATCAGTATTGTCAATGATTTCTTCTACCAATGTGGTTTTACCAGAACCGATAGCTCCAACAAAATCAACACAGAATATTCCTTTATCTTCTAAATTTTTTTTGTTTTTTTCTGCTAATTTTTTATTAGCATCCATAATATTTTTTGCTACTTCTACGTCTGCTACTTGATGCATTCTTTCACCTCTATCATTTAGTCATCATCAGGTTTTTCAATAACAATATTTTTAACTACAATATCCTTACCATTAAGGATTTCAATTGCAAAACTATCACACTCAGGACATTTAACCATTGGAGCATAATGATCTTTATCATCAATTATTGCCTTTCCATGGAAATTGCAGTCATGACAGTCAATTTCTACAGGAATTTCTTCAAAGACAATTTTTGCATCTTCCAAAATTGTATTTTCAACTAAAACTCCTAATATAAATTCCAACTGCTCCGGATTAACCATAGCCAGTCTTCCAAGTTCAATGGTAACCTCATTGACTTCAGTTGCATTATTACTTTCTGCAGTTTCTATTACTGCATTTATTATTCCTTGAGCCATTGATAATTCATGCATTTTTACTACACCTATCTAATAAATATTAATATTATAAATATGGTTTTGTTTATTAATAAAAGTATTTAATATCAGAATATATTTTAAGTAATAACTATTGTTGCAATTAACAACATTTATATAATTTATTCAATAAAAATATTACTTAATTAATAGAGGGATAATAATATGACATTTAAAGAAAAATTCGGTTTTGGATGCATGAGGCTTCCGCAAACAGATGAAAACGATCCAACAAAAGTAGACCAGGAACTGTTCAATCAGATGGTTGATGTCTATATGGAAAAAGGATTCAACTATTTTGATACTTCATATGCTTACCACAACGGAGTATCCGAAGTAGCTATCAGAAAGGCAGTAGTTGAAAGATATCCAAGAGAGTCATTTAAAATCTGTGACAAGATGCCTACATGGGCATTGACATCCGAAGAGGACAATGACAAGTTTGTCAATGAAATGCTTGAAAGATTAGGAATAGATTATTTTGATGTATTTTTCATACACAACATCAATGTTCCATGGTATAAACTGGCTGAAAATGCAAATACATTTGAATATGTTAAAAAGATGAAAGAAAATGGAATAGCTAAAAAAATAGGTTTCAGCTTTCACGACAATAGTTCATTACTAAGTGAAGTTCTCGACAAATACGGGGACATTTTTGATATAGTCCAACTGGAGTTGAACTACCTTGACTGGGAAGATAAAGCTATTGAAGCACACAAATGCTATGACTTATGTGTTGAACATGGCCTTGATGTTTATGTAATGGAACCGTTGAAAGGTGGAGTAATTGTAAATCCTCCAAAAGAAATTGAAGATGACTTTAAGGAATTTAATCCAGATAAATCTATAGCCAGTTTTGCATTAAGGTTCTGTGCATCCCTTGAACATGTTAAGATTGTCTTAAGCGGAATGAGAAATATGGATGACTTGCTTGACAACTGCGATACCTTTGAAAACTTCGAGGTATTGACTGATGAGGAAAGTGAATTTCTGGAAAAAATGGCTGATAAGCTTCATTCCAATTTAGCTGTTCCATGCAGTGAATGCGGATACTGTGTTGATGCTTGTCCTGAAATGATTCCAATTCCAGAGTACTTCTCACTGTTCAACAAAAGTAAAAATCAGCCTGAATCAAATATCTACAGAAACTACTTTGACAAGTTAGGTGATGAAAAAGTGCCTGCAGATGACTGTACATACTGTGGAACATGTATCGACTACTGTACACAGCACATTGACATACCAGAGGAACTTGAAAAAGCATGTGAACACTTTGAAGAAGGATTCAGTGCTTATGGCTAAACTACTAAAAAACCAATCATCACCATAATTTTTTTTAAGATAACTCTTTTATTAATTCACGTACCATATCATTATTTTTATCAAGCTTTGATGCCTTTCTTGCATATTCAACAGCTTTTGGAAAGACACCACCCATACGATATACAAAACCCATCAGTGCTGTTGCTTCAACATGAGTATCATCAATAGCCAAGAGCTCTTCAAGCAATTCACGGGCACCATCCAAATCTCCCTGATTGAACAGATCATATGCCTCTTCATACAATGTATCAACATCATCAAATGATTTATCAGTCTCAACATCAGAAACTATTTCTTCAGTTTTATCCACTTTTTTATTTACAAATTCAACTTTTGCCGGAGTGAACTGCAGTTTCTGCAATAAATCAGCCGCATTAGTATTGGATGGAGAAATTTTCAAAGCCTTTCTTGCATAATAAGTTGCAACATCATCAATTCCCTGTTCATATAAAACATGAGCCATTAACAGATTTGCATTTAAGTTATCCGGTTCGTCGTTGAGTATCTCATGAAGAAGATCCTTGGACTGTGAGTACTGATGTTCAGTGTAAAAGTTCAATGCCTGAGCATATAAATCATCATCATTAACTTTTACCTCTTCAGTTACGACCTTGGAGTTGTTTTTCTGGGTTTCATCAAGCATATACTGCAATATATATTCAGTTGCCTTTTTGTGAAGCGGCTTGTTATCATTACCACATTTAGGTGAGTAAATGCATGACGGACAACCGTTTCTGCATTTGCATCCCTTTATCAAATCCAATGTTGATTCCAATAGCTCAACAAATACATCAACTGCCTTTTCACATATTCCAATTCCGCCTTCATATCCGTCATAAATAAAGATTGTTGCATCTTCAGTGTCCTTGTGATATGCAGTTGACATTCCACCTATATCAAAGCGGTCACACATCACCTGAAGCGGAAATAGCCCAATCAACGCATGTTCTGCTCCGTGAAGACCTCCTTCAAATACCTCATCTTCATCAGGGAACATTCTTTTCAATTCATCCTTTACGCTTTGAGGTATTGTAAACCACAATCCTTTTGTCTTGAATTTAAGCGGCGGCAAATCTAGAGGATACATTCCCAAAACTCTTGAATGCTGCATCTTTTTATATTTATAATAGTCCTTTTTAACATTCAATTCACCGAAATGGATTGTCAAATCACCATATTTTCTTTTGAATTCCTTAGATACGACATTTACTTCAGTGTCATTTAACACCATAGTATGATAGTCAACGTTTTTCTTGGATACATTTACAAAGCCTGATTTCAAATTGATATTATCAACAGTATAGGTTTCACCCTTGTTTATAAGAATAGCCCCCTCATGAGCTTCACGGTAAACCTGTGATCGTTCCATTGTCTCCAAAAGTCTGCCGTTGTTCATTATCTTGAACTCTTCTGATGATATCTGGTCAAGTGAATGGTCAAATGCGGGATTGTCATCATACTTGTATGTGTAGTTTCCAACCCTTGAGAGGTACAAATCATCTTTTCTTACCATTTCATCCAGTACATCATCGGAAATGTTGAAATATTTGAGGGCTTCCCCTTTCTTTAAAGGAAGTTCATTAGCAGCACATAACAGATGAGCTTCTTGCAATATAGGATTGGACAGGTCAATGATGGCCTTTTCCTGTGGCTTTGAGAAAAATGCCTTCGGATTGTTCATGTAATATTGGTCCAGCTGGTTTTCAAATGCTAATAAAATTGCAAGTGACTTCTGATTGCTTCTTCCGGCCCTTCCGCTCTGCTGCCAGGTTGACATCATTGTTCCGGGAAAACCTGAGATAATTACAGCATCAAGTGAACCGATATCTATTCCAAGCTCCAGAGCATTTGTACATGTAACACCCAAATATTTTCCTGACTTTAAGCCGTCCTCTATTTCACGTCTCTCTTCAGGCCTGTAACCTGCACGATATGCTGCAATACGAGAGTTGTCCAGCTTACCGTCAGTCAGTTTTGCATCCTTTTTGGACCACATGGCAATCAGTTCAGTAATCTTTCGTGAAACGGTAAAGCATAATGTCTGAATGTTTTTAAGCATCAGATATCTGAAGATGTCTGCCGTTACAACGTGAATTGACGGAGCTGACGATTCAGCGGAATTTCTGTAATTTTTAAATGGATTGAATAAAATGAAATCCTTTTCACCACAAGGTGACGTATCATTGTCCACCAGTGTAAATTCCTCACCGGTCAACTTGTTTGCAAGCTCCAGAGGATTTGCAAGCGTTGCTGAAGACAATATAAACTGAGGATCAGACCCGTAAAAGTTGGCTATCCTTTTAAGTCTCCTGATTAGAAATGCAACATTCGAACCGAAAACTCCCCTGTAATAATGAGCCTCATCAATTACAATATACTTTAAATTGCGATAGAATCTCTCCCACTGATGATGCCATGACAGAATCAGATGAAGCTGGTATGGATTGGTCAGTATAACTCTTGACTTCTGGCGGATATTGTATCTCTGGGACTTTGGAGTGTCTCCATCATAGGTTCTTGGCTTGATGTCTATTCCCAAATCGCTTTCCAAATCCTTCAATACATTCAACTGGTCATTTGACAACGCCTTAGCCGGATAAATATAAAGAGCTGTTGCCTTTTCATCCTCAATAAGAGAATCCATAATGGGTAGATTGAAAGCGAGAGTCTTTCCCGAAGCAGTGGTCGTTGTAAGAATGACATTTTCATCTCTTTTTATAGCTTCATATGTATCTGCCTGATGATTATACAGTTTGATGTCTTTAGAGTCAAGATAATCAACGATTGTGTCATTCAAGTCAGGTATTTTTTTGAAACTGGCCTTTTTAGCAGGTATAGTTTCAACATGAGCAATGTGGTCTCTAAACCTAACATCATTTTTAAATGCATCAATCGGAGAATCTAACATAATAATCAATAAAATTAGTTATATAGATATTATATTGTTTGAATGTAATATTTAAAATTATTGTGAATATTTATTACTTGTCAAATGCTCTCTCAATTAATTTATTAACTATTAAAAAAATAAATAAAATATAATAAAAAAACTAGGGATTACAATGATTAGTTATGAGGAATTTGAAGATATAGTAGTGAATATTTTAAAAAGAGATATTTCATCTAACCATGACCAACAAGAAGCTATTCTTTCAAAAGCAAATGAAGGACTTTTTATTGTAGCAGGTCCTGGATCTGGAAAAACAACTGTAATCGTGCTTAAGATATTGAAATACATTTTTGTAGATGACATTAAGCCAAATGAAATACTTGCAACGACATTTACAAAAAAGGCAGCAGATGAACTCTACTCCCGTATTCTCGGATGGGGTGATGAAATCAAAAACTACCTAATCGACAATGCTGGTGATGATTTTGACCTGCTGATAGCAATCAACAGAATTGATTTTAACCAATTGACTATCGGAACAACAGACAGCATAGCTCAAGAGCTGTTGCGTGTTCACAAGGAACCTGGAACAAACCAGGAAGTAGTTATTGAAGAATTTGTTGCCAAATTCGCAATGGTCAAGATACTGCTAAAAGACAACCGATATCTTGATGAAAACCTTCAGGGATATCTTAAAAGCTTCACCACAAAAGACAAACTCAAAGAAGCTTCCCAAATGAGTGAAATCTTACTTCAGTTTAAAAACAGAATGTATTTCGATCAAATCGATTTTGATGAATTTTATGCCAATGTCGGTGAAGGAGGAGGTGCAAGAATTGCACTTGACTGCATAAAGGAATACGAAGAGGAGCTTAAAAGCAGAAACATTATTGATTTTACAATGCTTGAGTCAAAATTTCTAGACTCACTCAGAAGCGGCAAAATGGATATCTTTTTAGATGACCTGAAAATTATCCTGATTGACGAATATCAGGACACAAACCTGATTCAGGAAGAAATCTACTTTACAATGGCCCAATCAGCAATTGCAAATGGCGGAAGCATTTCAGTTGTAGGTGATGATGACCAATCACTTTACCGTTTCAGGGGAGCAACAGTTGATCTTTTTACAAATTTCAAGTCAAGGGTTAGAGAAAAACTTGGAATTGACGTCAGGGAAATCAACTTAAGAACCAATTACCGATCCAGCAGAAATATTATCAATCACTGCAATCAGTTTGTTGAGCTTGATGGTGAATACCAGCATGCAAGAGTAGAGGACAAGCCCAAAATCATTGCACCTGACCTTGAAAAGTACAACATGCCAATTTTAGGACTGTTCAGAAACAATCTTCAAATGCTATCCAAAGACCTTGCAAAGCTTGTAAGCGATTTGATTAATAATGGTGAAACTACTTTAAAGGTCAATAGAGTCATTGATGATGAATACTTCAAAAGACTTGAAAGATGCAGAACTCCCGAAGAGTTAAAACAGCTGAAAAAAGACAGTGCAGAAAAGGCCAAAGACATTGATAACATAAGCATCAAATTGGATGAGGAAGAAGGATCAGCATCAGATATGGCCTTGTTAACATTTTCACCAAAAGAAATGAAATCAGGAACCCATACTTTAAATGGGCATTTAAGAAACCAGCTGAAAAGATTGAGAAAGCCTATTGAAGTGTTTAACCCTCGCGGACGTGACCTTCAGGAAATTAAAGAAGTTGCAATATTCTGCGGTTTGATGCTTGAATGCATTGATCCCGAATCCAAAATACAAAATTCAGATAAGCAGATTCCAAATCTTGGTAAAAGAAATATGCAACGCTGGAGATATGAAGCAAGAGAATATATTAAATTGAATCCTGAGCCTCACAACCCATTTGATTTGAATACCTTCATAATTGACTGGCAGAGAAGAAATCCCAGAGGATATGAAAAATGGCCGAACAGGGCAAATCTGATGGAGCTTGCATATAAGCTCGTTACCTGGCTAGACTTTTTGCAGGAGGATGCAGAGGGAGTGGTTTATCTTGAAGCAATAACACAATCCATTACACAGACAGGATTTTTCAACAAATACTCAGCCAATATCATGTTCACATCCCCTGAAGAGGAAAAAGCATCCATTCTTGAAGCAATATGGAACATTTTCCTGCCTATTGCAACAGGAGACGTGGCAATCGATGAGGCATTGCTTGAAACCCTTCCTTCAAACAGGCTGAATATCATGTCCATCCACCAGTCAAAGGGTTTGGAGTTCCCTATGGTCATTGTTGATGTAGGATCCAAGTTCAAAAATAATGACGTGAGAACCCAAAATCTGAGATTTCCCAAAAAGGAACCCGGCTACACTGTCATGGAGGAAAGCATTAGAAAGTACAGTGAACTTGGAGAAGATGAAAGAAGCGAAAAAGACAAGTCCTTTGATGATTTGACAAGACTTTATTTTGTTGCATTTTCAAGAGCTGAACATATTTTGATACTCGTTGGATTGAACAAGGCCATTGACGGCTATTCATATAAGCAAAAACATAAATCCATACCGAATGTCGCTTTGGGATGGAGCAGAGACGAACATCAGAAAGGATTTAAGGAAATTTATTTAATATAAAAGGGTGAATTTAATGAGATTGTCATCAAAGTCAAAACCGTATATGATTCCTGAATACAGCCTGACCGGAGATTTATTGTCATACCTTACCTGCGGTCTGCAGTACAGATACCAGAATAAGGGAACTCTTCCCCCTTCAATGCCTGTTCAGCTTTGGTTTGGAGAGTTCATTCATGGAGTTATGGAAGAGGCATACATGAAATGGGAAAACGATAAAACACCGTTTCCATGGGATTGGAAAAAAGACATCAGGCCCATTGAAGACATTATTGATTTGAGACTTCAGATTAGAGGTCTTTATCCTCCTGCAAATCATTTCTTTACAATTAACCATCCGGAAATTGAAATGGAAATTGAGGATTTAAACGAATATGACCACAAAAAGCTTGCAAGCGCAAGGGCTGAAAAGGCAATTAACGTGTGGGGTTCAGACCTATTCCCATTGATGGATTCTGCTGAAGTTTTGATAAAGGGTCTTAGGGACATGCCATACACCAAAAACGACAAGCGTTCAAAATATTATGGAATCAACGGAGTGATAGATGTTTTGAGTCTTGTCAACATTAATGAAGACAACAAAATTGTCAAATACCTAAAACAAAACGATGAGTTTAACAAACTTGTCAGTGAATATGGCGAAGACGAATATGAAATTATCATAGACTATAAAGGAATGAAAAGGCCCCCATGTGACGTTTCGGGAAGCGGCAACGAAAACTGGGATTATCATGAAAGACAGATTTTAACATATTCATGGCTTAGGCAAAAGCAGGAAGGCAAAAAGCCAATAGCAGGCATAATCTTTTATCTGAATGAACTTGTACCATCAATCGAGGATTTGAAACTGATAAAAGAAGACCTGTATTACCATCTGACTGATGTAGGTGACTCAGAGGAATACAGAGATGATATTGAACTGATTGAAAACTGGAGCGAAGATGCTGAAATGCCCAAATTAAGTGAAAAATTCAAAATCGACAGATCAATCAGAATCATTCCAATCAATGAAAATAAAATCAATGAAGCGCTGGAAAAATTCGATGATGTTGTTGAAAAGATTGAAACATCAATAATAAAAGAAATAAACGGGAGCAAAATACAGGATGCATGGAATGCTGAGGCAGAAGAGAGAACATGTAGCGCATGCGACTTCAGGACTTTCTGTAAAAATAACAAAAATAAAAACGAAGAGTTTAAAATTCCATAATGATAAACTAATAAATAGGTGAGTAATATGAGTAGTGATTTAGAAAAAAATCAAAAATATGCTGAAGTTATAGCTTCAAAAGTTAAATTGACTTGCAAACCTGTAGCTATGAAACTGATTGAAAGTGAAGATGATGTTCCTGAAGGATTCGAATTAATTGATCAAAAGGTAAGACACTGTGAAATGGTTAGAAAAGCATCACTCGGTGAAAAATTCTATTCCACAGTCGAAGAGCAAATGTGTCTTGGTGGAGCAGGAGCAATCGGATTAAGAGACATGCCTGAAAAATTGGCGAACGGTGAAAAATACTTTTCATTAGGAAGATTCAAGGATTTGGAAACCGCAAAAAGTGTAACTTCAAAACTATCAATTGTTGAAGATAAACACTGGGGAATGATATATGCCCCTCTTGATGAAGCTGACTTTAAGGCAGATGTCATTCAGGTAATAACTGAACCTGTCGGCGGAATGAAACTTGCACAAAGTATCGTTTATTCATCTGGAGATAAAGTCAATCCTAGTTTTGCCGGTATTCAGTCATTATGTGGAGACGCCTTTGCAAATCCATATATTTCAGGCGGATTTAACTTTACATTAGGCTGTGACGGTTCCAGAAAGGCTGCTGATATTAAGGACAATGAAATGACTATCGGCATCAGCGCTGAAAAAATAGATGATATGATTTCCGGACTTGAATCAATGGCTTAATTCCAGATAATCATCATAATGATTGATATTCAATAACTCTTTTTTATTTTTTCTTTTATTCCGTAAAATGTATAGCCATCAGCAAATATTTTTCTTAAAATTGGATTTAGATTATCGTCCTCGTTTTCAAGGTATTTCATGAGATTGACTCTTGGAGCTGCAAAAGGCATTCCAAGTCCTTCTGCGGTATCAAGCAAACCTGTCTTTCTTCTTCTCAATATTGAAATTGTATTAAATGGATTTTCACATTTATACAATACATCAATCATTCTGTTGAATGTTTCTGTTGATACGGTTGGCTGGTCTCCGGTAACGCACAGTGCAAAATCTGAGGTCAGATTTGATAAACCATTGTACAATGAAGTGGACAAACCTACATCACAGGGATTGTTTATAATGAACTTAACCGAGTCTTTGTAATTATCAGAAATAGCTTCAATTATTTCATCACTATAATGGCCAAGTACCACAATGCATTCATCAATATTTGCAGATAATGTATTGTCAATTGTTGTCTCCAAAACAGTCTTATTGTTGAATGGTAAAATAAGCTTATTTTTAACTTCCAGATTTCTGGAAATCTGGTCTTTTCGCATTCTGGAATTCTTTCCTGCTGCTGTGATAATGGCTGAAATTGACATAATAAAAAAAAGAAGAGATTAGGTAGATGAATTACCTATATCCTGAGAAATTGTGGCATTGGTAGTCAGATTACTGGTATTGACTTGGTCTGTAGGCACATATCTAATAAGTTTAGCATAAATCGCCATACCAGTACCTTCACCTTGAGTCCACATTATAATTTTAACTGGGAAATCATGAGTATTAGTTACTTTAATATCTCTTGCAGGGTTGTAACCGAACAATACTGCATTTTCAGACCCATCCATACCTACAGGTAAACTGAAACCTTCACCCAATACTGCTGCCCTTAAAGCTCTTGCAGGTGGACAAACACCGTGAGCTGCACTTCCTCCAGGAGCAGAAGCATCAGCTGCAGAACCGAATGAAACATAGTCATGTCCATTTCCAGAAGAATGTGGTGGAATGACAGTATTATTCCATGCTTCTACAAATTGCCTTGCATTGTATTCCCTTACACTATCTCCATATTCAGGGTGTGATCCCAAGTATGTATAATAATCTTCAGCAGCAACTTCAGTGGTATTTCCCATATACAGTACAATTGGAGAGCCTGCAGGATATGCGTCCACATAATCTGATACATTTTTACCGAAAATACGTTCGACATCACTATAACTGATATTGTTTCTTCCATCTGAAAATCCTACAATACCTTTTTCCAATGTAAAGTTTGATCCAACAGTTGCATCATTGTTATACCAGTTCAAGATTGACGTAACATTATAGAAATCGTTATGGAAATTCAATTCCTTGATTTTGTCTGTAGGAACTGATTGAACAACAGTGCCGTTTTCGACAACATCCACCCCACTATTAGTTTTTGTCAAGACCTTATACGGTGAACTGTAACCCCATATATAATTATCCGGAGCCTTAACAGCCAACTTATCACCATCCAAAGTTAAATAACCCGGACCTTCAAAACCGCGAGCATTTCCATAGGAATCAATACCTTCAGAGGATATTGTTGAATAATCAAAAGGAACATAACCAGTAGTTAAAGTCATTAAAAGACCCTTCAAATCAAGGGTTGTGATTTCATGAACAATAAATAATGGATTTCCAAGCAATGGAACTTCAACAGGAGCTTTATCATCCAATATTGAATCTCCATCAAACATTGATTGTCCGATTGGCAAACCATAAGCCTCTGCAAATGATTTACCAGTAAATGAAGTATGATTTACAAAAGAAAATGCAAATAGCATTATACAAACAACAAATAAAATTAAAACAATTTTAACTGATGTATTTCTCCATTTAGTACTCATTTAATAAACACCCTAATATGTTATACAATATATAAATATAAAGTTATTACTATTTATATATAATGTTTATGAAAGTTTTTCAGAAATGAGTTTAATCCTTTCTTGAATATTAATAATTGCTTCCTGACCGTTTCCACCAATAAGCATTGCCTCCTCATGTGAAAATTCTGCAACATAAGCAATTATATCATCCAAAGAAGTTGCAGTTAAAACACGTCCCCTGTATTTCAAGTAATTAAGACGGTATAAAAGTAAATCAAGATTATCGTCCAGTCCTGGGAAAACTACAATGACTTCAGGATTATATTTGACAGCTTCATCAACAATGTCTAGCCTGTGTGACTCATGGGATCTTGGAGTGCCAATAAAAATTGCATAGAAATCCTTTTCTGACAGGACAGATTTCAATGCATCTGAATTGTCTGTTTTTCCAACATAAACCAATGCGTCATTAATCTTATAAACATCCAAACGACCACTGACAGCTTCAAAATCAGACAATGTATCTTTGATAACATCTTTTGGTATCTTCAATTCAGCTGCAATCGCCATAGCAAGACCTGCATTAAGCCTGTTGAATTTACCGAAAACCTTCAATTCATCCTGATATTCAAAATAAGATATGTGCTTTGAAGAGACATCCTTGAAATCACTGTTGAAGTCCTGATTATATGCTGTGAAAATCTCTTTTCCTGTGAAAAATCTAACCAGGGAATCCTTATAGTTTGCAATTGTCTTGTGAACATCCATGTGGTCGTTTCCGATATTTGTCAATCCCACAATATCAAAATCAAATGCATAGCTGCAGAAATCCAAAGTCATGTCACAGACCTCAACAAGAATTACATCATAGTCTCCGTTTTCAGCCTCAAGCATCAAATCATAATATCCTGAAAAGCCTCCACCACCGTTTCCCCCAACTAGAACTTTCTTTCCAGCATTTTCCAAAATGGATTTCAGCATGTGAACAGTAGTGGTCTTACCATTGGTTCCAGTAATGCCTATTGAAAATATCTTCTTGTGATTGGATAGGACATCACTCAACAAATCGCCTTCACTCAACAGTTTAGTAGCAAAAGAGCCACCATACATACTTGGACTGATGGCAATCGCATCACATTCATCAATGGCCTGTGAATTGGTAAAACCCAAATCCAAAGTTAAAGTATCTGAAACAATTGAAAATGTTTCTCCACCATCTAAAAAATTCAGGGAAATGCCTGGCAAGTCCAAATCAGACAAATCAATATTACTATTCAAATCACTAGCATAAACTTCCCAACCATGTTTCAAAAGTGAATTAACTGCCTTTTTACCTTCAACACCTAAACCAATAACCGCCGCTCTCATAAAAAACATAAACCTTAAAATAAATTACTATAAAATATATTATTAATTTAACTACTTAATTAAATATATTTTTTTAGGTGAAATGATGTTTGAAGATGATAAAGACGATAAAATTTATAATTTGATTATAAGCAATGGGATTGATAAAAACAAGGAATACGGTCAATTCACTGAAAAATTATTCTCAAAAACAGATTTCCTATGGAAAGAATCAATATCTCCATCATATTCAACTGCAGGCGAAGAGTTCTTTAAAAAAGTGGATGGAGTAATCATACTTGCAGGATTATACAAAGACAACAAGGAAAAAATAGACGAACTGGTTGATGCAGCCCAGGAATACAATATTCCAATAGTCCTTGTAAGACCATACGGACTTGAAGAAGTTCCCGAAGAACTAGAACAAAAAGCTGCAACAATTGTCGGATGGAATGCAAACTGCATAGTCGATTCCATAAAAAATTCAGATGAAATGATGGAATAAATAGTAAAATTAATTTACTATTTTTGAAATTCCATTTTCTTTTTCTACCTTAATGAGATTATCCGCAGCACTTTCCAACTGATTTTCGTGAGTTACTATAATCATTTGAGGAAGCAGTGACATCTCTTTTAACAGATTGATTAATTCCTGTCTTCTGGCATCATCCAAATGAATTGTAGGTTCATCCAGGAGGATAGTTTCCAAATCACCTTTAGCCATTGACTTAGTGATACCTAATCTTAAAGCCAATGCAATAGCTATTTTTTCACCACCACTGACCATTGACATGCTGGATTCACCTTCAGGACCCCTTACAACAACATTATAATCCTCATCCAAGAGCAAATCAGAATAGTTGAAGTTAAAATCATCAAAGAATTTTTTAGTGTTTTTCTGGATGATAGGTCTTGAATTATTCCTCAATTCTTTTTGGATTCCGTTTTTACCATATAATTCACGAATATCCTTTAGCAAAACAAGATATTGTGAAATGTTATCATATTCCTGTTGGAATCTGTCATTGTTCTTGATCTTTTCAGCCAGGGACTTGTGAACATTGATAAGCTCTCTTGCCCTTCCCTTGATTTCTGACAGCTCATTGGTAAATGATTCATGTCTTCTGGAATACATCTCATCACGATAAGTAATCTGTTCGTATTTTTCCTTATCATAAGTTGATGCATTTATCTTATTCTGGATGATTTCAAGCTGATTGTTTGAAACACCTATGTCTTCCTTGACGGATTCGAATTGGGAAACGACAGTATTCTTGTTTTTGACAAATCCCTTGAGCTGATTGTACTGCTCGTTCTTTTCCTTCAAATCGTCAATACGCTGCTTGAGCTCAAGATTATCCATATCCCCACTTAAATGAGGGTCGTTTTCAATAGCCAATTTGATGTTTTTAACATGGACATCAATCTCATTTTTAATTTGCTTTAGTTTGTATTCGGCTTCAGTCTGGCTGCCTAAAACATCCAAAGCACCTTTTGATTTGTTATAATCCTCATGGTCTTGCTTGAAGCTTTCGCGATTTTCCTTTTCTCTTGCAATTTCCAAAATCAATTCACCTAGCTTGTTTCCGATGTATTCCTTTGCATCCAAACCTTCATCAATCTCGCATAAACGCTGCAAGTCCTTTTGAAGGTTGGAAAACTTGTATTTGTATTCCAAAATATCTTCGGACAATTTTTTAACTTTGGATTCTTTTTCCTTGAAGCTGTCCTTGTTTTTGTCAAAAAGCCTGATTGTCTCTTCAGTTTCAGAAATGGATTTGGTATTTTCCTCAATGTCACTTTTATACTGGGAAATCAGTTCCTCTTTTTTAGCATCATCAATGTCTGACTGACAAACAGGACATTTGTTTTCAACATCGGCCAATTCTTCCAATGGCTTTTCAGCAGAGGCAATAGCCTGCTTGAATACAACGATATTTTCCTTTTTGGAATTGATGTCATTAGTCAGATCTTCGATTTTGGTTGAAATGTCTTCAAGTAATTTATTTGTAGAGTCGCTTAATTTCTTTAAATCATCAACTTCGGCAAGCTCATCCTGTGAAACACCATAGTCCAAGAGTTTTTCTTTTGAAAGAGAGAAAAATTCCTCAATATCATTCCTGTCAGATTCTATGCTATGCAAAAGCTTTTTTTTGTCCTTTTCAAGTTGAGTGATAGTAGCCAATTCCTTCTCCAAATCGATTTTTTGATTAGTCAATTTAGTAATTAGTTCATCTGATTTTAGATAATTGTTATATCCTTCTTTTTTGGCATGAATCAAATGTTTCTGTTCTTTTATGGAATCTATTTTATCTTCAATTTCGATTTCTGACTCTTTTAATGACTGGATGCTGACAACAGATTTTTCAAAGTCAAGGTAAACATCAAGTTTGGATACATATTTCTCCAGGCGTTCGATTTCCGCTTCTGATTCGCGTATTCTATCAAGATTTTCCTGAAGCTGATGCTTATCCTTTTCAAGTCTTTCAAGTGTCTGCTTTTCATTGGAGAGATTATTCATTTGAGTTTCATAGATTTCCTTTTCACGTTCCATATCACGTTTGCTTTCGGAAATTTCACTTATAAGGTTTTTAACCTCTTCAATTTGTGATTCCAATTCGTGACCTCTTGATTTCAATGCATTTAATTCCTTGGATTTGGTTTCATATTCCTCTTTCAATGCATCCTTGGAATATAACTTACCTTTTATTTCTGAAAGCTTGTTTTCATATTCTCTGATTAATGGAATCATATTATTCCAGGCAGTTTCCAATGAATCAAGACCAAGCAATCTTCCAATCAACAGTTTCTTTTCTGCAGGAGTCTTGTCAACAAGTTCTGCAATTTCACCCTGCCTCACATAAATTGCATTCAAAAAGAGATTTGCATCCATTTCCAGTATTGCCTGAATGTTGTCTGACACTTCTCGCTCTCCGGAACATAATGACATGAATTCACTGTCGCTTGAAGTCTTGGTGAGAAGTCTGGATACTGTTTTGGATTTGGTCTTGTCACGGATTATCCTGTATTCCTTTCCTCTTGATACGAAATCAAGCTCAACGCTCATATTTTCAGTATTGTTTCTAACCAAATCACCTATCTTTCCTGCGGTGTGCTGTTTAAATAAAGCAAAGCTGATTGCTTCAAAAATTGAGGATTTACCGGCACCATTTTCACCGACTATAACTGTGATTCCCTTATCAAAATTAATAATTTCACTTGCATAGGATTTGAAATTCTTTAATCTTAAGCGTTTAAAAATCATTATTAATCCTCCTCTACCTCTTCAATGGGATACTTTTCACGATAAAACTCATCCACCAACTCCATGGCTTCTTCATTCTTGTCTTTTGAAAGCAGATTATACAGCTCTGTTGCAAATTTGGTTACATCCTCATCATCATAGCTTTCCAGTCTTGAGGATAAAACCTCAATAGGACCTAAGGCATTTTCCTTATCAATGATTAAATCAATGTTTTCCTCACCGGGTGTGATGAATTTAGGCCTGATCATTAAAGCCAAATCTTCAAGCTCATTATTAATTATTTCATATGCAGTGCTTGTTGAAGTGACATTATTGACCGTCAGGTTTAAAACAGGCTTTTTGTCGAAACTCTTTATTGTCTGTTTTATGGCATCAACGCCGCTTCCAAGGTTATCATAGTCAAGTGTCTTTTCAATGAACTCACGGGGAAGGTCAATTTTTATCCTTTCCACGGATGGTTTTGTACCGTCCATATCTACAATGACAAAACCCTTGCCGTTTTTTCTATAATCTCCAAGCTCTGTTGTTTTCCAGACCTCACTGGATCCTGGATATACGAGTTTACCATTTCCAAAGTCATCGTTGATATAATTGTGAAGGTGTCCCATCGCATAATATGTGAAATTGTCCGGAATGTCACCTATTTCCAGTTCATACTGCAGGTTAAAGTATTTGTCTATGCCCTGGTGCAATACGAGAATGGACTTTTCATGATTTGCAGCCTTTTTTGACAATTCTGAAAGCTTGTGCTTAAGGTTCTTGTCCTGTGATGATGGATAAAACGGAAGACCTGCAATAAAAACATCCTTATACATGTAGTTAGTATTGATTGGACTTATGACTTTCAAACCGAATTTTTTAAACAGCACCTGTGGAGGAATAGAATTCTTTCGCAATACACTGTCATGGTTTCCTGCAATAGCATAAACTGGAATGTTTGCATTTTTAAGCTTTATCAAACCCTTTTGAAATGTCAAAAGAGCCATTGGAGATGGTCTTGAATTGTCAAACAAATCCCCGCTGTGTATTACAAAATCAACTTTTTCCTCTATTATCCTATCAATTATCTTTTCAAACACTTCATAAAAGTCTTTTTCACGTTCATATAAACCGAACTGGCGATAACCTAAATGAGTGTCTGCTAAATGTGCAAATTTCATTATATTACCTTTTTTAATTTTTGTATATAACCAATTTAAACACTTGTAAAGTATTTAATATGTAATGATTTAATTTATCAATTATTTAAGACTTATGTTACATTAAAAGCAATATTGACCTTAACTAATAATCATAACCTAAATCAAGGCTTTCCTGTTCCTGATGTCTAATTTCATCTTCCTGGGTCTGATTATAATTGGCCAAATCACCGACAATGTCCAAATCTCCACCGGTACGGCGACCCATGAACTCATCGATTTTAACCAGAGTCGGCACCTTGCTCATCAGTCCCAATACAATAGCTTCCCCAACATTCAGTGAAGGCAGCTGATTGATAAGGTCCTTTGAAAGGGATTCTGAAGCTGACTGAACATGCCTCTGGTCTTCAGGTTCGACAAGCCTTAATATTATCATATTGTTCATCTGAGAGAGTGCGTCATGGTCGACTGTCTTTGGAGACTGGCTTACAAGACATAATCCCAGACCGAACTTACGGCCTTCCCTTGCAACCCTTTGAATCCAGTATTTGGACTGTGAATCACGTTTGTTCGGAGCCAAAATGTGGGCTTCCTCAATAATGAAAAATACCGGATGATCCAGTGTATCATCAGAACTGCCATGAACTGCATTTTTTCTTCTCTGAAGAGCATTTCTCATGATATGGCTTACAAGAACTTCGGATACTGATTCACCAGTCTGGCTTAAGTCCAGAACATTGACACGACCTACCTTAATACTTGATAAAATATTGCTCATGTTGTTATCAAAGAGATTGCCGTACTTGTCCTTGGAATCTTCAATCTTATTCATCACATCAACAATCTGCTTGTCTGAACCTTCCTCCTGAGATTTGGCATATAATATATCATACATTGCATCCAACAATTTATATGTATGTTCTGTTCCCTCTTTAATCTCTTTTTTAGCCTGGTTGAATGCCTGTCTGAAGTGTCTTTCCTGGATATATGCATTATTTGGAATATTGACCAGTCTTTTGATTTCAGGAAATGTCATGTATGTCGGATTGATTTTCGGCCTGATAACATTGACTTTTCCGTTGGGAAATTCTGCATCCCTATATTCGCAGTGCATATCAAATACAAATATTGGAACATTATAGCTGAGCAGCTGATCCATCAAAACGGCAACGGTATTTGATTTACCTGCACCGGTCATAGCCAAAACAGCCAAATGCCTATTCAAAATAGGATTTGCCTCAACATTGACTTCAATATCCCTCTGGTTAACAAGTGTTCCTAACCTGATTGGATTTTTAACATTAAAGACCTTGTTTAGGACTTCCTTGTCAGCCAATTTGATTGGAGTTCCCGGAAGCGCAGGTGTTCTCGGCAACCTCAAATTATCATTTACATCTCCCAGAAGCTTTACCTTACCCTTGATGTAGTAGTCCTTTCCGCCAATGCGTGCAATGGTTTGGATTGCTTCGACATCATGCAAATCAATGTTTAAGGCATCGTTTCCCCTCACCAGGTTTTCCACCATTCCAAGAACTTTCTTGCCGTCATATTCTACAGTTACATATTCGCCTACCTGAGGCATCTTATCTGAAATAAAAGTTAATTCGGATAGAGATATTTCACCAACACAATAACCTACAGTCATTTTTATCACTTCTTCAATTGTTCTCTGTTTGTTGTTTCATAAATTCTACTGATTTTTAAAAGTTCATCAACATGCTTGTTTGTAATTACAACATCATTATGTGCCTTATTAAGCAAATACGGATAGCCTTCAGCCGCATCTCTTTTGATTATTTCAACTATTTGTCTGATTTCATCCTCATCTTCGACATAATATGGAAGTTCAACCTTCAGGACATTCTTGTTTTCCTTGAGCCTTACATAAAATATTGTGAACCACATTCCATTGAAAAAATCGTTGTAGACCGGAAATGGAACTGCAGTGCTTGACTGGACCTTTTTGTGAATCAGTTTTGAAATTCCCTGCTTTTCTGTGAACTGGTCCAGAATGGCAATATCCGGAGCGGTGCTGTGAAACAAATCGTTATTTGATGATGTTTTGGAAATTGAAATGATTTTTTTATTCTTCTTTAAAACTTCCCTCAACACCAGAAGCTGCTCTATTGAAGAGAGATAAAGGCTGTAAACATCTTCAAGTTCACTGCTATCAAAATTATCTTCGCCCTCACCTGACACATGAACAAAAACTTTCCTTTTGATATCCGGAAATGACAAATCAAGACTGGAGAGGTCAGTGATATTTTCTTCAAAGAGTTTCAGTACTCCTGGAGTCAAACGTTCCTTAAGGTCTGAAGGCTGCTTTGCACCTTTCGGATAATGGTTCTGCAAATCCCCCAAAATGGATCCGTCAAAGAGGTAATAGTCAACATCATATTCGCGGATTGCCTTGAGGCAGCACTTGAGTTCAAAGATTGCCATATAATTCGGAACCAATTCCCTGAGAAAAGGAACATGGTCTATCTCAAAAATTTCTGACTGCTCTATGTTTTTCAAATTGCCGTCATAAACAAGAGCCTCAGCAGATACCGGACAATAGTTAAACATCAAAAACTTTTTGATATTAAAACTTCCATCCCCCGCAGCAATGGAAAAGTCGCTTTTACTTTTTGCAAAGGGCTTATCAAACCATTTACCTTCAAGAGAAAAATCCGTGCTTTTTTCTGGTTCTGGTTGAATGTATCTTCTATTATTTAGAGCTTTAATATATAGAGATTTTAACATAATACATACTATGTTAATATATATAAAAAAAATTAGTGGTAGAGCAGCTGACAACTACTCCATTGAAGCCTTTTTGATAGCTCCGGTAAGTTCTTCAATTTTAGCTTTGACGTCACTGGTTTCTTCAACAACAGTGCCGGTAACTATAATGTCCCCGCCTGCCTTAGCTGCAGTATAAGCTGCCTTGCCGTCACGGATACCTCCGCCGACAACTACAATCATATCATCAGTAGCTTTTTTTATGTATGCAACCATTTCAGGAGGAATAGGTTTATCCGCACCAGATCCCGCTTCAATATAGAAGAATCTCATGCCTAAAAATTCAGAGGCCATCGCATAGACTGCAGGTATCTTAGGCTTGTTTCTAGGAACAAGTTTGGCATCACCAACCCATCCGACAGTTCCGCCAGGTTCCGCTACCATATATCCCATAGGCAATATTTCTATTCCTGACTGTTTGACTGCAGGTGAGGCAAGAGCCTGTGCACCGATAATCCAATAAGGATTATTGGAATTGAGATAGCTCATGAAAAATATTGCATCAGCATATTTGCTTACGCTGCTTGTGTTTCCTGGGAAAATGATTATAGGCACTGCAATGTTTTCGGATAAAATTTTACAGGTATCGTCAACATCCTTATTGTCAACAGTAGATCCTCCAATCATAATTCCGTCAGTTCCACCTTCAATAGCTTCAGTTGCAATGTTTAAAGCCTCTTCAGGAGTCTGTTCATCAGGGTCAATTAACGTGAAATGAATTTTTCTAGTTTTTAAAATATTTTTAATGTATGCTTCTACATCTTTCATAAAAATACTTTATTTAAAATTATATATTAAATTAATGATTTACATCAGCACTCTGATTATGATTAAGAAATGATGACTATTGAAAATATTGAGAGGACAATGATAGCGTGAGAAAAAATAAGTAACTAAAATATAATCTATCGTAAAAATAAATAAAAAAAATAGTAAGAAAAAAGAGAATACATCTATCCTCTTGGTTCTTTAGCTTTGTATCTTAAACCTTTGTAACCACATTTTCTACAAGTAGTTGCACCAGCAGGGTTACGAGCGTTACATTTTAAGCAGATTTTAATATTGAACATTCTGTTTTCTGCTTCTTCAAATCTTGCCATTAATAACTCCTCCTTATAATAATGAAATCAAATTAAATAATCGTTATGAATAAAATAAGAGATTACTATAATCATAACTATTAATAAATTATATTAAATTAATAGTATTTAAAGTTTTAGATATTTTTACCCAATTAACAGTGAAAAATTATAAATAAAAAAAATAATCTATTAAAAACAGATTTTTTATATATAAAAAATAAACATGTTAACTATATAACTATTTAAATTGAAATATTTATATATTAATTTTTTGGAGAAACTATCAAATGAGTAAAAATAGAATAGAATGGATTGACCTTGTAAGAGCAATAGCAATATTGACTGTTTTATATATTCATGCAACAGATGGGATTTACATCATTTCATCAGATGCAATACTAAACCATACATTAGCATCAAGAATATTTCAATTCGGATCATTATTCATTGGCCGTATAGGTGTTCCATTCTTTTTAATGATTACTGGTTATTTGCTACTCGACAGAAGCTATGATGATATGAAAACCAAGAAATTCTGGAGTAAAAATTGTAAGACTTTAATTATTGTTACCCTAATTTGGGCTGCAATATATGCAATTACACTACAATTTGTAACGGTTGGGTCCTCTGCAGTTAATACAGTAGAGGCCGGAAATCTATTTTTTAGCCACATGTGGTATATGCCAATGATTATTGGAATGTATCTTTCAATGCCATTTGTAGCAAGTGCTCTAAAGCATTTTGACAAAAAAACAATATTCCAAGCAATGGTTGTATTTTCACTATTGGCATTTGCAATGCCATTTGTAACAACCATATTTGATATGCAAGGAATTAAAAATGTAACTATTCAGTATTCCTTAGGTTTTAGTGGAGGAGTTTATGGTATATACATAATTCTTGGATATCTGGTTAAAAAAGGAATGTTTAAAGACATATCAAAAGCCAAATTATGGATATTGACAATAGTCTCATTTTTAATTTGCCTAGGATTCCAGTATTATGCATTCACCAAAGATTATAATTTCTTCCTGTGGTATGAATTCCCATTCATATTACTTGGATCATTTGCACTATTCGAATTATGCTCCAGGATGAAAAGCGTAAGATTCTACAGCGGAATAAAAGTATTTTCAAAATATTCCTTTGCTGTATTCTTAATACATAATTTGTTTAGACTTCCATTGCTTCCATTAGTAGTGATGCTTCCAGTTACAGAGCCCGTAAAGGCAATAATCCTTTGGATTCTACTGATAATATTCAGCTTCAGCGCTGCCGCAATAATCTATAGAATACCAAGGTTCGGAAAATATATACTCTACATGAGATAATCTACATTATCTCCTTTTTTATTTCTTTAAATGCATCTTTCGCTTCAGGAATTGGAAACATAGGATATATATGGAACAAACCCTTGCCTGTAATGAGTCTGCATTCGACATCATCCTTTTTAAGGTTATCAACATACTTTAAAATATCCTTATAAAAGATTTCGCTATCACCGGCAAAAATCAGGGTTTTTGGAAAATTTGAATTGTCTCCGTAAAGAGGGCTTACCCTATATTCCATGGTGTTCAAATCCCCTGCCCATGACTTTCCGATTTCCCTAAGGCCAACATCACCTAAAATCGGATCTGATTTGCTGTCATACTCATCGCTCATTGAAATGTCAACCCAAGGAGAAAAGACAATGATGTTATCAGGCTGTTTAAAATTTATAGTGTTTATGTATTGACAAAATGACAGCACAAATCCGCCTCCTGCAGAATCACCCATCAAAATGATGTTGTCATTTGAATATTCCTTATATAAGTCACGCATCAAATCAAATGTTTCAAGGCATGAATGCTTTGGAGCCAACGGATAAACTGGCGCCAGAACATATGCATTAAGTCTTTTAGACAATAAATAGCAGTATATATAATGCTGATAGTTGATTTCATTTACATAGGCTCCGCCATGAATGAAGATTATCGTTTTATCAGAGGATTTTCTATCTCCAAAGTGAAAGACTTCCGTCCCATTGAAATCAAAGCTTTTGAATATGCTTTTTGGAGGTTTGTCCTCTTTGGTTTTTAAAAATTCATTGGCCTTATCCTGCAAATCCATATAACCCGGTTTTGTAGACATTAAAATCTTTTCAGCTATTTTTGCTATAAATGACATGATACCAATTTCCTTAATTGGAATATGTAAAGCAAGATATTTATATTTTAAATGTAGTTTATTGAAAAATAGATAATTGTATCGATTGATGTAGATTAGCCATGACTGCAAATTGGTTTTAGTTGACATAATCTGTTAAATTAATTATAAAGTCAATAATTATGATAGTTAATAGTATACTATTAATTTAATCAATGAAAAAATCAATTAAAATGAATGTTTTGGACTTGATCCAAACTAAAAAAATAAAAAGTGAATGAAGTAAATCATTCACACTAAGCAGATATTGATACAGTGTTTGCAATGTTTGCACCATTATAACTTGAAGTTATAATATATTGACCTGCCATTAAATTAATGTTTAATTACTTAATGGCAATGAAACTCGATGCAGACCAAAAAGTACAAGAAAAACACAAAAATAAAAAACTAAAACACGAATACAAAGTTAATCTCAATGTATTATTTGGACTAATAAAACTAGACATGCCAGATTTACTATCAGATAATCCCCAAGAAAAAAAAGATGCTATAAAACGAATATTAAATACTGCACAATCGAACTTAGTAGAAAAAAATAGAGAAAATAACCGAAATCCTAATAGAACTATCAAAGATCCATCAAATAAATTCCCACCAACACAAAAAAGAGGAGAATAAAAAAATTATTATAGTTTTGGACAAAAAATTTTTTAGTTAAAGTCTATGAATTTTTTAATCCAATTTTTATAATATGAATCATTATTTACAATCCTATAAAATTCTGTTTCGAATAATTTTTCCATGAATTCTATCGTGTCAAATAAATAGTTTGCCATATGTTTTTTTATGGATTTCCAGACTTGTTCTATTGGATTTAAGTGAGGAGAATGCACGGGTAAATGAATTAATTTTATATTTAATATTTCAGATGCTTGAATTACTAAATTGGCTTTGTGAACTGAGTAATTATCTAATATCACTACAATTTTTCTTTCTTTTTGTAGATTGTTGATTAGATACTCTTTATTTAGTGATTTGATGAGTATTTCTTTTTGAATATTTTCTATGTTTGTGTGTTTTTCAGGATTTAATTTGTTTGCTTTATTCTTTATTTTTACAAGGAATTGTTTTTCAGAACTATTATTATTTGCTATAAATTCATTAAATTCATTTTTTAATATGTCTATTGTGTTTTCAGCTTTTAATTGATTATATATTTTAGTTTCGTCTAATTTCGCATCGGTCAAAATATTTTTAAGTTCAGATATTAAATCTTCATTTTCACAATTGACAATTCTAAGCTGGATTAATGATTTTATTTCCTCAAATGTACGAGTATTTGGTTGAAATAGGATTAATGAATTGCCATTTGTTGCTTGATATCCATTTGCGTTTAATTTTATTCTTGTAGTTATTTTTGTCTGCCTATTTTTTGTTCCCAATAAATAGTATAATCGACTTGTATTATCTTTATTTTGCACTGCTGTCTGATCAGCGAACACTAAAATCTCTTTTTCCAAATCTATTTCTTTGGTGTTTTTTTTAGTTGTTCTGAAGCATTTTCTGGCGCTTCAGTAGGAATAATATATGGTTTTCCATATCCGAAGCCTAATCTCTTCATTATTCTTCTAATTTGTCTATCACTGTAAACAACACCGAATTTTTCGATTATTTCATGTTTTACTTCTCGAACACTTGTTAATTGTTTATTTATTATGTTTTCTTTTAGTTTTTCAAATTGTTTTTCTGATAATTTTGTTTTTCGTCCAGATCCTTCTTTTCGAAGTAATCCATCAAATCCTTCTTCATTCCAAGCTTTTAACCATGCATGGCCAGTTGTAATTGTTTTCCCACGTTTTTTTATAGCATATTTTACTGTTTCGCCAGCATATATGTCTTCAATAAATGTGATTTTTTCATAAAATTCGACATAACGCTTTAAATCCGCTTTAACTTCATGAATTTTAGAAAGTGGGATTTCTTTGTTAATATAAGCATTCCTACTCATATTAGTATTTTAGTCACATTTAATATAAATATTTTTTGTCCGAAACTATATTGAAAAATAATTAAAAACACACTCAAACATCAAAAGCAACTGACATGATGCTACATTGGAATTTCATTAAAAATAACAATGTCGTCAAGTTAATTTTTTTATTTTAACTCTTTGTTTTTAAATTATTAGATTATTATTACTTTATTGGTGTTAATTTATGTTTATAATTTTTTATTTTGCAAATTAATTTATTATATCTTGTTTTTCTTTGATTAAACGATACTTTGTCTGTTATTATATTTAATGTTATAGTCAAGTTATGGAATTTAAATGGTGTATCCTTTGATTTAATTAATTCACTTTAATATTTATCTATTTTTAATTACTTTGATATTCATCAAAGTTATGTAAATTTTAAAAGTATTTTAGTATCTATTATTCAAATGAGTGCTTAAAATAAGTTTATATAAAAAGAGGGGCATATTATTATTTATGATCCAAAAAAACGCCCCAATTAAATGTATGTTTTTATGTTTGATTAATTTTTCGGTTTCAATCCTGAACTATGATTTTAGCTTAAAATGCTTTAATTTGAAAAATAAGTATTATTTGTCTGTTAATTCCATAAGTTTATTTAAAGGGATGGTGTTTTTTGTATGATTGATTTTGATCATGTTTTGGATGCCATCAATGATGTAACGCAGAAATCAGAAAAATATGTCATTGGAAATCATTTTACCGAACAAAGTAGCTTATCTTTAGCTGATTGGGCTACATTTTTGTCTTTTAAAGAAGATAAAACGTTACAATCAGATATAGAAAATTATATCCCCAATTATAAGCCGGAATTGGACATACCAAGCAAACAATTTATAAGTTCTCAAAGATCTTACATTAAACCCATCATGTTTCAAGATATTAGCAAAAGATATTTAGAATTAATAGATTATAAATATGATAATCAGACTTTTAAGACTTTTAAAGGGTTTAGATTATGTGCAGGTGATGGATCAGACTTTGAAATCCCAGATTTTCCCGAAACACGAGCAGAATTCAATATTAAAAATACTCCAAAATATAGAAAACCAGCAATGTGTAAATTCTCATCCATACAAGACGTACTAAACGGATTTATTTTAGATGGAACAGTAGCAGATTATAAAGCAGGAGAATTACCATTAATGCACCAACATCTCAAAGATGTAAAAAATATGATTGTTCCTGAGAAAACAATTTGGACATTGGACAGAGGATATCCAGCAATGGAATTATACGCAAAAATAATAGAAATGAACTCATATTTCATAGTAAGATTAAGAAAAGATAGTTATATAGAAGAAAGAATGAATATAAAACAAGAAGATTCACCCATTAGTTTAAAAATCACAAAAGACTGCCTTAAAAAATTCCATGACCCCGAATTAAAAAACATTTATTCTAAAAAATGGACAATAAACCTGCGAATAATCACAATAACAAATAAAAATGGTGAAAAATACTCATTATTAACAAATATTCCAAAAAAAGTACTAGGCACCAAGGAAATAGGAGAAATTTATAAATTACGATGGGGAATAGAAACAAATTATAATACAATGAAAAACAGAATATATATTGAAAATTACAGTGGAAAAAGACGAATATGCATCGAACAAGACATATACAGTAAATTTCTAAAATTCAACATATTCCACTACCTCAAAATCAAATTCAACAAACTCATAAAAAATAAAAAAGAACAAATCGGCGATTATAGAAAATATCAAGTAGATCAAGCCAATTTAATAAGAAACTTAAAAGATAAACTACTTTTAATCCTACTTTCAAAATCGCGAAAAATACAAGAAAAACTGATGAAAAATTTCCACAAATCCTGCATGCGATATCCAAATAGAGTAAAGAAAAACAAAACAACACCCAGAAAGAAAAAAGTTCGCAGATGTTACAACATCCAATACCAACCAACATAAATAAAAACGAAATAACTTAAAATAAAGGAGAAAAAATCATGAATCAAAATTCACCAACTTGACGACATTGATTAATTTTATATATTTTAACTCCATTATCTTCAAATATTTGTGAAAATGTTACATTATCATTAGATAATGAACTTAAATCCTCTTTTGATAGAATATATGTTATATTCAATTTTTTCATATCCTGAGTATTTAAGCTTACAACAACATGGTCCGATTTTTCCAAAGTAGTTGAAGAAGGTATTTCAATAACTGTTGGGAATGAATTCTGGAAAACTATTTTTAAATGAGCATATCTATTATAAGTATTATAACTTTGATTTGTTGGGTCTAATTTCGAGAATAAATCGAAATTTGGATAAATATTAACAGAATTTAATGTATGCGCCCCAACACCAATAATTTCATTAATAAACATTTCATGACCTTCAACAACCCATATAGCATTAGGATCACTCTCCACAATATGTGAAACTTCTTGAATAACCGGCTGATTATAATAATAATCAACACCAGATTCTACAGGGTTTGCAAAACCTCCGCAGGCTAATGAAATAACTATTACACAGCATAAAAATCCAAACTGTGCCTTTTTATTTTCACCACTATTCAATATAAAGAAAAAAGCTATTCCAAATAATATAAGTGCTACAATTAACATTGGAATAGAATAATATTTAGTTCCCATAAAGTAAAAATCAGTGCCTAAGATTATACCAACTAATAAAAAACTTATAATTAAACTTTTTTTGGAAAATAATCCTTTTAAATAAGTAATAGGTTTTAATAAAGCCAATGAACGGATTACTAGGAATAAATCGACTAATGTAATAATGACTAATAATCTTGTACTCATTGACATGCTTAAAAGAGTAACTTTTCCAACGATTTCTGGGAAAGTGAATAAATAATAAGCTAAAAAAAACAAATATACTGCCATTAATAAATGTAATAATAAATCTTTTTGTTTTTGTACAAATTGTACTATTAAATAAAGAATTACACCTAATGGGAAAAATGAAACGAAGTATGCTAAACTTATTTTTATATTGAGCTGGTCTGGAGTTAATGAATAAAATAGTGTTCTCATGTAATCTAATAGATATGTAGGGTTTGCAGCACCATAATATAGGTCAACTCCGCCAAAATATTTTCTTCCTCCAGGATAATAGGTATTCATCGTTGTAATTAAAGCATCCCAAGATTTAGTTAAAATATAAAATAAACTTATTGAAAATATTGCTAAAAATACAATTACATGTATTAAATCCTTTTTTGAATAAGTAAATTCTTTCCAATTTTTATATATTACCCATATTATTAGAGCTAAAATTATATAAGCAATTGGAACTTGCCAGGCAGGATAGACAGAAATAGTATATGAAACACCACAAATCGCGATTAAAACTGAATAAATTAATCTGTTTTTAAATTCACTATCAATCATGAATTTATTAAGAAGTATTACAGCCAATTGACCAAATACAAGCATTTCAACTAAAGAATTTACACCAAACCACCATTGAACTAAAGGAGATAAAGTGATTAATAATGAATAAGAAAGAGATAGTGTTTTATTTTCATTTGTAATTAACATTCCTAATTCAAAAGAAACTAATAATAATGCAATTAAACGGCCAATCCAATAGAAAGAAAGTCCCATACCTTTTGGTAGGAATAAATAACCCCAAAAAAATGGACGAAACAAAGTAGCAATATCTAAAACAGGTTGTCCATAGAGTAAAAACATATCAGTAGGTACTGACCGTACAATATCGCTAAAATAAGCAAAATTACTATAGTACTGTGAAAGTGCAAAAGGAGTAGAAACACTGAATTCATCACCATGAATTAAAAAAGGAATCCCAAATAAAGATTTATGTGGATTTGCTGATAAATTTAATAATCCTAATGATGATCCATGAATTTGGAACAGAACACATACTGCAAAAATAACAATTCCAAGTAAAAAACGATATTTATATAAAAATAAAGACATTTTATATCTTAAATCTTTTTTGAAAAGAATAGTAAATACAATAAAAAATATTATTATTAATAAAAACAAATGTTTAAACGAAAACATTTGAAAAACTAAATTTATTGCATTAAAATTACCGCCATTAAAAATTTTAGAAGAATTTTCTAAAATAACGATATAACATTCACTTAAAAATGAAAAAAATAATGTGCACATCAATATCAATAAAATTTCTTTTTTATTTAGGTTTAAATAATCCAAATCCATATTTTCACGTTTTCTTTCATTGATTATCTCATATGAATATTTATTTTTAAAAGTATATATAGTAATCTTTTATAATTATAGTTTTGGACAAAAAATTTTTTAGTTAAAGTCTATGAATTTTTTAATCCAATTTTTATAATATGAATCATTATTTACAATCCTATAAAATTCTGTTTCGAATAATTTTTCCATGAATTCTATCGTGTCAAATAAATAGTTTGCCATATGTTTTTTTATGGATTTCCAGACTTGTTCTATTGGATTTAAGTGAGGAGAATGCACGGGTAAATGAATTAATTTTATATTTAATATTTCAGATGCTTGAATTACTAAATTGGCTTTGTGAACTGAGTAATTATCTAATATCACTACAATTTTTCTTTCTTTTTGTAGATTGTTGATTAGATACTCTTTATTTAGTGATTTGATGAGTATTTCTTTTTGAATATTTTCTATGTTTGTGTGTTTTTCAGGATTTAATTTGTTTGCTTTATTCTTTATTTTTACAAGGAATTGTTTTTCAGAACTATTATTATTTGCTATAAATTCATTAAATTCATTTTTTAATATGTCTATTGTGTTTTCAGCTTTTAATTGATTATATATTTTAGTTTCGTCTAATTTCGCATCGGTCAAAATATTTTTAAGTTCAGATATTAAATCTTCATTTTCACAATTGACAATTCTAAGCTGGATTAATGATTTTATTTCCTCAAATGTACGAGTATTTGGTTGAAATAGGATTAATGAATTGCCATTTGTTGCTTGATATCCATTTGCGTTTAATTTTATTCTTGTAGTTATTTTTGTCTGCCTATTTTTTGTTCCCAATAAATAGTATAATCGACTTGTATTATCTTTATTTTGCACTGCTGTCTGATCAGCGAACACTAAAATCTCTTTTTCCAAATCTATTTCTTTGGTGTTTTTTTTAGTTGTTCTGAAGCATTTTCTGGCGCTTCAGTAGGAATAATATATGGTTTTCCATATCCGAAGCCTAATCTCTTCATTATTCTTCTAATTTGTCTATCACTGTAAACAACACCGAATTTTTCGATTATTTCATGTTTTACTTCTCGAACACTTGTTAATTGTTTATTTATTATGTTTTCTTTTAGTTTTTCAAATTGTTTTTCTGATAATTTTGTTTTTCGTCCAGATCCTTCTTTTCGAAGTAATCCATCAAATCCTTCTTCATTCCAAGCTTTTAACCATGCATGGCCAGTTGTAATTGTTTTCCCACGTTTTTTTATAGCATATTTTACTGTTTCGCCAGCATATATGTCTTCAATAAATGTGATTTTTTCATAAAATTCGACATAACACTTTAAATCCGCTTTAACTTCATGAATTTTAGAAAGTGGGATTTCTTTGTTAATATAAGCATTCCTACTCATATTAATATTTTAGTCACATTTAATATAAATATTTTTTGTCCGAAACTTATATCAAAAATTTCTTAAATTAACAGGGTTGTAAAATGTCATAAAATATAACTTAAAAAGAAAATAAACAAAAAAGTAACTTTAAAATAAATAATATAAGATAATATAATTTAAACAAAAAAAGAAAATAGGAGTTTAAATATAAACCCCTTTAAACAAATTATTCTTTCCTACGTCTCAATCCTACACCAGCAATCAACAATGCCATAACTAACATAACAAATGGATTGCCTGTTGCTTTGCTATCCGCTTTGATTTGTTTAGCAGGTTCATTATCGCTAGCGTTTTCAATAGGTTTTTTATGTTCAACGACTTCAACAGTTACATTGTCATTGGATAAATCAGGATTAACAATCTCCTGGTCACAATCAACTATTACAAAGTTGGTTATATTTCCCGCCTTAGTTACTTGTACAACAATGTTAAGGACTCTTGTTTCACCAGCACTTAAAGTTCCAATATTCCAAATACCAGTGTTAAAGTTATATTGTCCGTTTCCATCATCTGAAAGATATTTTAATCCGTCAAGTAAATCTTCATATACTAAAACGCCTGTTGCATCTGTAGTGCCTCTATTAGCAATAGTTATTGTATAGACAATTGTATCGCCAACATAGGCTTTTGTTGTGCTTACGGTTTTAGCAATTACTAAATCCGCTTTGGAATTTTTGGCATTGATTGTTGCATTGCCTGTAGTTCCTTCAGGATTTTCTCTGGATTTTACATCAACAACGTTTGTAATTTCACCGTCTCTGTTCACCCTAACCTTAATGGTTAAAGTTTTGGTTTCATTCACATTGAGTGAATCAAATGACCATACGCCGGTTTGCGGATCATATTTACCTCCACTATTGTCAGATATATATGTTACTCCATCAGGCAATTTGTCATTTGCAGTGATTCCTGTTGCATTAGACGGACCTTTGTTTGTAACTGTGATTGTATATTCAATAACATCACCGACATTAGGTTCAGTTTCATTTGCAGTGACTTCAACGTCCAATTCAGTTACAGGTTTTACATTCAATGTTAACTCATCATGATTGTTTGTGAGATTTGAATCATTTTCATGAGAAGCAACATCCCCATCAACGGTTATATTTCCGTCATGGATTACGCGAGCCTTGATGGATGCGCTGACCTGTTCACCAGGACCTAATGAATCAATTTCAAAGCTTCCGTCCTCGTTGACCCTCAAGACATTCATTAGTGCATATCCTAAAAGGTCTGAATGGAAAACAATTCCATCAGATTCGATTGAAATTATTGACAATCCGGTTAGGAAGTCCCTGTTCAATTTACCTGTGATTTCAGTTGCAGCTGAAGGGCCATGATTTATGACAGTCAAGATTAAAGTGATTTCACCATTGATGTAAGGTGTTGAATTGTCAACGCCTAATGTAATGGCAACATCAACAAGATCACTGACATGTATTGGAGTTCCGCCAGTAGCGTTTGTTTTGTTTTCATCGCAGGTAACGTTAACGGAATTGGTTAAATCGCCGCTTCCTACAGCTTCACAAATTACTTCCACAGTGATATTTTCACCAGCAGCTAAACTTGTAACGTTCCATGTTAACTTATTGTCAACAACAACACATTCAACATTACTGGAGATGAATCTTAAGCCATTTGGCAGTTCATCAACGACAACAACATTGGATGCATCGCTTGGACCGTTATTTGTAACAACAATATTGTAACTGACTCTGTCTCCAACAAATATGTCAGAAGCATTAGCAGTTTTAACAACAGTTAAGTTAACAGCAGGTTTAACATCTACCTTATCTGCAGTAGTATTTGAAGTTGAGTTTTCACTGCAGGTAACATTAGCGAAGTTAACGGCAGAACCGTTACTTACTGCAATTACAACAACACGAACACTGAGTGAGAAGTTACCTTCCAATTTATCAAGTGTCCATTTTACATTTTGACCATCATTTACATAAGTGCCGTTAGCGGAAATGAATTTCACGCTTTCAGGCAATACATCTTCAATTACGACATTTGTAGCATTACTCAAACCGTTGTTTGTAACAGTTATTGTAAATTCAATCTTATCTCCAACATAGGCTGAAGTTACATTTGCAGTTTTAGCTATTGTTAAGTCAACGTCCGGTTCGACAGGAATATCATCAGATGAATTAGTAACATCAGTATTATTTTCACTGGCATTAACACTGACAACATTGGCAAATGTACCATTGGTTAATACACGAACAACAACGCTGACAGTTGCAGATGAATTGGAATCAATGGAATCAATAGTCCAAGCCACAAGGCGAGTATTCACATCATAAGTAAACTCACCAGTAGCATCAACAAATCCAAACGCATCATTCAGTACATCACTAACAGCAACACCAGTAGCCCTACTCAAACCGTTGTTTGTAACAGTGATTGTAAATACAATCTCATCACCAACAACAGCGCTGGTCACATCAGCAACTTTTGAAATTTCAAGTCTGACGTCAGGCTCAACAGTAATGTTGTCACTTGAAGCATTGAAGTAAGTGTCATTTTCCTTAGCTTTAGCAACAGCAGTATTTTTAAATGTACCGTTTGTTAAAGCCTTAACGACAAGAGTGACTTCTGTAGATGTACGGGCTGCAATAGAGCTGATATTCCAGGCAACAGTACGGCTGCCAGTATCATAACCACCGTCATTGCTGGAGCTCACATAACCGAACTCTTCACCCAAAACATCAGATACAAGCACATTTGTAGCATCCTCTGTTCCTACATTAGAAATTGTAATTGTGAACTTAATAACGTCTCCAACCATTACAGCAGAAACATTGGAAGTTTTAGTCACATTTAAAATGACCACATTTCTAACGATAATTACCTTTGTAGCATTGGATTCAGTTCTATTTTCATTGGATGAAACAACAGCCTTATTGGTGTATGTACCTTCTTTTGTAGCGTTTACAATGACATAAACCTTTACGGTTTCATTAGGAGCAATGTTTTCAATGTCCCAGTAAACAAGGTTTCCATAACGTCCACTATTTTGAGAAGCGTTTACATATTCGAATGCATCAACAAGATCATCAGATATTCTGACATTTGTTGCATTGGATTTGCCGTTGTTTGTTACTGTTATCGTAAAGTTAATTAATTCTCCAACTTTGACCTGGTCAAAACTAGAATCTTTTACAATATCCAATTTGACATACGGCACAACACTAATGTTTTCGCTTGTAGCGTTTGCTGGAGTTTTATTCTCATCGGACTCGACAGTAACAGTATTGGTAAAAGTACCATTGGCCAAAGCAGTGACTACAAGAGTAATTTCTGTAGAACTTTCTGCTTCCAATTTATCAATTGTCCAGCTTACAATGCGAGTATTAATGTCATAATCACCGTCATTTGTTGAACTCACATATCCAAACTCATCACCTAAAACATCAGATATTTCAACATTTGTTGCATCAGACAATCCGTTATTGGTAACAACAATTGTGAATGTGACATTATCACCAACTTTAACTGCATTAACATTGGCTGTTTTGGTTATATTTAATCTTACATCAGGATTAATAGTCACATTTTCTGAACTTGCGTTAGTAGGAGTTTTGTTTTCATCAGAAATTACAGAAGCAACGTTTGTGAAATTACCTGCAGAAATAGCAGTAACTGTCACATTAACCTTAACAAACTTATGTGATTCAATGCTTGGAATAGTCCAAGTCACATTGCGTGTATCACGATTATAACTACCTCCGAATTTCCACTCAAAGGCTTCATCCAAAATATCCCAGATAACCACATTGGTAGCGTTGGATTCTCCACCGTTATTTACAGTAATGATGAAAGTGACATTTTCACCGACTTTAACAATATGCTTATCAACTGTCTTGATAACAGTGAACCCAACACTTGGATCAACAGTAATATTATCACTAGATCCATTAGTAACTGTTTTATTCTCATCGGATTTAGCAAATGCAACATTACTACAATTACCAGCAAACATGGCAGTAACATTAACAGTAACAGACATAGATTCACCGGCAGCAATTTTACCAATAGTCCAAGTCACATTATGAGTATTAGCATCATAATCACCACCATGTTTCCATACAAATCCATGGTCTAAAATATCCCAAACAACAACATTAGTCGCATCAGATAAACCGTTATTCTTAACAGTAATAGTAAACTCTACTACATCACCAACGACAGCTTCAGTAACATTAGCCTCTTTAGTGATATTCAAAATAACGTTAGGAACAACAGTCACATTATCACTAGTCTTATTAACAACAGTATCATTATCCTTACTATTAGCAAATGCAGTGTTAGACAAATTACCGGCAGAAGTAACATTAACCACCAAAGTAACAGTTTCAGACTTACCTGCAGCAATACGGGAAATAGTCCAAGAAGCATTACGTGAAGCATCAACATACTTATCAGCACCACGAACATATTTCACACCAGCAGGCAAAATATCCCAAAGGTTAACATCACTAGCATCAGACAAACCATTATTGTCAACAGTAATTGTATATTCTATTAAATCACCAACAACAGCTTCAGTAACATTAGCCTTTTTAGTGATATTTAATTTGACATCTGGATTAGCAGTGACATTGGTAGCATTCTTCTCCACATCAGTATCATTCTCTTTAGCTTTAACAACAACAGCATTAGTAACATTACCATCACCAATAACACGAACAGTTAAAGTTAAAGTAGCAGAACCACCTTTAGCGGAAACAGAACCAATTTCCCAAACTTTAGAAACATTATTCCATTCACCATCATCAGTCTCTGCTTTAGTAACAACAACAAGATCAGACAACTTCTCAGTCACATTAACACCAGTAGCAGTAGAATTACCATTATTAGTCACAGTAATAATATAAACAATACTATCACCAACATAAACACTATCAATATTACCTTCGACCACTTTTGTTATATTTAATCTTACATCAGGATTAGCAGTCACATTAGTACTATTAGCAGGGACATCAGTAACATTTTCAGTTGAATTAGCAACAACAGCATTAGCAACAGTACCGTTTGAAATAACTTTAACAGTCAACCTTAAAGTCTTGCTTTCAGTAGACTCAATAGAACCTACATTCCAAACCTTAGTCATATTATCCCAATTACCATCACCAGTAGCACCAGTAACAACAACAAGATCAGACAACTTCTCAGTCACATTAACACCAGTAGCAGTAGAATTACCATTATTAATCACAGTAATAACATAAACAATACTATCACCAACATAAACACTATCAATATTACCTTCGACCACTTTTGTTATATTTAATCTTACATCAGGATTAATAGTTATGTTATCTGTAGATGCATTAGTTGGAGTTTTGTTTTCATCAGAAATTACAGAAGCAACATTTGTGAAATTACCTACAGAATTAGCGGCAACAGTCACATTAACCTTAACAAACCCATGTGATTCAATGCTTGGAATAGTCCAAGTCACATTGCGTGTATCACGATTATAACTACCTCCGAATTTCCATTCAAAGGCTTCATCCAAAATATCCCAAATAACCACATTAGTAGCGCTGGATTCTCCACCATTATTTACAGTAATGATGAAAGTAACATTATCACCGACATAAACAATATGCTTATCAACGGTCTTGATAACAGTTAATCCTACACCCGGTTTAACAGTAATATTATCACTAGATCCATTAGTAACTGTTTTATTCTCATCGGATTTAGCAAATGCAACATTACTACAATTACCAGCAAACATGGCAGTAACATTAAAAGTAACCTGTGTAGATTCACCGGCAGCAATTTTACCAATAGTCCAAGTCACATTATGAGTATTAGCATCATAATCACCACCATGTTTCCATACAAATCCATGGTCTAAAATATCCCAAACAACAACATTAGTCGCATCAGATAAACCGTTATTCTTAACAGTAATAGTAAACTCTACTACATCACCAACGACAGCTTCAGTAACATTAGCCTCTTTAGTGACATTCAATCTAACATCCGGCTTAGCAGTCACATTAGTACCATTAGCAGGAACATCAGTAGTATTCTCAGAAGAATTAGCAACAACACTATTAACAACAGTACCATTACCAATAACTTTAACAGTTAATCTTAAAGTAGCAAAAGCACCATTACCCGCAAGAGTACCAACTTTCCAAACTTTAGTGACATTATCCCAACTACCAGTAACAGTATCAGCACCAATAACAACAACAAGACCAGACAACTTCTCAGTCACATTAACACCAGTAGCAGTAGAATTACCATTATTAGTCACAGTAATAACATAAACAATACTATCACCAACATAAACCTCAGTAACACCACCATCAACAGTCTTTGTAACATTTAATCTAACATCCGGCTTAGCAGTCACATTAGTACTATTAGCAGGAACATCAGTAGTATTCTCAGATGAATTAACCACAACAGCATTAGCAACAGTACCATTTCCAATAACTTTAACAGTTAATCTTAAAGTAACAGAAGCACCATTACCCGCAAGAGTACCTACATTCCAAACCTTAGTGACATTATCCCAACCAGTACTATCCCAACTAGTAACAACAACAAGATCTGAAAGCTTTTCAGTCACATTAACACCAGTAGCAGTAGAATTACCATCATTAGTCACAGTAATAACATAAACAATACTATCACCAACATAAACCTCACTAACACCACCATCAACAGTCTTTGTAACATTTAATCTAACATCAGGTTTAGCAGTCACATTAGTACTATTAGCAGGAACATCAGTAGTATTCTCAGAAGCATTAGCTACAACAGCATTAGCAACAGTACCATTACCCACAACTCTAACAGTCAAAGTCAAAGCAGCAGAAGCACCATTACCCGCAAGAGTACCTACATTCCAAACACCAGTATCATTATCCCAAATACCATCACCAGTAGCACCAATAACCACAACAAGATCAGACAACTTCTCAGTCACATTAACACCAGTAGCAGTAGAATTACCATCATTAGTCACAGTAATAATATAAGCAATAGTATCACCAACATAAACCTCAGTAATATCTCCTACAACCACTTTAGTAACATCCAAACGAACATCCGGCTTAGCAGTCACATTAGTACTATTAGCAGGAACATCAGTAACATTCTCAGTAGAATTAGCCACAACAGCATTAGCAACAGTACCATTACCCACAACTTTAACAGTTAATCTTAAAGTTTTAGAACCTTTACTTTCAAGAGTACCTACATTCCAAACTTTAGTAACATTATTCCAACCAGCATCACTAGCACCAGTAACAACAACAAGACCAGACAACTTCTCAGTCACATTAACACCAGTAGCAGTAGAATTACCATTATTAGTCACAGTAATAACATAAACAATACTATCACCAACAAAGACCTCAGCAACACCACCATCAACCACCTTAGTAACATCTAATCTGACATCAGGTTTAGCAGTCACATTAGTACTATTAGCAGGAACATCAGTAACATTCTCAGAAGAATTAGCAACAACACTATTAACAACAGTACCATTACCAATAACTTTAACAGTCAACCTTAAAATCTTAGACTCCGTAGAACCAAGAGTACCCACATTCCAAACCTTAGTCACATTATTCCAACCAGGATCACTAGCACCAGTAACAACAACAAGATCAGACAACTTCTCAGTCACATTAACACCAGTAGCAGTAGAATTACCATTATTAGTCACAGTAATAACATAAACAATACTATCACCAACAAAGACCTCAGCAACACCACCATCAACCACTTTAGTAACATCCAAACGAACATCAGGATCAACAGTCACATTATCACTAGTACCATTTGTTTTTTCCTCATTTTCAGTACAGTTTGCAAAAGCAATATTGGAATAATTACCTGCTTGTTTTAATTTAACAACCAATTCAACAGTCACTGGAATTCCAGGTTCTATTTTCTCAATTGTCCAAGTAACTATATTAGATGCAATAGTGCCTCCATGAGTAGAAGAAACATATTCAAATGCACTGTTAAGCTCATCAGTAATGATTACATTAGTAGCATTGCCATTTCCTGTATTATTTACAGTTATAGTGAACTTAATTTCATCACCGACAATGGCTTTTATAACATTAACCTTTTTAGTAACATTCAATTCTACAAATGCAGACTCATTTACATAAATGGTTACATTACCGCTCCCATAGGGATTTGTCAATTCTGTTTCATTAATTTTGGTTATATTAGCGTAATTTGTAATATTTCCAAAGCCTTTAACCCTAACTTTAAGAACTAAAGTCGTTGTCTGATTAGAACCATAGTTTTCAATATACCAAATAACAGTTTGATTACTGCAAGGAGTACCGTTTACCTCCAACAATTGCAATCTGTCATCCAATATATCAGTAATTGTAATATTCAATACTGGAGGATTTGTATATGCTACATCAGACTGAGTATAATCAGTTTTATCAATGTTTGTTACTGTAATTGTGTAATTGATTATATCTCCAACTTTTGGTGTTGTATTAGTTACTGTTTTATTAACATTGATTTCAAATTGGCGGACTTTGATGTATAATGTCTGATAGTCAACAGTTGAACTGACATTATGCTGTTCAAAGTCATTGTTTGAATACATTACATAGTCTATACTGCGGAATGCAGTTCCATTATGACTGAATTTACCATCATCAGCTTCACCACTTACAGCATCAACAGAATTGTAATATACAGTTCTTTTTGAAATTTCATGGCCTAAGGTATAGTTTTCATCTGCAGTTTTATTATGATAACGTTCCAATGCAGTTGTTAAATTAAGACCTTGACCTACAAATGGCTCATCAGGGTTAGTTATATAAAAGTCCATAATAACCCAAGTTTCAGGTAAATAATCTTCACCAGCAGTGGATCCCTGATGGGAAACTTTGGTTTTTGCCCTGTTTTCACCATAGAGATCAAATGGCTTGTTTAATCCCCACCAGTTATATTCAAGAGAATCTACTTTATCACTGGAAAATGCAACATCACATGACTGTCCCCATTGAACATGTGAATTGTTTAGAATTGTATTGTATTGAATAAATCCTGTTTTTGTAAATATGGCCTGACCAGCATATTGCGCCATATTATCAACAAAAATGTTTTCAATAGCTTCTGTATGATTTTCTGAAAATATTGCGGCACCTTCTCCAGCATGACAGTGGGTGAAGTTACTGCGATATGCATAAGTATTATTAGCATATATTGCTCCACCATAATCCTTATTGTCAGAACTGTCTACATTATAGAATAAGGAATCACTTACATTAGCAACATTTGCATGGATAGCAGCACCAAAAGCACCAAATCCAGTAATATTTGTAAAATTGGAATTCTCAACAGTTACATAATTACCAGTTAAAGCACCATGTTCACCATTAAGTGAATATACATCATCAACGATTGAATCCTTAAATGTGATATTTTGCTTTGCATATACTACAAGACCATGAGTATTACCTTGTCCTCCATATACAGTACTGTTTGAGAATGTGGAGTTTTCAACATATGCATTTTGACCAGCATAAATATCTCCACCATAACAGTCTTGACCTGAAAATCCATTTTCATAAAATTCACAGTTTTTAACTGTGGCATTTGAATGGGTACAGACTATCAGACCTGTAGATGAAGCTTCAAAAGCATGGTTATGATTCAAAGTACAATTTTCCATGAATAAATTGTCTTCTGAAAATACTGTACCATTAAATACACCTCCCTTACCATAAGTTCCAATAACATTTGAGTTTGTAATATTCAATGTTGAATTGGTACCTATGACTCTACCATTTAGATGTGCTCCACCAGTGTTATTTAAGAAATTAGTGTTGTTTACAATAGTTCTGCCTTCACCGAATGCACTACCATGAGTGTTATTGAAGAAAAGTGAATCATATATATCTAAAGTTCCTCCAACATATAATGCAGCATATTGTTTTGCATTGTTATGAGTGAAATTAGAGTTGTAAACTTCACCATTACCTTTTGCATGGATAGCTCCACCTACACTGGATGAATCAAGCAGGCCTAAATCAGTTTTAGTTAAAGTTGAATTTTTAACACGAATATTTCCTCCAGTATATATTACACCATGGGCATTGGTACTTACCATAATAAAACTATCAACAGTAGAATTTTCCATGTTGACATTGCCTTCAGCATAGATAAAACTACCATCTCTATTATAACGTTGCATTCCACTACCATTAGCATATGAATTGAAGAAATCAACATCACTTTCAGAATAGATTGCACCACCAGTTTCAGCAGCATTAACGCCAAAAGTAGAGTTTTCTATTGTAACTTTACCTTTTGCATAAACAACACCCCCTTTGTAATCAATGTTATTATCATGCAAACCATTATTAGTGATGTTTTTACAGTTTATAATGGTTACTGATGAGTTAGTAAAAACAACAGAACCTTCTTTTGCAAAATTATCCTTGATTGTTGTATTTTCAATATATACATCACCATTTGCACAGATAGCTCCTTTTGTAAGTACAGAATAACTGTCTTCAACACATCCAGTTATTTCAGAACCAATTATTGATACTCCACCGTGAGTATATACAGCACTACCTTCACCAGCCATACCGCCAGTGAATGTTGTATTTGTAATAATTAAATCATCACTTCCAGTTAAATAAATAGCTCCTTTAGATGAATCGGAATAATATCCGCAGGTATCAATAGTTGAATTGTCTATTGTATTTACTGATTTAGCATAAATGACACCACCAACATAAGCCATGTCACCCCAGAATTTTGAATCCTCAATTGTGTCTATTTTACCATTTGTATAAATTACACCACCATTTTGTGCATAATTAAAATCAAAAGTAGAATTTTTTATAGATGTTACAGAATCCGGATTTGCAATATAAATTACACCACCAGAACCTTTTTTATCTTGACCATTTTGTGAAAAAGTAGAATCTTCAATAGTATCTATTCCACCTTCAGTATAAATTACCGCTCCTTTATAATCATCACCATAAGCTTTGTTATCACTAAATTGAGAACCTCTAACGGACACACGCCCTGTTGTATATATTATTGAAGAAGTGGCAACCCAATTATTACTGAATGTTGAATTAATAATATTCACATCAGCGGTTGAATATATTACACTACCATTTGCATTTTGTACATGTTCCATCCATCCTTCTGCAGGTTTGATTTCTGTAAATGTACAATCTTCAATGTTCAATCTTCCTTTTGAAGTTATTGCAGGATAAGCAACAAAGTCTGCAACACCATTTCCCACTTTATAAGCAGCTTTTGTAATTGTCAAGTTTTTCAAAGTAACGGTTACATCTTCAGATATATTAAATAATGAAGATGCACTAGCACCATCAATGACAGCACCATTACCGTTTATTATCAAGTTCTTCGTTATGTTTATTCCAGATTTTGGATCACCATCATTATATCTATAATTATATCCAAGATTAATTTCAGCACCATCAGCGGCTTCTGAAATAGTCTGATTTAAATCAGTATATGTTTTGGTTTCACTAGGCGCTGAAAGAACACTGTCTTCAGCACTAGCCAAAACAGTCACATTTTCAGTATTATCACTAGCACATACAAATTGCATTGAAAATAATGCGATAATACATAAAATCATGATAAAATATTTTTTATTTTCCAAATTATCACTCCATCAAATATATTTCAACTCTCCAATACGATTCTTGTAATTTAAGGGACTTTTCATATGACCCCCTTGCTAATAATCATACTGTGTATTAGTCTTGAAATTCCAATTCTTTCAATGATTCTCTCATCGAAACTGACGAATAAACATTTATCAACCCATTTACTTTCATGAAGTTCAACCCCTTTTGAAGCTGAACTAGGATTTTGACTTTCGCTTAATACAAAAATTTCAATTAATTTATGCATTACATCGTTAAGTTTCAATTTAATCCCCGTTTTTTATTAATTAACGAGAGCCGAATCAAATTAAACTTAATAATCGAATCAAGAAAAATAAAATCAATTTAATCACCACAAAATCCTATAAGTAATATAGCCGATTATTTTCATGCGTTAAAAACGTGAGTTATAACCAAATTATTTGACTATATGCATTAATAAAGCACTAAACCAAATTATACCAATCATAATTTTTTGTTAATGTAAATTAACTCGAAATTTTGATTCATACTAAATTTAATATAAGATTTGCTCATCAAATGATTATAAATCAATATATTTTTACTTAAATTCTTTTTAAATTGAATTAAAAATAAAAAGAAAAACAATTCCAATACTTTAAAAAGTAAAAGAGCCTTGTGATTTTCAATTTAAATTTAACTTTCAATTTATTTTAGCTAATGAGTCAAAAATAGCAATATATGTACTAAAAAAAGCATGAAAATGACATTTTTTTAATAAATTTATAATACTCCAATCAGGCTATAAATGACTCATAATTAAAGTTTGTTAATAAAAGTATATAAAAATAATATATTAATTAAAAAACACCATTTAAAACCTAAATTTATTAAATAAATGCTCAAATTGGATAAAAATTACCATAATCATATATTACCCAGTCAGTTCATTATTTAGCAAATGTTAGAAAACAGTGCCGTCCACATATAAAATAATATATAAAAATATTAAAAAAATAATATCAAAAATGCATCAAACATCAATATAAAGGATAAAACACCACAGTTTATAAAAAAATGAAAATGAAAAGTTAGATTAATCAGAATTTTTAGATTCTAAAAACTCATTTTGTACCTTGACAACCTCAGCACTTGTATCAGCTTCAGAATAACTTTCAAGCAAGTCATGATTCAGCTCCAGAAAGGTATGTCCCCACTTGAAACCGTTTAAAATATCACGTGCCTCATCCTTGAAGCGAGTGATGTATAAAGTGGCCGAAATCGCCTCAACAGTTGATAATATGCAAGGCTTTCCATAGTTTACAGGGTTTGTCGCTATGAGAAACGGAAGTGATCTGTGGTATTTGGACAGAGAAAAGAATTTTTTGGAACTTGACACCTCGTTCCAGGAACAGTCAAGCCCCACAACTCCCCTCCTTTGTACGAATCTGTAATCTTCGTATGAAACAGCCTTTTCAGCATAGGGATTCAATACAACAGCTCCGCTGGGAATCCTATTTATATTATAAACAAGCTTGCATTTTCCCATCTTTTCCATCTTTATGGAAGTGCATTTCTTTCTGTCGCACTCGTTTGCATGAAAAACTGTTATTCTCATTTATGTACCTTGCTGTAGTGCAGAGTAGTTTCCTGCCTTGATTTGGTGAACCATGTCCATCTGCTTTTGGAAATCAGCCTGTGACATACCGTACTGATCATGCAATGCAGGCACATTGCTGCTTTGCTTTAAGTTTACTGTCTTGAGCAATGGCTCAACAAAATTAACATATGAATCGCCGAAGGTGTTTAATGTGAAATTAACCTTTTTCAAATCAGCGAATATTATGTGGATAATATATCCCTGAGACTCTTTTTGGCATTCACATATTACAATTCCCATTGACTCGTTTGAAGTAACGTTAGTTGTATTGTTGACTGAAGGTACAGCCTCACCGAAGTAGATATTCCAGTTATTTCCATTGAATGAACGGTGTTCAGGTCCTTTAACACCCTGGAGCTGATATATCTCCATCAAAGCGGATGAATTGTCAACGGTTGTAAGGTTATATGTAACATTGTGTTCATTGTCTGTAAATGATGCCACATATGATTCATTGGTATTGGCCTTTTCAGCATTTCCGGCAAAAGCTCCACTCATGAATTCAGTGTCAAATGGAGTGGATATTTGATTTTTATTATTAAGAGCGCCTGTAGCAAAAACAATGCCTATAATGGCAATTATTACTACAATAACTCCTATTATTATCATGTTTTTTCTTTCCATTTATTGAACTCCGTAAATTTTTTTTAACAATAATAATTTATAATAAAAGTATTTAATATAACTTTACTTCAAATATATAAACGAGTGATGAATATGGATAATAAAGTTCGTGGTATTTTAATCGGTAGGATGCAACCTATTCATAAGGGCCACATTCAAGTCATAAAAAAAATATTGGAAGAAGTTGATGAGATTATCATAGGCATAGGCAGCGCCCAGTTAAGCCATGAATTGAAAGATCCTTTTACTGCTGGTGAACGTGTTGTTATGGTTACCCAGGCACTGGCTGAGGAAAACATTGATCCGGGAAGATTCTATATCATTCCCATGGAGGACATTAACTTCAATGCAATATGGACTGCACATGTAAAGATGATGACTCCTCCATTTTCAATAGTCTATTCAGGAAATCCTTTAGTCAAACAGCTTTTTGAAGAGGAAGGATATACTGTCAAAAATCCTCCGCTATATGACAGGCTTCATCTGTCTGGAAGCGAAGTGAGAAGAAGAATGCTGGCCGGTGAAAATTGGCAGGAGCTTGTTTCTGATTCAACCATTGAAGTCATGGAAGAAATCAGAGGTGTTGAAAGGCTTAAGAACCTGTCAGTTAAAGAAATCAGTGACCTATAACAATAGTTATATACCATTACAATAAAAATAATAATGAGGTTATCAATATGGTTGTCAAAGTTATCGAAGGAAAAGAAGACAAAGTAACAATCCCAGATTTACTTGAAGACATTAAAAAAAATACTAAAATTGATTATTGTGGAGCTATTTTCACTTTTGAAGGAATAGTGCGTGGAAAAGAAGAAAATATGGACTTGGAAAAATTGATTTTAACCACTCCTGACAAGGAAACTACAAAAAAGGAAATAGAAGCAATAGTCGAAAATGCAAAAATCAAATACAATGTGGCTGAAATTTCTGTCGTCCATTATCTTGGCGAATTCTACACAGGAGACAGCCTGTTTTTAGTGGCTGTATTGGGCAATCACCGTGGAGAAACATTGGATGCTCTTAAAGAAGTCATTGAAAAAGTCAAATATGATGTAGAATTCAAAAAAGAGGAAATTTCCAAACAAGGAACTAAAACAATATTAGCCGGAGGATAACGTGAGTATTATCCTAATAATCAAGTTGTTAATACTATTTTTTGCAGTTTACTTTACAATAAAGCATCTAAAATTCATAATAGTATTAATATTGATTATAATAATTTTATTTATTTTGCCTAGCTTTCTAGGCTATTCAAGTTTAATTTAAAAAAAGAGATTTTTAAACTGGATATATTCCAGTTTATTTACCTACAATTACTTCAGTTGATTTAATTAAAGCGCAAACATCATCGCCTTCTTTTAAACCTAACCTTTCAGCAGACTCTTTAGTAATCACAGCAGTGATAACATCAGGATTTTCAACTTCAATTTTAATATTTGCCATTACAGCACCTAATTCAACACCAGTTACTTTACCTTTTAATTGATTTCTAGCACTAAGTTCCATATTAATACACCTCTAAAATTTATTTACCTACAATTACTTCAGTTGATTTAATTAAAGCACAAACATCATCGCCTTCTTTTAAACCTAACCTTTCAGCAGACTCTTTAGTGATAACAGCAGTGATAACTGAAGGTTCTGACACTTCGATTTTAATATTTGCCATTACAGCACCTAATTCAACACCAGTTACTTTACCTTTTAATTGATTTCTAGCACTAAGTTCCATATCAATACTCTCCTTAAAAATTATCTATTTATTTACCTACAATTACTTCAGTAGATTTGATTAAAGCGCAAACATCGTCACCTTCGGTTAAACCTAACCTTTCAGCAGACTCTTTAGTGATAACAGCAGTGATAACTGAAGGTTCTGACACTTCGATTTTAATATTTGCCATTACAGCACCTAATTCAACATTTGTAACTTTTCCTTTTAATTGATTTCTAGCACTAAGTTCCATTAAAATCATCTCCTATTAGTTGTATATTAATATGTTATATCGAATTGTATATAAATGTTTTGGTTTTTTGAAAATTAAGAATTTTAAAAACGATTACCTGAAATACTTCATATCGATAAAATCGAAATGAAATAATATATTAAAGAGTATGGATAAAAATAAAAACATGAAAATAGAACTTGAATCAATCGGGACAATACATACAGAATTTACCGAAATAGAAGGAATGCCAATTCAACCTACAGGTGCAAAAGGCATTAAAGGAAAACTCATTATAAAAGATAAATATGCTGATGGTTTAAAAGACCTGGAAGACTTCTCACACATCAATATATTATATTTGCTTCATAAAGTGAATGGATATTCTCTCGAAGTAAAGCCGTTTATGGATAACAATACACATGGAGTATTTGCAACAAGATCTCCTAAAAGACCGAATCGTATAGGTTCATCAGTTGTAAAAATAGATAAAATTGAAGGAAATACCGTATACATATCCAATATCGATGTATTGGATGAAACACCACTATTGGACATCAAACCATATGTGCCCCAATTGTATGAAGACACCATCGATGAGTTAAAAATAGGATGGTTTGAAAACAATCATAAAAAAGCAAAATCACAAAAGTCAGATGATAGATTTAAATAGGAAGTTAAAAAACTTCCCTAAAAACTCTTTTTTTATTCCAATCCGTTGATTGCAGCTACAATCAGTTGAATTGTTGATTCGACATCATCCATGCTGCAGACACTTACAGGAGTGTGGATGTATCTTGTAGGAACTGATAAAACACCGGTTGGAATACCTTCGCGGGTCAAATGGATTGCGGTACCGTCAGTTGTTCCGCCGTCACTTACTTCCAGCTGATAATCGATGTCGTTTTCATCTCCTGCATTAACAAGCAAGTCTTTGACTGATTGCTGGGTCAATATTCCACGGCCTGATGCGTCAGCCAAAATAATAGCTGGACCTTTACCCATTACAACAGGAGCCTCTTCAGGTTTGATTCCAGGATGGTCACCGGATAATGTTACATCAAGTGCAATGGCCAAGTCAGGATTTAATTTGAATGCTGATGTTTTAGCTCCTTTTAATCCTACTTCTTCCTGGACTGTTCCGACACCGTAAACGGTAGCTTTGGTGTCTACTCTTTTTAAAACTTCCATCATCACATAGCATCCGACACGATTATCCAATGCCTTACCCATAATCAGATTGTTAGGATATTCTTCAAACAATGCATTGAATGTCATCTTATCTCCGATACGGACCATCTTTTCTGCATCTTCCTTATCCTTTGCACCAATATCGATGAACATGTCATCTGCTTTGACGACTTTGTTTCTTTCTTCAGGTTTGGTAACGTGAGGTGGTTTTGAACCTATTACACCGACAACATTTTCCCCAACACTGCTGTGAATTGTTACAGTCTGGTTCATCAACATCTGATCGTTGATTCCACCAATGCATGAAAATTTAATAAAGCCGTTATCATCAATATACCTTACCATTAAACCTATTTCATCCATATGGGATGCCAACATAACAGTAGGTGCCTTTTTTGAACCTTTTTTAGTAGCAATTATATTCCCCATACTATCGCGTTCAATAGTATCGGCAACATCATTTAATTCTCTTTCAATAATTTTTGCTATTTCTTCTTCGGAACCAGATACCCCTGGTGCTAAAGAAAGTTCTTTCATTAATTGCATCTTATCACCATGTATAGATTTTAAATTTTTTAGTATATAAAAATTATTTTAATGATTTAATCCTATTTTTTGCAACATTTCTTACATATTCGTTCTCATCATTTAGAGAAACATCCTTCAAGACTTTAATACTAACTATCTTCTTAACACATGCTTCCCTTACTCTCCAGGATTTGTCTGATTGTAAAATATCTGTCAGCTGCTTTTGACTTCTAATTTTGGATATACAGCGGACATTAATATCCTCATGAATGTTCTGCTCATAGATTTTTATAATAACTTCCTCATTGTCAATCTTGTTTAATGCCTTAAGGCTGAATTCCAAATCCTTATTGGCCAAAATTATTTCAACCAATACCTTCAAGTCATCGATATTATCAAGAGTATCCTTTCTGACGGATTCCAATTTTGCCTCATGCAATATCTTTACATATGCATCTTCAGAGTCAATGTGATTCATTGCTTCAAGTGCAATGTCTTCATAATCAGTATTGACAGCAATTTTAACAAAATCATCTTCGGAAGTTATATTTGGATTTGATACTGCATGGGATCTTACAAATGGATCATCATCATTCAATGCAATGCCAACCAATTGATTAGAGTCCGTTATTTTTTTAACTGCAGTCTGGCGGGTAAATCTGTCCGAATCGGTTTTTGCCACCTTTATTAGGATTTCATCATCATCAATTTTTTTAATAGCCTCGCTTCTCACAACGCTGTCCTCATCGTTTAAGACTATTTGAGACAATACATCCTCATCATCTATAATCTTTACCATGTCAAGCCTTACATCGGATTTTCCTGAATTAAGTGCAATATTTTTCTGCAATTCCTTATCGGTTATCTTTTCAAAGATTATGTTTCTTACCTTTGCATTGTCTTCCTCTTTTGCAATCTCAACCAGCTTGTCCTCATTGGAAATCTTATTTATTGCAGCTATTCTCACTTCACTGTCTGAATCGGTCATTGCAATCTTTTTAAGAGTGTCCTCATTTGTCAGTGAATCCTTTAAAACGGCATTTTTTCGAATGACCTTATCATTGGCATTGAAAATCAAATCTGACAATATTTCCTCATCATGGATTTTTTCAAGAGCTTCCTTTCTGTATTTCTTGTCCTTTGCATTGATTGCAATATCCTTTAACGTTTCTTCGTCTTCAACCTTGTTGAAAATCTCGGTTACATGTTCGGATTTCTTCTCGTTAATTACCACTTCAGCAATGGATTTGTTGTTTTCACCCAACCTTTCATATGCAAAGCTTCTGACATCATAGAAATTGGAATTTTCTGCAGCATCCCACAAGAGGTTTTCATCCTCAATTTTATTTGCGGCAATAAGCCTGATTGCACGATCTTTTACGTTTTTTGCCAGGTCAAGTGCAACATACTGATTTGTAATATTGTTTGCTGCAACAGCCCGTTCATTCCTGTTTTTGCTGTTCATTGCAATTTCCTTCAGCTGCAATTCAACTTCCGGTATTTCAATGTCCTTTGGAATTTCTTTTGGCTTTTTTTCCTTTTTATTTTTTTAAATCTATCAAATAACCCCATTTTAAAGCACCTATTCGTAATTAACCTCTTCATACATTTTCATGAGAAAATCAGCTAGAGAAACAATATCCTGTCTGTTATGTTCTATTATTGGAATCATTGGTCCAATGTTTTTTTCACTGAGATAAGTATTATAATAACCCGGAATATACTGTCCGGGAACGTCATCAACCCTTTCAATGCCGAATTTATATTTTTCAATGGTCTGGAGTTGACAGTTCGGCAGGTCATCCCTCCATAAATATTTTGCAAAATACATCAAATCTATATGGGCCAAGTCAAAATCAACGTCAATCCTGTGATAGTTAAGCTTGTTTTTTATAAAAGGCACATCAAATGTCTTTCCATTGAATGTTACATGAACGGAATCCTCATCCAAATGTGAAAAGTATCCTTTCAAAACAGCAATCTCTTCATCCAAATCCCTCAGGAAATACTGTGATGATATTATCTTATTTCCCCTAATTTCTGCTACGCCTATCAGTATTATCGGAACGTTTGAAAGACCCAATGTCTCTATATCCATAAATTTGAAATTTTCACAATCAGGAATGCTTATGCATTTAATCAGATTGTCCCTGCAGGACTTTCCATATTTATTACGGTTCAGTAGGTCAATAATTTCACCAAAAGACATGCAGTCAATATTCTGTGTAAATTCCAGTGCATAACTTCTGTAGGAATCATGGTTTAAAAGTGATTCAATAGTATCGAATCCCTGGCTTTTCAATTTCTGCTCTGTCTTAATGCCTATTTTTGGAAGCAGCTTAAGATTGTGATTCATCAAATTTTTGAAGTTGTTTTCAGCAAGCCTGAAATCAATCTTTTCTTTTTGGACGATCTCTAACGTATCTCCGTAAGGAGTTTCTATTACTTTGCTCCCTTTAATGTCAGTCAACTTCTTATCCTGATATTTTTCAAGAAGCTGCAGCTTTAAGTCATTATAATAAGCCGGAGAAACTTTCCTGTACTCATCAAATGAAAAGCTTTCGGAACTTGGCGAAGTCTCAAGTATTGACTTCAACATATAATTTTCATGTTCTAAATCCTGCATCAATTTATAATTATATAATGCATTGAATATAAAAATTTTCAATAAACCAAACTTGATTTTTTATAAAATATATATACTAAGAAATTCATATAATATAACTGGCTACTTTTCAGTAGCCAGAAATGTAAATTAAAACAGCCAAACTTTAAAATTCATTTCTCTAAAAAGCTTGTAAACAAGCTTAATTAGGTAGGTAATGCCCATTACCTGCCTAATATTAAAAAACCACTTTTTTTATTAAAATCTTTTTAAAATAATAATTTCAAAAATATCAAGAAAAAGTTTATATGAATTTCTATACATATAATTACTTTAAGGAGATTATTATGAAACTTAAATTAGGAATCATATATGGAGTATTGATTTGGGTAGTGACCTATATAATTTCAATCATAGCTCAGCCACTACTATACGACAATAATGCATATACCAATTTAATCATGCCCGCAATCATTGTCATAGTTACCGGATTTTTTGGAATCCTCTATATAAGAAATTTCAATAAAAATGAGGTAATTGAAGGATTTTTGGGCGGGATAGTGTTCATAATAATAGATATAATTTTAGACTTTATTTTCTTCACAGTACTAAACTTTAGAAATGATTTTATGTCAGATTACCCTATACACATTATTCTAATGTCAGTTATACTGCTAATGATACCTACATTTTTAGGTTATCTGGCACAGATGAAAATAGAATTAAAATAAAGAGGCAATATATGTTATCAAAAGCCCATCCACGTTATGAATCATTAGTATTAAGAGATAAGATTGTTAAAGCATCAAAAGAAGGTCTTCTGGCTGATTCTGCAATGATTGCTCATGGCAGAGGTGAAGCATTTGACTATCTGCTTGGCGAAAAGACCACAATACCTGCAAAAAGAGCAATGTATGTGACTGTAGCACTGATGATTTTGTCAAAAAATCCTGTAATTTCAGTAAATGGAAATACTACCGCTCTTGCAATTGATGAAATCATAGAATTTGCAAAGGCAGTTGATGCGAAAATTGAAATAAACCTGTTTTACAGAACTGATAAGAGGGTAGATAAATTAACCCAGTTATACAAAGACCACGGCTATCCCGAAATACTTGGATCAAACGATGATGATATAATGTATATCAATGAGATTAAAAATCCAAGAGCATCTGCAAGCAAAACCGGAATATATAGTGCCGATACGATATTGGTTCCTCTTGAAGATGGCGACAGGGCCGAAATTTTATCCAAAAGCGGAAAAAATATAATCACCATTGATTTGAATCCTCTTTCAAGAACATCAAAAATGTCTGATGTTTCAATTGTGGATAATGTGGTTCGTGCAATCCCATTCATGACAAAGATAGCTGACGACTTAAAATCACAGGATAAAGAACTGCTAAAAGGAATGATTAAAGATTTTGACAATAAGACTAATTTGGAAGAATCATTAAATTCATTTAAAATAAAAGAGGATATACAATGAAAATTATGGGAATATCAGGATTACCTGGTTCAGGAAAAGGCTTGGTTTCTGAAATTGCTCTCCAAAAAGGAGCAATGGTTATAAGCATGGGTGACATCATAAGAAAAGAAGCTAAAAAACGTGGAGAATCAACAAAAGAAACTGCACAAAACCTAAGAAAAGAACATGGCCAGTATATTGTTGCAGAACTAACTATAAAAGAAATCAAAGAAATCCTGAAAGAAGGATTTGACAAATCCATTATCGTTGAGGGAATAAGAAGTCCTTTTGAGGTGGATCTCTTTAAAGAAAACTTTGATAACTTCATAATCCTTTCAGTATTTGCAAACCCCAAATTGCGCTTTGAAAGAATTAAGTCAAGACAAAGAGAGGACGACACTACAGACTATGAAATATTTGTCGAAAGGGATCAAAGAGAACTTGATTTTGGAATTGGTGTGGTCATATCCCTTTCAGATAAAATGATAATTAATGAAAGCGATTTGGAATCATATGAAAAAGAGATAAGAGAATTCTTTGAAGAATATGATATCTAATCATTTTTCTTCGAGAATTGCATCTTCAATAATGTATAATCCGCTATCAACATTCCATTCCTTTTTATAATCAAGAATTTTTACTCTTTTTTTAAAAATGGGACCATCCAAAACAAGAGTTTCTGCCTCGCCGCCTTCAAATGCAAGGTTGAGTCCAATCTTTTGGTTGAGCTTGACAAGGTCATCTATGCATTCATCATCGATTTTTCGACCGAGCCATTTCTCATCAAGACCATAAGCAGCAACACCACTAATTATAACTTCAAATCCAAGAGATACAATCATCCTCATGTATTCCAGCTCATCAACATGCCAATACGGCGAGATTGCCTCAATTCCAACTTCGGCGGCAAGTTTTTCAATCCTTGATTTTTGATAAGTTGAATAAAGTGCACCTGTATATATAGCTTCAACGCCCAAAGACTTCAGCTTTTCAAAGCCATCTTTTAAATCTTCAAGTTCCGCCTCCTTAATTCCATCAGTCTCAACAGTGATGATAGGAATATCCATCGCTTCTGAAAGTAAATCAGTGAGGTGAATGTTAGGAACATGAAACATGTATGACTCGTCATTTGCAGATTTCACAGCAAGCAAGTAGCTAACATCATCCCCATTTTCCAAGGCATTATAAACCGCCATGGTACTATCCTTACCTCCGGAAAATAATACTGCAGCCTTCATTTATCTCTTCTTTTTAGTGTGTAAAAATCTGTTGAACCTTCTTTTACCGACAACAAATGATTCAAAGAAAAGACCCAATACTGAAACGATTACTCCAATTCCTCCACAGAGCAATACAAAGTGAGTATTGGAAATCATGGAAGAGTTTGAGTTGTCAATACTGTTTTGAACAGATCCTTCAACGCTTGAAGCTACAATACCCTTTTGAAGCAATAAATTCTTTACCTGATCATATGATGAAGAGGAAACAACTACTTTAGCATGAATCTGAGCATAGTTGATTGGTCCTGCATAATTGGACCTGTACCAGTCTGCGATAGATTTCAATGCCTGAGATGATGAGTAGTTATCCAAAGCAACATATATTGTTCCCGCACTCTTATTGACATAATAATTTTTAAAGTGAGAATCCATATTAGGTACGGAACTGTTGAAAAAGGCATATTCCTTATCATTGAACGACCACAGAGGTACCGTAATTCCAGTTTCTTCCAGACTTTTAAATCCTTCAATCTTTGACAAATCATCTCTTAACTTATTTATATCAGTAGCTGAAGATAAATCAAGATATAATACTTCTTCATTTCCAGGTATTACCTTTTCAACAGCAGTTGCAATCTCGGGGACTTCCGAATATATCGGAGACAAGAAAAACGCCCCTCCAAGTGCGCCAATGAAAAATCCAACGCCCAAAATCAAAACCATTTCCTTTTTAGACATGAACGGCTTTAACATAGCTATTGAAAAAACGAATACCATCATTATTATAAACAAAATAATGTAAATAATAGCAATTATAAAATCCATTTAATCCACTCTATTAATAAATATAGATAAATATTTAGCCTATACCTTTTAAATAAGTTTGGATTATAATTTTTTATATATTATCATTTTATCTTCACCTGCCGGCCATTCAACTATTATTTTATTTTCACCCTTATCCAAAAACAGACTTCCCGAATTGAGATTTGAATTGTAATTCAGCCTAATCTCCTTTGTATTGCCGTCATGCATAACATACAAACCTGACAGATATGAATTTGAAATTTTAACATTCATTGCCTTATTTAGACTTAGATACATTGTCTGCTTTGATCCATGGCCTTCTGCATATACCTGACCAATTGCATTAGACAGTTTTGAAAGTTCATTTTTGGCATTCAGAGTGTTAGATACATCCAAAGTGTTTTCAAGTGCAGTTTCAACTAGAGGCAGAGTAAATGCAATCAGAATAATCAGCGAAACAGCAAATATAAGTAAATATTCAAGTGAAATCTGTCCTTTATCATCAATAATCATTTAAATCACAAATATTATATTTTTTAAAATCAACATTGAAAGGTCTCCCCAGAAAATAGCTATAATCAGTCCAATCAGTATGGCAGGCACATAAGGAAATCCCATCTTTATGGAGATTTGATTTGAAATGATTTCCTGAGCATTCATTATCTTAAGCAGATACATGTCATCTTTTGTTATCCCTCCAGCAGTCTGTGTCTTGAAATAGTATCTGGAGTCGTCATGGTCGCTTTTAAAGACTTTCAAATTGGTTTTCTTATCGCTTTCTATCAGTTCCTTTATATAATCACTGTCAAAGTAATAATTGTTTATCATCATCCCCTCCTTCAGCTCGGAAACGTTGATATGCCTGTTGAAGCTGGAATCTATCAATATTTTTAAGCTTTTATAGCTGAGAAAACCCTTGAATACTTCAATATTTTCATCAAAAATATTATTTTTGACAATCATGTAAGCAAGCAAACATATCAGGAATGGAAATGACACAAGAATGCTGTTTACCATTACAGTAAATGAGAACGGATAGAATGACAGCAGTGGAGAAATATTGAATAATGAGGTGTTTATGCCAAATGGTATAACTGCAGCGATTGATGCAAATAGCTTTACATCACCACCACCCCATACATTCAATTGCCATAGCATTAAAGTGATGAAATATGTAATAGAATATGAAATAATTGAAAAGAAAATGAATTTAATGTTACCTGTTATGATTGTCAAAATTAAATTTGAAAGGAATCCGAAAATCGCCAGAATGAAATTTAATTTGTTTGGAAGAAAACCTTCCCTAACATCATAAAAGCAAAAAACAATAGTGAAAAGAACTGTAATTACTATTTGAACTAGAAAAATTTCATCTAAAATCATGCATTAAAGTTTTTAAAAAGTAGTATATTAATTAGATAGAAATTAAGCCGGTAATAATCAGCAAAAAGGTAATATTGTATGAAAAAGTAAAAAAATTAATTTTTAGAATGCTCAAAAACAGCTTCTAAAAATCATTTGATAATGCGTATAGTGTTAAATCTTGATTTACAAGATTACAGTCTAATTTGCAACTGTTCAATAATTTGAATTATTTTATTTTCCTTCAAGTCCCATCTCACCAAATTTTCCAGAAACGAGTTTTAGAATATTCATAAATAGCTTCTAAAAATGATTTGAATAATGGGTGTGGCCTGTTAGGCCTTGACTTGAACTCAGGGTGGAACTGACAGCCTATAGCCCAAGGATGGTCAGGAATTTCAATAATTTCAACGAGGAAATCATCAGGACTGGTACCTGAAATAATCAATCCTTTCTCCTGAAGTTCATCTCTGTAATCGTTGTTGAATTCATAACGATGTCTGTGACGTTCTTCAATGTCCATTTCACCATAAGCATCATAGGTTTTTGTTCCTTCAATAATCTTACAGTCATAGGAACCTAAACGCATAGTTCCTCCCATATTCTTGATTTTTTTCTGCTCTTCCATCATGTCAATGACTGGATGAGCAAGATTATCGTCAAATTCGGAACTGTTAGCATCAGGATAGCCGTTGCGTCTTGCAAACTGGGTAACCATTGACTGCATACCTAAGCAGATACCGAAAAGCGGAACATTATTTTCAATAGCATAATCAACAGCATCCAATTTTCCTTCAAATCCGCGTTCACCAAATCCTCCCGGAATTAGAATACCGTCATAACTGTCTAAAACTTCACGGTCAAGCTCATCAACATCGGAACTTAAATATTGAATGTTTGCCTTTACGCCAATACTTGCTGCTGCATGCTGGAGAGATTCTCTGATACTGATATAAGCATCTTCAAGTTCAACATATTTTCCGACAATACCTATGGTTACAGCAGGGTCTTCAATCTTAAGTGAATCAACGATTTTTGCCCAATCATCCAATTTAGATGAATCCGCTTTAATATCCAATCCTATTCTGTCAACAATAAGTTGACCAATGTTATTTTTCTCAAGAACTAAAGGAACTTCATAAATGGAGCCCGCATCGGGAGTGTTGACAACAGCATTGACATCAACATCACAGAAATGAGCGACTTTAGCCAAAAGAGCATCGTCAATGTGTTCCTGTGACCTGCATACAATGACATCCGGATTGATACCCATACTCCTCAATTCCTTAGTGGAATGCTGTGTAGGTTTTGTTTTAAACTCACCTGCAGCGTTAAGATATGGGATGAATGTAACATGCACAAACATTACATTATCTGAACCTTCCTCATTACGCAATTGTCTTAAGGCCTCTAAAAACGGTTGGCTTTCAATGTCTCCTACAGTACCACCAAGTTCTATTAAAACAACATCATAATTCCTTTTCTCGGAAGTTTCCCTAATCATTTCCTTAATACGATTAGTTATATGAGGAATTACCTGTACACATTCACCAAGGTATCCTCCTTCTCTTTCTTTTTTAATGACTGATTCATACACTTTTCCGGTGGTAATGTTAGCGAATCCTTCAAGTTCAACATCCAAAAATCTTTCATAATGACCCAAATCTAAATCAGTTTCCATTCCATCATTTGTTACGAAAACTTCTCCATGCTGGTAAGGATTGAGTGTTCCTGAATCCCAATTTAAATAAGGATCAATTTTAATAGCAGATACTTTTAAACCATATGATCTTAAAATTCTACCCATAGAAGCGGAAGTGATTCCTTTACCAATAGAACTTACAACCCCTCCTGTGATTATAATATATTTTGTCAGAAAAATCCTCTCCGTAATTAATTATTAATATTATAATTTTAGTTTTTCATAATATATAAAATGTACAATAACTATACTTTATATTAGGTGAATACACTATGAATAAATATAACATCATTATTATTATTTTGATAATAATTTTATGCGGAGGCATTTTTGCCGTTTACAACCAGTTCATATTCAATAATGAAAACGGCAATATTATACCTGCACAGGCATCAAATGGAACAACAAGAGAATTGATTGCAAACTCATCAGATGATCCTGGTTCAGTTGAAGTAATTAAAAATGTCGGAAATCCGAACGGAGAAAAAATAGCTTATGTGGTTGGAGTGCATCCTCTGGAACGTGAAACACATGAAACTCTGGTTAAACTTCTTCCAAAAACAGAAAATCTCAACTACAGCTACGATATCTACATAATAAATGTTACAAAGGATGTGGGTCATTACGGAGACGGATCTTCAGACAACAGTCTCGGAAGGCAGAACGGACAGAACCTTGCTTACAAATATGTTTATCCAAAAGTAGTTAACGGCAGCTATAAAGCGGCTGTAGATGTTCATTCAAATATAGGTGCATATCCATTTAAAACATTCGTATTCAGTCCAATCAATGGTGGAAACGGTGAGAAATACGCTTCAGATGTTGCAAGCAAATGTGAAAACATCAGCTATTATTCACCAGAATCAACAACAAGCGGACCATTTCTAACAGAACCATTGAACCAAAATGGAGTACCTGCATTCTATTTTGAAGAATACAGCTTTGCAGACCAATCCGTTAAGGACATGCATATGAAAGAATTGATAAAAGCAGTTGACAGCTTGAAATTCAACTAAAACAATACCTAACCATCACTACAATCTTTTTATAAACTCCTTTATAAACTCGTCACAGAATTCCCAGGTATGTTCACCTTCAGAGCCGACAAAGGTAGCATCAATATCCCTTGACTTTAAAAACTGATAAAAATCAGCATTCTTTTTAAACAGAAAATCATCAAGCCCACATGCCATATAAATTTCAGGAATATTTTTGCAGTTATCAATCAGGAATTTTGGGTCCTTGTCTGAACCAATAACCTCATCCAGATTGCCGAAGATTGATTCATAGAATTGTCTTGAGTACAGTACGTTGTGATTGTCGCCATAATCTGCAATGTCATCCGTTATCAGTGCAGCAGAAATCATCCCTATTTTGGAGAAATTCTCACAGTACTTCAATCCGTTTCTTAAAGCCCCATAGCCACCCATTGAAAAACCTGCAATGAAAGTGTCTTCACGTTTTTCGGATAAAGGAAATATGTTTCTTGTAATGTCAAGCAGTTCGTGGCCGACATATTCTCCAAACATTCTATGAGAAGCCACATCATCAAGATAAAAGCTGTTTTCACCGCATGGAATTACAATAGCTATCCCATGGTCTTCTGCAAATTTCTGAATTGAAGTGTTTGCCAGGAATATGTCATCACTGCCATAAAGTCCATGAAGCAGATATAATGTCCTGTATGGCTTTTCAACGATTTCTTCACTATCATTTAAAAAGTGTATGTTGTCTGCAGGCAATATCACGCTTATTGATGTTCTTCTCTGCAGACTCTTGCACTTGATGTCTCCTCTAAACAGTACCATCGCAATCACTTTTCAAGAAGCTGATCCAATTTCTTGTTGATTTGGTCCAATTTCTTATCAAGGGCAACTTGATTATTCATTATTATCTTTTGGTTTTTACTTAAAGCCAATTGGTTTGAAAGCAAAGTTTCAAAATTCAAATTTATTGCATCATTATCCTTTCTAAACATTTAAATCACCTACTAAACAATTCTATATTCTGTCCATTTATTTGAAAAGTACCGGTAAACATATAAGGCTGCCCTCACATACCAGTCGATGAACATTGCTATCCATGTACCGAACACACCAATGCCCAACCAGTCAGCAATGACGTAAGATAGTGCTATTCTGCAGGTGAACATCACTGCAAGACTAATGTACATCACTGTTTTTGAGTCTCCTGCTCCACGGAATGTAGCCGGAAGAGTGAATGCTATCGGCCATATTATGATTGCAAAAATTCCATGCCAGATAATCATTTCACTTGCCATTGCAGCGGTCTGGTCTGACAGCTGGTATATATCCAGAATGAAAGGCAGCAATGCAAATATAGCAACATTGATTATGATATGTGAAATGAATACTATTAATATGATTTTTTTGTTATAAAATCTTACTTGCTCATAGTCATTGGCGCCAACACATCTTGAAATGACTGCAGTCAAACCAAGATTGATTGCAAAACCAGGCAGTACTGAAAAAATTCCTATTGCATATCCTACAGAGTTTGCAGCAATTGCCATTGTTCCAAATGTTGAAACCAGACTTAACACCAGGATACGACCCAGCTGAAACAGGCCGTTTTCGATTCCATAAGGAATGCCTACGTTCAATACATTTTTCAGGATTTTTAAATCGAACTTATGTCTTAAAGTCCTTTTGATGTGCAGAATATAATTTTCATCCAATACACAGTACAGTATTATTACTGCAGCTAAAAATCTGGAGATGACAGTTGGAATAGCTACGCCTTCCACTCCCCATCCCAAAAAGTAAATGCAATATGCATTGCCTACAACATTCAAAATGTCACATGCAAACATTATTTTCATTGGCAAAAATGCATCATTGGTCGTTCGAAATATGGCTGCTCCCGCATTATATATTGCTATGAACGGAATGGAAATGGCTACAATCATCAGATATATATCTGCATTGGCCCATACGTCAGATTCAATCTGTCCAAAGAGAATTCCTATCAAAAAGGATCTTGCAAATAAAACAATAAACATGAAAATAATCGATGAAATGGCTGAAAACCATATCAACTGATTTGAGGCATTTCTGGCTTCATCAAGTTTATTGTCGCCCAGATACTGTCCTGCAATTACGGCGCCTCCCGTCGCCAGAGCAGAAAAAGAAAAAATTAAAAGTTGCATTAAAAAATCGACTAGTGAAACTCCGCTGATAGCCACTTCACCTAAAGAAGCCACCATTATGGAATCAGCAAGTCCTACAAAAAATTCTAAAGCCTGTTCTATCAGCAAGGGTATAAAAAGATAGAACAAAGCCTTATTTGAAAATAAATAACCTTCCGGAGTCTTGAACAGATTCATTTCTATCTTATGAAATTAGTGAATTCTTTAGGTTCTTCAATAAGTTCAATACCTTGTTTTTTACCTGCTTCAATACATTTCAAATAGAATGCCATATTATGAGCCAATTGTCTCATTGTACATATTCCTTCCTTATCCTGCATTACTTCCTCAGGAGTGTTTCCGTGAACCATATTCCAGTAATGAGATGAAATAATCGGCATTTGAGAAATTCCAAGGTATTTGTTTAACTGGTCATATGTAGCGGTTGTACCGCCCCTTCTTGCAGAACATATCACTGAACCTGGCTTATGCTGGAATATTCCATTGCTTGAATAGAATACTCTGTCCAGAAATGAAGTAATCTGTCCTGAAGCACCTGCATAGTATACAGGTGAGCCAAAGATAAATCCATCAGCATCCTTAGCTATCTCATTGAATTCATTTACCTTATCATCAAATGCACATTTTCCAAGTTCTGAACATTTTCCGCATGCAGTACATCCCATTATAGGTTTGGTACCTATCCAGAATATTTCGGTTTCAATATCATATTCATTCAATACCTTTGTGATTTCAGATAATGCTGTGTATGTACAGCCTTTCTTGTGAGGACTACCATTTACTAATAATACTTTCATATAACTACTCTCCTAATTTAAAATTCGTTAATCATTCTTGACAATAACTTATATCCTTCCTGCTTTTCAATAGATCCTGTTTTAACTCCCTCTTCATCAAAGGATGTGCATTCATCACCGGTCTTGTCTGATGCATAAACTACCAGTGGCACGTCATCACGGGTGTGGGTTCCAAGAGATATGGGCGTCGGATGGTCAGGCAATATTGCTGCCTTAAAGTCCTGACCGGCTAAACTGTCAATAATCGGTCCGACAATGAACTCGTCAATTCTTTCAATTGCCTTTACCTTCTCGTCAATCAATTGGGCATGGCCCGCTTCATCGGGCGCTTCAATATGAATGAACAATACATCATGAGTTTTTAAAGCATCAATTCCATATTCCCCTTTTGCCTTGTAGTCAGTGTCAAAAAATCCTGTTGCACCGGGAACATCTATGACATCCAGATTGGCAAATATCCCGATTCCTTTAAGCAAATCAACACCTGTGATTACAGCACCTGTAAGACCATATGTTTCCTTGAAGTCTGGCAATGCAGGAGTTAAGCCCTGACCCCACAGCCATACCATATTTGCAGGAGCCTTGCCTTCAGAAATTCTAGCCCGGTTAACTTCATGGTCTTTTAGAACTTCCTGTGCTTCGTACATGATATCTCTCATTTTAACTGCCAAATCATCATCCCATGTTGTGTATTCGGTCAGATTTTCACCAGAAATGTCATGTGGAGGCACGGTTTTCAAATTAGCCAAAATGTCTGCATCATCTTCATCATCACAGGAGTATACAAACAGATGTCTGTAGCTTATTCCTGCATAGAATTTTCCCTTAAATCCAGGATATTTTTCAGTGAAATGTTTATTTAATGCATCCATTAAAACAGCTGCCTCTTCAGAAGTGATATGGCCTGCATTGAAGTCTTCCATTGTGTCATCCTTTTCTGTTATCGTGTTGCATCGGAATATAACATCAGTTGGCTTGGTATCGATTCCAACGCTTCCCGCTTCAAGAGGTCCGCGTCCAGTATAGTAATCTGCAGGATTATATCCAAAAATGCTCATGTTTGCAACATCAGATCCGGGAGTATATCCATCAGGAACATTATTTGTAAAACCGCCAAATCCATTTTGAGCTAATTTATCAATGTTTGGAGTCTCAGCAACCTGAAGAGGAGTTTTGCCATCTAATTCATCAATCGGAAGGTCGCTGGAACCATCGGGAATAAAAATTACATATTTCATAATATCAAAATCCAAAAAAAAGAATAAAAAAATTAGTATTTGGTTTTTAAAATACTAATTACATCAGTCAACATCGCAGATGCAGTTTCAAGAGATCCTGCACCGAGTCCCATTACTGTAACATCACCGGCCAATTCTGTTTTAATGGTAGCCATATTCAAGGTTCCGCCGATATCATAAGGGCTTCCTTTCTTAACCAAACGTGGTGATACCCTCAAATTATCTTTTGAAACTTCAGCTATCAATTTGATTACATAACCGTCCTTGCCGGCAAGCTCAATAGCCTGTGAAGTGATGTTGGAAATACCTTCAACCTCAACATCATCATAGGTTGCATCAATTCCTAAAAGTGAATTAGCTAAAATTACAGTTTTACACGCTGCATCAATACCTTCAACGTCTTGAGTTGGGTCAGTTTCCGCAATACCCAATTCCTGTGATTCTTTTAAAGTGATATCATAAGCTGAACCTTCAGAAGTCATTCTGGATAATATATAATTTGTTGTTCCGTTTAAAATACCGACGATTGATTTTACGCCACAGGAGGAGAGTGTTTCACGGGTGAAGTTGATGATAGGCATTGCTCCTCCGACACTAGCCTCATATTTGAATTCAACACCATTTTCTTCAGCAGCGCGAGTAACGTTTTTAAACTTGATAGCTAAATGTCCTTTATTAGAAGTTACAACATCTTTTCCTTGGTCAAATGCTTTAAGAGTTAAGGATAATGCAGGTTCGGCAGTTGAAATGTTGGTTGGTGTTGCTTCCATCAATAAATCATATTCCACTGCATCCAATACGTCAAGTCCGGACACATTTGTTCCAAATTCAGGATAAGCGGATAAGTTACCTTCACTATTTTTACTATGAATAAGCAACATTTCTTCCAAACCATCAGGGTTAATAGCAGATGTGGATGAATCTGCAGCAGCTACAACCTTTAACTCAACTCCATATTTATCTTTAATCATAGCTTTTTTTAATGCGATTGCTTGGGCAATACCTTGACCCACTGATCCAAATCCCATTATAATAATCTTACATTCCTTCATATTATCACTAAACTTCATTAATCATGAGTAATTCTTTTTCCATAGCTATTTTAGCTATTTCATCAAATGCAAACTGTTTTTTACCGTAGTCCACTTCCAAGTTTATCAGTGCAGTAGATTTTTTCTCACCATCTAACTTAATATCAAATCCAACTACATAAACACCATCCAATGCATTGATCTTGTCAGTAGTGTCCCTAACGTCCCTATCAACAATATGGCCAATCAATATAGTACTTACAAATTCCTTATTGATAATACCATCTTTTTCAACAATAGTAATGTTCAAATCGCTGAACCTTTTAATAACACGATTGAAACTTTCTTGTTCACCTTCCAATGTTAGCTGAACAGGAATCTTACCTTTTTCATTTTTTGAATCTCTTTTATGGATTACAGTCACTAAATTAGCACCAAGACCACTGATAGGTTCCAAAACAGAAACTAATTGTCCAGGAACATCTAAAAGTTCAAGAACCAAGTTCATTCTCATTATAAATCACCTAAAATTATATCCAATCAGCCTTTTTAACTTTAAGATTGCCATCCTTGTCAATATGAGCATTTCTTAAAATCTTTTCAGGGTTTTTCTCATGAGGTACATCTTCACGAGTTAAATTTAAGTTATCAGTAATATACCAAGTCTCTTCTGAATCAGGAATATTATCTAAAGTTTTTGAAAATTCATCAATAATTTTTTCAGCATCTTTTTCAATTGACATAAAATATAACTCCTAATAATAAATAATAAATATACATATATTTTTCAATACATATAAATGTGAAGATTAATGTTACAAATGTGGTGTATTCAAAATTATAACTAAAATTAATTATTACTTTTAATCATATCATTTATCTCAGAAATGCTCATACCAGACCTTTCAGAAATTTCACAAACCAACATACCAGAATCATGAAACTTTAAAATAATAGACCTAATACCCTCTAACCTACCTTCCTCAATACCCTCTAACCTACCTTCCTCAATACCTTCCAATCTACCTTCCTCAATACCTTCCAATCTACCTTCCTCAATACCTTCCAATCTACCTTCCTCAATACCTTTCAATCTACCTTTCTGTTCTTTTCTCTCACCATATTCATGAATCAAACTCATTTTATCAACCATAAATAACAAAAAAATAATTAAATATTATTATTCCTTACTAATTATTTTATTTACATCAGAAATACTCATTCCCAACCTTTCAGAAATTTCAGAAACTAACATACCAGAATCATGAAACTTTAAAATAATAGACCTAATACCCTCTAACCTACCTTCCTCAATACCTTCCAATCTACCTTCCTCAATACCCTCTAACCTACCTTCCTCAATACCTTCCAATCTACCTTCCTCAATACCTTCCAATCTACCTTCCTCAATACCTTCCAATCTACCTTTCTGTTCTTTTCTTTCACCATATTCATGAATCAAACTCATTTTATCACCTAACAAATCACACAATATATTTCTTTCTTCTTCATCAGATACATATTTATCCACTATTAACCATTCAATACCGAATGATAATTCTTTAAGAGAAATCGTCATATATTTTAATTTTAATAAGTTATTGACAACTCTCCTAATGTGTTTTTCCATATTCCTGCTGTCAATTATTGGCAGTAATGCATACAATACCAAATCATGACCTATAATATTATCGTTATTTATAATTTTAGGTTCAACATTATTTATAATTTGTTTTACATCCAAATCCTCCAATCCGACTACATCATAGTTGAAAACATTTTGAAAGTTATATCTATAATGAACTGTTTTTGAATTTTCAGCTGAACTTAATACCATTAAGTTCACCTCCTTATCGTTATCTTTGTCTCTATTTGTTATTGATACAAATGTCAATGCTCTTTTTGAAAATTCATCGTTGACTTTAGTACTTTGAAGCTCAATTATCAAATTTTCATTATCGAGCTCAACAATAATATCTGGCTTATAATCCTTTGGATCAAGTAATCGCAATTCTTTTGTCCAAATTTTAACTTTTTTAGAATTTTTACCCATTATGTTAAGCAATATCCGGGCATCCTCCTGATTAACATTTTTAAATATTTTGTCCTGAGTGAATTCAGTCATCAGTATACCTCAAAAAATTTTGTATTACTGATTTTAAAATTCTACAAATAAAATCTTTAATAATAAAATAAAAGCATATGAACTTATATTATTTGATTTTATAACATGAATATTAATAATTTAATAAAATAAAATTGTTTTAAATAAATTTTTATAAAAACAAGTCAATATTATATAATTAAAAAAAGAAAATGTAAGAATTCAATCGATTCTTACCCAGCGATTGTTACCCATATGCTTCCAGTGATGATCATCAGGAGCCAATTGAATCTCACCAGTGTAGATTGTTCTTCCAGACTGTGCACTGTAAAATGCACCGGAATCTACATTAGATGTTTCCGAATCAGTTGATATTGCATCCACATGATGGTCTTTCAACTCAAGATTATGAGTTAAGCTACAGTTATTGTACCTGTCATTTCCATTGAATGTAATCTTAACAGTATAGTTTCCTTCAGAAATATTAACCAACTGCAGTGATGCTTCACCATTCCTGTTTGTTTTTACAGACTGATTAAAAACAACTTTGTGAGCATTATCTAAAATAGTTAAATCAATGCTTCCATTAACTATTGACTTATTTTCAAAATCCATCAGCTTAACTGAAAAAGAACTGTCAATATAAGCAGTACCATTACTGATCATTTCCAGCTTGGAATTCTGTTTTAAAGGATTCATCAGAAAAATTCCGCCAACAACAAGAATGACAACAAGCAATGCTATCAGCAAAATGATAATTTTATTATAATCCATATTATCATATCCTAAAAATCAATATAATCATTGGAATATATAATATATACAGATTTTATTGATGTGATTCAGATTAATTGAAAAAAAGAATTAAGGTTAAAAAATTAACCTTATTGTAAAACAAAACCACCGTTAGGAGAAATTACCTGACCGGTTAAATACTCAGCACTTAAGATGTATTCTAGTGCACCAGCAATCTCTTCAACTTCACCTATTTTGCCGAGAGGGATTGTTGCTGCAAGAGCATTCAATTCATCCTGATTTACTCCCCTAAGCATGTCCGTCATAATCATTCCAGGAGCAATTGCATTGACACGGACTTTTCTTGGTGCAAATTCTAAAGCTAAAGCTCTACATAAACCTATTACACCAGTTTTTGCAGCGCAGTAATCTGCCTGGTTGATTACACCAGTCAATCCTCCGACAGAAGCCGTACATACAATTGAAGTTTCACGGTCAACCATGTATGGCAGGGTCAAGTGGCACATGTGCATCATACTTACAAGATTTGTATTTATAACTCTTTCATAGTCTTCAGGCTGTAAGTCAATGAAATTGCAGTTGTTTGTAATACCTGCATTGTTGACTAATGCATCAATTTCTTCACCGAATGCTTCAACTGTTGCTTCTACTAATTTTTTACAGTCTTCAAAAACACTTACATCTGCCTGTACAGCAATAGCTTCTACACCGTATTCTGATTTGATTTCTTCAACCAAATCTTCAGTCAATTGTTTTGATGAGTTACTTCTGTAGTTTATAGCTACATTGTATCCAAGTTCACCTAATTTCAAAGCCATAGCTTTACCGATTCCTCTAGATCCACCAGTAATTATTGCATTTTTTGACATATTTTATCACCTTTTTGGTGATAATATATCTCTTTATAAACATTATTAAATTTTTTGAATAATATCTAAAAAAAGAATAAAAAGAGTAGTTATTATTTAATAACTAGAAATATTGCTGAATTTTTTTAACATAATCCCTTGTGAATAATAGCTGTATCAAACTTCCAACAAAGTTTGCAACAACAATACCCAAATAAACTCCGGTTTCACCAAGTGACATTGTCAAAAAGATAAAAATGAATATTAATGTTAATACAATCTGTTTAAAGAATGTAAATGCTAAACTTAAATCCCCACGTCCGAAACTTTGTAGGAGCAACCAGAAATAATACTCCAACTTGCAAAAATTACATATGGACACAAAAGAATAGTAACATCAGTGATTTCCTGAGTAAGGCCTGCACCACCAAACAATAATGCCAAATATGGTGAAAATACAGCAAGTATTATGCCCATTGCAATACATCCGATGAATCCTATTTTATGGAGATAGTTAAAGGTATCCATTATTGAATCAGATTTTCTAGCTCCGAACAATGCACCGAATACACTGATTGCACCTGTTCCGAAACCTACAGGAAGCATTATACCAATACTGATTAATCTCCATACAGTGGTATAAACAGCAACTGCATCTGTAGTTGCAACCATAACAAGAATTACATTAATTACCATTGAAAAGAGTGACATTAAAATCTGTTCCATACTTGCAGGGACTCCAACAGAGATGATGTCCCTATAAATTGCCCTGTCAGTTGAATAACTTTTAACATCGATAGTGTTGTCCTTTTTAACATATGACCAGTAAAGATACATCAAAAGACCTATGAAATTTGCCAAAACAGTAGCAATAGCTGCACCGCTAACTCCCATGTTCAAATTATATATAAAAATTGGATCCAATATAATGTTTAAAGCTGCTGCAACACCAATAGGCAATGTAGCTTTTACTCCCTTATTCTCAGACCGGAATATTCCACAGTAAATATTTTGAATGATTATTGTAAATCCTCCGGCAATAATCCAGACACCATACTCATGAGCAAGGCCCAAAACATTTGCCCCACCGATAGCTGTCAATAGTGGATCCAAAAACAGTAAAATCAAACCTGGAATCACAATACTAACGATAATACTTAAAACAACACCATGGGTTGCGCTGTTACCTGCATTTTTCATATCTCCCTGACCGATAAAACGGGCTACAGATGAATTTACACCTGCAGACAAACCAATACCCAAACCGATAATTATAATAAATAATGGCGTTACGATACCTATAGCTGCAAGAGCATCAGCACCAAGACCGGATACCCACATGGCATCTGCCAGATTGTTGATCATAGCCAGAAACAATGATAGAATCATTGGTATGCTTAAACCAATTATACTTTTTTTAGGATTTGTAATTAATTGTTCTACTTTCATTAAAAAATCTCCAAAATAATTAAAAATAGTATGTAAATTGCTAAAAAGTTAAGAAATCCTTTTTGAGTCATTTAATACTGAAATGACCTTATTTGTATAAAGTTTACCTTGTATAAAATAAGAACCATAATAAATTAATTTAAAGAAAGTATTTAAAAGTTTTGAAAAAATAAAAATAGAAAAATACTATATTATTCATATAGTACCATTAATTGTCATATATTAAAAGAAATTTCCATTTTCATCCATTCCCAATGGAAAGCTTACTCTTTCAAGCCAATCATGAGAATTAACTTCTTCTATAATCGCTTTAGATAAGCAGCTATCAAACAATTTCCTTGAATATTCAATGCGCTGATTAATCAAATTGTTTGAAAGTGTAAACACTTCCTCGAATCCTTCAGGAAGCTGAAGCAGGAATATTTGGGTTTTACCATGTTTTCGATAGATATCCAAAACCTTGAATTTTGAATTAGCATTTGCCGTGTGTATTCCCCAATCGGTGCCCTTTTCAAACTGTGACAAATCAGCCATCCCATTGGACAGTATCAGATAACGGTGTGTTGTAGAAATTCCCCCAATCTTATCTGTAGCGTCAACAAAAGCCTTTTCAGTTAAAATCTGACCTACTTCATACTTATCGGCCAATTCATCAGACAGATTGCAATCCCGAACATAAAAACTGCTCTGATTTAAAGTTGATGCAATGACCATATACTCACCAGACTGCATATCATTCGGATTTCTTTTCTGCGGATTTTCATAAGGATTCAAATGTTTTAAATACTCGGTGTATTCCCAATCAATCAAATCCTCGTGCTCATACAATCTGTGAATTTCATCCCTGAGCTCCATCAATGCAAATCCAAGTAAATTCTCTTCACCGCCCCATTCATCCTCTGAAACATACACTAATGACTTGTCGCCAGTATAAAGAAGTTTTCTTTTAAGTGAATCATCATACATGAACTTATAGTAGCATGCATTCAACAAAACAGTATACTTTATACCTTCCCAGTATTCAGTCTGTTCATCTGTAAGGTAAAATCCTCTTTTTAATGTATTTACTGAAGTATATATTGGATCAGCTTTGCTAAACAGATCATATTTTGAAGCTAAAACCGCATGTTCAATGCTTTTGAAACTGAAATGATTGTTTCTAAATTCCAAGTCCTTCTGTTCAAATGTAATGAAATCATTTACCTCAATTACATCCCCACTAATTTGTGAGTATTTTGCCTTTCCGTAATCTCTCCACAAATAGCCAAGCAAAGGAAGTCTTCCAAAATCAGATTTTCTTGAATCAAATTTCCAATTTTGAGGTTTTGGGAATAATTCATAGAACTCCCTAGTATGCCATGGCTCATTCATTGCATAATCTTCACCGTATCCCATTCTCCAACCGATAGTATATGGGTCCAATTCCGGATAGACCAGCCATCTTGGGGCTGCAAACTTGCCTTCATCCAAAAACGGCTTTTCTATGACTTTAGGAACAACCATATCATTCAAATATTGGCAAAGTCCATTGTTCAGGATACCTTTATCTGAAATATAATCATATAATATTTCAGAATACGAGTTATCCATTTCCCTAAAATCTATTAAAGCATCAACCTGTGATTTTAAGATATCATTTCCTGAAATCCTTTTGATGATTGCATCCATTGCATCAATTCCTGATTTAACATCCCCTTGAATTTCATAGGCATCATCAATTGTCAGGTTAAGAGATGATATCAATCCCAAAAATTCACAGGATAGTGGCTTTTTGGATACTACATCATACAAATCATCTGGATTATACTCATCATTATCCTCCAAAGCATCAATAATATGCCATGTAGTCTTATCATCATTGTGAAAAGCTTCAGTTAACTTAAAATCATCATTTTCAATTAAATTAAGTTCATCCAAACTGATATGATACATATCGATTCTTCCGTCAACATAATCCTCAAACTCATCGATTAATGGGGAGTTTTTATTAAGCATCAAAGCTTTTGAGTCATCAAGCAACTCCTTTTTGACAATGAAAATTTTTGAAAGGTCATTTCTATGCTTGAAGTTTTCTCCATCACCACAGGTCATTACATAAAATGCATCATCCCAGTTAATGTCTGAATAATAGGTAAGCATGTATTCGCTTGAGTCTGCTTCATATTTGTCATCATATTTGGCAATTAAACTGTCAATATATCCGACTATAGTCTTGTTTTTAATAATGGAATAGGGATGAAATTGATTTTCACGAACAAGATATTTGACATCGACTTCAATATCTCCCCGAATAAATTTATAAAATGCTCTTTTAACATCATTGAAAAGCAAAGGATTTGAAAGAAAGTTATTCAATGCCGCAGTTATTATCGTTTTTTTAATTTCATCATCATAATTATTAACCAGATAATTAATTTCATGCAGATAAATGGCTTTATAAGCATCATCCACTTTTGATTTTGACAACGTATCCAATTCCTGATTATACTCCTTTTCAAAGAAATATTCACTGTTGAGCTTTCCGGATTCCATTCCTGCTTTCAGCTTATTTTCTAAATCTGTCCATCTATCATTGTCCCTAATATAAACCTGATAGAACAGATCATTATTGGAAAATGATGAATTACTCGGAAGCATCCTGTAGAGATAAAATTTATGGCAGAATTCTCTACTTGGAGTTTCCCTATACTTTAAAATGTGGTCATAGATAATTAATGCCAATGAATCTTCAATATCATCTGTTAATTCAGCAGATTTTTGTTTAATCTCATCAATATCTTCAGGTAAAAAGTCCAATGCCAAGCACAAATTGGTAAAATCAGTAGAATTTAAATATGTATCTAGTTCAAACATCCAATCAGCTCCTAAAAAAAGAATTGATATTAAAATCCCTATATTAATATTAGTTATTAAAGTATATAAAAGTTGTGTATAATTTGATATTAAAAATTTTATCAATCATATATTGAAAATATTTATAAAAAAAGTAAAATCTAAAAATCCAGTTGCTCGGCAAGGCATATATTGCAGACTGCATTTGGCGTATCGATATTCGCATCCTTTACCGGACATAAAAACACATCACCTTTCTTTTCAACCTTTAAAGATCCAGGAAATGGAGTGCCTACCGGATGAATTGGCTCTTCTAAAATAAATGTAGTGTAAATTGAAGCCATGATTGCAACCAATGGAAATTTTGATTTGGATTCAGAGGTTTCATTCATATGATTTGACCTTAAAATCTCCACTGCATCGATGAAATCATCCTTATTGATATCTTTAGCATAATCGTTTGCATCTGCCAAAATCTCTTTTGAACGCAAGAGAAAGGATTTGACATAAGACTTTTGGCTTTCTTCGCGATAATTTGCTTGAACATACTTGTTTTCTTCCATTATCTCTGCGCTAACGGCCATCATGTCAAATACTGATATTGTTGAGGAATAATTCTTCAATATTTCCAAAACAGAATTGGCAGATATGCTTTTTTCATTTGATGCAATATCTGAAAACTCATCCAGCATTTCCAAAACCTGCTTATCCATTCCAAACCACCTGAGTTAAAGAATGTTAAAATCCAAAAGAAAATCCAGCATTTTTACAAACGCAATATCTGCACATGGAATTTTCATCCTTGATGCTGACTATTCTTGTTTTGCATTTATATTCACCGTTCTGCAAAAAGACTTCATCCTTTGCAGGGTTATCTCCAACAGGATGTAATGGTCTTTTGGCCATCAATGCCAGATAAAGAGAAATGTATTTTGTAAATTCTCTGGTTTCCTCATCTCCCCCAGCATACGTGTCGAAATAAAAATCTATGTCATTTTTAAAGTTTTCAACAACACCATCCTTGATATCATAGTCTTCAGTGATGTCCAATGCAAAAATTTCATCCCATGCCTCTGAGTTATATTTTGCAAGCTTTTTGGTTAGAGGATCCTTGTATCTGTCGTCCGTAACCTTGTTTCTTAGATATTCAATAGGATAATCCTTTAAATTTTCCCTGATTTCATTGAGTAAATCTGATGCTTTCATAATTAACATAAAGTAATTAATCAATATATGTTATTTTCCATTCAATTTACAAATTCAGAAAAATCCATTTCTTTGATTATTCTTTTTCTCAATATCTTGTCAATGCCTGTTCCGTATTGCGCCGCCTTTTTAGGCCTGTATGCTATTTCCTTATCCAATCCTTCATTGAATGCCAATTTTCTTAGGATATTCTTTCTCAAGACATCTCCTGTTCCGGATACCTTATTTTTGATTGGAAGGTTGATTGCATATTCAACCAGTTTCTTATCCAAAAACGGCAGCCTTATCTCAACTGAATTAAGCATTGCGCATGCATCATCCCTCTCAAGGTTGACATGATACATGTTGGATATGTCTTCGCGAATTTCCAAATCAAGCGTACCTTCCTCATAACTTTTAAGGTACCTGTTATACCCTCCGAAAAGTTCGTCGGCACCCTGGCCGGAAATGGCCACATTCAAGCCATCTTCACGAATCATGCGTGTTGCAAAGTAAGTTGTAAGGCCTACACCTACCTTCATCAGGTTATCATCACCTATTGCATGGACAACTTCACCGACATGTTCTTTTATCAGGTCTTCGGTTACAATTTGTGTCTTTAAAGGAAGGTCCAGATATTCGGCAGCATATTTTGCGGCTTCAAGGTCTTTTGAGCCTTCTGAGCCAACAGCATATAATGTTATATCAAGCTTTTTGTTGCATGATATCTCCTGCAGCAGTGATGCTAAAATCGAACTGTCAACACCCCCAGAAAATATTACACCGACGGTGTCTAATCCTTCAACTCTTTTGGATACACTTAACTTTAATAGCTTGTTCAATTTAATTTCATCAACTTCCATAATCTTTTCATAAACTGCCTGCGCTGGAGCTACATCATTCCAGTTAAAAAGTATATGCTCGGGCAATAATGTTTGAATCTCTTCAAATCCAAGTTCATACAGGCTGTCACGAGCTGAGGCAAAAGCACACAATTCATCACTTTCAGCATAAAACAGCGGCTTTACACCTAAAGGATCGCGAACAAGAGCCATGTTTTCACCGTCAAATACTGCAAATGCATAGTCTCCGTCAATAAGCTTCAGTGACATTTGGATTGCCTTAAGCAAATCTCCACTGTTGTAAAAGTCAATCAGATAAAGCAAAGCATCAGCATCTGAGTTGATTTCATCCTCAACACCTACCTTGCTTAAAAAATTGCGGATTGTTGCGAAATTATATAATGCGCCATTCAAGACCAGAACCATATTGTCCTTTCTAACCGGCTGAGGCATGGATTTGCGGTCATATAAATCATAAACATCCAACAGATTATGACCCAAAGCAATATCATAATCATTGTCATCACTGAAATTATCCAAATCAATGTTTGAAATAACATTATCCAAATAAATGCCAGTTGAGTCAGGACCACGATTTTTGGATGCCTTCAACATCTTAATTAAATCATTACCTTTAAATTTTCCTTGAAGACCTACTATAGAACACATAGTAATAACTATTGAAATTATAATTTAAAAAATTATTTAAAATAAGTGGCATTAATGCCACATTAATTATTTATTTACTTTTAATCAATTTTAAACCGGTGATAAAAAATGCCAGTTATTAGTTTTGATATAGGTGAATTAACTAAAGAGCAAAAAGAAATATTAGCAAAAGAATTCAGCGAATCCGCATCCAGAGTTACAGGACTTCCAATTGAAATGATTTATGTACTGTTCAATGAAAGGAAATTCGACAATGTTGGTGTTGGCGGAGTTCTTTTAAGCAATCAGGAATAGATTTTAATCTATTCTTAAAATTTCTTTATATATTTCCCTTAATTCTTTTTTTGCGTGCTCTGAATAATGTTCATTGTCAATATCATTATCTATTGCAAAAAGCAGCAATTCATAAAATACCTTGTTGAATGACTTTCCTTTTTGTGTGAGGAAATATTGTGTATTTTTTGAATCATCACCATCATTTGTTTTATAAATCAAATCATTTTCCTGCATGGTTTTAAGGCATCTGGATAATGATTTATTATCTAGAGAGGGTCTGTTAACTTTAAATTCATTGAAATGACTTTTGCCTAAAAACAAATCCCTTAAAATATGCAATGTCCATTTGTTGCTAATATACTTGGTAATATCTTCAAGAGGGTTGCGTTCATATTTTCTTTCATAATAATCTAACTTTTTTGAATCAAGAACCATATTAATAGTTATATAAGTATTTACTTTTATCTTTGGTGATAGATGACATTAATGCCACTTCATATTTAAATATCAAATTTTTTATAATATGCATTAGTGATAACATGAATAATGAGACAGTTAAAATGACTAAATTTTTGGCAGTATTATTTGCAATATGTTCTGGTCTTGCAATAGGTAACCTGTATTGGGCTCAGCCATTGCTTGTTCAGATTATGAATGGTTTTGGACTTCCTGCAGCAAACGGCGGATTATTAGTTACCGCAACACAGATTGGATATGCAATAGGAATATTGCTTATTGTGCCATTGGGAGATTTTGTTCAAAGAAAAAGATTGATAAGCATTGTAATGATATTATCCGTAATTGCACTAATATCCTGTGCATTATCCCCCTCATTTATAATATTGTCATTGTCCCTTTTTAGCATGGGGCTTGTAACAATTTCAGGACAAATCATATTGCCACTTGCAGGAGATTTGAGCAAAGAAGAAGAGCGTGGACATATCGTAGGTATCGTATCCTCAGGAATAACAACAGGTATACTGTTTTCAAGATTTGCAAGCGGAATCATTGCAGGAGTGTGGGGATGGAGATCAGTATATCTGATTGCAGCAGCGTTAAATCTGATTATGGTTTTAATCATCATATATGTATTGCCCAAAATTCCAAGAAAAAACAAACTCAAATCATATAAAAAACTTTTATTCAGTGTATTTACTACATTTAAAAGACATGATACATTGCCAAACATATTGCTGCACAGCGGATTGATATTTGGTTTGGTATTCAACATATTCTGGACATCATTAACATTCCTACTCTCAGGATCCCCATTCAATTATGATACATTTCAAATCGGACTTGTGAGTTTGGCCGGACTTACTGCAGCAGCATTCGGATTGGGAATTGGAAAATTGCAGGACAAGGGATTAAGCGTGCCTGCACTTGGAGGGTTCATAATTATCAGTTTCATTACAATGATATGTGGATTCATATTCTATGATTCGATTGTCGCCATTGTAATCATTGCTGCCATATTGTCAGTAGCTGTACAGGGAATATCTGTTTTAACCCAGACAAGACTGTTCAATTTATCCAATGAAGAAAGAAGTAGGTTGAATACTGTTTTTGTTGTAAACAACTTCATATTTGGAGCTGTTGGAAATGCATTGGCATCATTTTTATGGTCATTGGGCGGATGGACATATGTGATGATGGCTGCAAGTTTGATTTCATTAATAGCTTTGATAGTATGGTTATTCTCAAGAAGTTCTTTCAACGAAATAGATGCTCAAGGATTTTAAATTGGTACCATATAAATAAAAACAATGAATGATTAAAATAGTATTATTAATTATACAAATGAGGTTAAAATATGAAAAAATTTCACGAAAGAACATTAGAAGTTCATGCTGGAGAAATGGCTGATCCAGTTACTGGTGCAAGAGCAACTCCAATTTATCATACAAGTTCATATGCATTTGAAAGTGCAGAAAAAGCCAAAAAATTATATGCTTTGGAAGAAGAAGGACATATTTACACAAGAATATCAAACCCAACCTCTGAAGTTTTAGAAAAACGTGTGGCTGCAATAGAACATGGTGTGGCAGCACTTACCCAATCAACGGGAATGAGTGCCATTTTACTATCTATCTTAAATATTGCCGGAAACGGTGATGAAATAGTATCATCCAACAATTTGTATGGTGGAACATACACCCTATTTAAAAATACAATGCCTAACTGGGGAATTAAAGTCAATTTTGTAGACACCCATGACCTTGATGCTTATCGCGAAGCAATAAATGAGAATACAAAAGCAATATACTGCGAATCAATAGGTAATCCTCAGCTTGACATTCCTGATTTTGAGGCATTATCTGAAATAGCTCATGAAAACGACATTCCATTAATTGTAGACAATACTTCTGCAATCACTATGGTAAGGCCAATAGATCATGGCGCAGACATTGTCGTTCACTCAGCAACCAAATTCCTATCAGGTAACGGTACAAGCATGGGAGGTATGATTGTTGACGGTGGAAAATTCGACTGGACAAACGGCAAGTTCCCAATGTTTACAGAACCTGATGAATCATATCACGGACTGGTATATTCTGAAGCCTTCGGTGAAAAGGCATACATCATGAAGGCAAGAGCTCATTTGATGAAGGATTTGGGAACAGTGATGAGTCCTTTAAATGCATTTTTAATCATCCAAAGCTGCATGACATTATCATTAAGAGTCAATCAGCACTGTAAAAACGCTTTAGAAATAGCTAAATTCTTAAAAGACCACGAAGCAGTATCTTGGGTTAACTATCCTGGACTTGAAGACAATGAAAATCATGGGATGGCTGAAAAATACCTTAACGGCAATTACGGTTGTATCGTGAGCTTCGGCATTAAAGGTGGAATCGAAGAAGGTAAAAAATTCATTGAAAGCGTTGAGCTTTTAAGCCATGTTGCAAACATTGCAGATGCAAAGACTCTTGTTATCCATCCTGCAAGTACAACACACTCAAACATGACAGAAGAAGAACAGCTAGACAGTGGAATCACACCTGATTTCATCAGAATGTCTGTCGGCATTGAAGATGTTCGTGACCTGATTGAAGACATCGACCAGGCACTGAAAAAAGCAATTGATTAAGGGTTTAAAACCCTTTTTTATACTATTTTTCTAAGCAATACACTGGTATTGTTTGAATTTCCTATTGGAAGAAGCATTACTTCCTTATGGAATCCTCTTAAAATCGTATTGGTTAGCGGTGCATATAGGATTGCCCTCATACCACTGTATGTTCTGACAAGAACAGGAGTCTTTTCATCGACAATTTCCCAAACATTGGAAAATACCCTATCTTTTGGCTCAACAAATGCCGCAACCACCAAAATATCAAAATCTATATCCTTCAGCAGCGTTTCATCACCGACAAGTATCTCTATTCCGTCATCAGGCCTAATTTTTGAATAACTTCCCTTGACAGTTCAGCCACATCTTCCTGGATTTCAATGCCTATGCATTTGCATCCGAATTTTTCCCTAAACAATATTAAAGTTAACGGCAATGGTCCGCTTCCAACAAATACGAATGTCTTATCTTCATGCCAATGTGCCATTGGATTCGTTAGTAAGAAGACCGTGATACCTTTCATAGAAAGGGAATGTGTCCAAAGTAGCTTTCGGATCATCTGATTCAATTATTTCCATGGCATTTTCTGTTTCCAGTCTTGCACCGACATATAGATAGAATTTCCTGATTAGCGGAAGTGCCTGATTCATTTTCTCATCATCCAGAATGTGTTTTGCAGAATCAAAATCTATTGTTTCATCATGAGCTATAACTTCTATCTCATCAAGAAGAGAAGTTATTTCACTTAAATCAACACTGCCCAAATCACCTATTTCATCTATTCCATAACTTTCCAACTTTGAAGCGATTTCTTCAATTTTAGGCCAATATTTCCAGCAACTCATATTATCACTTAATAGGTTATATTATAGTATTGAATAAACTTTAATAATTTAATTTAAAAAAGTATCAACAATGATATTGAAAACAAGCCGTCTAACATTAAGGCCATGGATGGAATCTGATGCAAAATGCCTATTTCATTTTGCAAAAAATCCTAATGTTGGTCCGATAGCAGGATGGCCTCCACATGAAAGTATAGATGACAGTTTAAATATTATTAAAACAGTCTTTTCCAAAAGAGAAACCTATGCAATAATCAAAAATGACATTCCGATAGGGTGTGTGGGACTTCTGTTTCATCCGGACACAAATCACTGGTGGGGTGAAGGCTCAGCCGAACTTGGATACTGGATAGCTGAGGAGTACTGGGGAAACGGTTATGCCACAGAATCATCAAAAGCATTAATTGAACATGTTTTCAATGATTTGGATCTTAAAACAATATACGCAACATATAGAACTGAAAATATCCGGTCAAAAAAAGTTTTAGAAAAACTGGGCTTCAGATATTACACTGAAATGCAGAATGAAAACTATTTAGGCGAAATCTTCAATGAAATCGCCATGAAACTTGAAGCTAAATCATGGGAATAATAGAATAAACCGTCACTAAAATAACCACAGTCAATATTACGATAGCACCAAGCGGGACCTTTTTCCAGGATAGGCCTGCTGCAACAACCGCACCAATCAAACCGATATACCATAACTGATTGTCAACTGTCAGTACTCCAGGACAAATCAGGGCAGCAAGGGCGGTATATGGAATCAGATTCAGGAATTTTTCAACTTTCGGTCCGAAATTCAACTTATCGACAAAAATTGCCGGAATCAGACGTGGAATGAATGTTACAAGAGCGCATCCCAATATGACTATGTTAATATCAATCATTTGATGCCTCCATGAATGAATCGTCAACAATATACATTCCAATCAACGCACCGATAAGGGTTGATAAAATCAATGACCAGTTGCCTACAACAAACTGCAATATTACATTCAATATCGCAGTTATTACAACTAGCAAACCCAGACGCTTATTGTTCTTAACAGCGGGGACAAGAATAGCAATAAATAGTGCATATAATGAAATGTTGAAACTGTTAGTAACTATCACCGGCAAAAAGTCCAGCACAAACACTCCTATGACAGCACCCAAAATCCATGAAAGCCATGAAGTCAATGCAAGACCAATATAGAACCATGATGATGATTCCTTTTCAAATGAAAACAGGGCAAATGATTCATCTGTAACTAAATGAGCAGACAATACATTAATGGCAAGGGAGTTTTCAGTCATCTTGTTGTATACTGCAGTGTTCATTACCATATACCTTAAGTTAACGACAAAGTTAGTCAGTATGATGGCTATTGCAGTGGCTCCATTTGCCACCATTGTCGCACCAATTATTTCTCCGGCACCAGCATAAACCAGAATGGAGAATGAAACAGTCTGAAAGGGATTAAATCCTGCCTTTAAGGCCAACGCAGCATAACCTATGCCCATTGGAATATACCCGAATGCTATAGGAATGGCACTCTTACACCCATATAAAAACTTGTCTCTTCTGGAGATAATACTAAACACCTTAAAAAATTAATAAAAAAAGAGTTATGAAAACATGTTATTGATCTGATCGGTAGTTATCATTCCTTCAACAACAAAATTCTCATCAACGACAGGCAAACATGAAATGTCATATTTGCGCATCATTCTTGAAATATCTTCAATTGAATCGCTTGAGCGACAGAACTTGACAGTCTTTGTCATTATGTCCTTTAGATTTTCACTGTTTGTTGCAATTGATTTTGACAAATCCCAGCTGGTAACAATACCTATCAGCTTATTGTCATCAGTGACAACAGGCAGGTGGGTTACGTTCTGCTCAAGCATCAATTTAGCGGCAGTCTTAACGTTATCCTCTTCTCTGATTGTCGTGACATCAGTTGTCATCAAATCTGCAACAATATTATCAGAAAGGAATTTAGACAACAGATAATTTAGCTGACCCTTTTCAAGAAGAAATGCATCATGACCATAATTGGATTTAATTTCAGAAAATGACACTTCCACATCATTTGCATTGAGTGCGGCAACTATTTCAGTACTTTGTTCAGTCGGATATAGCCAATCTGAATCAACGGATATAACTTCCAGCTTACATTTGACATTTCTGAATCCTTCAATTACAGAGTTGTCCACAGACAAATCAAACAGGTCAACTGCCTTTGTAATATACAAATAGCTGTTTGCATCAAAACGCTTTACAAAGCTTTCACCCTGGTGATGCAAATAACTTTCAACCTGGAAATCCATAGATAAGTCATAGCTTATTTCATCCTTATCCTGCAAGTCACGTCCAAATTTAAGATACATTGACTCATCACTCAAATATGTGATATGAGCTATCATACGAGCTACAGACAATCCGTTTTTAGGAGATTTTCCAGTACCATAGTAATTGCCCTCATTCCAGTTAGGGTCTGAAAATATTGACTGGCGACCTACTTCATTGAATGCGATTTGCTGAGGAGAAGATCTTGCAGTTGTAGCCAACGGAATTGCCTTTTTCATCATTTCAGGATAGGATACAACCCATTGAAGAACCTGCATACCACCCATTGATCCTCCAATAACTGCATACAACTGATGAATGTCAAATGAATCAACCAATGCCTTTTGAACATCAACCATGTCCTTAATGGTTATGACCGGAAATTCAAGACCATATTCATGACCAGTCTTTGGATTGATTGAACTAGGACCTGTCGTTCCTTTACATCCACCCAATACATTAGAACAGATTATGAAGTATTTTTCACTGTCCAATACTTTTCCCGGACCGATAATCATTTCCCACCAGCCAGGCTTTCTGTCTCCATTGTGCCAGCCTGCCGCGTGAGCATCCCCAGTCAATGCGTGACATATCAATATAGCATTGTTCTTTTCCTTGTTTAATTCTCCGTAAGTTTCATAAGCTACAGTAATATTGTCAAGAGACTTTCCGCTTTCCAATACAAATGGATAATCTATGTTTAAAAATTTTGTCTCAACAATACCTACTGAATCCTTATCCATTAAAATCACCTAATCATAGTTAAATTCATTATTGCTTCTTTTGCAGCAGATTGCTCGGCTTCTTTTTTATTCTTTCCTTTTCCAATACCCATCTCTTCATTATCAAGATAAATGGCCATGACAAAAGTTTTATCATGGGGAACTCCATGTTCTTCAAGGAGTTCATATCTTATTTTCATTTCATGAGAATCACAGTATTCCTTGATTTTTGATTTGTAATCGTGGAAGAACACCTTTTCCTCATCAATATATACAAATATGATTTTGGCTATGAATCTTTTAGTGAAAGCAAAACCCTGATCAAGGAACAGTGCTCCCAAAAATGACTCAAATATATCTGAAGTTATTGACAAGACTTCATTATCAGTCAAATTCATTTCATCAACAGATACCTTGAGATAATCCTTTAATCCCAAATCATGAGAATAATGAATCAATGCTGTCTGACATACAAAGTTTGCTCGAAGCTTGGTTAGTTTTCCTTCGCCATATTTTGGATACTTTTTATATAGATACTCGGAAACTAACATATTCAATATAGAATCACCTAAAAACTCCAAACGTTCATAATCATATTTGATTCCATGTACTGTTGCGTATGAACCATGCATGAAGGCCATTTTATAATAGTCTTCATTATTTGGTTCTATACCAAATTTTTCAAATAAATTCATGTTAAGCCCAGACATATTATTTATATAATAATAAATAATTATGACTTTTAATTTATATAAACTTCATCATATATAACAATTGTGATATATTACTTGTCAAATGCTCTATCTCTTTGCTTATATAGTATTCATACAAAAAAATCAACTAAGGATTTGGTAAAATGATTTTAAATTGGAAAGAAGAAATAACAAAAATAGACCCTGACATGAAATTTAGAGCTCAAGGCGGATGGTTAAAAACAATAGAAGAACTTGACAAAAGTGTAACAAACGGATACTCCCTTGTAGGAGATTTTGTAAAAGCAGGGGACTTTGAAGAAGAATACATGGAAGGAATATATCTTGACTGCAATAAAGAAGGAACAGCTAAAAAACCTCAAATCGATTATAGACTCTTTAGATTCAGAGACGGTAAAGTAAGATTATTGGATCTGGTAATTGATGCTCAAAAAAGTTGGGCACAGGATTTTTGGGATGCAGTAGAAGATGAATTATAAAAAGAGTTAGTTAAAATAGCCTCTCGGCATGAATTTTGAAACTCTTTTAAAATTCTTTAAATCTTCTTTTGTTGGACAGTAATACTCTTCAAGCAAAAGAATAATATGGTCCTGATTTTGAGAAAAGTTCTTTTCCTTGCCATCGATAATGCCTCTGAAATTAACACCAAAGCTTCCGGTGCCACCAATATTAACCTTTAGCTTCTCGGAAGAATTGAAACCGTCAAAAAATCTTTCGATTTCTGCAGTCTCAAAAAGAGGTGCCTTGATATTAAAAGCCATGAGCTTGTTATGAGTACTTTCACGAAGCCTTACATAGTTTTGATGAATTTCAATAGACTCGTTGTCCTTAACTTTTGTAATTTTAATGTAGTTTTCGTCGCTGTACATAGATTAACCTCTAGAGAATATGCTTTAGACTGCAACAGTCACAGGTAGGTTCAAGATAATTATCTTTAGGCATGTTGCTTGCCTGCTGCATTATCAATGAAACCTCAAATATTGCATCGGGATTGTTACTTACCTTTTTGCTTACATTAGACAGTCCCCGGTAATTGACAGGAATTGCACCTGTTTGGGAAATGTCATAGAAAAACAGCTCACCGCTGTTGAAATCAGAAAAAAATTCATCAAGCTGCTTTACCTGTTTTGGAGACATTGAAAAGTTAACGCTCATCAATCTGTCCTGTCTTTGCTTGATGCCGACATATTTGATGTTGACCGCTAAAAAATCGCCGCTGTCTTTTGTAAATACAATACATTCATCCAAATTAACATTTTCTTTTTGTGCTAAATCATCTAATTGAGACATGATATACACCTCAAAAGTTAAATAAAAATAAGATAAAACGAGTATATAAATTTAACCATGCCTAAAAATTTAGTGATGATATCTAAAAAAAGTGGTTTTGTGAAGATTAATTTAATAATCTCCAATAATTTTACACCAACTTAAACTAATCTTTGTCTAGTAGTTGGTTTTTTATTTTGCCAGCTGTATCTCCTTAATTTACTGGATCTACCAAATCCGCAAGAAGCACAAACTTTTTTACGTATGTGATAAGTGTTTTTACCACATCTTCTACATCTAATATGGGTCTTTTTATTCTTTTTACCCATTGATGGAGTTCCCTTTGCCATTGATACACCTCCTCCATTATTTTTATTATTAATCTATAGTTAGCTTAAACAATTATTGAATAATATTTATGGTGAAATATAAACAATATTGTCTCCTCTGATGAGGACAACACCTAATCTTCTAGTAACTTCTCCATCTTGTAACTCTTCAGCATCGTTTAAAACTAAATTCATGTGTAAATCGAAGCTTTTGAGTATACCTCTAAATTCACGGTCTCCTTTGAGTTTTATTAAAACTGGAGCATCGATAGATTTTCCTAATGCATCAAGTGGTCTTTGAACATTTTGTCCGCTCATTATATCACCTTATATTACCATTAATTGTATTTTTTAAAAGTTTTTTAAAAAGCAACCATATAAAACAATTGCTTGTATTAGAAATAATATAATCAAGTTAAGATAAGACAAAACCTAATTAAAACTAATAATAAATTATATAATCATACTAATATATAAATGTTAGTATTTTTAGCAAATAATTAGTTATCAAATGCTCTCTTGCACTTTTCTTTTAAATATATGATTTCAAACAATAAAACACTATGCATTTTGACAAAAATGAATATATGAAACTCCTAACCTACATTCTATCGAACTGCTATGACAAGCCCCATGTCGGAAAAACAGTAATCAGTACAGCACTGTATTTTACCGATTTCAACTACTATGAAATCTATGGAGAACCACTGACAAAAGAAACATACCTCAAATCCAAAAAAGGCATAATACCAAAGCATTTCAACAAGATTACCGAAGAGATGATAGAAAAAAACAAGCTATACTTCAGAAAGGAACCCCATTACCACACGGTGCTGCACAGATACTACCTGAAGCAGCTTCCAGACATAAGATATTCAAATAAGAAAAAAAATCTGATAAACCGCAGCATAAGACATCTGATTACAAAAAATGCAACAAATATTCTGAAGTATGCAAGCAAAGACCCCCATACATGAATACAGAATTCAATCATGAAATAAACTATGACAATGTATATTACAGAGATTCAAGATATTCGTTTAGAAAAAAATTTATTAATTTATAAAATAATATTATTATTAATCAATTGAAAAGGAAATAAACCATGGCAATTAAAGTTAAAAAAAGAAATTTCTTAAAAAAGAAAAAGATAAAACAGATAAAAAATGAATTAGGAGATTATGGTAGCCTTCTTGAAAACAAAAAGAATGTTGAAATTCTAGAGGCTGAACCGAATTCGTTTATATTAGTTGATGGTGAACCTTATATCATAATTATTGATGAAAAAGCATTTCCAACACTCAAAGCAGCTTTAGCTAATGCAATTGACGGCAAAACCGTTACAGTAGATATGGGAGCAGTACGCTTCGTGACAAACGGTGCAGACATTATGAGTCCGGGAATTGTAGCTGCAGATGAGGGAATAGAACCTAGAGACATTGTTTTGATTGTAGATGAAACACACCACAAGCCATTGGCAATCGGAGTGAGTCTAATAACCGGTGAAGAAATGGTTGAAAATGACTCCGGAAAGGCAATCGAAACAAAGCATTTTGTCGGCGATGAAATTTGGAACTTCGAACTGTAGGTGATACAAGTGGCAGAATTACGATACAGAGCTGGAAATATTCGTGACCCCGGTGTCCATAAGGTAGGAATAATTGCACTTGGATCTCATTTAGAGAATCATGGTCCCGCACTGCCAATTGATACTGACGCAAAGATAGGTGCACACATTGCATTTCAGTCATCTTTAAGATCAGGAGCAAAATTTCTGGGAGTGATATTTCCTGCATATGAACTGGATGAAATTGACCATGGCGTGCACGTATCCCTTGAAGAACTAAAGGAAAATGTAATAGAAACATTAAAATCAGCAAAGAAATTTCTGGATATTGAAAAAGTAGTTATAGTTAACGCACATGGCGGAAACTTACCATTAATGCCAGAAATCTGGGACATTGAAGAAAAAACAGATTTGATTATCGTAATGAACAATAAGATAATATCCACAGAAGGACCTCATGCGGGAAGCGGGGAGCTGTCCATGGCAAAGGTTCTTGGAATAATAAACGAAGAAGAGTTACACCATCAAGCAGACGTGAACAAATACGTTGAAGTTGGTCTGCATGGATTTAAAAAAGCACGTGAAAATGATCCCAACATAGAAGAAGGAGCATTGGACGTTGAAGAAAATGGAGTATATGTTGACGAAGAATACGGACAACAACTCTTCAATTTAGCTATTGATACAGTACTCTTCGATGTTGAAAAATTACTTGATTTTTAAGGAGTTTATTATGTAGAACTACCACCAGAACTACTACCACCAGAACTACTACCACCAGAAGAACTACCACCAGAACTACTACCACCAGAAGAACTACCACCAGAAGAACTACCACCAGAAGAACTACTTCCACCACTGGAAGAATGGTCTTCTGTAGTTTCTACCTGGCTTGATGAAGAACTACTACTTGAACTACCTGAATCAGTATAAGTTTGAACAGACCCGGAACCCTGTGAACTACTACTGCTGGATCCGGAATTATCACTAGTATTTCCAATCAATGGAGTCTGATTTGTATTATTTCCTAAATCAAAGTTTAAATGATATGTGCCTGTCATTGCGGCAAAAGCACTAGCAAAGCCAAATGCTATAACAGCAATTACCAAAATCACTAAAACAGTTGCAGAACGACTTGCCATATTTTAACACCATAAAAATTAATTAAAAATAATATGTCCAATGTATAATATATACTTTTTTGTTAGAAAAATTATCAATAATAAATTAAAATAGTTAATTAGAGCTTTTTTTACTGAAAAAACCAAAATAGTCGCCGTTAGAATACAGCCAATATTAAAGAATAACATGCCCTTTGATAAAAATATATAAAATTTAAAAATATAATTAAATATAATGAAGACAATAGCAAAAGCGGTTGAAAGTGAAATAAATGTCAAAAAATCACAGTTCATATGCCATTTATTTCCAACCAAGACTAAAAAGGAAAGCAAAGAAATCATATTGAAGGTCAATGAGCAATACAACGATGCTACACATAATTGTACAGCATATATTGTATCAGATGGCGAAGGTTTTGATGATGACGGCGAACCTGGCGGAACTGCAGGTAAGCCAATGATTAATGTTTTGAGAAAAAATGAACTGCATAATGTGACTGCTGTTGTTACCAGATATTTCGGCGGAATCAAGCTTGGTGCCGGAGGACTAGTCAGAGCATATTCAAAATCCGTTTTGGAAGCTATTAATGAAGCTGAAATATTGGAAGTAGAACTTTATGATATATATAAACTTATTTTTGAATATTCAGACATCAAACTAGCAGACGGTGAAGTCAGAAACAACAATTTAGAAGTAATTGCCAAAGATTATTCTGATAAGGTCATATATGAAGTTGTTTCAAAGGACTTCAGAGATATTGAAAAAATATTTGAAAAATATAATGGTGAAATAAGTGTTGAATTTAAAAATAAAGAAGTTTTGGTTAAATAAATTAAAAAAAATAGTTTTGGAAGAACAAAATTTATTGTTCTTCGAAATTACTAGCGTCTACACCGCACATTGGACAGGTGAAGTCATCTGGTAATTCATCAGCTTCATGAACGTATCCACATACTTTACAAACGAATGCCATAATTATCTCTCCTTATTCTACTTTAGAAAACATATCTTTTGTTGCTCCACACATTGGACATTTGTAGTCATCTGGGAGGTCTTCAAAAGCAGTTCCTTCAGCGTCATCATCATATACGTATCCGCACATATTACATTTCCATTTTGCCATAATTTTAATCTCCTTTTAAATAACTAAAATTAGTTTTTCAATAATTAAATTTATAGTAGATTGTAATATATAAATTATTCTACTTCTTTAAACATTGATTTGCCAACACCACATTTTGGGCATTTAAATGCATCAGCAAGTTCTGAAAATGGTGTTCCAGGCTCAACTCCCCTTTCAGGCAAGCCTTCATCTTCATCATATATAAATCCACAAAGTTTACATTTCCATTTTGCCATAAAAAAAATCTCCTTTGTTTTGTTATATATATTAAGAATAAGATAATATAAATAGTTAATTGGTTAGAGTGTTGGCGGAAATTATTAGTTATTAATAACTGTTCAACTTTTTACTAATTTTTTAAATTAATTTTAAATAATGTTCAATCATGTATTTTCAATTTTTTTGCTTGATTTTTCTTATTTTTTTCATTTCTTGAGATTTTAAACTTCAATTTTTCCATACTATTAATATTATTGTTAATATTTGATAATATTAGTTATTTATTTTTTATTCTTACTATAAGTTATTAAAATCTATTTATATTACAAATTACAAATATATAATTAATTATAGTTAATTTTATAATTATTTAATTAATTATATGGAGTTTTGATTTATATGATTTTGAATTCACTTATTCTGAGTGATAAAAGTAGGGAAATTGATGAAATGGATGAAGAATTTCAGCTTATGTATCTTACATCCATTATTGTTGATAGTGCTTTTAATTTCTTTAAAATTGAACGAATAACGTCTGATAAAGGAAAACCACCATTTGAACTTAAAGATATGATTAAACTAATTTTTTATGGTTATATTAATAAAATAACAAGTTCTGTGGTCTTGGCCCATAATGCAAAATTTAATTATTTATATAATTTAATTTCACATGCTATTGAACCTAAAGATCGAACTATTCGAGATTATCGTGAGGATTTTCAAGGAATTTTCAAGTTTATTATGAGTTTTATTCTAATTGTGGCTAATAAACTGGGTTTAACTGATTTTGAACATATTGCGATTGATGGGACAATCAAAAAGGCATATAATTCACCATTTAATATAATTAAAGAAAAAGACATTAGTCTATTAATTAGACATTATATGGTTGAAGAATTGTCAAAAAATGAAATTAAACAGCTTAGAAGAACAGCAAGAAAATTTCTAATGGATAATTCATTATCTGACGAAGAAAAAGTCGATATTTTGTTTCATTGGTGGCAGTTGTTAGATTATTCTGGCCAAGTGTCACTGGCTTTAAATGATCATGACACTCGATTAATGAAAATAAAAGATAAAGGACAAAAATATCCAAAATTTGCATATAACATACAATTGGGGACAGATACAAAATCAAAGTTAATTTGTGGAGTTAATGCAGTTCAAAATCCCACAGACCATTACCAAATCCCAGCATTAATGAATCAAATACTCGTTAATTTACAACTTAAACCCCAAAAAATTAGCACGGATACAATATATTCAACACTAGCAAATCTGCAATATCTCGAAGAAATAGATATCACTGCCTTAATTCCAACAAAACAGCAAAATAGACAAAATTCAGGCAATCAACCTGACAATCCATTTGCTATAGATTACTTTGTTTTTGATGAATATAAAAATGTTTTTATTTGCCCAGAAAAACAAGAATTAACCCTTGACGGCTCATATCCAGCACCACAAGAAAAAGGAGGAGGAAATAAAATCAAATTAGTCTATTCCAACTACACAGCTTGCAAAAAATGCAAACACAAAGGAACCTGCCACACAACAAACCACAGAACAATAACAAGATACGTTCATGAAGTTACATACAAAGTAGAACGATTAATGTCCACAGAAGAAGGAATAAAAGACTATAAACTACGTTCAAAGACAGTAGAAGCACACAACGGAACTTTCAAAAGAATCTATGATTATGACCATATCCCAATAATTGGATTAAAAAGAGTACAGAACCTAATGTTCGCCATTGTAGCATCATACAATCTAATAAGATTATTTAATCTAATAAAAATAAATAAAATGGATTTAAATTCAGTTATTAACGCAATAAGATTCATATAATTAACTTAATATAAGAAAAATAAAATGGAGAAAATGAAAAATGTTCAAAATTAAATAATTTCCACCAACACTCATGAAAATAAAAAAAAACAATAAAAAAAAAGTAAAGAAATTAAAAGAAAAATTATAATTTATTAGGAACTTTTAAATGGTCTGGAAGCGGTTTGATTCTTGCAGGAGTTCCTATAGCTAAATAAAATGGAGGCACACTATGAATTACTATAGCCCCAGCAGCTACAATAGATCCTTCACCAACCTCAACATTAGAAAGAAATGTGGTGTTTCCACCGATTGAAGCTCCTCTTCTTATACGCGGACCCTGAAGTTCATAATTAATACGAACAGGATATTTATCATTTGTAAAGCAGGCACATGGACCTATGAAAACATTGTCTTCAATGACTGAGTTTGTCGGAATGTATACATTGGACTGGATGCTCACATCATTTCCAATGATTACATCACCTTCAATTACGGTGTTTGTTCCAATCAATACATCATCACCTATGTTGGTGTTTTCCCTTATAACTACATTGTGCCCTGTTCTGAAATTGTCGCCTATGACAACATCATTATATATGATTGAGTTTGATCTTATGGTATAGTTGTTTCCGATTACAGGAGGCTTTGAGCTTGGAGAGTATTCAACACCGAATTGTATATTGTCCTTTGGATTGAATTGTAAAGGTTCCTTTACCTGCGGCCTTTCTTCAACAATCAATTCATCATAATCATCATATCTTTCAATTGGCTGGGGTCTTTCGATATAGCTTGCAGGCTCCTTTTGATAAACAGGTCTTTCTGCCACAGGCTGTCTTTCATTTAATCTGGAATACTCTGAATCGAATTCATCATAGCCCCGATGATTTCTTTTTTGTGGTTGTTTATCATCCAATGATGATGAGAATCTTACCATAATATCTAACCTTTATTGAATTAAATTAGTTTTATTAATGAATAAAGTTATGTAATTAATTACTATATATATTAACTGGTTCAATTATATTGATTTTTGGAAAAAAATAATTGCAGAATTTAATCAATGTTGAATATAATTTTAAATATATAAAAAAATATACAAAAAAATATGAATATTGCAATCAGATATTATACAAAAACAGGCAACACAAAAAAACTTGCGGAAGCCTTAAGCGAAGCAGTAGGTGTTGAAGCATTGACCGTAGATAGCCCACTAACAGAGGACGTTGATATACTATTTTTAGGAAGTGCCGTTTATGCGGCAGGAGTGGACAGTGAAATCAAGAAATTCATAGAAAGCATTAATGTGAATGTCGGAAAAATCGTCAATTTCAGCAGTGCGGCCCTAATCGAATCCACATACAAACAAGTCAAAAAGATAGCTGAAGACAACAACATTACAATGGCTGAAGAGGAATTCCACTGCAGAGGAGCATTCAAATTTGTTCACAGAGGCCACCCTAACGATGAAGATGTAAACAATCTTGTTGAATTCGCTAAAAAAATTGTTTCACCCTAATACCCCTTACAAAGTTACAAAATCTTTATATAACTATTAAGGTAAACTAATAATAACGAAGGTGTAATTATGCATTTAAAAGATTTACTCGATACATTAGGATTAAGACTAAAGTTACCACAACACTGGTACTCAACAGACATCAGCAATGACTTTGAAGAAGGAAAACTAGTAGAAAATGGAGATGTAGTTATAATTGAAGCGGAAAATGGCGATAAATTAAGAAGAATTACCATTGATGTCAATGACGGAATGTCCATCATTACACTCCATCCCGACGGAAAAGAAATAGGTGTTAAATACCTAGACAACAAGGATGACTTTGAATATATCGGAAAAATTAGTGACTTGAAAGACTAATTATTCCCAAACTCTTTTTTAAAAAATAAGAAAGGATTAAAAATAATCCTTCAACCCAACCATCATAAAACGAAATTTATGATTCTGTTCCACAAATCATAGATTTTATCTTCATATCTATAAACAAGATAAGCGGTTACGATTCCAATGATAGCACCTGCCAGGACATCTAATGGATAATGGACTCCGACATAAATTCTTGAAAATCCAATAAGAATACCCCAGAATAATAATACAACAGCCCATAATTTATTTCGTAATTTAAACATCAAAACGGATATGACTGCAAAAGTTGAGGTAGTATGTCCGGAAGGAAATGAATTAGGATCATCTTCAGCAATTAAGAGATGAACATTGCTTAATGAAACAAATGGTCTTGGCTCCAGAACAGCATTCTTTAACAAAACGGCAATTCCTCCAGCTATCAAAAGGGACAATGCACACAATAAAACTATTCTTTTAACATTATCATTCTTGTATATGATGGATAAAACAAACACTAAAACACAAGCCACAATCAATATTTTGAATCCGCCCAAATGAGTAATTATAGGCATTATGAAATCAAAAAATGGATTTTGCAGATTATGATTTATATAATTAAAAAGATCAACATTAATCAAAATAAAACCTCATATGATATATTAATTTTATAATTTAAATAGTATAGTGCCAAAACTTAATATAAGGTGAAATTGTGTACGATGAAAAGTTCATTCTAGATGAAGTCAACTCCATAAGACGTGAAATTGGCCATGATGAGGTCAGCATATATATCGAAGAGACCTACTTCAACAAGGATACAAATGAGCTATGGATTATAACTGAAGACCGGCCAGATAAGTCCGCCATAATCGGAAAAGGGGGATGGGTTGTCGGAAAGCTCAGAGAAAAACTTAATCTTGAAAGCATTCACGTTGAAAGCTATGGAGATTTCCTGCAAAAGGAATATAAATTAAGACTATCCAAAAGGACAGTTGAAAATCTGGATTTGAATTTAGTGGGTATTGATAACCTGAAAAAAATAATAAAAGATAAACTAGACAATATCTACAGTTTCAATTATGAGAATTATCTGAAAAATAATGAATTTAATGAATCAAAAAATACCGAGGCAGTAGTTGCCCTTTCAGGGGGTGTTGACAGCAGCTTTTCACTGATTTTAGCCAAAGCATTAGGTTTTAATCCTATAGCCATCACAATAGATCCTGGAACAATAATCCTTCCAAACCAGTATAAACAGAATATAAAAATGATTACAGAAAAACTAAATGTCCCGCATGAATATCTTAAGGCAAATTATCAGGATGTAATCACAGAGTCATTGACGGGAAAACTTCACCCCTGTGGAAGATGCTCAAAAAATACTGGTGAAATTGCAAAGCAATATGCAAAAGATAATGAAATTCCAATACTTATCTTTGGAGATATGCTTGCAACAGGTACACAATGCATAAATAAACAGGACGATTCATTATATAGACTAAACCTTCCAGCAAGTTTATCAACAGGCAAGCAAGAGATAAAATCCTTAATCAGAAACTATGATTTAAAGGAGTTTAAAGGATTCGGATGTCCCCTTCTTTATGAAGTTCACAGAAAATATCCCCACATAAAAAAATATTCCATCCAAAGAATACTTAGAGAGACAAGGTCATCAGCCCTTGAACCAGGTGAAGCCCTAGACCTGATATGGAGCTTCTATAAAACAAAGTAAAATCAAAATAATGATTAAAAAGAAATATTCAGCCATCAATGGAAGCTGAGCTTACATGAATTTATTCAATGTATTCCATAAACAACCGAATATTATCCAGATAACCATGTTATAAATTTCTTATAACAATACTAATTTTATAAAAAGAAATATATAAATTATTAGGTAAACCTAAAAAAATAAGTTAAAGGAAATTAAATTCCTTTTTTCTCAAATTCTTCATTTAAAAATACTTTAATGTTATCACGAGCTAAATCAACCATTTCTGGAGCCGGCCCACCGACTACACGCCTAATCTTAACATTTTCTGTCGGGTTTAAAGCTTTTTGTATTAACTCATCATCCAAGTATAACTTATCAAATCCTAAATCGACAGCAATATCATCAATAAAATCAGAAGTAATGTCTTCTTCAACCATATTGTTTGAAGTTGCTTCATTTACAATACGGCCAACGATTTTATGAGCTGTTCTGAACGGAACTTGCTTTTCACGAACCATAATATCTGCCAGGTCAGTTGCAGTTGCAAAATTACGGCCTGCTAGCTCAGCACATCTTTCGGTGTTGAACTTAACAGAAAGCAACATACGGGTAACAATTGACAAGGTATCTTCAGTTACTTTTAAAGCATTCCATAAATGAGGAGTGATTTCCTGCAAATCACGATTGTAAGTGTATGGAATAGCTTTTAATATAGTTAAAATAGTAACAAGTTCACCGTTGACAATTGTGGATTTTCCACGAGCCAACTCTGCAACATCAGGATTTTTCTTTTGAGGCATGATTGATGATGTTGATGAATATTCATCAGCCATATCAATGACTCCAAATTCATATGTACTCCAAAGAATTAGTTCTTCACAGATTTTGGATAATGTGGTACATAAAGCTGTTAGGTCGAAAACAGTCTCAGCAACAAAATCCCTTGCTGAAACTCCGTCCATTGAATTTTCCAAATAAGAATCAAAACCCAATAATTTAGTGGTCAATTCTCGATTGATTGGAAAACTGGTAGTTGCCATAGCAGCAGAACCTAACGGATTTAAATTAACACGTTTGTAAGTATCTTCCAGACGTTCATAATCTCTTTTTAAAGCCTGAACATGTGCCATCAAATGATGTGCAATAGTGATTGGTTGAGCATGCTGCAAATGAGTGAATCCTATAAATACATCATTCAAATGCTCTCCAGCCATTTCAACTATTCCTTCCATAAATTCCAAGATTCCAATTTGTATACCGATAATCCTTTCCCTTAAGACTAAACGGATATCAGTTGCAACCTGGTCATTACGTGATTTTGCAGTATGCATGAAACCTGCCTGAGGTCCGATTTTGGAAGTCACATAATTTTCAATAGCCATGTGAACGTCTTCAACTGATGGATCAAAGACTAAAGCATCAAAGCCTTCTTCTTTAAGAGAATCTAGAGCACATAAAATATTATCTGCAATATCAGAATCAATAATTCCTTCATGTTTTAACATTGAAGTATGTGCAAAATTAGTTTTAATGTCCGCTTCAAAAAGCAACTTATCGGCATCAAAAGAAGAAGTGTATTCAGCCGCTTCATCAGTCATTCCTGTTTTAAATCTACCGTTTCTTATATTATCCACAAGAATCACAACTTAAAAAAATTAAAAAAAGAAAAAGATTTAATTAAAAATCTTATTTTTTCATTTCAGTGTATCCGCATTTACCACAAGCTACTCTGTCACCATGGTCTGCCATGAATACACCTTCACCGCAACGAGGACAAATTTGGTTTTTTCTTTCAAGTTTGTCGCCATCTACTTTGTAAAGATCAGATTTTCTTACCATTAAAATCACCTATTCTTCTTCATCTTCAGCTGGTTCAGCAGCTTCAGTATTTTTAGCAATTACATGTTTAGTTTCAATGTATTCTAAATCTTCTACGGTATCATAAATTTTAGCATAACCTACTGCTTTAGGTTCACCGTAGTGTGGTTGAACATTGTCAACAACGATTAAATCTTTTTTAGTGTTTAATAAAGCAACTAATTTAGATTTAATGTCTAATACTTTAGGAGTAGCTTCTCCATCGTAATCAACATAGAATTTGATTTCTTTTCTATTAAACAATTTATTTTCTTTTTCTTCAAAAATATCAATTTCCATAATTAAGCCTCACTTAATATTTATTCTTCAATAAATGCATCAATCAACGTTTGAGCTTTATTTATTGTATCAGAAACTTTTAAAATAACTAAACCTTCATTAGGTTGACCATATAAAATGGTTGTATCCTCACTAGCCATCAAGATACAAGGAAGAACTGCAAGATCTTCTTCCCCAGCTACATCAATTACATAGCATTCGCCATTGCTACATAATTCAAGAGCTTTGCCTATGGTTTCCCATAGATCATCAGTAATAGTTCCAGCAGGATTATTAGCTTTTAAAATGTTTTCCGTATGTATAACATCATGATTGTAATTTTTTCTCTGAACTAAATTATCAATAATAGCAAGATTAGGATAAATCTCATGATCTATGAGATTAGAGAAAGTTGCATCACCTACAGAAATTAAAAACTCAGAAGATTTAATCTCATCAATCGCATCTTCAAAATCAGGATATAATTTACCTAACGGTTTTTTAAGTTCAATGATTATATCTTTATTTAATTCTGCATCTAAACGTAACACTTAATCACTACCTAACTCTTAAACAGTATTCACCAGGAATCTTAATATTTAATTCACGAGCCAATTCAGATTCTTCAGGATTAGTGATAATTAAAAGACCACTCCAGTTATCGGAAGTAGGATTACCACATGATGGGCAACGATCTTTATTTGATAACATTTTACAAACAGTACACGCTTTCATTTTTAAGCCTTCTTACTTTTTTGTTTAGCCTCTTCAATCCATTCAAATCTACCTAAATTATTTTGTCTCATTGTAAGACCAATTTTAGTATCTTTAACAGAATTGTCTTTAAGACTAATAGCTACAGTTCTTGCTCTAACCAAATCTCCTTCATCTAAAGTTTTATTAGATTCCTTTGCAAGTAATGCTCCTCTTTTAGCATCATAAGTAATGAAATCATCAGTCACTTGTGATACATGGACTAAACCATCCATAGGACCAATTCTAACAAAAGCACCGAACTCAGCTATTTCAATAACTTCACCATCAATAATCTCTTGCTGTTCAGGTTTAAAGAATATTGAGTTGAAAATAACACTATGATATGAAGCACCATCACCCATAATAAGTTTACCTTCACCAAGTTCTTCAATTTCATTGACACAAATGAACAAACCTAAATTTTTATCCAGACGACCATTATAAGTCTCGTTTAAAGTTTCAATTGCAACTTGCTCACGAGGCTCATCAAATCTTCTAGGAGGTATTCTCACTGTGTCTTCAATTTTGACCTTGTAGTACAAAACAATCCCTCATTTTTATTTTTTATGAATTTTTAATTAATTTAATAAGTATAATCTATTTTATATCTTACCGTCAACTGTTATATAATTTTTTTGCCTTAAATAAACAATTGTAATTCCCTTTGCTTTGGCACGTTTTTTTAATTCAATATCATTTGTAGCTAAAACTTCTGAAACTCTCAGTAACGCATCATCCACAGTTTCGTTTTCAAGCAATGAAATATCCTTTATTTCAACTTTTGAAGAATTAGCTAACTTTAAGGCTAAATTAGCATTTAAACGTATTTTACCTTTGTTATTTCTTTTCAAACCCTTCAATTCATTGATAACAAAGCTTGGAGTAGTTAATTTGTAAGAAGGTAATACTTTTTCCAGTTCAGTGATAATGTCTACATTGAACTGAAAAGGAACCATAAAAAAATTGGTATCAATTACAACTTCTTTTATGCTCATTATTGCCCTCAAACATTATTTAATAATACCATATCCAATTAATCTCCAACGTGCACCAACACGACGGGACAATGCAACCCTATCACCAGGACTTGCACAGACTGGCAATTTGAGTGTAACATCGACAACACCTTTTTTGGTTGATGTGACAACACCAATTGTAGTTGTAGTACCACAATTAATCATTAAAGGTTCTTTGAGTTTAATTGGAGCAACATCACGTTCCTCTTTAGTACCGACTACCCTATCAAGCAAATGAGATTCCATGGTAAAGCTATCCAATACATCAGGCAAAGTACCTTCTTCACCTGCCACAGAACCTGAAAGAGAATCTGATTTGGTTAATGACGGATCCAACTTGGTTGCAATACCAACAAGTCCTCCAGGACCTATTTCCTCAACCTGTTTGCCGTTAGCTTCAAGACCAATAATCTCAGAAGTCAAGTAAATTCTGCGATTATTGTTATTAATGCCCGGTCTGATTTCAATAGTATCACCAAGCCTTAATTTTCCTTGAACTAAAGTTCCACCAATAACTCCTCCTTTGATTTTATCCGCACCGGAACCCGGTTTGTTGATATCAAAGGATCTTGCAACATGCATTAAAGCACTGCCATCCAACTTCCTTTCAGGAGGTTCGATATTTTCAAGCATTGCTTCAATCAAAATATCCATGTTTGCACCTTGTTGAGCAGAAACTGGTATTATCAAAGCATCTTCAGCACAAGTACCTTTAACAAACTCCTTGATTTCATTATAACTTTCAATAGCTCTTTCTTTTGAAACAATATCAATTTTATTTTGAACTACAATAACATCCTTAACACCGATTACATCAAGTGCCATTAGATGCTCTTTAGTTTGTGGTTGTGGACAATGTTCATTTGCAGCAATCACTAAAACTGCTCCATCCATTATAGCAGCACCAGATAACATAGTTGCCATCAAAGTTTCGTGACCTGGAGCATCAACGAAAGAAACCTTTCTAATCAATTCCGTTTCACTACCACAAATTTCACAAACATCCGCAGTAGTATAACATTCAGGCTCCCCACATTTAGGACATTTTCTAAATTCTATATCGGCATATCCTAAACGAATGGAAATACCTCTTTTGGTTTCCTCACTGTGAGTATCTGTCCATACTCCGGATAATGCTTTAGTAAGAGTAGTCTTACCGTGGTCGACATGACCAACCAAACCTATGTTAACATCTGACTGTACATTCACAGATAACCACCTTTTTTAATAATTTAAATTCAACATAAAAGTAAAAATAAGAAAAATAGTAAAACTATTCTTCCTCTTCTTCTTCACCAGCACCAAGAATTTCAGCTATTGGTTTTGCTCCTTCTTTAACAACAACGCTGTTAATTTGTACTATATCATCAGCAATAGTGTTACCTCTTACGGTTTTTCTCCTTTTAACACCATCTGCTTTAGGGTGATAACCAATACCACCGGTTAATAAACTTTTGATTCTTCTAGTACCAGGAACATCTTTTTTCATGGTAAAACCATTTTTATCACTACCACCAGTGATTTGTAAAGTATAACCATCTAAACCAACAATACCACCATCAAATTCATCGCCGATAACTAAACCATTGAGAGCTTTAGCTTCATCGACTTCTAATTGATAAGTATCTGCTTTATTAGAAACAACTACTTTGAATGCCATGGTATTCCTCCTTATTATTTATTTTATCATCGTTAATTATTATTCAAAAAGACCAAATTTTCCCCAATCAGGATCTTGTTTACGCTTGATTTCTAAAAATTCATATAGAGTCTCAAATTCATCTTCAGTCAATTTATCCTTAAACTCTCTTTCTATGAATTTATAATGATTTTCGGGAATATCTATAAATAATTCATCCCCTTCATCGAAATCTTTACCTACTATAGCATTATCAATAGCCATAGCAACCCTTTGACCTCTGGAAATATCAGGTAATGTTTCACCCTTATCTTCCATACTAGCAATTATTCCAACACTTTCACCATTTTTATTAATTAGTTTTTGACCTTGTTTTACAGTTCCGCTCAATGCTTCAACACCAATAATGGCAGGTTTGCTTTGACGGAACACTAATTTTGGAAGTGACATGAACTTAGCTGGTTTGATAATTGCATCATAAAATGCTTTCTTCTTAGCTTCTTCTCTTTGTTTAATCCATTCTTCATAATCTTCAATAATCTGATAGATTACATCACCCTTAAAGAGCATGACATCAGAGTTATTAAGATCTTCTTCAGAATTTTGATGAACACCCACATTAAATGCAATAATAGCACCATGAGCCTCATTTTCATTTAAAGCGATTGAAGAGTTAATAATATCTCTGCGGTTAACATCACCAATATCCGCTTCACGAATTGGGATATCCAACTCTTTTAGCAACTGGACAATAGCTTCAAGAGAACCAAGAGTGTCTGCTTTAACTAAAATACCTTCATCATCAGTATTGATAGTAATATCTTCGATTTCTTTTAAGATTTCCTCTTCCACATCCTCTTCATCATTTAAAACTCTCAAAGGAGAGCCTGAAACAACATCATCCAAATTAGGAGCAGCTATCTTAATTCCTGCAGCTGCAACAACCTCATCAAATTTTTTGAATTTCTTTTTGGAATCTCTCATTTCCTCTAATGGAAGTGGCCTTAAAATAGACCTGATTTTTGTGGTTAAAACCTCATTGTTAGAAGTCATCAAAGCAATCTCATCATTAGTTCTTAAAACACCGTCATAAATGATACTGTCAACAGTTAGGCCTAATCCTGTTTCTTCCTTAATTTCCAAAACAGTACCCTTAGCTGGAGCATCCTCATTTATTTCAAGTTGTTCTGTTAAATATTCTTGAGCAAGTCCCAAAAGCATAGCTAAAACTTCGATTATTCCTTCACCTGATCTGGCGCTTATTGGAATAATTGAAATCTGTGATGCAAAATCACTGATTCTATCAAATCTTTCGGATTGGAAACCTTCCTTGTGAAGGGTACCAACAATCTCATAAACTTTAGTGTCTAAAGCCTGTTTAACACTTTGAGCCTGTTGATTAAAAGATTCTTTAAAAGAAAAACCTTCATGAGTTTCCCATCCAAAAATCATATCAATCTTATTAGCTACTACTATGAATGGAGTTTTATACATTTTAAGAATATTCAAAGCTTCAAAAGTTTGTGGTTTAAATCCATCATTAACATCAACAATCAAGACAGCCAAATCAGCCAATGCTCCACCACGTTTTCTTAAACTGGTAAATGCAGCATGTCCAGGAGTATCAATAAAGAATAATCCCGGAATCAAATCTTTAATAGTCAATGCTGAAATGAAACTTCCACAAATTTCATCTATAGTATCATTTGGAATTTCAGTAGCTCCAATATGTTGAGTAATACCACCAGCTTCCTTATCTGCAATAGTACTTCCTCTAATATAATCTAACAAAGTAGTTTTTCCATGGTCTACATGTCCTAAAACTGATACAATAGGGGATCTAATTTTCATAATAATCTTTTAAATAATAACTTTAAATTTATTCGTAAATTAAATTGTTATCCACAATTTGATAATCGCAAATTTCATCTTCATTAAAGAAAAGACCAATTTCTCTTTCTGCAGAAGCCGGAGAGTCTGAAGCATGAATAATGTTTCTTCCAGTATCCATTGCAAAATCTCCTCTAATAGTTCCAAGGTCTGCTTCTAAAGGATTAGTTGCACCGACTAATTTTCTGATAGTGGTGATTGCTTCTTCTCCTTCAATAACCATTGCGAGAGAGGGTGAAGAAGTAATGTATTCAACTAAACTTGGGAAAAATGGCTTATCTGCATGTTCCCCATAATGAGTTTTTGCTAATTCTTCATCAATTTGCATTAATTTAACAGCTACAATTTGAAGACCTTTATCTTCAAAACGAGACAATATTTTACCCATAAGACGTCTTTGAACAGCGTCCGGTTTCATCATTACAAAACTTTTTTGAATCATTCTTTAACCCATTTAACTTTTCTTGGAACTCTTCCGAGTTTAATCATATTTTTTTCACATTTGCTGCTACAAAAGAAATAAATTGAACCGTCTCTTTTGACGTACATCTTTCCTGTACCTTCTTCTATTTCTTTTTGACAGAATGAACAAGTTCTCATGTTCTTACACCTTCTTAAGGAGTCCTAATTTCTTTAGCTTCTCTGATTGTATCAAGTAACATTAAAATGTCGCCTTCTCTTACAGGACCCATAATGTTTCTTGTTAAAATTCTTCCTTTATCTCTACCATCGAGGATTCTGCATTTAATTTGCATTACCTCACCAGTCATACCAGTTCTTTTTAAAACTTCAATGACTTCAGCAGGAGTTCCTTCTTCCATGTAAATCACCGTATGATCAATTAAAAGAATTTATTTATTCTTTTAATTCAGCAACTTTTTCTACAATTTCAGCAACAGCAGCTTCAGCATCACCAGCATCTACAATACAAGCGGAAGCGGTACCAACAGTCAAACCAGCAGCTCCACCAACTTGTTCTTTGGTAGGTAAGTAGACGTATGGAATTTCTTTTTCATCAGCTAAAACAGGAATGTGAGCAACGATTTCAGCAGGATCAACATCTTCTGCGATAACTACGAGAGCTGCGTCTCCTCTTTCAATAAATTTAGTTACTTCGTTAGTTCCTTTTGCTACTTTACCAGTTTCCTGAGCAGTTTGTAATGCTTCTTCAGCTTGGTTAGCTAATTCTTCAGGTGTATCAAATTTTACATAAATTGCTTTTGCCATAAATAAACCTCCTTTTTCATCTGGCTACGCCATCCATCGGCTTATTATAATTCCTTGAATTATAATAATTGTAATTATATATAGTTATATTATTTTTTTAACTATAGAAATTACTCAAACTATATAATTAATGAATAATCTATTATAGTTTTAATAATACTAATTCTTGAACAATTCATATATCACTAAATATAACTCCATAAGAAAAAAACAAGAGGAGTTAAACTTTCAATACAAATACTTCTGAATTTCATATAATTTTTAGCAAAACTAAAAATAAAAATTTAGTAATTAATGAAATAATTCTAGAGAACTAGACATTTATTATATTTGTTTTCATTACATATAAATGTTATCAAAAATTGGGAAAAATTATACAAAAAAGTTGTTCATGAAAAAATAGTTTTAAAAAAAGTTTTAAAGAAAAAAGATAGTAATTAAAAAATTACTATCCACTCTTACTAAACAGAATACATCTATTTAATTGCTAATTTGATATCTTCTGCTTTTACAGTTTTTCTGCCAGCGTGGCGTGCGAATCCAACAGCTTTTGCTGCGATTTCGTTACCGTAATCTTCGATTGCTTCTGCTAATGCTTCTTTAGCGTCGTCGCTTACTCTAGCTGCACCAGCGTTTTTTAAGATTCTTCCGACAGGAGCAATTGGTAATTCCATTTTTTCACCTCATTTTTTTATACTAATAGTTTAAACTTTCCCATATATAAAGTTATTGGTGAAAAATGGTTAAATTTTAAAAATTTCAATCGATTATACCACACTTATCAAACATTACTAAGGCAATAATTGAAATATAAAATATTATTATATAATAAGGTTATAGAAAAAAATAGAAAAATAATTAAAAAAAATTAAAATTAAAGATAAAATAAAAAAGAGAAAAATTTATTTATTCATCAATAACTTTCTTAAAGTATCAATGTCTGCATCCACTTCTGTTGGCTTGGTACAAGCATCAATAGCAGTATTTGGATCTTTAAGCAAGTGTCCAGTTACAACACATGTAATAGTTTCACCTTTATCAATTACACCTTGATCCACTAATTTTTTAAGACCTGCAATTGAAGCTGCAGAAGCAGGTTCCACACCAATACCTTCAGTTCTTGCAAGCAATTTTTGAGCATCCAAAATCTCTTCATCACTTACGGTTTCAGAATAACCATTTGAATCGTAAATTGCATTCAATGCTTTGATGTCACTTACAGGTGCACCAATACGGATTGCAGTTGCAATAGTTTCAGGATTTTCAACAGGCACAACTCTTCTGTCACCTTTTCTGAATGCATTTGTAACAGGACATGCCCCTTCAGCCTGAATACCTGTCATCATTGGTAAGTCTTTAACAAAACCTGCATTATAAAATTCAGACACACCTTTCCAGATAGCGGAAATGTTTCCTGCATTACCAACAGGCAAGATTATCCTATCCGGAGACTGCCATCCTAAATCCCTTAAAATTTCATAACCTATGGTTTTTTGACCTTCAAGTCTGTAAGGATTGATTGAATTCAATAAATATAAATGTTTTTCCAATGCAAGAGCAGTCATCGCTTCTAATGCTTCATCAAAGTTACCGTTGATAGACATTACTTCAGCACCATGGAACATTGCTTGAGCCAATTTACCTAAAGCAACTTTTCCTGAAGGCAAGAATACAATACAGCGCAATCCTGCACGAGCCGCATAAGCCGCAAGGGAAGCTGATGTATTACCTGTTGAAGCACAACCAACAGTGCTTACTTCCAATTCCATAGCTTTAGTCATACCGACAGTCATGCCACGGTCTTTGAAACTTCCAGTAGGGTTGGATCCTTCTACTTTAACATATAAGTTAACACCTAATTCATCACCTAACTTATCACATTTGCAGAATGGTGTTCCTCCTTCATCCAAAGAAACTATTTTGCTTTCATCTACTGGAATACATTCTTTAAATTTCCACAAGGTATCTCTTCTGCCATCAAATATATCTTTGGAGACATCAATATCACTGACAAGTTCAAGTACACTTCCACATTTTTCACAAGTGTAAATCACTTCGTCATCATCATATTCTGCTCCACATGAAACACAACGTATCATAAATATCACTAATTAATTAATAAGAAAATAAATTCTATACTAATAATATTTACTAAATAATATAAAAAATTAACCTAAAAACTACAATTCAATTTCCTCTAATGGATTCAATAATATTGTCTCACAATCAGGAGATTCCTTTTTGATCAATTGCCTAAACTGATTAGCATCCTGTTTAATGGACGGAAAAGAGTTATAATGCATAGGAATTACAAACTTAGGATTTATCCACCCTGCAGCAATTGCGGCTTCTGTCGGATCCATTGTAAATATATTTCCAATAGGAAGAATAGCGACATCAGGTTTATAGACATCACCAACCACAAACTTCAAATCTGAAAATAATGCAGTATCACCTGCATGAAAAACTTTCAAACAATTTTCAAATTCAAAAAGAAAACTACATGGGTTTCCCGCATAACCAATGTCCATTTCAAAATCATAAGAAGAGGAATGTCTTGCATCAAGCATTCTAATGTTAATACCATTCAAAGATATTACAGCACCAACATTAATGCCAATTGCATCAATCCCTTTTCTTTGAAGATAATTTGAAATTTCATAATTGCAAACAACAAAAGAGTTTGAATTTCTAGCTATCTCAACTGCATCACCAAAATGGTCGGCATGCCCATGGGTAATGCAAATAACATCAGGATTTAAATCATCAATTGGTATTTTACAACTTGGATTAGCTCGAATAAAGGGGTCAACTAAAATATCAATACCTTCATCACTGACAAACTCAAAAGCAGAATGACCCAACCACCTCAATTTCATCTAAAACACCTATAACCTGCAAACACCATCTCTGCATGCATTTGCATCTTTATCATCATCCATCCTATTTTCTGTAATTATCTGATTCAGGACAGTTTTAAAATCATCATAGGATAATGCACCAGGAACAGAATATTTACCGTCCAATAGGTAAAATGGCACACCATGAATACCGTTAGCTAGTGCAATTTCTTCATCTTTTTGGACTTCATCATCATATAAACTTGAAGACAATACATTTTCAGTATCCAATTCATCCAATCCTGCTTTTTTGGAAATATCCATCAATACTTTACTATCTGCCAATTTTAGATTTTTTGAAAAGTATGCATCAAACAACAGATCGCTTAATCTGTCGGCAACATCTGAATCATACTTATCCTGTGCCAATTTCATCAGCCTGTGAGCATCACGAGTATTGGTGTATAATGTTTTGGAATACTTAAAATCAATTCCTTCACCAATTCCCAATTTTGAAATGTTATCAACTTCTTTTTGAGCACCCTCAATGGACAGCCCATATTTTAATGCGAATCTCTCAACTGTTGTTGACTCAACATCTTTAGGTGCATTTTGGTCTAATTCAAAAGCATGAATATCAAATTCCACATCATCTCTAATTTCCAATTCTTCAATAGCTCTTTTTAATCGGGTATTGCCAATATAACAATAAGGACAAGCAAAATCGCTCCAATATGTAATTTTCATTTAAATTCCTCTATAAACTATTTAAATGAATATATACAATATTTAATTAATAAATGCCTTAGTAACTCCATAATTACTTAACTAGTGATATCATGATTGAAAATAACATTTGCCCAATAGGATCCACTCTAGACTACTTCAATAGAAAATGGATATTTTGCATATTATCAAATATCTTTAGAGGAATGAAACATTTTTCCGAATTTAAAAAAGCCAATCCAACTATCAGCAATCATGTATTGGCTGAAACCTTGAAATATATGGAAGAAAATGATTTGATTGAAAAAACAATTATCGAAGAAAACCCAAGGGTGAAAACAGAGTACTCACTAACTGAAAAAGGCAGAAAAACAAATAAGATTTTATATGAAATCACTTCATACTATTTCAATGAATTGAATTATGTGGGATATGACGATTCACAAAAGGAAGAGATTTTAAAGGAATATGAAAAAGCATTTGAAATCAGATAATTATCTCTGAAGTATAAAATGAGCTATAGGAATCGTCAGATATACTTCCACAAAACCTGCAACTATCATCAAAACAACAGAAACAATAAAAATCACTATAGACTGTTTTAATTTAAATGATTTCACTATAAATGCTTCTTTTAAGGACACATCTTCCTTCAAATAATATTTTAAAAATATGAACAGAAAATTAAACAGTACCAATCCTGATGCACAAGCTAAAATGCATGATGTCAATTCAAATATTCCATGGGGAATCAGCATTGCAAGCACTCTATACAGGTCATCCTGAATAGCCGTATAATATCCTATGAAAAATCCATTATATGCCAAAACAAAAGCAGATAAACAGAACAGAAGCCCATATACAAACATCTGAAAAATGATTAAGATATTATTTAAAAAGATATCAAAAAACGTCAGCCGAATGACACCTGTTTCCACCTTTTGGGACAAGTCATCAACTACAGGATTAAAATAACTGTACAGATAAGGTTCTAAAATATAACCTAAAATTAAAGAAAAAATAAGAATGAATATAGAAATGTAAATAGCTAATTTGTTTTCCAAAAAAGCTAATTTAACTTCCCTATAAAATTGTTTTAGCAATTTCTGCTGCCTCAACCTGTTTGTCTTTTAAGTCTTCGAAGTAATTCTGCATAAGCTCTGAAGTTCTTGCCTTACAGTCACCGCAGCGCAATTGTCCGGACAAGCATTCTTCACGGATTTTTTCAAGCTCACCATCATTATCAATCAAATGGTATACCAGCATTTCATAGATTACACACTTGTCTACTTCACCACCCAATTCTTCCTGTTCCTTAAGTGATTCTCTTCCACCTGTTTTTGCAGTCTTTACTTTTTTGGCTGCAACCTCAGGAGTTTCATTTAGATATATTGCAGTATTTGGCTTTGAACTGCTCATCTTATCTCCAGTCAATCCAGTTAGGAATCTATGATATGTAGAAGCAGGCTGTAAAAATCCGAGCTCTTCATTTAATCTGTGGGCAATGTCTCTTGTTAATCTGATATGTGGATCCTGGTCAACACCAACAGGTACAACAACCTTTTTAGGTCCTCCAAATTCTTCAATCTGTGGAAGCAATATGTCTGCAACCTGCATTAAAGGAGCTTGAACATGAGCTATATTGGTTGAGTTGTCAAATCCGTATATAGCATGAAGCTGACTGAAATTGGTTTTTCTTGATGCTTTAAATTCCAAGTCAAATAATGATTTGTTCTGTGACTGCAAGTATACATTAACATTATCACGTTCCAAGTCAAGTCCCAATGCTATCCAGTTTGTCAAGTATTCTTCAACTGCAATTTTTTTACCCTTTTCAAAACTCATGTCTCTTGCAGCATATGACTCCAAATCAGCGATTGGAAGAGATAACATTGCACCTTTTTGCTGATACCAGATTAATTGGTCAACTACCATCTTATGACCTATATGCATTTGTCCACTTGGCATCATTCCAGTTACTACTGCAAAATCTTCTTTTTTATTTATCAAATCATTTATTTCCTTGAATTCCCTATGTCCAAATACAACCCCTCTTTTCATTAATCTTTGAGGGTCTTTTATTTCTCCAATAATATCTGAAATTTTTTCAATACCAAATTGATTGACTAACTTATCATAATCTACACTTGTTGATGCCCATGGATCAATCATATTATTCACCTTTTATCTCACAATTACATTAAATTAAAAATATAAATAAAAATTATCATAGTAATTATACAAACCTATTAAATGATAATATCTTTCTTTAATTAAACTTATGGTCTTGTCCATTCCACATTATAGTAGGTAATATCAAGGTCATCATCGACAATGGCCAGAAGCAATTTTTTGTTAACACCATGTGAAACTCGAACATAACTTGCAAAATCCAAAGCATTGATATCAAAGTTTTCATAAATAATCTTGACCAGGAAATCTGAATGTCCCTTTCCAGGAGACCTGCCTCTGTCATATAAACGAAAGTCTGAACCAAACTTAAATCCTGTCTTAATTACATACCCTCTATCCTTTAAATCACGATAAACAATATATCTGCCATACAAATCTCGTTCTTTTAAAAGATCAATCAGATATGATACGCTGCATAAGACATCATCTTCATAAACGTCAAGACGATCCTTTTCCAATAAATAACAAGCTTCAATTAAAGAAAGATTCAATGTATCCTCTTCAATTTTGCCAAAAAAACTTTTCTCATGCAAAGAAATAGGCCTTTTACTACCTTCTTCTATTTTAATTGACACAATTTCGTTTGATAAATTACCACGCATTAAAACACCATAAAAAGAAAAAAATTATTTTAATGCTTATATATTATGATGTTGATGTTATATAAAATATTTGATTATAAAAAAATTTTAAAATAAAAAAGAAAAAAGGGCTTATACCCTAATAAAAATATTATTTGCCATTTCTGATGAAAGAGAATAATCTTCATTTTCAATTGTTACAGAATATTCAATACCATCATTATTATAATAGTGAATATTATTACCAACAGCAATTCCGGCTTCAGAAATAGAATCTAATAATTCACTATTTCCACGAATAAATGAAATTACACCTGAAGTATCCGGATTTAATTCTGAAATTGAAAGTAAATTAAATTTCCTATTGATTACATTATCAAAGTCTTTTTCAGAAAAACATTGCTGACAACTGTCAAAATCCAAATCACATGCAGGAATTATGTTGTCGTCAGGACATAGGTCAGGATGATGCAACATTGTACACAACGCCCTTTCAGCTTCATCGGATAATGCATGTTCCATTTCACAAGCCTGATCATGGATATTTTCTTCTTTGACTTTTAAGACATCTAATAAAAACTTCTCTAAAATCCTATGTTTTCTTGTAATTTTTTGAGCAATTTTCATTCCATCATCAGTTAAAGAAGCTCCCCTATATGGAGTATAGTTTATATAACCCAAAGTCTCTAATTTTTTAAGCATTTGGGTAACACTACCTGGAGCAATCCCCAATTCCTTAGAAAGAGTAGTGGTTGATACTTGTTCTTTATTGCTTCCATTCTTATAAAGAACTTCCAAGTATTCTTCAATGTTTTCACTTATTTTATCATCAGCCATGGAAAATCCACCTAAATTTAAATAATAATATATTTATTTTATGAGTATAAAAAAGTTTTGGTTAACCTAAAAATTAAATTACTTTAAATTAAAAAAAATAGAAATAAGTTAATAAAATTAATTATTAACTAATTTAAATTGTTGTTTTGAGATATTATACCTAATAAGGTAAAATATCATAAGTTCTTCTATCAGTGTATGAACCAGTATTCCAATTGTTAATTACACCAAATGAGTTTCTTGTACTGGTTGGATCTGCATTAATCCAAGCTCCGTCAACCAGGATTTGTGCCCATACATGTCCATAACTTGAACCGCTGGAGAATGTACAGTATCCTGTAGCAAATCTAGCTGTTAAACCAACAGACCTTGCCATTGCAACAAGCAATTGAGCCTGGTCACAACAGTTACCACTACCTGAAGTTAAAGTACCTTCCGCACCTTTTTGAGTGTTATAATAGAATGAATATGAGATATAATCCCTTACATAATTAAACAGTGCAGTAGCCTGATCTCTTACAGAAGTCAAACCAGCAATCAAGGATTTAGATAAATCAGCAATTGATTTGGATGAAGGAGATGTGTACTCAACATGAATTGAACTTGGCAATGCATCTTTCTCACCATAATATTGCAATACTCGTGAAAATGTATCAACCAATGAGGAATATGCTATTTTACCTAAGTTTGATGAAGCATAATTTGGAATTAAATCATTATTAATAATGAAGTTAGCAACCCTATTAGCCACATCAATATATTCAGATTTAGATAAATTACCATTTACAGCATCACCTGATGGAGTTCCAGGACCGCTAAAGTCAAACAACTCAATATCAGTAAAGTTGGATGAATCAATTTGTATAATAGCTTTACTCATCAAGTATAAGAATTGTTGAACAGTATATTTCCCTTCAGTCACTACCACATAGTCAGGGAATGTTTCATTTGCCGCGAAATATTCTGCTATATATGTTGCACCACCAATAATACTTAGGATAGATACATCATCATCAGAGTCATTAGCATCAGTAGGAACAGAATCTGAAAGTCTAGTCAATACTAAATCTGAACCCTCGATTTTTTCATGACCTGTAACACCACAGTAATCACAATCACAGTGATAACAAGTTAACTCACCTTCATATGTACCTTTTGGATTGATGAGTAAAGTACCATAATGTTCACAATTTGGACAGTAGTTTAACCAGGTTGTAGTATAATTAATATACTTATAATCAACAGTTGAATAACTTGGAAGCATATTAACTGTAATAGTTGGATTGTCCAAGAAATTGTTTACCAATACCAATGTAGGCAATTCCAATTCATTATCAACATATGCTAAAATTCTGGAATACATATATACTAAGGATTCATATTTTATATCTCCAATAAGAGTAGTAACATTATTTGGAGCCTGATTATTCTTGGAGCAATAATCACTGATTACTTGAGAAACAGCCAAGTATGCGTCCTTATCCAATTCACTAGAAATAACATGACCAGAATTGCTTTCAGGTTCATCTACTAATATTGCTAGAATATCCTTTTCTGTACCATTCAATACCAATGACGCTTCACTCATCAAGTATAGGAATTGAGGAATAGTAAATGAGTTAGTACCAACTGCAATTTTAGTAGGTAAAGTCCTATTGGTTTCTATAAATGCTTTCAATCTAGAAGCGGCGTCCACTATATCATTAACCTCAACAGTATCACCATATGAAGGATTATCCAAATCATTGAAGTTTAAGAATACAGAAAGACCAAATCTAAACATTATAACTCCATCTGCACCACTGTCAACAACAGTTTGAGCATCATTGAACAATTCAGTGTATGTTAATTTAGCAGTATTAGAATCTGATACATATGATTGTAAACCAGACCAAACTTCAGCACCATTTGAGTTTTGTACAAACCATTTAGTTGTTGAAGCAAGCCAACTAGTGCCAGAATTATAGTTTCCTTTATATTGCATCGGAACAATTACATCCAAATATTTTGTAATAGCAGGAATGTCCTGACCATAATAATATATATCACTACTAGTCTCTGGCATTACAGCAGCAGACATTATAATATTTGGATTTACTTCACGACATGCAGTTGTAGCCTGTTTTACAAATTCTGTAATAGCGGCAGTACCACCAGTAGTCTGGTAAGCATTACCAGGATATCTTAAATAATCAAAGTGGACTCCAGCCACGCCAGGTAATCCAGCATAATATTTAGCTTCTTCAATGACTTCATTGAAATATGCCTGATTAGGTGATCCTCCGGATACAGGGTTAACCCAACTACCTCCACTATAGAATACTTGCATCCATATATGTACATTGATTCCATAGGAATTTGCTTTTGAAATCCATGACAATACTTCAGATTCACCATGAGCAGTAAATGCATAGAAGTTTAACAATATGTCAGTAGTACCTAATCTTGAGAATTCACTCAAATCAATATTATACATGTCTCCACCAAATGACCAATAACCAAATCCTCTACCAGTTTGTGATTTGGAAACGGATATTTGATGTGAACCCTCACTGGAGATATAATCTTGATCACCATCAAATTTATATGAAATTAAATAACTGCCTGAAGATAATTTGGTAGTTACATTAGCAATACCTTTTGAATCAGTAGTTGTCAAATAAGTTTTTGCATTAATTGTGAATACAATATCCTTATTGGCTAAAGGATTATTGTCTTTGTCAACCAATAAAGTTTTTAAAATAATGTCACTATCACTAATAAATGAACTTGAAGATTGCCATGTCAATGAAGTTGGAATTCTTTCTTTTACAGTAATGACCGCTTCACCTTGAGAAGCTTTAATTCTGTTTTCACCTAAATAATAATATTTCGCAGTATAATTTCCAACATTTAGATTAATTGTAATTTCAGCAATACCTTCATCATCAGTAGTTCTGGTATAGTTAACACCATTAATATTTATAATTACTTTCCTATCAGGCAAACCAATGTCACCTACAGATAATGTAACTTTGAATTTTTCACCTGAATCTTTACCAATTGTGGTATTTGAACCAGTTAATATAGATGTATTACCATCAATTACAGTAATTTGTGAAGATCCTATAATATCCTGATAGATATCACTAATCAATTCATATGAAATATCATAAATTCCAGGATTTAAGTTAATATTAATTTTTGCAGTACCATTTGCATCAGTTATTCTTTTATATGTAACACCATTGATTTTGAAAGAAACATTTTCACCAACAACAGCAGTATTATTTGCATCCAACACAGTAACATCAAAAGACTCACTATTATTATAATATATAACAGTATCATTTGCATCAAAGTGAGCAATTTCACCATCATTAATCTCTATAGTACTAGTTGCTTTTGATGATGAATATGTATTTGAACCATCATATGAATAATCAATAGTATATAAACCTGGAGATAAATCCACCATCACACTTGCAGTTCCATCACTACCAGTTTCCAATGAATATGATGTTCCATCAACATGAACAACAACAACTTCATCATCAATACCATAACCTAGTTGATTAAGTAAAGTAACATTAATAATCTGTTCATCATTTTTAGCATATACATAATCAGTGATATTTAGGGTAGTAGTTGAAGAACCTAATACTTTAATAATACTAGATAATCTAGATTCATCTTTAGGATGATATGCTGTTAATATATATTGACCAGATGGTAAGTTAATATTTAATTTAGCTGTACCTTCACTATTAGTAGTACGTGTATAAAATACTCCATTAATATTAAATATTACATCAGTATTAGTTAAAGGAGAACCATCACCATCCAAAAATGTAGCATAATACTGATGAGAGTCTTTATATATTTTAGTCAAATTATCGGCATATATAGTATATAATACATCAACAATATTGGTATACATATAACCTGTATCAGGATGTATAGCAGTAAGTATATATTCATCAGGTGGTAAGTTAATATTTAACTTAGCAACACCACTAGCATTTGTAGTACGAGTATAAAATACTCCATTAATATTAAAAGTAACATCAGCATTAACTAAAGGAGAACCATCACCATCCAAAAATGTTGCATAATACTGAGTACCATTTTTATAGTATTTTACCATATCATTACCAGATATAGTAGGGTATACTGAACATGAAGCAGATGTTTCAGCACTTGAATAATTATCATTACCATTATAATAAATATTAAAATCATAATCTCCTGGAATTAAATTTATTGCAATTGAAGCCTGACCATTATCATCAGTGACTCTAGTATAATTAACTCCAGAAATACTAATTATTAAACTTTGATTAGCTAACTTATTATTATCTACATCGAATAAACTAGCCACAAATCTTGTTCCATTCTTATAATATAAATTAATATCCGGTGCCTCTATATAAACGGCCTTCTTAGTGGAAGACTCATTACTTGCACCAATAGTGTTTTCATCCAAGTTTGCATCAACGTTGTTAGTTGATAAGATATTTGAAGAATCTGATCCTATAACTCCATTATCAACAGTCAATAATTCTGAAGAAGAATCTTGACCAATATAGGTATCATTAACACTTATTTCACTTGCAGAAATAACACCGATTGACAAAAATGCAATCAATATCATTAACGCTACAAATATTCGTTTTTTCAAAATACTTTACCTCCTTATAACGTATTTCACAACTATGGAAAAATCCTATTTTCCATTATGTTAATAATATATTAAGAATATCTTATATAAAGTTATTTATTTATTTAAAGGTAGTAAACATGACTAATTTATAAAATAAACAGTTAAAATATGTGAAAATAATGAAATAAGCAATAATATTATTAAAATAACCTATAAAAAGTTTAAAGAATATGATTTCATCAACTACGATAAGTCAATTTATCAAAATTAAAAAAATAACTATAACTAGTATTATATCAAATTTGATGTATAAACAAGTATTAAAAATAAAAATAATAAAAATAGATGAATATTAAATTAAAATTACAAATTTTTAGAATAAAAATAGAAAAATAAATGATGTAAATGGAGTTTACATCATTGGAGGCATACCGCCCATTCCACCCATACCACCAGGAGGCATTGGAGGCATTCCACTATTGTCATTTCCAGACTCATCTGCACCGGTAGAGTTGAGTGCATTTCTAGCTGCAATCATGTCATCAATACGCAATATCATTTCAGCAGCTTCACCAGCAGACTGAAGAGCTTGAACTTTAACTCTTAAAGGTTCAATGACTCCCGCATCTTTCATATCTACAACTTCACCAGTGAATACATTAATACCAATAGCATTTGAGTCTTCGTGAGCAGCCTTTAAATCAGCAATTAAATTGATGGTGTCTAAACCTGCATTTTCAATTAAAGTTCTTGGAATAACTTCTAAAGCTTCAGCATATTTTAAAATAGCTAATTGTTCTCTTCCACTTACAGATTCACCATAATCTCTTAATTCTTTTATTAAATCAATTTCACAAGCTCCTCCACCAATGAGAACTTTACCTTCTTCAATAGTGGCTGCTACTACACCTAAAGCATCATCTAAAGCTCTTGCAATTTGTTCGGTTACGTAACGTGTACTTCCCCTTAAAACAATTGAGGATGCTTTCGGATTTTCACACTCTTCAATGAAAGTTAATTTGTGATCAAAGAGTTTTTTGAGATAAACTTTACCGGCATGACCTAATTTGTCTTCAGATAAATCTTCTATGTCAGTGACTAATTTAGCACCAGTAGCTTTTTCAATCCTTTCCATGTCAGATTTTTTAACTCTTTTGAATGCCATAATTCCTGCTTTTTTAAGGTAATGTTCAGCTAAATCGTCAATACCTTTTTGACAGAATAATACATTTGCACCGGATTCAACAATTTGGTTGACTAAATCTTTAATCATTTCTTCTTCATTATCTAAAAATGCAGCAAATTGATCCGGAGAAGTGATATCAATTTTAGTGCTGGTATTGATATCTTTTAATTCAATAGGATATTTCATTATTGCAATTTTAGCATCTTCAACAGACTCTGGCATATTTTTGGATAAAGGAGATTTATCAATAACAATTCCTTCAGCCAAGAATGAATCTTCTACAGAATCTCCTGAAACTCTTTGAATGTTAATATTATCAATATCAGATTCACCATCTTCTTCAATTCTTAAAGCAGCATCAACAACTAATCCTGCTAAATGTTCTTTTGCATAATCTGATCCTTTACCACTCATTGCAGTTACAGCAACTTTTTGAAGAGTTTCTTTATCATCAGCATCTATTGCAATTTCGTTTAAAATTTCAACAGCTTTTGCGGTTGCATTTCTGAATCCTTTAACAACAACAGAAGTTGCAATACCGTCTTCTAATAATTCTTCAGCTTTAGCTAATAATTCACCAGCAATAACAACAACAGAAGTAGTTCCATCTCCAACAATTTCTTCTTGTTTTTTAGCTGTTTCTACAAGCATACGTGCAGCTGGTTGTGCAATATCCATTTCTCTCATGATAGTTGCACCGTCATTTGTAATGGTAATATCTCCCATACCATTAACAAGCATTTTGTCCATTCCTTTAGGACCAAGAGTTGTTCTTACAATACCTGCCAATACTTTAGCGGCAGTAATATTCATTCTTAAAGCATCTCTTTTGGAATATCTTTCAGTCCCTTCAGGAAGAATAAATATTGGTTGATTTGCCATATATTTTCACCTTTAAAATTATTTCATAATAGAATATAAAAATTATATTTTTATACATTAATAATATTGATTTGTGATAATATAAAAAGATTACTTTAATAAGTCTAGAATTATAATATTTTATATATGTATCACAAAGTCATTGAAGATATAAAAAGAAACCTCGGCGAAAATAAGGATTTGAATCGGAAATATTTGATATCCCAAATTGAAATATATAAAACCCATGAATATTCAACAGAAATAATTAAAGAGATATCCAGAATGATTTGGGAATGCTTAACCCCTGAAGAGCAGAAAGAATTTGCAAGAATTGTGAATGAAGAAAATCCTATTAAGGAGACATTGATTGAAGCCGAATTTTATATACAGAACAATGACTACGAAACCGCTCTGGAAAAGCTTGACTCATTTTTTAAAACACATCCAAAGTTATATGAAAATGATAAGATCAATGAATACCACAGTTTCTCAAACCCATTGGAGGAACTGATTTTCAATGAATTTGTAGGATGTGAAAAAAAGCTTAGATTCATACCTGAAGATCAGCCATTGGATGATTTATATTATGCATACGGATTTTTACTAAGGGATGCTTCACGTTTGGATGAAGCAGAATCCGCTTTAAAAAAAGCCTTGCAGATTAATCCCGTATCAACAAAAATTATCCTTGAACTATGTGACATCTACAAAATGCGCACACCCACATTCAATAAATTTTACTTTTATACAATGGATGCATTGAAGTATGCATATTCAGGATATGAGCTTGCAAGAATTTATAGAAATTTGGGATTCTATTATTATGAGGAAAATAACATCGAACTGACAATAGCATGCTATATGCATAGCCTGAAATTTGAAAACGATCCGTTTGTCGTACAGCGAATAGAACAGCTTGAAAATAATTATAATATTATATTGACCGAGGAAGAATGTCAGGAACTAATGCAGGACAAACATATCAAATTAGGAGCACATCCGTTCATAATCAAAAATTTGGAAAAGTTAGCCATAGAATATGAACAAGACAAATTGTTAAATCAGGCATTATTCTTTTATAGACTATTATACAGTGTAAAAAAAGAAGATAAGACATTCAATAAAATAAAACAGTTGGATTTTCAAACCAGAAGAAACAAAAGAAAAATTTAATTATATAATATATTATAATATAATATAGGTGATTTTAAATGTGTTCTACCGGTGGGCCAATGGCCGATATCGATTTGAAAAAATTGAAAACTAAAAGATATAGATGTTTAGACTGTGGAAATGAGTTTAAAGGATTAGGAAGAAAAGTTGTTTGTCCTTCCTGCCAAAGTGACAATGTTGAAGCAAAAGAATAAATAAATATTTATTCTTCTTTTTTTATTTTTGTGATAATATGAATATTGATTTTAGCTATGATGAAATATTGTTTCTTGAAGGGGAAACTGGTACTGTTGGTATTGTAAAGGTAGCTAATGATAATAAAATGCTCTTTATAGCTACACAAGACAATGAAGAAATAGTCCAATTCCTTGAAAAGGATGACATTATAGCAGTATCCAATTTTAAAAAAGATAAAAGAGCCATTAGAGCACAGGCTTATTTAACCCGTGAAGAGGACTCACCAATAGTTATTCTAAATAAAGACCATCCTTCAACTAAAAGATTATCACAAGTATTATCAGTAGGTGAAAAGGTAAATCTGAACTGTAATATTACTCCAGGAACACACCCCGAACAAGATGTATTATGTTCATGCGACTCACTGTCTGGATTAACAATAACTAAAACCCAAAACGGTGTCGCATTGAATAAAAAACATGACACATACACTATTGAAAGGTTTTAAAATGATATTTGATTTTGAATTAATATATTCATTGCTCGGAAGATTGATAATTTTAATAATTATTCTAATAATTATATTATTTGTCATATTCATAATATTTGGAAGAATATTTATTAAAAGAGGAATTGTAATATTTCCAAAATTCCTTTTATTCATAATTGATACATTATATTCTCCATTTAAATCAATAGCTAAACTTATAAAATTAGATGACCATTTGATTGATGATTTAAGCATAGAACTGAGAAATGACATTAACAAAAAGAAATTTAGACAAATTCCCGCAAATGAAACATTAATATTTTTACCACATTGTCTAAGACACAGAGACTGTCCTGCAACATTGCAAAAAGAAGGCGTTAACTGTACCTGCTGCGGATTATGTTCCATAGGCGTTATCAAAAATAAAGCAGACCCTAAAGGATATAAATTATATATTGTTCCTGGATCAAGTTTTGTTAAAAAGATTGTGATGGAAAACAGATTCAAATCCGTAATTGGCGTTGCATGCCATGAAGATTTAAGTCAGATGATGATGTTGCTTTCTGATTTTTGTCCACAAGGAATTTTACTTAAAAAAACAGGATGTTATGAAACAAAAGTGGATGTTAGTGAAGTATTAAAAATAATCAATTCAAAAGATTAGTCATAATACTTCATGAATTCTAAAGACTCTTCTGTCTGACTAAATTCCTCAATAAAAGCTTTTAAATCATTGATAAATTCTTTTTTTCTTTCATCAAGGTCTTCAATAGTAGAATAATCTTTTTTTACTGCAATATTCATTATAATATCATCAGTTTCCAAATTAATTTCCGGCAAAAGTATATTGTCAATATCTTCCATCTTTAACCCCTTCCAAGTTCTTGGTGTGCTCTTGCCAAATGCCCCGCAGCCAATGCACCAACTAAAGACAATTCTCCTGCAAGAACAGTACTCGCTACAATTTCTGCAAATTCATGTGCTTTTCCAGAACCAGCAACACCTAAAATATTCAATCCTTCATTTGCTACCTCAAGGCTTGTTCCACCACCCACAGTAGCAACAGGCAAATCAGGCAAATTAACAGAGAAATACAAATCCCCATCACGTGCTTCAGCAGTTGTAATACCTAATGACCCTTCAACAACATGTGCTGCATCCTGACCTGTGGCTAAAAATATGGCTGCAACCATGTTTGCATAATGAGCATTATAACTTAAACTTCCACTAATTGCTGAACCGATTAAATTTTTAGCAACGTTAACTTCTTCAATTGCCTCAGCAGTGGTTTTCAGTTTTTTATTTACAACATCTTCAGGTATCAAAATATCTGCAACAACACTTTTTCCTCTTCCTTCAACCATGTTGATTGCAGCAGGCTTTTTATCAACACATGCATTACCGCTTAGTGCAATATGGCGAGCAGTGGTTTCGCTAGCCAATTTATCCAAAATTTTTTCTGTTGCAATTGTAACCATGTTCATTCCCATACTGTCTCCGGTTGAGTAGACAAAACGAGGATAGACATAAGAACCGGCAATCAATATTGGATCTATTTTTAAAAGTTTACCATGAGATGTTGTACTTTCAGCAATTTCTTTTAATTCATCGAAATTATCAATAAACCATTGTTTTATTTCCATAGATTGTGTGGCATTTTCAGTTTTGATAACAGGTGCACGAGTCATAATATCAGATAATACATGTGCATTAACACCACCAGAAGCAGTGATTGTAGATGCTCCTCTATTGATTGAAGCTACAAGAGCCCCTTCAGAAGTTGCAAGAGGAACAAAAACCTCACGATTACATTTATCACCATTAATTTTTAACGGACCTGCAATACCCATCGGCAACTGCAAAACACCAATTGAATTTTCAATATTTCTAGCGGAAGCCCTTTCCATATCCAAAGAATAATTAGCAATATTATCTAACTGAATTGAATACTTTTTTTCAAGAAATTCACGTCTGATATCTGTGGCTTCCTTTGCTGAAACTTCCTTATCTACCTGGTAAAGTTTTAACTCACCAGCCAATAATTTATCAACAATTTCATTATGATTCATATTATAATACCTTTTTAAGTAATTCTACAATTTCAGATGGTTTTTTAGCTACTTCAACACCAGCATCATTTAAAGCTTCAGTTTTACTTACCACAGTACCAGTGTTTCCTTGAATAATAGCACCTGCATGCCCCATTCTTTTTCCAGGAGGTGCGGTTCTGCCAGCAATATATGATACGACAGGTTTTGTCATTTCATTTTTAATATATTCAGCAGCCTTTTCTTCAGCATTACCTCCTATTTCACCAATTAAAACAACGGAATCAGTACCATCATCTTCTTCAAATCTTTTTAAAATATCAATATAATTTGTACCTATTACAGGGTCTCCACCAATTCCAACACAGGTACTTTGACCGATTCCTGCACGAGTAAGCTCGCTGGCAATTTCATAAGTTAAAGTACCGCTTCTTGAAATCAAACCAACATTACCTTCTTTAAAGATATGTGTAGGCATGATACCTAATTTACCGACACCAGGAGAGATGACACCCGGAGTATTTGGACCGATTACAGTAGTGTCCATTTGGTTAGCATAAGCCATAATATCCAAGGAATCATGAACAGGAATATGTTCTGATATTATTACAACCAAATCTAAATGTCTGATAGATTCAAAAGCAGCATCTTTTGCAAATTTTGCAGGAACAAAAATAATTGATGCATTAACATCAGTCTCTTCGGTTGCCTCTTCTATAGAGTTAAAAATCGGTACACCTAAAAAGTCTTGACCTCCTTTTCCAGGAGTAACACCTGCTTGAATGCAAGTATCATAATTTAACATTTGTTCTGTATGGAAAGAACCTTGCTTACCGGTTATTCCTTGAACTAAACATTTTGTATTTTCATCTAATAAAATCATAATATAACATCCTTAACGTAAAATTCTTGTTTTATTTTGAAATGGAACTGCTAAATCTATAACATTCCCGTTCATAAGTGCAGTAGCTGAAAAAATCACACTACCAGGCAATATATTACAAGCCGTTCCTCTTTCAACCAGATATGTATTTTTATTGCCTAATGCAGCACCAATCATGGCACTTGCTATAACACCAACAGATTCAATATTTTCAACAGTAGCAACTACAACTGGATCATCGGTTTCAGAAGAAACATATCCTACACCCGGAATTTTTCTGGTTTTTGATTCTATTAAATCTGAAACATCAGTTAAATTATCCATTCCTCGAGCTGCTTTAATTGCTGAATTCGCAACATCCGCAACAAAAGGTTCGCCACCATAGGTATCAAAGCCTAAAATAATGGCATCAGTATAAAAACCATCACGGAATTTAGCTTCTGCATATGAAATCCCTTCACCTGCATCATCCGCATTATCAGATATGCCGGATAAATCCCCTAAGCTTTCTGCACAATTTTTCAATATATTAACGATACCTTCATTAATATTTTCAAGCAAATCATCTTCAACAAATGCAGATATGACAACGTCATCACCTGTGACATTTGTTAGAGCAACATGGCTAGCACCTAACTCATTAATTTTATAAAGATTTTTTTCTATATTTTCTACCAATGTAGTACTACAGGACACATCATTTTTAGAAATGTCGGCACCTATAGCTGTAATTTTCAAAATAACACCTTTAACATTTAATTAAAAAAATATAATAAAATAATCAAATTTTACCTGTAATATATTATGTTAGTTAATTTATTTAAATATTAAGAAAAAATTAATTAATAACAACAATCAAAAATATCAATCAATGTATTCACAAACTAAAATAGCTATACCAATTTTTCAAAGTAAAATTGATGAAGTAATCGAAGTTGCAAATGATTGTATCAATAAAGGAGCAGATATTTTAGAATTTAGAATTGACGCACTTGAAAATCCTGATTTTAAACAAATAAAGCAAACAATTGAAGAAATTAATTTTCCTATGATTGCAACCAATAGAATTTCAACTGAAGGAGGATCATTTAAAGGATCTGAAAAGGAAAGAATTGACATTCTATACAAATGTGCTGATTTAGTTGATTATGTGGATATTGAACTTCAAAGTGATGATGAATATATAAATATGATTCATGACACTGGAGTAAAAACTATTGTTTCTTATCATGATTTTGAAAAAACACCTGAAATTGATGAAATAACATATATTGTCAATAAAGAACAGGAACTTGGAGATATTGCAAAAGTTGCATTCATGCCAAAAGATTTGGATGATACATTGAAAGTATTAGCTATTCTTTCTCACTGTGAAAATACAATTGCTATTTCTATGAGTGATTTAGGAAGTTATACAAGAGTTATGGCTTCTAAATTCGATTCACCAATTACTTTTGCTGCAGGCAGAGATGTTACAGCTCCTGGCCAAATTGATATTGAAACAATGCGAGCATTACTGAATATGGATTTAAATATCATGGATTAAGTGATTTTAATGGCTAATAAAGGTACTTTAGTTATAGGTATTATAGTACTAATCATACTTATTTTTGGAGGATATTTCCTGTTTATTGGAGATTCCGTTAATGTGTATATAGATGGTGAAAATGTAACTTCCCAAACAATAGTTTCACCTTTTGCAGGTGTTGATACAAACAGATTGAACAAAGAAATCTGTGATTACACATTCCAGTCAATGAACAACACTACTGGAAATGCAAAAGATTTACAGCAAGGAATTTTAAGAATTTGCCTTGGATATGGATTAGACAACGTTAAGGTTAAGATAGATTCATCAATAGGTGAAAACAAAATCCCTATTGTATATCATGTTGAAGGAAACTCAATGTATCCTACATTAAATGATGGTCAAACAGTAACTGTAGAAAAAACTAAAAATATTAAAGTTGGTAATATTGTAGTGGCCAATTCCCCTGAATATGGTAGAATTATTAAAAGAGTATCACAGATTAAAGGAGACCAGGTCTATTTAACCAGTGATAATACTGATACAACACAGGAATACAGAAATGGTGTTTTATATGAAACTAAAGGAATAACTACTTGGGTAAATACTACTGACATATATGGTGTTGTTATAGATCATTGAACTTCACCACCCACCATCATCTTTTTTTATTATATTTTTTATAAATTATTTAATTAATTAAAATTCTAATTCTGACATAATCTTGAAAATTTTAAAAAATTTAAAAAATATTGAAAAGATTATATAAAACTTAAAATAAAAATAAATAACAAGTATAGTTTAAAATTAAAAATAATAAAACTAAAATTTCCCAAATCAAATAAAAAAATGTGTTATTATGAAACAATCTACCAAAGGGTATTTACTAATATTTTTGATAGTGTCAGTAATGGCATTTGTATTAAGTAGTGTATTTGCTAGCGTAGTTACTATAGATAATACAAACTCCACAAAACTCACTGCAATACAAGATGATTCATTTGAACCACATAACATTCAAAACGTTCAGGTCATCGTTCCAAAAGTCGAAAACAACACAAATAATAACACATCAAGCATTGAAAACTTTACGAATAATGTAATAGATGTTGCAAATAATACATGGAATAACATATGGGGTGGTGATTCACGTGACTAAAAAATATAAGTTCATAAGAGACAGTGTCTATGGAGATATAAATTTAAATGAATTTGAAGTTAAAGTAATGGATATGCCCCAATTCCAACGCATAAGAAGAATCAAGCAACTGGGATTAATAAATTTAATTTACCCCGGAGCAAACCACAGCAGATTTGAACATTGTGTTGGAACAATGTACTTAGCATCAAAACTGGCCACCAAATTAAACTTAAGCAAAGATGAAATAGAATTGGCCAGAATATCTGGTCTTCTGCATGATATTGGACACGGCCCATTTTCACATGTTTCAGAAGGAGTACTATCATTCCCACATGAAGAATTGACAAAATTTGTGATTGAACAAACATCAATGCATGATTTGCTTGATGAAAAGTTTGACACAAAAGAGATTGGCGACATAATCCAAGGTAAGGGAAAGCTAGGACCAATTATTTCTGGAGAATTAGATGTGGACAGAATGGATTATCTTTTAAGAGACTCACACAATACTGGAGTAGCTTATGGAGTAATTGATTATGAAAGAATAATATCCAATTTAACACTGGAAGACGGTTTAGTGCTTGACATCAAAGGTGTTCAGGCAGCAGAAGGAGCTTTAGTTTCACGATATTTTATGTATCCTAGCGTTTACCAGCACCATACAACAAGAATCGTCAATACGATGTTTAGAAGAGCATTGAAAAGAGAAATCAATTCAGGGAAAATAAACGAAAATGACATGTACAAATATGACGATTCAGATATAATATCCCTTTTCAGACAAAGTGACGATGAAATAGTAAGAGATATGATAAACAGACTGGATAACAGAATAATACCAAAAAGAGTGAAAACCATACGTCTGGACAATTTTAAAAATCCTGAAAAGTTATATAAAATTGATCAAAAAAACCTTAGAAAAGCTGAAGAAGAAATAGCTGAAGATTACAACATGGATAAAAATTATGTTTTCATAAATATCGCAGAATATCCTCGTTTCAGTGAAATGAAAACTCAAGTTAATGTAGATAATAAATTGTACCCTTTAACTGAAATATCAAATATAATAGGAGCATTAAGCAAAGCAAGATTCAACATTCCTGATATTAGTGTTTATGTTCCTATAGAAGAAAAGGAAAGATTTGGAAAATTAAAATTAGAACATTATCTGGACTTACCTGAAGTAGATAGAGAAAAATTCCATGGAATTCATTATGACCAAATTAAACTGTTTTAAGTGATAAAATGATTGTCGTTGCAATAACCGGAGCAAGTGGAGTAATTTATGGAATAAGACTGCTTGAAGCATTAAAAGAATTAAATATAGAAAATAGTTTAATTATAAGCGATGCCGCTAAAACCGTAATCAAATCAGAAAGCGATTGGAAAATAGATGACATAATAGAATTAGCAGACAATTATTATGAATTTGATGATTTAACGGCATCAGTTAATAGCGGTTCATTTAAATTTGAAAGCTTGGCTATTGTACCCTGTTCAATGAAAACATTATCATCAATAGCCAATGGATATGGAGACAATACAATTACAAGAGTTGCGGATGTGAGCCTAAAGGAAAGAAGGACTACTGTAATTGTTCCAAGAGAAACTCCATTAAGAACCGCACATATACAGAATATGCTTACCTTATCACAAGAAGGGGCTGTAATTTTACCTGCAATGCCTGGATTTTATTCAAATCACTACAGCATTGATGACCAAATCGATTTTGTAGTCGGTAAAATTTTAGATTCCTTGAAAATAGAAAATAATTTATTTAAAAGGTGGGAATAAATGTTAGAAGATATGGATTTTATTAAATCATGTGATGTTCCAGGCCCAACAAAAGAAGCCATTAGAGCAATTATACTTTATAAATCCGATGTTAAAGACTCGGAAAATGTTGTTGATGTAGGGTGTGGAACAGGAGGTATTACCTGTGAATTTGCACAGAGAGCCAAACATGTGACCTCTATTGATATAAATCCTGAAGCTATTGAAATGACTCAAAAAAATCTCGATAAATTTGACCTTGGAGATAATGTCACATTAATCTGTAATGATGGGGCTGAAGCACTCAAGGATATTGAAGATATTGATATTGCTATTGTTGGGGGCAGTGGCAAACAATTGGAAAACATTCTTGAGCTGATTGATTCCAAATTAAATTCCAAAGGCAGAATTATTGTTACTGCAATATTGGTTGATACAAAAGTTGAAGCCATAAATAAATTAAAGGAACTCAACTATAATCCAAATATTATGGAAGTTAATATATCTAAAGGAAGAGTTCTTGATCGAGGTATTATGATGATGAGTGAAAATCCAATAGCAATAATATCAGCTAAAAAAAGATAAAATTTGGAGATTATAAAATGGAAAGCCATAATAAATGGAAAATTAAATTTTCAATAATAATGGTTATAGCAATAATAGTTATTTATGGGTCAAATATACTTATTTTAAAAGACCCTGAACATGTTATTTCATATATTTGGACACATTTAGGATTCATTCCTGTAGATATTCTTATTGTTGCATTTTTACTTGATGAAATTATAAGCAAAAAAGAAAAAGAAGCAATGATGGAAAAATTAGATATGATCATGTCTACATTTTTCTCTGAAATCGGAAATGATTTAATTGGACAATTAAGCTCTGTAAATCAACACAAAGCAGATACCCAATATTTGGAATCAATTAAAACCTGGAGCGATAAGGATTACGAAAACAAACTAAAAGAAATTAAAAATATCGACATTCCATTCAAGGCGAATGTTGCTCCTGAAGACAGGGAAGAATACCTAACAAACATGAGAAACTTATTAATAGAAAAAAGAGAATTTATCGTTGGTTTGATTAACAACCCTAATTTATTAGAAAAAGAAGAATTTTCAGGATTATTGACTGCTATTCTTCATTTGGATGAAGAACTGGAACACAGGCCAGACTTAAGTAAAGTCACCGATGTGGACTTCAATCATTTGAATGGAGACATGCAAAGAATATACAACAAACTAGTTCACGAATGGATTTATTATTTAAGATACTTAAACAAACATTATCCATACATGATTGCATTGATAATACGTACCAATCCATTTGATGAAAATGCGGACGTTTATGTAAAGGAATAAAAAAATGAAATCTTCTATTATTTTATGTGGAGGGCAAAGTAGGAGAATGGGTAAGGACAAAGGGTCTTTAATTATTAAAGATAAGCCCATGATTAAATACATACTTTCCACATTGAATAATGAAATAGATGAAGTTATAATTGTTTTAAATGATAACAAAAGGATTGATAAATATATGGAATTTATTAATCCTGAAGACTATAGCTACAAATTAAAGTTTGTAGAGGACAAGATTAAAAATAAAGGTCCCATTTCCGGAATATTAACCGGTCTTGAAAATATTTCCAGTGAATATGCAATTGTATTTCCATGTGACAATCCATTTGTTACTAAAAATACAATTCAAACTCTTTTTAATGAAATTACCTGCAACATTCAGGCTGTTGTGCCATACCATGACCCTGAAAACAAACTAAAAACATCAGAACCATTGCACTCAATATACAATAAAAACATTATTCCATTAATAGATAACCTAATTTTAAATGACTCATTACATATAAAAGGAATAATAGAAAAAATAGATACGAAATTTGTTTTGATTGACAATAAAAAAATATTAAAAAAAGAATTTAGAAATCTTAATCATCCAGAGGACTTAAAGATATTCGACTAATTCTTTTGTTTTTGAAACTGCTATATTTACAGCAGCAAATATTTCATCTTTAGTTAATGGTTGTGCTCCACCTTTTTGCATAGCACAGATTCTACCTTCTTTAGTAACACCAACATTTAAACGAGCACTAGCAACACGTTCTTCAGATAATGAAGGATCTAAAACCATTTTTTCACCAATTTTAACAAATGTACACATTGCTACTTCATTGTTAATTGGTAAATCAAATGTATTTTCCTTATCAAGAACAACTTCATCATCGACAATTGATGCAGTAGGTAATTTTGTACTTTTAAGTGCAGCCATAACAGCAAGCTCTGCAGCATCAAAGAGATTTCCACAGTTATCAATTACATGCAAATCAATGAACAACATCCAAACATGTTTACCCTCTTCAACACAGAGTTTATCCAATTCAACCAATTCACTTTCACGAATTCCCCTATCAACAACACGTGCAAGTTCAATGGAATCTTCACTAGGTGGTCCTGGTTCAAAAGTTGGATCAGCCATTGGCAGCATTTCACAATTAGTCATTAATACTCCTAAATCAGGAGTGTCTGGAAATGGACTTCCAAGTTGAGGTTTAATACCTACGAGAACTTGAGTTCCACCGATTTTTACTCTTGCAGAACCTTCAGCTTTAGAAATAACATCAGTTTCAATAGAAATATCCCTATATTCATCAAGTGCCCTACCATCTTCCCTTTTATCGTTGATGATGAGGTTTGTAATACTTTCTCTTGTAATTTCCGGTACTATATCCATATTAACCACCTATTCTGTAGAGTATTTTTTCATTAATGCCTCTTTTTGAAGCTCGCTTACTTTCATACATCCTTCCATAGCCAAATCAATAGCTTTTTGGAATTCCTCTTCAGTCAAATCACCATCACTTTGAAGCAAAGTAATTTCGCCAGTTCTTGGCATAATAGCTATAGGAACATCAGCCTGACCTTCTTTGTCTTCCACTTCAGACAAGTCAAGTACAACTTCATCATTAACTTTTCCTGCAGCACATCCCACAACAATATCTTTCATAGGAATTCCTGCATCAACTAAAGCAACAGAAGCTGCGGTGATTCCAGCACAACGGGTTCCACCTTCTGCTTCGATTACTTCAATATAAATATCAACCATTGAACGTGGATAATTTTCCAACATTAAAGCAGGTCTTAATGCATCAGCAGTAATTTTTGAAATTTCGGAAGACCTTCTGTCAGGACCTGGCCTTTTTCTGTCATCAACTGAAAATGGAGCCATATTATATCTGCATCTTATTACACCTGTATTTGGCTCAAGTAACCTTCTAATATATGATTCTCTAGGTCCATAAACAGCAACTAAAATTTTATTTCCACCCACTTCAAGATAAGCAGAACCATCAGCACGTTCAAGAACGCCTGCTTCAATTTTAATAGGACGTAATTCATTATACTTCCTACCATCCTCTCTAATCATCTCAGACATCTTATCAACCTCATAAATAGAAATTATCGATTATTCAATATAAATGAATTATTATTTGAGTTATCACTGTAGGATAAATTTTTATCTTTATTCTGTTTTTTCTTTTTTAATTCCTTAATTACTTCATAAAAATTAGGTTTATCCCCAGTATCTTTTTTTTCACTGCCTTCTTCAACTTCAGTTTCTTCATCAACATCTTCTTTTGTATCTTTTTCGATGTCATCTTCAACTTCAGTTTCTTCATCAACATCTTCTTTTGTATCTTCTTTGATGTCATCTTCAACTTCAGTTGCAATTTCTTTTTGAGATTCAGCTTCAGCTTTTTCTCTTTCTTCTTGCTCTAATTCTTCTTTGAAGTTTTGAAGTTTAGGTTTTTCCAAAACAAATTCTTCTTCGGTTTCTTCAACAGGCAATTCACCATCAATAGCCAAGTATAATTTATTTTTAATTTTATTGGTTAAACCGGAAGTATGTGCCTCAGCCTCGATAGTATGGATAATTTCGCGGGTGAGTTGTTCCATGTCCTCTTCTCCTTTAACCCAAACGAGACCATTTTGACCAACAACAATCTTACAGTTAGTTTTATTTTTTATCATGTTGATCATGGAACCTTTTTTACCAATTAATCTAGGAACCTTTGTTGGAGAAATGTCTACAATAATTCCTCCTTTGAATTTGCCTAAACCACGGCCTTTTAAACCAAGTTTAGCTTTCTTAATTTCATCAACATCGATTACTCTTAAGAAGAGTACATCACCAACATCATATACTTTATTAAGTTCTTTTTTATCCCTACCAAACACTTCAAAAGCAGGTAAAATTCCTGAATATGGAGAATTAATGTCTACATCCCACATTGAGAATCTGACATCATTAATTTTACCAATAACAACATCTCCTTTTTTAGGAACATATTTACTTTTGAGAGGGATAACACGAATTTTCTTATTTCTCAAAGAAACTAATCCAATCAAAGATGAACAAATTTTACCATCTTCCTTGAAAGTTCCTCTTCCTGGGTAATAGTCGTCGTCAGCTAATATTTGACCAGGAATTACTAAATTTTTATCTTCCACATATATCATAAAAATCCCACTCTATGAAAATGAATATAATTATTTAATAGTTTTTGTCTCGGCTTCACCACTTGAAATCTCAGCCATTTTAGCAGCAAAGGAATCTTGAAGGCCACCCGGCATTTCCACAATACCAATCCAAGAACCATCTTGTTGCCATTCTTCATTTATAATATCACCAAATCCATGAATAACAGAATATGCACTACCTGCAGCCGAACCAGGTAAACGAACAGCAACTTTAACTCTTTCAAACCTGATTGGAATAAGTGGTTTGATTGCTTTTAGAGCTGTTTGAACTTGTTGGTCTACAGAAGTGAAAGGATCAAACTTAACTTTTGCCTCATCACATGCATTTTCAATCCTTTGAACAGGATGAGGAAGTCCATTTTGAGGATTAATAGCTTCTTTAGCTATTTTATTAATAACAAGTTTCCTTTTATCAGACTGCATCTGTCTTTTTTGATCGGCAGTTAATTGAACTGTTCCTTTTTCAAGGATAATTCTAGAAACTTCAATAGGATCAGTAGTTTCAAATATTTTATTCATTGCTTCTTCAGAAGCCTTATCTCCTTTTTTGGAGTCTTTGAAAATTTCTTCAACAGCTAAAAGATCTTCAATGGCAACGTCCTGTCCATCAGGATTTCTAAATTCCGCTGCCAAATCCGGGTCAACTAAAATTTCGAAATGTTCACCACTATATTCATATTTAGCTATTATCGCATCATCTACATTTACCATTGAAACATCCCTCAACCATAATCAATTAAAAAAAATTTATTCTTCACTTTCTTCAGAATCTTCGATTTCTTCGTCTTCACTTTCTTCTTCAGAAAGAACGTTTTCAATATAAGAAGTTACATCATCTTTTGAAAGTTTAACATATTTGCCATCTTCTTTTTTAATAACAGCTATTTCAACATTATCTGAAGTAGTATCATGTTCAGTAGCTTCATTAATTGCAGTTAATGCTAATGCAATAGCATCATCAATTGATAAATCTTCTTTATATTGTTCTTCGAAAATATCCATTGCAGCGGATCTTCCAGAACCGATTGCAGTTGCTTTATATTCTATTAAAGCTCCACTAGGATCAGTTTCGAATAATTTACATGCACCATTATATACTCCACCAATAATCAAAGCGGAACCGAATGGTCTTACCCCACCATTTTGGGTGTACAATTGTAACATGTCACATAACTTTTTAGCCAAACTATCTACTCTAATAGGTTCACTGTATGTGATTTTATTTATTTGAGCTTCTACTCTTGCCCTTTCAACTAATGCTCTTGCATCAGCAACAAGACCTGAAGTAGCTGCACCGATATGGTCATCTATTTTAAATAATTTTTCAATAGATGATGATTCTACTAAAGTAGAAGTAGTTCTTTTGTCTACTGCTAAAACAATACCATCAGGACATTTAACACCTATAGATGTGGTACCTCTTTTAACAGCTTCTCTTGCATATTCAACTTGGAAAAGTCTTCCATCTGGACTAAAAACAGTAATAGCCCTATCATATCCAGCATTTTGTAAAGGTTGCATATTTAATACCTCACATTTAATAAATATTTATAAATATAATTTAAGTTCAACTACTAAAAAATACAAAATTAAAACCAAATCTCCATGAAACGGTACTTTTAATTTTAATCACTACACATAATTAAAATATTTTTTTCTTTTTTCCATAAATCCAATTGTTATTTATATATTTAATATATTTATAAAGTTTTCTATTTTAAAATAACAAAAAGTAATTAAATAAATTTGGAACACCCTTTTATTGTACCCGAAATACCTACGCATGAAATCGCTATGGATTTTCTATTATAATTATTAACCAATGCCAAACTGGATCTGACTTCATCTTCAAAATCCCTTTGACATCTTAAAATTGCTTTATACTCATTATAAAAAGAAATTTCATCTTTTAAAATTAAATTAATAGTCCATAAATTAAAATTAGATGTGTTGTTCTCTCCCTGGAAGCGAACACATGCATCCCATACTATAGATGTAAAATCATTTTTAGATAACTCTTCCTCAGATTTGATATCCAATACAAGATAATGATTATGTTTTCTTTGAGATTTGGGAAGAACTTTAAGCTTCATTATTCAACCACCTTCACGCCAGACAGAATCATGTTTTTTCTATCTTTATTAAATTCCAAAATGTTTTCTGCGGTTTTAAAGGAGTTTTCAACTTCCAAATCAGTTAATCCTGTCTGCATAAAAACGGCTTTAAAATCCATGACTGTACGGATATCAAAAATGGATTGTGCACCTGAAGACAAAATTAAAGGAAATTCATACTTTCTATGCAGTTTATATATATCCCTAAAGTTTGCTAGGATTTTAGATCGGGGAGCCAAATAAGATTTCAAAATATCATTAAATACCAATTCAATTGCAACATTATTATCCTTTGCTTCACGAGCCAATATATGATTCAAACCGGAATCATATCTTTTAAAATAAGGTTTTGATAAAACATCAACCTGAATATTTTCAAGACAGTTTCGATTAACTTTCAAATTTCCACCCAAAACAGAAATACATGAAGACTTATTTCTATATTTACGTACGATTTTTCTGATTTCAGAAGGATTATTTGATTTAATGCTTAATGTATAATCAATATCTATAAAATCGTTTAATTTATCTTTTAAATCCTTTTTAAAAGATAATGCATCACCAAATTCATCAGGAGAGTATGAAAAACTTAAATGATGCCAACCATAATTAGAAGCCTGCATAGCCAATTCCAAATTTGTCTCATAACTGCTTCCATTAACATTTAAATCAAACATAGTAAACTTTTAATATTTTATCCATTATTAATTTTACTAAAAAAAGAAAAGTGATTGGATAATCACTTAAATAAAAAACTATTGATACCTGTAGAACTCTACTTTCCAACTTACGGTTTCGTAGTAATCAATGGTAAATGTCTCTGCAGAAGAGGAGTTAAAAGATACTGAATCTGATCTTGTCTCTACAGCACTTGTTGAACCCCAATCAACACCCGCTTTACCACTAGGTCCAGTTACATACAAATGATTAGTTGCATAGTTTTTAATTGGATATGCAGATATCTTAATCATTATCTGTCCTGCTGGAACACTAATCGATTGACTACCACTTCCAGAACCAGAATAACTTCCGATTAATTTCCATTCTTTTGGTTGGCTGGAAGACTGAGACGAATCTGTCTGCTGAGTAGTTCCATTGTTAGCAGCACCGCCGGAACTTTGTGAATTTGATTGGGCTGGAGCAGAATTATTGGAATTATTATTCAATGCAAAGTAACCGAATGTTACAGCTAAAATAACAATCACAATAACCAATGCTGCAATAATTATTTTAGAATTATTATTTTCCTTTGGAGGCTCAGGAGTTAACCTTAATGCCTTACCACATTTACTACAAAATTTAGCGGTATCCTTATTTTCAAAACCACATTCATTACATTTCATAATATCATAGTCAAATAAATTCTATAATATTAATTTAATATGTTATATAAATTATATATTTCTATTAGAATTTTTAAGAATTATATGATTATCACTTAAGTAATTTTAAACACATTATGATAACAATATTGTTTTATTCATATGATTAACATATATATTTATTGTGTTTAAAAAATAATTGAATAAAATAATAATAAAATTAGAAAAAAATAAATAATATGTAATTAATAAACATTATACTATATTTTGTTTATTGTATTAGCATTTTAAACACAAAAAAATAATAGATTAATAATACAAATAAAAAGTACAAAAAGATACATTAATGAATAAAAAAATACATTAATTTTAAGAAAATATGTAAAAATTGTAAAATCTTTTATATTAGAACATATAAATTAAATATTATGAGTAAAGATAACGACGAGCTTTTGAAATTGACATCATATGTGCAAATCTCAAAATATAGGGAAAAAACATTGAAATCCATTGGAGATGAAGTAAAGATACCAACTAATATTGCAAAGGACAGTGGTATCAGAACAAATCATATTTCAAAAGTACTTAGCGAACTAAAGAACAAAGAAATAGTTGAATGCATAAATGAAGAAGCTCGTAAAGGAAGATTATACCGTTTAACAGACACGGGAAAAGAGGTATTGGAGACTATAAAAGATAAAGAAGAATAATTTTATAGTTATTTAAATTCAAACCTATTTTTTATAGGTTCTAATTCTTTTCTTGCTTCTTCATTATTATATAAATCATAAAAATGATATGCCATCAAACCAATGAAAACCTCTATTTTTTTATCATCATCCAACAGCACTTTAGGAGAATCGAAATCAATACTATTTTTAGAATCAACCATATCCATTTTAAACTGTAATTTAATAGATTGCCTTAGATTTTCATCAATATATTTTTCCAAATGCCTAATAATATCATAAGCCATCGTAAAGCCCAGTTCCATTTCCTGCCAAACGTCATTTGTAGTCATCCCGCTACTGAAAACACAATGCTTAAAAGAGTTGAAACTTTGGTACTTTAATGGAATAAATCTGTTTTCAACAGTATGAGCATAAAACTCATTGATAATTCTCATTTCATCCAATGTCAAAAAGTACTCAACAAAACTTTTTACAACAGAAGAAGATTTTACATCGAAGATATTGCATAGGATATTAACGCTAAAATCAAACAATAGAAAATGAGCCAGTTCATGAATAATGGTTGAAATCTGCAAACTTTCATCCAAACGGTCATCATAAAAGATAATAGGACTTCCATATTCTCCGTTTACAACACCACTTGATTTGGGAACAACAATAGTAAAAACATTAGCTATTTGCAATACCTTATCCTTAGGAGTTTTTCCATCAATATTCATATAATCCAGTTTTTTAAACATATTATTCAATATTGAATTATAATCGGCAATAGTAAATTTTGAATCAACCAATAATTTTACATTAAAAATATTGAACAAATCTTCAAAATCTTCAATAGCTACAGGATCAATAGGACGATTACAATTAATACAAACAGTACTTGTGTCCGGATTTTTTACACCACAATATTGACAAATGTTTTCTTCAACTATCATGCATCCGCAGTGAGTACAATATGTATTCTTTTTAAAATTCAAAGTTCCGCAAATTTGACATTCCTTCATTTATACACCATTCCATACATCTTTAACAGATTTGATAGTTTTAGAAATAGTTTTCTTTCGGGAAATAATTTTTTTGATATTTTTTCCACAATTCGGACAGAATTCCGAATTGAAATTCATTATTTTACCGCAGCTGCATACAAGTTTGGATTTTATTAATCTTTCAGGATTCAAAGGTTTTTCACAAGATAAGCAAAATCTGGTATTCAACGGATTTCTAGTACCACAGACACAAATGATTTCAGAAATCTCTTCATCCAAATTTTTACCACATTCAACACAATATTGTGATGTCGCATCGTTTAAAATAGAACATACACACAGAATCTTTATGTCATCTATATTCCTGTAACCATTTAAAGGAAGACCACAATTTTCACAAAATTGACTGTCTTCAGAATTTTCCTCCCCGCATGTGCAAAAGATAGGATTTTCATATTCCAACTCAAAATTGGCGTATGTATCATCACCCTTTGGTTCTTCATGAAGTCTGCGACCACACATGTCACAGAATTCACTATCGTTTGAATTGACTGCACCGCATTCACAGATTATATCATTACTTGCCTCAAAATCATGAATATCAAATCTAGGTTTTACATATTTCTTAATGATTCTTGATAATCCTTTATCAACACGTTTAACACCACAATGAGGGCAGAATTCATTATCAATTTTATTAAAATAACCGCATGAACATACATCATATTTAAAATCAGTGTTTATATTAATGTATGGTGAAAAGTCAATTTTTAAATCAAAAAATCCAATATTATGAATCGGTGGAGTAAAAAAATAATTGCCTTCATTATCTTGAGAAATAGTCTTGGCACCACAGCCAATGCAAAACTCCTCATTAGGCATTAACCTTTTTCCACAGTTAGGGCAATAATTCCAAAACTCCATAAAAATCAAAATTATAATTTAGATAAAGATTTTACCTCATTTACTATTTCGGACAAAATTTCTTCACCTAAACCTTCAATATACTTTACAGAACCTGCACATTCATGGCCTCCACCATCAACACCAGCGGAAGGAACTTTAATGGCCAAATTGGAAACAATATCATTAACATTGAATCCGAATTTTTCATTGACCGCATCAGTTGCCCTGAACACTCCAAAATCAGGACCATGACCTAATGTTACAATAGGTTTATCTTCACCAAGTTTCTTTATCATTCTGTCATGAACAAAACCACAGGTCTTTCCAGGAGCAGGAAATGTGAACTTATGGGCAAATTTTTCAACATCAATCATATTAAAGTAAATGCCATTTTCAAACTGTGATGTTTCGATGTTTGGAAGTACAGCCTTAAGCTGGGTATCAATTCTTTTTTCATATTCTTTGTATAATGCATCAATCATTTTATAATGCTTATCAAAATTATCAACAGCAAGAATAGTATCCATAATACCTCTACCGTTCATAAATCTTAGGAAATATGATTCAAAATCAATACATTCAGCCACTTTCGCCAAATGCTCTTTTGTAAAGTTTTTCTCATAAGCAAGCTCCAAATACTGATATACTTCACCGCATTCAGCACGATCCCCCAATGCCGCAATAGCAGGCAAATGCTGAATCAGTTGCTTGACTTTTGGATTTATGATATGTGCAACCTCAGTTGCCAATGCTCCCGCAGTCAACTGTGAATCTCCACCAACAAGATATGGATTTACATGAGAATCCACATATTCATCAACTGCAACGGTAGCACCTACAATTTCACCGTCTATTTCATCAACTGTTAATAAATCACCTGGAGAATGATGATCTATAACAACAACTTCAATATCATAGATTTTTGCCTGCATCAATGCTACAATGTCCTCTTCTGTAGAACCGTTATCAAGCAAAACGATAAGCGGCAACTTTTGACCATGCCTTTCTTGGTCTTCCAATGCAAATGACAAATCTTTTACAACATCTTCAAGCTCATAAAATGGAGCCTTGGATGGTGAACGCTTGAAATAATAATACTGTGCATCATTGCTAGGATTTATCTCTTCAATTAAAGGAACAACAGCCTTTTCCATAGCCACTCCTGCACATATACCATCAGCATCATTATGATGTCTAAGTAAAATAGTCCTTCCATCAAGAATCGCTCTTCTAATCTTTTGAGCAGCTTCTCGCATTTTAGGTTTAAGTTTGTTTAAAATATCACTTTTAACCAAGAATTCAACATCTTCAGGTTTAGCTTTTTCATTTAATGCATCATCAATCAATTTTAAGATGTCATCCTTTTTAGTTCCTTCAAGTTTAGTCATTGAAGATGCTTCAATCTGTGTTTTACCGCCATGCTGATTAACATCACCTAAAATTTCTACAGCATCACCCTCATTAACTTCAGGATATGCCCTAACTCCAGCTTCATCAAAGGCAGCCACTTCAGCAACACCACTTTCATCAGTTATGGTAAATATTGTAGGGCCTGAAGTCTGCTGAACCTGCAAAACTTCACCATCAATGCGAACCATCCTGCCCATCTTACTGTCCAGTTCATCAATGACAGTACGTGGAATAGATTTGGTTAACTTGATAATCCTATGGTTTCTAACATAAGCAGGAGCAAAGTCAATTTTCCCTTCTCTTGACTTGATTGAAGTGATAAATACAATAACTTCATCACCAACATTATAACCGGAGACTTCACCTCTCATCAATCCCCAAACATTGTTATTTAATGTAACGAATGCACCATACTTTTCTATTCTTGTGATTTTACCTTTATATAATTTATCACGATCCATATCCCTCATTTGAACCAATGAATCTAAAATATAAACATCCTTAACTTCTTTTTCACGAGCAATACGTTTTTCTTCAGCTTCTTTTCTTTTCATTTTATCTTCCTTACGTTTAGCCCCACATTCTGCACAAATATCATATTTCTCATCTAAAGGCTTGCCGCAGTCACGGCAAACATTAATCTGGCCTGTTCCGTTACAGTAAGCACAATCTTCATAAACTTCAACCTGACCTTTTCCGTTACAGGCTTCGCATGGAATATCTTGGTCTGATCCTAAATCAAATTTTGCTCTAGCATTGTTATTTACTCCTTTAAAATGACTTCCAACATCAAATGCATCATCTTCATAACCTGTTCCTCCACAACTAGAGCATTCCTTATAATCTACAACAATAGATCCAAGACCATTACATTTTGGACAATTCTTTTTCAATTTAAAAACCTCATTTAAATAAATTAGGATTCTGTTTAACTAAATCATTTCTCACATTCTGAAATTCCAATGCATCCTTCATTATTTCATTGGCATGACTTGAATACTCATTACCTGTACTGTTTTGATAGTTTTTATAATAATCAATGGATTCCATCAAATAATCAGTAGCATTCATTTTAAGTTCAAGTTCACTAATTACACTGTTGATATATTTTTTATGAACATCATTAGTATCCGATGTGAGATTATCTTTTATACTTAATAATAAAATCAAACTTTGATTAAAATTATTATTGGCCGAAATGGCTTTATTTTTTGATTCATCATAATTTTTATTATTTAATAAATCGACAGCTGCATTGTAATCTGAATCGCCTGATACAATGCTATCACTAATGTCAGGCATATTTTTGTTCATACTGCTTTCAGTATTATGCAAATAGATTAGAGCACCTGAAAAAACGATTAAAAAAACAATAAAAATTATCACTTTATTATAATTTGACACATTATAATATATATGAAAAAGATATTATTAAGATTTGTTATAAAAAAATAGAAAAAAATTAAGAAAAAAATCTTAAAATTTATTCACTGGACCAAAGTCCGTGTAAGTTACAGAATGCAAATGCTACGACATCATCTGTAGAGTTAACAGTGAAAGTTGCTTCTGCAACATCTCCTGGTTTGAAGCATTTTGCGTATTGTTCAGCACCTGCTTCAACAACTAAAAATTGAATGTAGTGATCGTCATCCATTGGGTGAGCTGCTTCACCTACTTTTACGGTTACTTTGTCACCATCGATTTCTACTACAGGTTTGTGTTTAGGTGATTTATCACCTTCGGTTTGTACTGGAATATCAATCATGTGAGTATCACATGCATCACCATCGTCTTCCACTAAAACTTGGATAATACTTCCACAATCATCGCATTTTAATATTTTTGCCATAATAAACATCTCCATAATTTATTATAATTATGTTTATTTGCATAAGTATTTAACTTTGATGGGTTTCATAATAATTTTCAATTGCTGCCTGAAGACCATCAGCTGCTAAATTTGAGCAGTGCATTTTAATAGGTGGAAGTCCGTCAAGCTCTTCAGCAACATCATTACGGGAAATTGCCAATGCTTCATCCAAAGTTTTTCCAACTGCGATTTCAGTAATCATACTGCTTGTTGCAATTGCTGCACCGCAACCGAATGTTTGGAATGAAATGTCAGCAATCTTGTCATCTTCAACCTTAATATAAATAGTCATCAAATCCCCACAGGTAGGGTTTCCGACTTGTCCAACACCATCTGCATCTTCCATCGGTCTACAATTTCTTGGATTTGCAAAATGATCCATTACTTTATCACTATAATCCATTATAATCACTCCTATTTCCTACCTACAATTTTATTATAATCTAAATCATTATTCCATAAAGGAGACATTTGTCTTAATCTTTCTACAGATTTTGCAATTACATCAACAAAATCATCAACATCAAAATCACCAGTATCTGGAGATAATGATATTCTTAAAGAACCATGCACATCAACAGGATCAAGTCCTAATGCAGTTAGAACTGGAGAAGCTTCCAATGTTTTAGATGAACAGGCAGAACCTGTTGAAGTTTGATAACCGTTAGCATCCAATAAAAGAATTAAAGATTCACCTTCAATAGCTTTAAAACGGAAATTAATGACATTAGGTAATCTTTGATTCCTATCACCGTTCAAGTATGCTTCAGGAATTTTATCTAAAACTTTTTCAATTATTTCATCCCTAATTTTGGATTGTTTTTGAGCATGCTCCTCCAAATTACTGCAGGCAAGTTCGGCTGCTTTTCCAAATCCAACAATACCAGGAACATTTTCAGTTCCTGACCGGATTCCTCTTTCCTGACCTCCACCATGAATAAGAGGAACCAACCTAATACCTTTTTTAATATATATCGCACCTACACCTTTTGGACCATTAATTTTATGGGAAGATACGGATAATAAGTCAATATTTTGCTTTTCAACATCAATTTCAACTTTACCGAAGGTTTGAACTGCATCAGTATGGAAAACTATTCCATTGTCATGAGCAATTTGACCAATCTCTTCTATAGGCTGAAGTGTACCTATCTCATTGTTACCATGCATAATTGTTATTAAAATTGTTTCTGGAGTAATAGCCTCTTTTAAATCTTCAATTTTAATAATACCATTTTCATACACTGGCAAATAGGTAACTTTGAAATCTAGAGATTCAAGGAAGTATAAAGTTTCTTTAACAGCAGGGTGTTCAATCTCGGAAGTGATAATGTGCCTACCTTTCTTTTGCAATTTGAAGGCAATACCTTTAATGGCTAAATTATCAGATTCAGATCCACCACTGGTGAAAATAATTTCATCACTTTTTGCATTTATAGAATCTGCGATTCTTTGCCTTGCTAGTTCTAAAGCTTTTTTAGATTCACGACCTATTGAATACAAAGTTGATGGATTACCAAATTCCTCATTAAAATAAGGTAACATTTCTTCCAATACTTCATCATTTACTCTTGTTGTTGCTGAATTATCTAAATACATCCTTATCTCCCCTAATTTTTAATTATTTATATTTTATCTAATGCTTGTTTTAAATCATCAATTAAATCATTTACATCCTCAAGACCAATGGATAACCTGATGAAATCCGGTGTTACACCAGTTGCCTTTTGCTCTTCAACAGTTAACTGTTGGTGAGTAGTACTTGCAGGGTGTATTGCCAAACTTTTTGCATCACCAATATTAGCAAGAATTGAGAATAATTCCAAGTTTTCAATAACTTTTCTTCCTGCTTCTTCACCGCCTTCTACTCCAAATCCTAAAATACCTGCAAAGTTATCTTTTAAGTATTTTTTATTTGTTTCATAAGTTGGGTGAGATTCCAAACCAGGATAGTTAACCCATTTTACTTTTGGATGGGATTCTAAAAATTTAGCTACTTTAAGTGCATTTTCAGAATGTCTTTTTACACGTACATCCAAACTTTCAAGACCTTGAAGGAAAATAAAACTGTGCACAGGTGCCTGAGTTGCTCCCAAGTCACGCAATAATCTTGCTCTTGCTCTTACAGTAAATGCAAGATTACCAAGTTCAGGTACATCTCCGAATGAATCCCAGAACACTAATCCATGATAACTTGGATCAGGTTCAGAGAAATTTGGGAATTTACCATTTCCCCAGTTGAATTTACCTGAATCTACAATGTATCCTCCCACAGCAGTTCCATGTCCTCCAACATATTTTGTTGCAGATGCTGCGATAACATCAGCACCATGTTCCAAAGGCCTTACTAAACCTACACCAATAGTATTATCTACTATTAATGGAATGTCATGTGAATGTGCAATTTCAGCTAAAGCTTCGAAGTCCGGTACATCCAATTTTGGATTACCAATAGATTCGCAGTAGATTGCCTTTGTTTTTTCATCAATTGCATCTTCAAATGCTTGTAAATCCTGAGAATTGACAAATTTAACTTCTCTTGCCAAATCCTTGAATGTGTAATCAAACAATTGGTAAGTTCCACCATATAAGTTATCTGCTGAAACGATATTATCTCCAGGCTGTGTGATATTTAAGATTGCGTATGAGATAGCAGCAAGACCACTTGATGTTGAAAGACCAGAATTTCCACCTTCTATAGCAGCAATTCTTGCTTCAAATACATCACTGGTTGGATTTGTAAGTCTTGAATAAATTTGACCAAATTCTTGAAGGGCGAAACGTCTTGCAGCTTCATCGGAATCTTTAAATACATATGAAGTTGTCTGGTATATTGGGACAGCCTGTGCCCCAGTTACGGGATCAGGTTCTTGACCTGCTCTTACGCCTAAAGTGGCTAAACCATAATTTTTGTTAGTCATTTAATCATCACCTTATAAATTTTTTTATAAAATATGTCACGTGTTATAATGACAATATAACAATAGTTATTTTTTATATATAAATGTTTTGATTTACCTAAATAACATAAAAAAATAAACACTGTTATATTATAACATATGTTATTTTACTATATAAACATTGTTATATTTTTCTCGAAAATGAAAAAATTATTTTTTAGAATTGATAAAACTAAAAAGAAAAATAGAAAAAATAGAAGAATTAGAGATATAAATCTCCTTTAATCACTTATTTCATAACCTAAGTTAATTAACTCATCACGTATTTTATCAGACAATTCATATTGCTTTGCAGCCCTTAACTCAGATCTGACATCTGTAATCAAATCAAACAAGTCATCTGAACCTGCGGAAGTCTCTTCCAAAGTAAAGTCAATACCTAAAATTTGAGAAACATCATCTAAAAATGATTTAATAGCTGCTTTATCATCATCTGACAAATCAATGTTTTTACAATCATTAATTAAAACAAATAAAGATGCAATGGCCTTTGGAGTGTTAAAATCATCATCCATACTTCCAAAGAACTCTTCTTTAGCTACTTTTAAAGCTTCAAAATCAGATTCAACATCACTAACTTCAACATCAAGTGCTGTATAGAATTTTTTAATTTTTTCCAAACTTTTTTCTGACTGGTGAAGAGAATCTTTTGAAAAATCAATAGGACTTCTGTAATGAGTTGACAATACAAAGAACCTGAATGTGTCTGCATCCCAATCTTTTAACAATTCACGTATAGTAATAAAATTATGGAGGGATTTGGACATCTTTTCTCCGTTAACATTTAAAAATCCTGTGTGTAACCAGTATCTTACCATAGGAGATTTTCCACTGACAGCTTCCATTTGAGTAATTTCAGCTTCGTGATGAGGAAATATCAAGTCAAGCCCTCCACCATGAACATCATACTGTTCACCGAAGTAATATTCAGTTATTGCAGTGTCTTCAATGTGCCATCCAGGTCTGCCGTCACCCCAAGGAGATGGGAAAGTTGGTTCATCTACATTTTCCCTTTTCTTCCATAAAGCGAAATCCTGTTCACTTTTTTTAGTGGTTTCAGCCAATTCACGGTGAGACTCCATTTCGTCTACTTTACGGTTTGACAATTTTCCAAACTCTTCAAATTTTTCAATTTCAAAGTAGACACCGTCATCACTTTCATAAGCAAAACCTTTATCGATTAATCTTTGAATTTGGTCAATTATTTCATCAAGATGATCAGTTGCTCTTGCAAATAAATTAACACCTGTTACATTTAATTTAGCCATGTCTTCAATGTATCTTTTTTCAAACTTCCTAGCTATATCATGTGCTGGAATTCCAGATTCTTTTGACCTGTTAATAATCTTATCATCAATATCGGTAATATTTTGAATATAAAATACCGCATATCCAGAGTATTCCAAATATCGTTTAATTGTATCAAAAGAAATGTAAGTTCTTCCATGACCAATATGGGCATCATCATAAACAGTAGGACCGCAAACAAAAAAGTTTACACGATTCTTGTTCATGGTTTCAAAATTCTCTTTACTACGAGTTAATGTAGAATAAATATCCATAAAAAATTCCTCAAAAAAAATAATTATATAAGTAGAGGCAAGTGAGGGATTTGAACCCCCGTTTCATGGTCTGCAGCCACGCACCTAAGCCGCTCGGTTAACTTGCCAAGTAAAATTAAAAGTCTAATAAAATATTAGACTTTAATAGTATATAAACATTACTAAAAATTCCAATATTTTCCTATTTTGCTTCTGAGCCCATACAAGATTGACAATCTTCACCTAAATCATCAGTATCAATACCAAGTTGTTCAAGAACAGTGGAAGTTTCTACATTTTTACATATTTTACATGTCCTTGGAATCAAATCCGCTTTGGTAGCTTCGCCATTTGACAGTTGGGCAGCAAAGTCCTTAACCATCTGCCTAACATCATCTTCAAGTTTAATACCGCTACCACGTTTATCTGTGATATATTGTGATACTGCAGGTTGAGTAATGTCCATAAGTTCAGAGACATCTTTCTGTTTCATTCCTAAATTCAATAATTCCTTTGCTAATTCTGATCTAATAGCAGGTATAACATACCATACAACAATTTCACAAGGTGGTTTCATATTTAATCACCATCTTTTTTTAATAAATCACCACAATCAACCTTTTCATTGATTTGGCCATCAGTTAAACAAATTCCATTCTTATCAAGCAATATTTTAATAAGTTCCTCATTATCATGAATCTGCTTTTCCAAAGTTCTGATTGCATCGGCAACAGGGTCAGGTAATTTGTTATGCTCCAAGTCAACGACATGACTTTTATTTTTACTTTTAACGATTCTTCCCGGGACACCAACACATGTTGATTCAGGAGGAACATCTTTTAAAACCACAGCACCAGTACCGATTTTGGAATATTCGCCAATAGTAATATTTCCCATTACTTTAGCTCCAGCTCCAATAATAACACCTTTTTCAATGGTTGGATGTCTTTTAGTCTTTTGGGTTGTAGTTCCTCCAAGCACAACACCCTGGTAAATCAGCACATCATCACCAACAATTGTTGTTTCACCAACAACAATACCCATCCCATGGTCGATGAAAACTCTTTTACCAAACTGTGCACCAGGATGTATTTCAATACCTGTAAGAAAACGAGATATGGTTGAGATAAAACGGGCCAATAATTTGAATGAATGATTCCACAGATAATGGCTAAGCCTATGGAACAATAATGCATAAAATCCAGGATAGCACAAAAATATTTCAATTGTTGAACGTGCTGCCGGATCGTTTTGCTTAATAGCCTTAATTTCACTTCTCAACCTATCGAACATTATATATCTCCAAAGTATTTACTAATTAATTATATAACATATAGTATAAATAATTAATCTTATTCAAATAACCATTCAACGGAGAGATAACGTTCACCATTATCCGGTAAAATTGCAATAATCCTTTTGTCTTTATTTTCTTCTCTTTTAGCCAATTCCAAAGCAGCGAAAGTTGCAGCACCAGATGAAATACCTGCAAATATACCTTCATTTTTAGCAAGGTTAACCAATGTTTTGCCAGCATCATCATTTGCAACTGGGAAAATCTCGTCAATGACTTCTGCATCATAAATTGAAGGAACAAAACCTGCACCAATACCCTGGATTTTATGAGGTCCCTTTTCGCCTTTTCCTAAAGTTTGTGAGTCTTCAGGTTCAACTGCAACAATTTTAACATCAGGAACTTCCTCTTTCAAGACTTTACCTATACCAGTAACAGTTCCACCGGTTCCGACACCTGCAACAACGATATCCACATTTCCTTCAGTGTCTCTTAATATTTCCTGAGCAGTGGTTTTTGCATGGATTTCAACATTTGCCGGATTATCAAATTGACCTAAGATAATTGCATTAGGATTTTCTTCAGCTATTTCATTTGCTTTTGCAATAGCTCCACCCATTCCTTCTGAACCAGGAGTTAAAACTATTTCAGCACCAAAAATAGCTAGCAATTTTCTTCTTTCAATAGACATTGTTTCAGGCATGGTTAAAATCAGTTTATAACCTTTTGCAGCTGCTGCAAAACCAAGACCAATACCTGTGTTTCCACTTGTTGGCTCAACAATAACAGAACCTTCCTTAATCAAACCTTTTTGCTCTGCATCTTCAATCATTGCAACTGCAACACGATCTTTTACACTTCCAGTTGGATTGAAAGATTCCATTTTCACATCTACTTCTGCTTCCAAGTCTTTAGTTAGATTGTTTAATCTTACGATTGGAGTGTTTCCAATTGCATCAACAACACTATCCAAGACTCCTCTTTTTAATTCTGGGACGTTTACCATATAAATTACTCCTAAATTTTAATATGTTTTGAGGTATATTAAAGGGGTTAGTATAACAATAGTTATTTTATTTATAACCATTGTTATATAACATTGTTTTTATATATAAACATTTCTAAAAATTAGCTTCCATCATAGTCACATAAATAACTCACAGGACAGGTCTCACACTGAGGTGAGGTAGGTTTACAGATGTTTTGACCAAATTGAACCATCAAATCATTTAGCTTAATCCATAATTCCTTAGGAGCGATTTTGGATAATTCCCTTTCAGTGTCATCAGGATTTTTTGTATTAACCAATCCCATCCTATTGGAAATTCTGTGAACATGAGTGTCCACTGGAATTGCCGGAAGTTCAAAAGCAAAAACCAAAACACAGTTTGCAGTTTTTCTGCCAACTCCCGGAAGTTTGACAAGTTCATCTAAAGTATCTGGAACTTCACCACCATATTCGTCAATTAAAATCTGTGAAACTTCCTGAATACGTCCTGCCTTCACACGATAAAAACCTGCCGGCCTAATTAGTTCCTGAATATCCTCAGTTGGAGCTTCAACAACTTCATAAATATCTTTATATTTAGCAAAAAGATTATTAGTAGCCTGGTCAGTATTTTCATCACGGGTTCTTTGAGATAAAATAGTTCTAACCAAAACCTTATACGGGTCTTGGTCTAAAAATACTCTAATTTCAAAAACCTCATTTAACTCTTCAACAATCTTAATAATCCGATCAGTTTTACTCATTTACACCAACTCTAACTCCAAGCCAATTTCTGCCATTGCTTCAATAAAATTAGGAAAAGATACATCAAAAACTTCCCCGTTATCTATTTCAATATCATGCTTTAGACCGATTAAACTAAATGCCATAGCCAGCCTATGATCACCGCATGAATCAACAACTCCCCCTGTGACTCCGCCGGTGATGCTCATGCCATCTTCAAACTCTTCCAATTTACAATTGAGCTTTTCAAGCTGTCTGCATGTAGTGTCAATACGATCAGTTTCCTTTACTCTAGCGTGGTTAACTCCTGTGATGTTGGTAGTTCCATCAGCCATTGCTGCTAGAACCGCTACAGTAATCAATAAATCAGGAGCATTAGATAGATTAATATCAATTCCCTTAAGATTTCCATCAGACGAAATTTCAACAAAATCATCATGAACTGTAATGTCTGCCCCCATTTTTTCCAATATTTCTAATATCAATTTATCTCCCTGTTTGGAGTTTTTAAATAAGTTTAAAACCTTTGCATGACCACCATTAATAGCAATAGCTGCAAGCAAATATGAAGCAGATGAATAATCGCCTTCAACAGTATAATCACATGGGATGTATGATTGTTTTTTTACCTTAAACTCATCAATGCGACAATTTTTATGTTCTTTTGTACAGTCATCATGCTTGATATAAAAACCCTTAAGAACTTTTACACCGAATTTTTTCATTATATCCAAAGTCATATCAACATAAGGACGTGATTTGAATTCTGGTAAGACAAATAAAGTAACTCCTTCATCAGACAATGGTGAAGAAATCAGAATGGATGAAATATACTGTGAACTGACACTTCCAGAAATATTTGTTTCACCACCAGCATATCCAGGTTTAATCAAAATTGGAGCCTTTCCATTATCTTTAAGAGATTCTGCAGTTACCCCCAGACTTTTAACTGATTCCATAAGAAGACCCATAGGACGTGTTTGCAGGGATTCATCACCGGTTAAAATAACATCATTGTCAGATAATGCTGATACGCTTGTCATCAAACGTAGAGTAGTTCCGGAATTGGCCAAATCAATTGGATTTGTGCTTGAATTATGCAACTTTCCACCAGTACCCACAACATCCAAGCATTCATCAGTTTTAGTAATTTTAGCCCCTAAACTTCTACAAACGTTGATTGAAGCCAATGTATCTTCAGAATAAAGCATATCGTACAATTTAGAGGTACCATTAGCCAGTGAAGCTAAAATTACTGCTCTGTGAGAATAACTTTTAGAGGGAGGTGCCTTAACTACTCCACCAATATTAGAAATATTTTTTACTTTAAGTTTCATTTTATCTAAAAATAATTATGAATTATTTAAATAATAAATTTACCTAAAAAAATCGTTCAAGAAAAATATAATAATTAATTAAAAATATAATAGAATACATGAGAGAAATTGACAAACTGAAAGCAGGGCTCGAATACTGTTTTGATGATGAAGAAGTGATGGATTTAAAATTAAATGCTGTAAAAAACTGTGAAATATATAACAATATTGATGTATGTGATAGACAAGCAAAATATGACTTTTTAAAGGAAATGCTTGGAAGCATTGGTGAAAATACGTGTATAGAACAGGGATTTTACTGCGATAATGGAAAAAACATACATGTAGGAGACAATTTCCTTGCAAATTACCAGGTCACTATATTAGATGTTAATGAGGTTTACATTGGCAATGATGTCATGATTGGACCTAAAACAACCATCACAACAGTAGGTCATCCAATCAATCCAAACAAAAGAAGGCAAAGATTAGGCCAAGCAAGTAAAGTTAGAATTGGTAATGATGTTTGGATTGGTGCTAATGTCTGCATACTGCCTGGTGTTACTATTGGAAATAATGTAATAATAGGTGCTGGAGCGGTCGTTAATCGAGATATACCAGACAATTCAATGGCTGTTGGTGTGCCTGCAAGAGTTATAAAAGAGATTGAAAAAGTCATATAAATACTTTTTGTTATGAGTAAAGACAATTTTTATCACTCAGAACATTATTTACAAGTGAGTTCAACAATCTTTAAATATTTAAATATTGATAAAAGAAATTGACATCTAATTGATGTCAAACATATACCAAAATTCAACATTAGCCCTAATGGATAATTCATTAGGCAAATAGGGTGAGATTAGAAATAATTAAAATAGGCTCATGTGAATCATTAATTAAAAATATTAAGTGGGAGGTCAAACATGCTTTTCACTAACACATCACCACATACATTTTTATGTATGTTTTATCTCACCCTCAAAATTATTCTGTAAAATAAACTATTTAAACTTTTATTACATCAAATAACAATATTATAATGAGTTTAGAAAAAAATAAAGATATTAGAATATTGTTTAGAAAAAATAATTATAAAAAAAGGAAAAAATTGGAAGAATAATTTACCTTATTACTTCCATAATCATATCCAAGTTTTCGGATTGTAAGATATCAACTTTTTTACCTGATGCCCCTACAATCTCTTTTTTGATATTCAACATGTCTTCACTGACTACCAAACCGTCAATATCCAATTCATGATTTTCGGCTAAAATAGAATCAATTTCATCCATTGGAGTTGATTTCAAATAGCCAATGATTTTACCAGCACCTCCTTTGAATTTAGGTCCTATTTGAGACATGTCCGGTTCCACTTCAATGATTTTTTCATGGACTTCAGGTTTTCCGGATTTGATAGCCAAGTCTTTGATTTTCAAAGTACCTTCAATATCTTCAGCAAAGTCTTTGAAAATGCCAATTAACTCATCATCAGTAGTATAGACATTTACTTCTGCAAGTTCTGCATTCAATGGTATTTTTGAAGCGGATTTGAATCTTCTTACTTCATCAATCAAATCAACAGTGGTATCTCCTTTAGTTTCGAATTCTTCACTGATTAATTCATCATTTACTTCAGGCCATGAAGTGGTATGAATTGATTCATCTGAGAAGTATTGATAAACCTCTTCTGTAAAGAACGGTGCAATAGGAGCAAGCAGTTTAAGTGAAGTTTCAACAACAATTCTTAATGTATATTTAGCTGCACGTCTTGATTCATCACTTACGTCACTGTATAATCTGTATTTTACAGCTTCGATATATTCATCACAGAAATCATGCCAGAAGAATCTTTCAATTGATGTAATTGTATCTGCAAAGTTATATTCGGAAAATGCAGTATCCACTTTAACATTCAAGCTGTTTAATTTTGACAATATCCATAAATCAAGAGGTCCTAAATTATCTTTAACTACATCATATGAGACTTCTTCATCAAATATTTGCATGCTGATGAATCTGAATGCGTTCCAGAATTTTCTAAGGAATCTGTATCCATGTTTGATGTCTTTCCAGTCAAATATTACATCAGATCCAGGAACACTGTTAGCTGCCCATGTTCTTAAAGAGTCGGCACCATATTTTTCAATGACCTCTTCAGGTCCGACAACAAATTCAGGTCTTGACTTACTCATTTTGTTTCCGTCTTCACCAAATACCATACCATTGATTACAATGTCATCAAACGGTTTTTGACCGGTTAACGCCAAACATCTGAGTGTTGTATAAAATGCCCAAGTACGTATAATGTCATGACCTTGCGGACGGATATTTGATGGGAAATGATTGATATAATCTTCATCAGGCCATCCTGCAATGGATAACGGTGAAATTGATGAATCCATCCAAGTGTCCAATACATCCTCTTCTGGAATAAACTCTTCACAGCCACATTCACATGGATGTTTAGGTTTGTCCTGAGTTGGATCAATAGGCAAGTCCTCAACATCAGGCAAAATTACTTTTCCACAGTCTTTACAGTACCATACTGGAATTGGAGTTGCAAATATTCTTTGCCTTGAAATACACCAGTCCCATTCCATGGAATCTGCCCAGTTTACCATACGGGATTTCATATGTTCAGGTACCCAGTTCATTTCATCTGCAGCTGTTTTTGTTTTTTCAATCAAGTCTCTTACAGCTACAAACCATTGTTTTTTTACAAGAATTTCAATAGGAGTTTTACATCTCCAGCATTGACCAACATTTTGATCAACCTGTTCTTGTTTTAATAGATATCCTTCAGCTTTCAAGTCTTCAATGGTCTGTTTTTTACAGGTCTGCAAGTCCATTCCTTCGTATCTTCCTGATGCTGCAGTCAATGTACCTGTTTCATCGATTGCATTAATAATTTCCAAATCATATTTTTGAACCCAACTTACGTCAGTCTTATCCCCAAAGGTACAAATCATTACTGCACCAGTACCGAATTCAGGATCTACTTCTTCATCAGCAATAATCTTAACTTTCTGATGGGATAAAGGTACCTCAACATATTTACCTAAAAGATGAGTGTATCTTTCATCTTCAGGATGAATTACAACTGCTACACATGCAGACATCAATTCAGGACGTGTAGTTGCAATTAAAATACCTTCATCAGCAGGGTCAGCCTGTTTGCCTGATGCCTGTGAGGATACTATATCATCATAAGAGTCTTCTACTGCTGGAGGGAAGTTTACATAGTTTAAAAATGTTGTATTGTCACTGTATTCAACTTCTGCAAAAGCAATAGCTGTTTCACAGCGAGGACACCAGTTTACAGGGTGAATTCCCTGATAAATCAATCCTTCATCATACATTTTTAAAAAGGAATACTGGGTTCTTTTCATATACTCAGGAGTCATAGTGACAAATTCACGACTCCAATCCTGTGAATAACCCATTGCCCTCATCTGAGCTTTCATTTTAGCAATGTTATCAGTAGTTAAGTCAACACAATATTCTCTGAATTTTGCACGAGAAACATCATTTTTCTTGATTCCATGAGTTTCCTCAACTTTAACTTCAGTAGGAAGACCATGGCAGTCCCATCCTTGAGTGAATAGCACATCTGCTCCTTTCTGTCTTCTGTATCTTGCATTCATATCAATGTAAACCCAATTTAAAACATGTCCCAAGTGAATAGAACCTGTTGGGTATGGAGGGGGAGTATCGATTACATATCTAGGACGAGAGCCATCTCCAATATATTTGTAGATGTCTTCATCTTCCCATTTCTTCTCCCAAACCTTTTCTTTTTTAAAATCATAGTCTTTAGGAATTTCTTCGTTTGACATATATTTTCTCCTAAAATAATTAAGTAAAAATAATATTATTAAATATATTTTTTATTGTTAATAAAAATATTTAATTTAACTATTCAACGTATTATAATAATAACCTTTTTGATTCAATAATTCGTCGTGACTACCTTGCTCGATAATCTCACCATTTTCAATTACAATTATTTTATCTGCATTTTTAATGGTTGATAATCTGTGAGCAATAATAAAACTGGTTCTGTTTTCCATCAATTTGTCCATAGCTTCCTGAATAAGCTTTTCGGTTCTCGTATCAACTGATGATGTTGCCTCATCCAAAATTAGAATTTCCTTATCCGCGAGAATCGTCCTTGCTATTGTAAGCAGTTGCTTTTGTCCGTGGGAAATATTGTCTGAATCCTCATTTAAAACTGTTTCATATCCATTTGAAAGTTGTCTTATGAAATCATCTGCACGGACCTGCTTTGCCACATCAATTACTTCTTCATCTGTTGCATCCAGTTTTCCATATCGAATATTATTTGCAATCGTATCACTGAAAAGCCATGAGTCCTGAAGCACCATACCAATCAATGACCTTAATGAATTCTTGTCATATTCATTGATGTTTACACCATCAATTTTAATCTCACCTGAATCAACATCATAAAATCTCATGAGCAATTTAACGATTGTAGTTTTTCCAGCACCTGTTTCTCCAATAATAGCGATTTTATCTCCTTTTTTAACATCAAATGACAAATTCTTAATTATTTTTTCATTTTCATAATATCCAAAGCTCACATTTTGAAAAGTTATTGAATCATTCAATTCACTAATTTCAGCATCGGATGGATTAGGCTCATCATCTATTTCTAAAAATTCAAAAATTCTTTCACTTGCCGCCATTGCGGTTTGAACAAGATTCATCACACGAGTAATCTGCTGAATTGGTTGTGTAAAGTTTTTGATGTATTGGAAAAATGCTAAAATATCCCCAACAGCTATGGCTTTTTGAATAACAAATATCGCTCCCAAAACAGCTATTATAACATAAGCCAAATTGGATATGAAGTTCATTAGAGGACCATTAAGACTTGAGTAGAACTGTGATTTCCATTCATGTTTGAACCAGTTTTCATTGTCGCTTTCAAATATTTCCATTTCAGCATCTTCCTGGTTGAATGTTCTTATAATGTCATGCCCCGTAAAAGTTTCTTCGATTTGAGCATTCAGTGAACCTTTAAAAGTTAACTGTTTTAAAAAATAACTTTGAGAATGCTTTGTAATGAATCGAATAACCAAAAATGATATTGGGATTAATATCACTGAAGCAAGCGTCAGCCATAAGTTAATGTATAGCATCATGATTAAGACACCAACGATTGTAATTACTGCTGTCATTAGCTGAATGAATGATTGGGTAATTCCTGTTTGGAGAGAATCCACATCGTTTGTGATTCTTGATAGGATATCTCCACGTTTGTTTTCACCCGCATCATCCATGGACAAATAGGTAATCTTATCCATTATCCGAGTTCTTAGATTGTAACTGATATCTGTTGAAATATCTATTAAAAACCATGTCTGAAGATATGAAAATATGCTGCTTACAACATACAATATTACAACAACACTTAAAAGGAAAAACAATCTGTTTAAATCCAATGTTCCTGTATTGGTTGCAATAGCATTGAGTCCATCAAATATTGTTGTGGTCGCCATACCAATCAACAATGGAGCAATGATTGAAAATACTGTTGAAAGTAATGCACATATAAATGTAATGAATAGCTTTAGCTTATAATCCTTTAATAAGAATAATATGTTTTTAATAGCTTTCTTATTATCCACAGGCTTTTCTGGAGGTCGTCTTTTTATAGGTGGCATGATGAATCCTCCATTTGTGATGATGCAATTTCTGAATAGATTTCACAGCGGTCAATCAAATCTTCATGCAATCCCTTATCAATAATTTCACCATTATCCAAAACGATTATCTCATCCGCATCCTTAATAGTTGAAATTCTCTGAGATACAAACAATATTGAAGAATTTTGAGCGATGTTGTCCAAATTGCTTTTGACGATTGCTTCAGTATTCATGTCCAATGCTGAAAAACAGTCATCAAACAGATAAAAGTCATGAGGGTTGATAATGGCTCTTGCAATTGATAATCTTTGCTTTTGACCCCCTGAAAAGTTGGATCCTCCCTGGGCGACTTCCTGCTCGATATCCTCAATGAAATCTGCCTGGGCCAAATTCAGAGCGTTTTTTATTTCATCATCTGTCGCATCGCGTTTACCTGTTTGCATGTTTGACTTGACAGTTCCCTGAAACAGTATGGCCTCTTGTGGAGTAAAGCTAATCTTATCACGCAAAACCTTCAAATTGAATTCTTTAATGTTAACACCATCAATCAAAATTTCCCCGTCAGTCACATCCTGTAGCCTAGGTATTAAATTTAGAATGGTTGATTTGCCGCTTCCGGTTCCTCCAATTATAGCGGTAGTTTTGCCGGGAATGAGTTTAAAGTTAATGTCTTTCAAGGTCTCTTTTTCACTTCCAGGATATGAATAAGACACATTTTTGAATTCAATAGTCGGATTGTCGCTGATTGATGTAATATCACCGTCAGTAATTGACAGTTCCATATTAAGCACTTCGGCAATACGTCTTGCAGATACCAGAAATCTTGGAAGCATGATGATAAAACCGCCAATCATGATAAATGAAAATACAATTTGGGTGGAATACTGGATAAACGCAATGATATCTCCTGTCAAAATATTTCCTGAAATGGCATCGTATGCACCAAAATACAATATCAGAACTATCATCAAATTCAAAATCAAAGTCATTGCAGGCATCAGAACAAAAAGGTTTCTGAAAACATACAGATTAACATCCCTAAATTCCTCATTGACATACCCGAACTTTTCCTGCTCAAAATCCTGCCTTACAAAAGCCTTTATTACAGGTATTCCTAAAAGTATTTCACGTGCGGTCCTATTCATTTTGTCTATGATTTCCTGAGTTATCTTAAAATAAGGCAATACTCTTATAACAATAATAATCAGCAATATCAAAACTGCAATAAATGTAATAAAAATAATCCAGGACAGATTTCCGCCAAGTTCAAATGCCTTTATAATACTCCCAACACCTAAAATCGGAGCAAAGAAAAGTGTGGTGAATAGGAATCCTAAAACATTCTGTACCTGATTTACATCATTTGTGGAACGGGTAATGAGTGATGATCTTGAAATCCTGTTCAGTTCATGATTGGAAAACTTCAAAACCTTAGTATATATTACCTTTCTTAAATCCTTTGCATAACCAGAGGATACTCTGCTAGAAAAATAAGAAACTCCAATTGTTGCAAATACTGAAATGGCCACCATTATTAGCATTAATGTCCCAATATTTGTAATGTAATTCAAATCTGCATTTTGAATACCAATATCAACAATGCTTGCAGTGTATGATGGAAGAGACAAGTCACAGTAAGCCTCGAGGATTAAAAGAGCAAAAATGATAAAAACATGTGGAAGTTTATTTTTAAAAACCCTGATTAAATTTTTCATATTAATAATTATTATAATCCAATATTCTATTTAAAAATATATGAATAATAGATAATTATATTATATAAAATATTCATAAATAATTATATTATCAATCTTTAAAGGACTGTTGAATAATGGAATTAATATGGTTTTATGTTGCAATTTTTTTAGCTATAAGCGATATATTACACACACAATTAATGTGGAAAGTTTTAAATGACTTCTATGTTATTTTAGGTGGATTAATTTACCATTCAGTTGATTACTCACCTTGGAAAACTTGGGTAATCCATGAACTGATGGAAGCAGCATTTCACTTTGTCATATTGTCCATAGTATTCCTATCACCGACGATAGGACTTTTAGCAGCCCTAACTCATTTTGTAATAGATGTCAGCCATACTGTTTTGATTGGCCATATGGGCGAGTTGGAACACAGAGCATTGCATTTTATTATTGAATCAGTAGTTTTTATGTTAATATATGGATTATAAATAAATTATATGGAGTATACTTAAATGCCAGTTATAACATTCAAATATCAGGATTTAAAAGATTTAGGAATAGATATGGAGAAAGATGAATTAATAGACACATTGCCTATGATGTCCAGTGACATAGAGGACTTTGATGATGAGGAAATAAAAGTTGAATTCTTCCCTAATCGTCCGGACAATTTATCTGTTGAAGGAGTAGCTAGATCTTTTAAAGGTTTTATAGGCCAAGAAGTAGGTCTTCCAAAATATGAAATTGCGGAATCTGGTGAAAGCGTTGTCGTGGAAGATGATGTGGCAGAAATCAGACCATACATAGCCTTTGCAAAAATTGATGATGTTGACTTTACCGGAGACAAGCTTAAATACATCATGGATTTCCAGGAAAACCTTCACTGGGTAATTGGAAGAGACAGAAAAAAAGTGGCTATAGGTATTCACAATGCAGATGTTGTAAAAGCTCCATTCAAATACATTGCAACACCAAAACAGGAAAATTCCTTTGTGCCTTTAGAAAAAGATACTCCAATGACTCCAGAAGAAATTCTAACTGAACATGAAAAAGGTAAGGATTATGCTCATTTAATCGAAGATTTCGATAAATACCCATTAATCCTAGATTGTGATGATAACATATTATCAATGCCTCCAATTATTAACGGAGAATTAACCAAAATCAAAGAAGATACAAAAAACATTATCGTTGACGTAACAGGTACTGATGAGCGAGCAGTTAACCAGGCATTGAATATTATATGCTGCTCATTTGCAGAAGTTGGTGGAAAAATAAAAACCATGGAAGTTAAATACTCAGACAAAACTGTTGTCAGTCCGGATTTAACCCCACAAGAAATCAATGTTCATGTTGATACTGCAAATGAATTGATTGGTGGAATCAACTTAAATGCAGAAGAAATCAGAGAATTATTGTTTAAAGCTCGTTTTAATGCTGAAATCTTAAACGACAATGAATTGAAAGTTTATGTTCCCGCATATAGGGTTGACATATTGCATGAAGTTGATGTTGTTGAAAATATCGCTGTTCAATACAGAATTAATTCAATTGAAGCTGAATTACCTGACATCAATACAGTAGCTTATGAAAATGACTGGTTTAAATCAGAAAGTACAATTCGTGAAGTAATGGTAGGTTTAGGCTTCCAGGAAGTCATGAGTTTAATGCTTACTAATGAAGAATCCCATTATGAATTCATGAAACAAGCTGAACAGGATCACGTTCAGGTTGCAAGGCCAATAACAATTGACAGAACAATGATTCGTACTAGCTTAATTAACAGTTTAATGGAATTTTTAGAAGACAACAAACATGAAGACTTGCCACAAAAAATATTTGAAATCGGTGATGTTCTATACATGGATGAAACTACTGAAAATAAAATCAGACCTTCCAAAAAATTAGCCGGACTAATCTGTCACTCAACTGCAAACTTTACTGAAATTAAATCTGTCGTGACAAGCGTTGTTTCCAATTTAGGCTATTCAATGGAAATTTCAGACAGTGAAAATCCAACATTCATTTACGGTAGAGCTGCTGATTTAATAGGTGAATCTGAAAACGGCAGTATTGAAGGATTCTTTGGTGAAATTTCACCAGAAGTAATTACCAACTTCACATTAGAGTATCCTGTAATTGCCTTTGAAATTGAATTCCTCAACAGGGAATAATAACCATACCATCCTTATTTTATATTTTTTTAAATACTCTTACACACACCATATATTAACAAAACTTCATATCGAGAATGAAAAATTTAAATCTCATTTTAAACACCCACCCAATAGAAAAATCTATTCATAACACATCAAAAATTAAAATAAATAATCAGTTACATATAAAAGAATTGCTTATTATTTTTCGTTGAACATTAACTTTAACATTACTAAATTCAGAGTATTTATCTTAAATTCAACTATATTATCCATTAAAAATTAAATTATCCATTATAATATCAAATTTTTTAAAATTAAAAAAATCATATCGAAATTTAAATGTTAAGATAACCCTAAAAAAATTCAATTTAAAAGTTTTATTCGATATGAAAAACTTTATATATCTTTTTTTTAAATCATATATTAACTAATCTAAATAAATTAAATTAATAATTTGAGATTGTAAAATAACGGGAAAAAAAATTGAACAATAATTTTCATGTTATACTGAGATGTCACTTTGATAAGTAAGTATAATAAAATAAAAAGACACTTTTAACACATTCCTGCTAATCTTTATTATTTATTTAATCTTAATAGCATTAGTTATATTAAAGGAGGATTATTATGAAGTCTAGAAACATATTAATTATCGCTGCTATCTTTATAGTAGCAATTGTCGGTGTAGGTGCTTGTTCTGCTGGCCTATTTGACTTTTTAGGTGGAAATAACAGTTCCAATTCTAACTTAACAGGACAAGAAGTTAACCTAGCAGCTGCAGCTAGTTTAAAAAATGTATATGATGAAAAGTTAATTCCAATGTTTGAACAAAAATATCCTGGTGTGAAAGTTACACCTACTTACGCATCAAGTGGGGATTTACAATCTCAAATTGAAAACGGATTAGAAGCAGATGTTTTCATGTCTGCTGCAAACAAACAGATGAATGCTTTAGCAAATAAAAGTTTAATTAATAATGACACCAATGTTCAATTTTTAGAAAATAAAGTTGTTTTAATTGTACCAAAAGACTCAAGTGCTAACATCTCATCATTTGATGATTTGAAAAAAGTAAACGGTACCATTGCTATTGGTGACCCTGCATCCGTTCCTGCAGGACAATACGGTAAAGAAGTATTAACCAATTTAGGTATTTGGAACGCTACAGAATCTAAAATGTCCTTAGGTACCAGTGTAACCGCTGTATTAAACCAAGTAGCTGAAGGATCTGCAGACTGCGGTATTGTATATGCTACTGATGCTAAATCAAATGATAAAGTTAAAGTAGTTTGTGAAGCTCCTGAAGGATCTTTAAAAACTCCAGTAATTTATCCAGTAGCTGAACTTAAAAATCCTAAACATCCAGAAGCTGCAAAAGCATTTATGGAATTTTTAAAAACCAAAGAAGCTAAAGATGTCTTCGTTGAATATGGATTTACTATTCACGAAAAATAAATTTATAAATTATTAATTATGTAAATAATTAGTAATAGATTAAAGGTGATAAAGACATGACAGATTGGTCTCCCATTTTCATATCAATGAAAACTGCAAGCTTATCAATTTTAGTAACCTTCTTTTTAGGTTTGATTGTTGCTTGGATTCTCATTAAGATTAAAAATGATACAGTGAAAATTGTACTTGATGGTGTTTTTACACTACCTCTTGTATTGCCCCCTACTGTAGTAGGGTTCTTTTTATTGTATATTTTTGGGGTTAGAGGACCAATAGGAAAGTTTTTTTTAGACTTTTTTACTGTGAAAATAGCATTTTCATGGACTGCAACAGTAATTGCAGCTGTCGTCATGTCTTTTCCTTTAATGTACCGTTCTGCTCGAGGAGCATTTGAACAAGTTGATTCAAACTTGTTGGATGCTGGACGTACATTAGGTATGTCCGAGTGGAAAATTTTCTGGAAAGTTCTATTTGCAAATGCCTTGCCGGGAATTATCAGTGGAGGAATTCTTGCCTATGCTCGTGGTTTAGGTGAATTCGGTGCTACAGCAATGATTGCAGGTAATATAGCAGGACAGACCAGAACTCTCCCTATGGCAGTTTATTCAGAAGTGGCTGCGGGAAATATGGGGGAAGCATTCCATTATGTAATTTTCATTGTTATAATATCATTCTTTGTTATTTTTATTATGGACTATGTTACTATACGGAAAGAAAAGCAATGGAAATAATTTACTATTTATACTAATAGAAATAAATTTTTTAATAAATATCATTTTTTAAATATTATAGGGGATTGGCTATGAGCAATAGATTATTGAAAGTAAACATCCAAAAGAAACTTAAAGAATTTGACTTAGATGTTGATTTTGAATTGAAAAAAGGGTGTTTGGGTATTCTCGGTCCTTCTGGTTGTGGGAAAAGTATGACATTGAAATCTATTGCAGGAATTGTAGACCCCGATAAAGGTATTGTAAGTTTAACTATGGATGAAGAAACAGTTTACTTTGATTCGGATAGTAAAATCAATCTAAAACCTCAAAAAAGAAATGTAGGTTACTTATTTCAAAATTATGCACTATTTCCAAATATGACAGTAGAAGAAAATGTTGCTATTGGACTGTCCAAAAATGATGATAGGAAAATCGTTTCAGAAATGATAAAACGTTTTCATTTAGAAGGATTGGAGAAAAGGTATCCAAGACAATTGTCTGGAGGCCAGCAGCAAAGAGTGGCATTGGCTCGTATATTAGCCTATGGTCCTGATGTTATTTTATTTGATGAACCGTTCAGTGCTCTTGACACTTATTTAAAAGAGCAATTACGTATTGAACTTGTAAATATGCTAAAAGATTTTTACGGATTTTCCATTTTGGTTACACATGACCGTGATGAGGCATTCCAATTTTGCGATGAACTTTTAATCTTGGATCAGGGAAAAATCATAGCAAGAGGAGAAACCCATGAAATATTTGAAGATCCTAAAAAAGTTGAAGTCGCAAGGCTTACTGGATGTAAAAATATTTCTAAAATAGAAATTATTGATGAACATCACTTTAAATCCCTAGATTGGGAAACAACATTTGAAGTATCTAAAAAAATTACACCAAACATCACACATGTTGGAATAAGAGCACATGATTTTAAACCTGGTGAAAAAGATGATGTCAATTCCATCAACACTACAAATGCAACTAAATTAGAAATGCCTTTTGAATGGGAAATAACTTTGGAAAATGGTTTATGGTGGAAAATTGAAAAGCAAATGCATAATCATGACTTTGAAATTCCAAAGTATCTGAAAATTAATCCTGAAGATATTCTATTACTAGAGGAATAATTCTTTTAATACCACAATTTTCTCATTTGTACATCCATCTCTTGATAACTAATATTGTTATTTGGTGTAACATCAAATGGTAAATTACTTAAAACTATTGAAATTATAATAATTAATATAATAAGTATTAAAATTATCACCCATCTTTTCATTTTAATCACTGATGAATTTTAAATTAACTGTTCTATTTTTTCTTGGCCCATCAAGTTCTATGAAAAATACTGATTGCCAAGTTCCTAAATCAAGTTGACCATGAGTAATAGGTATCGTTTCACTAGAAGATAACAAAAATGATTTTAAGTGAGACTTTGCATTGTTATCTATATTATCATGCTTCCAGGAGTATTTATCTGAAACTAAATCTGACAGCATCAATTCCAAATCTGCCAAAAGACCACTTTCATTTTCATTGACAACAATAGCTGAAGTAGAATGTTTGGAAAAAACATTAACAATACCAGAATCAATATCAATTTCCTGATTTATCATTGATGTGATATCAATAATTTCAAAATTTTTATTTGTATTTAAAATTAGTTTTTTATATGACATCATATTATAATATGTAAAAACTAGTATAAAAAAATAAAAAAAGAGTTTAAATTTTAATCGAACTCATTTTTACGTCTGTACCCATAGACAAAGATTCCAACCAAAAATCCAATGGCCAATACAATCACTATTGAATTGTCCTGCAAAGGATTAGCTTTTTTACTAACAGAATCCAATTCATATACTTTTCCTTCATTTTGTGAATCACCTGGAGAAGATGATTCTCCAGAATCAATACTTCCAGACTCTGCAGCATTTTCCTGTCCCTGAGACTGTTCTTCTTCACCAGTTTGAGATTCAGATTCAGATAAAATATCTGAGCTATTAGTACCATAATTAGCAATAACTTGACCCCGATTATTGGATACAGTACTGCTATTTGAATGGGTATTTGCATTAGCATTTCCATTACTGTTTGAAGAAGATCCTTGGTTACCATCATTTGAACTAGTCGTTGAATTAGATGAACCGCTACCAGAACCAGAACCTGAAGAAGATCCACTTCCAGAACCTGAACCTTTTTCATTTCCAGAACTTCCAGATGAAGAACCTTTGTTATCATCAGAAGAAGGAGTGTATTTTTCTACAGTTTCTTTACGATAATCAGGTACTTTTTCACCATGTTTGATTTCAACCTCATGACTTTGACTTGAATCAATTTCCACAAACCCTTTACCATTCTGTATTTCTACACTATATTCCTTACCATCTATAGAAATCTTTTGGTCAAAGAATGCAAAATCATTGACAGGCTGTCCATCTTCATAAATTTGTATACCAATACCATTGGAAACTGATGAAAAATCCATTTTTAATATTTTAGCAAGAAGCATCGGACATATGAATGTATGTTCACCATCATTCGAATCAAAATAATTTGGCCCTAACTTAAATTGTTCTTTTGAGGGATTGTTTTTTGCCTGGAAATTCTCATTGTGCATTAATGCATTGTATGAAATATCAGGAAGTTGTTTTCTGTTACTTTCAAACTCTTCACCAAATAAAAATCCATTTCCAGTTTCAAAACCACCCAATTCAGAATCAGGATCCATACGATTATATTCTAATGTATTATATAAGAACTTATCACCCAATGAGTGGGCATTTAAATAAATCCCATTTGTATTCTCATAGACATGATTATAGGAAACATTGTTATTAAAAGATTCGTTATATATTGAAATTCCATTAAATTCATTAGAATAAACTTCATTCCAACTAATTAAAGAATTTATCATGTTAGATGTTTCAATTCCTGACCTTCCATTAAAGCAAACAGTATTATTAAATATTAAAATATTATTGATATCTTGAACCTGAATACTGTTTTTAGAAGCATTATGAATATAATTATTCTTTATTTGAACATCACTAACATTTCTGACTAAAACATTATTTAACGCTTCAGAAATTATATTATTTTCAATAATTGTATTAGATGACTTATCTAAGACTACAGCATAATCAGCAGAAGTAGCTATTATATTAAATCCAGATAATATACTACCAGAACTGTTTTGAGTAAAATAGAATCCGAAAGTATTACCTATCCCCAAACTTTTAGCATTTTCACTCAAAGATGATGCAACATTAATTGTACTATTTTTACTTGAAAGAAGATTTAGTTGTTTATTGACAATCAATGAAATATTATCATAATCTTTAGAAGTAAATTGAAATGTATCGCCATTATTTGCATTATCAAACATGCTTTGAATTTCATCATTTGATAAATCAGAAGTTACAATATAACTATTTCCATCACTGAAATTAGTATTAACAACTTCATAATTTGCAGATACAGTTGAAACTAAAAATAAAGCAAATAGGCAAATTATAAAAAATTTAAAAACAATGTTAACTTTTTTTATATTCATTCAAAATCTACTCTCGATATGTATTTTAAATCATAACAATTTAACTGATTTACACTTAATTTTATTTATCGTTATGCAATATAAAGTTTATTGAAAATTTTTAAAAAATAAGAATATATAACACTTGTTTTGAAAAAATAAAGAATATAACATAGTTATGAAAATATATTTAAGCAATTTCTAATATACAATATTACATTAAATGTATATCGAATTAATTTTTTCTACATTTAATAATATATAAATCGAGGAATAATATGGATTGTAAAAAATTATTATTAGGAATTTTTATAGTTTTTATTGTCCTTATGGGTTCAAGCATGGTATTTGCTGAAGATATATCCGATGATACATCATCACAAGATAATACTCTTGCTATAAGTTATAATGACAATATTCAAACTGCTTCCCAACAGACAATACGTGCTGGATCTAACAGTACCACCATACAAAATACAATTAATGGCATGTCTGATGGAGATACATTAAATTTTGAATCTGGAACATATACAGACATCTGTATATATGTAGATAAAAGCATAACAATAAATGGAAATGGTGCAACTTTAATAGGATTTAATTCTCCAGGAGTTAATAACTCCAACATTCCTAGTCAAGTTAAAGCAACAACAGATGAAGGAGGATATGCAGTTACAAATTTTGCAACAGTATATCTTTTAAATGCTCCAAAAATATCCATGAATGGATTAACAATAGTTGGTTTAAATTCAACAACATATTCTAATGCTGCTTTATACATCAGCCAAGTTAATGGAGTAAATATTGACAGCAACACTATTGAAGGATCATCTTGGGGTATTTATATGACTAGTTCTCCAGATGGAACAGTTACAAACAATAAAATCCAAAATCAAAAAACTACAGGATTTTTAAATTTTGGATCAGCAAGAACATTAATTGCAAACAACACTGTAATCAATGCTAAAAATCACGGTATTGATGTAAGACATGGAACCGGACCAAACGTTCAAATTATCAATAATACAGTTGTTGGTTCTAAAGAAGGAATTTATTTAATGCACTCCAAAGGTCACACTGCAACACAAAACACATTAATTAACTGTACTATAAGTTCAATTACATGTTATGGTTCATCAGAAGTTAATTTATATGACAATACAATGCGTAAATCAAGAATTGGTGTATTATTAGGTGGAGGATATTCCAACATCACTATTGGAGAAAATACTTTCCAATTAGATAATTTACCATTCCCGCCAACATTTGTTTATTATATCGCAAGTGCAGAATCAGATTATCAAAGTGCAACAGATGATATTGGAGTTTACACTGATTCAACTTTATCAGAAGACGTATATTCTAATAAAACAAATATTCCAATCCCAAAAGAAATTTCAATTGATTATAATAATATCTTAACCCCAACAGGTACTACATACAATGTTTCTAGTGATGCTACATCAACAGACATTCAAACAATCATTGACTCAATGAAAGATGGAGATACTTTAAATTTTGCTGAAAATGCAATTTATAATGACATTTGTATTTACACAGATAAAAATATAAAAATTATCGGTAACAATGCAACATTAATTGGATATGATAAACTCAATAGTGAAAATGTACCCGAAAAAGTAAGAAATCAAAGTGCTAATGGTGGATATGCAGTTGCATACTATGCGGTACTATACACCTTAAATAATACACATACAGTAATTTCTGATTTAAACATTATTAGTAAATATCCAGGATATAATCCTACCAAAGCAACAACTACAACTGACGAATACAAAACAGCTGGAATTTATGCTGATGCAAGTAATAACTTAACTATTACTGGATGCGCAATCGAAGGCGCATCATTCGGTATATTCATGCAATACTCCGGAGATTCAATAATTACAGACAATAACATACATGACCAATATACAAATGGTATAATCAATTTTGGATCACCTAGAGACATAATAGCCAACAATACCATTACCAATGTGGTAAACCATGGAATTGACGTAAGACATGGAACCGGACCGAATGTTGTAGTATTTAATAACACAATTAATGGTGCAAAAGAAGGAATTTATTTAATGCACTCCAAAGGACATATGGTTTATAACAACACTATACTAAATGGAAGAATATCTTCAATTACAGCATATGGTTCTGGAAATGAGTATATATTTAACAATACAATGATTGGAAGTAGAATTGCATTATTACTTGGTGGAGGATACTATAATGTGACTATTGGAGAAAATGAATATGATTTAGACTTCTTACCATTCCCTCCAACATTCGTAACATACATTGCATTTGCAGACTCACAATACCAAAGTGCGGAGGATGTGCAAGGAACTTATAGCGATGGAGCACATGATTCTCCATCATATACCGCACCTGCAACAATCATTGCTGAAGATTTAACAAGCAATAGTACTAAATTTAACTATAGTTCCATTTTAAAAGATAGAAATGGAAGCGAAATAGCTAATGAAACATTAGTATTTGAAATTAATGGTGAAAGTTACTCAGCAATTACAAATTCAAAAGGTATTGCAACAATTAATGTAATTTTACCAAATGGAAATTATACTGCAGTTGTAAGCTTTGCTGGAAATGATAAAATTGGTAAAAAAACCGAACAATCAACAATCAGTGTGAACAGTCCAAATGCAGTGGAATTAACCGCTCCAGAAATTGAAATGTATTATAAAAACGGTACTAAATTCATAATTACATTAACTTCAAATGGTACGGGCATTGCGAATGAAAGTGTAATCATTTCCATTAATGGGGTAAATAACACCCGTACAACCAATGAAAACGGTACTATTAATATGAACATTAACTTAAACAGTGGCGAATATGATACTGTTGTTTACTATGAAGGAAATGACAAATATGATCCTGCTAAAGTAAATTCAAAAATTACCGTGTTATCTACAGTATATGGTAACGACATAACCAAAATATTCAAAAATGGAACCCAATATTATGCAACATTCTTGGATAATCAAGGAAATCCATTAGCAGCTGGAACAACCGTAACTTTCAACATCAACGGTGTAGGATACAAACGCCAAATCAATGGCAGTGAAGGTAAAGCAAAACTAAACATCAACTTAAACCAAGGAAAATATGTTATTACTGCAATAAATCCAGAAACTAAAGAAATGGGAAGTAACAATATTACTGTTCTTTCAAAAATAACTGAAAACAATGATTTGATTAAATACTACAGAAACAATTCCCAATATGTTGTAAAAGTATTGGATGATGAGGGCAATCCTGTTGGTGCCAATCAGACAGTTACTTTCAACATTAACGGTGTAATGTATGAAAGAAAAACCAATGAATCCGGATATGCAAAATTAAACATTAATTTACCTCCAGATGATTATGTAATTACTGCAAGTTATGATGGATGTAATGTAGCCAATAACATTACTGTTTTACCTGTTTTATCTGCAGGTGATGTTGATATGAAATATCGTGATGGCACAAAATTTGTTGCAAAACTTGTTGATGGAAATGGAAATCCATTTGCAAACCAGACAATAGGTTTTAATATTAATGGTGTATTCTATAATAGAATAACAAACGAAAATGGTGAAGCAAGATTAAACATTAATTTAATGGCCGGAGAATACATTATCACATCATCATATAATGGCTGCAATATTGCAAATACCATAAAAATCACTGCATAAGTAAATGAAAAATTCATTTACTTCTTTTTTTATTTTTTTGTTAACCTTAAAAAAAGTAGCCATAAACTATATAAATTAGGAATAACTAAATTTTAAGTTAATTTTTAGTTAAAACTAAACAATGAATCGAATATTTTAAATATAACAAGCATTAAAATAAGATTAATTAAAATAAAATGTGATATCTTGGAAAAAATTAATTATTTAACACGAGAAGACAACACACAAAAGGTTTACTTGACCGAAAATACAATAAACATTACTCCACTTTTAGAAAAGGAATATGAATACATTTACAATTCAATAAAAGATGAGCATTTCATATTGAAAAGTGAAGAGTGCAATTTATTCAAGGAACTGGTTTTTGACAATAATGTTATAGGTTTTTGTTCATATGATTTTTCAAGGGAGTTCATGACAGCAGCCCTAAACAACATCTACATCCTACCCGAATTCAGAGGAAATAAACTTTTTATTCAAGAGCTTGAAAAGACAATGAAAGAGCATAATAAGCCAAGCATCATAGAACCGACACGTTTTCTAATAGAACTGCTGATTAAATACGGATATGCTAAAAAAATCAATGAAAATATTGCTGCAAGCGCTATTGAACTGATTGTCCCTGGAGAGCATGTAATCGCCAATAAGGAAATAGAGACTGAAGAAGAATTATCCACCCATTTTTATGATTTGAATATCTGTGCACCTATACATTTATTGGACATGAAAAGCTGCCTTATAGCATACAGCCTTCCGCTGAATGATGATATAATAAGATACGATTGCATAAATAAAAGATCAAAACTCGATGATGATTATTTTAATGAAATTAAAGAATTGTTCATTGAAAAAGACGAAAAAATTCTTGGAATTTTGGTGGAATTAGAAGAAAAGCTTCCATTAAAAGAATTTAGCCTAGAAGAAGTAATCGGGAACGATGATGAACTGTCACCATATATAGAAACATTAATTGATGATGCACATGTTACATATTCCAGAGCTTTGGAAATCAAAGAACAAATAAAGGAGGAATATGAAGCAGGAATGATTTTTAATGAGTCACTTTTAATCAGATTAGCATACCTCTTCAACATTCCAGAAGAGCCTACGTTAATTACACATGATGAAACATGTCCATACTGCGAAATGCCTATTGACAAGCATGACAAGTATTGCCATTACTGTGGAATAAACTTAAATTATAATCTGATTGAAACAGAAAAGAATTTAATTAACTCAATCCATCAATACAATAAAAACAATACTGATGAAGACATCAGATACATTGCGTATAAATTCCTGAAAATGATTAATGAAAAAATTGACTTTGAATATTCCGTTTTTATGTGTGAAAAAAATTTCAATATTAATTTTAATGTGTTGAAGAAATATTTGAATGAAAACAACTACATCAATGATGAAAGCATTACGGAAGAAGGAATTGAGTTTTTAAACAACCATCCACTACATTACTATGAAAAATACCGAATGGACATCATCGACTATACAAAATTTGAAGAGTATTACTGGAACCATCCGGATTTAAGTGGTGAAGAAATCTGTTTAAAGTTTTTAGACCAATATGATGATGAATGTTCTAATGAAATAAAAGAAGAAATTAAAAGAAATATCTAATAAGTATTTCTTTTTGACAATGCTACATATACAATGAATATTCCAATGAGCAACAGAACTATTTGCGGGAATATTGCAAAGAAAATCCTAGGAATTATCTGTAACTCAGCAAGCAGCCACAAAAGTGCATAAATAATAATTATTATGCCTATCAACAAAACAACCTTATTTAAATAGCTCCTTAAATTATATGGATCTAAACCCGGAATAGGCATTAAATCACCTTATAACTCTTTTGTACCATCAGAGGTTCCAACAATGACCCGATCTACCATTTGTGTAAATATTCCATTTTCAACAACTCCTGGAATTGAATTCAAGTCAATCTCCAAATGCTGAGGACTGGCTATTTCACTAAACTTAGCATCAATTACAAAATTGCCATTGTCAGTTATTACAGGACCGTCCTTTCTTTGAGCCATCCTGATTTCACATTCAGCACCCATATCCTCCAATGCCTGAATTACAACACGTGAAGCATCTGGAATTACCTCAACAGGCACAGGAAATGTTCCTAATTTTCCAACAACTTTTGATTCGTCTACAATTACAATGAATTCTTTTGCAGCATAATCGACAATTTTTTCTTTGGTGTGTGCTGCTCCACCACCCTTAATAAGATTAAAATCACTATCAACCTCATCTGCTCCATCTACAGACAAGTCAATATCATTTTCTTCCAAAGTTGTTATTGGAATATTCCATTTTTTAGCTAGCAGTAATGATTGGAATGAAGTTGGAATTCCTTTTACTTTGATTCCTTCTTCAGCCATTCTCATACCAACTTTTTCAATGAAATAATGGGTTGTAGAACCTGTTCCCAATCCTAAAACCATTCCATCTTCAACATATTCTGCAGCCTTATAACCTGCATTTTTTTTACTAGAATCGTTTTTACTAGCATTTTTCATAATCAACACCAAAATTAAATAACAAAACCTAGAGTAAGTTTATTGAGATTAAGACCTTTTTTACATTCCCCTTTATGTTTTCCTTGATTTTTTAAAACAATGCATTTATCATTTTCAAGTAAACCTTCAGGGAAGCACAAGTCATGATATTCACAGTATTCATCACATTCAGGAGAAGCATATGTAAAAGTGGAGCCTTCAAAAATATTTTTGGATGTTGTTAAAACATCGATTTCAGCTCTTTCGACTTCAACAGGAATTACAACATTTTGAGAATGAACTTGACATTTTTGTTCATTTTCCTTAACATCTGTAATAACATATTTCCTATTCAATTCCAAATTACCTATACAAGATGATTTGAATCTGCAATCATCACATTCTTCAGCAGGACCTAAAAAAACAAATTCAGTTCCTTTTTGAGCCAAATCTTTACCAATTAATGTAATCATTAAATCACCCCTGTTTTATATGCCAATTCATAGGCAGCTTCTTTCGAAATTCCATTATCTCCCAAAATAGTATATCTTTCAGGCCTTATTTTATGAGCTACCATCAATGCTTCAATAATATCCTCTTCAGCAATGCCAATTTCAGATGCAGTGGTTGGAGCTTGAACCGCTTTTAGGGAATTTTTGATAGCCCTCCAGTCACCATCATGAAGATACATCATCAATATTGTACCTATACCACATTGTTCACCGTGCAAAGCAGGTTTATCAAGTATCTTATCCAATGCATGAGAAAAGAGATGCTCAGACCCGCTAGCAGGTCTGCTTGTGCCTGCAATGCTGATTGCCATACCTCCGCTAAACAGAGATTTCATTACAATGCGTGCGCTTGCCTCAAGGTTAGGCTTTATGTTGCTGACATTATCCGTTATTAAGTGAGCAGACATTATTGAAAGGGAAGCAGCAGATTCACTGAACGGTGCATTTTTCAATCTGTGGGCTAGTTTCCAATCCTTGATAGCTGTAAAGTTTGAAATCAAATCAGCACAACCTGCAGACAATAATCTGAATGGAGATTGGGCAATGATTTCAGTATCAGCAATTACTGCAATTGGAGAATGTGCCTTAGCGGATGTGGATGAGTTAGGATTTTTAATTGAAGCCAAAGGAGATACAATACCATCATGTGAAGCTGTAGTCGGCATAGAGACAAAATAAACACCCTGATTATAAGAAGACAATTTAGCTACATCAATTACTTTTCCTCCACCAATACCTAAAACTGTAGTGTCGGGTGTAATCAATTCTTCAACTTCAGAAATTGATTCGAATGATGCCTTATCAACTTTGATAACATCACAATCAATATCTGCTTTTTCAAGGCTTTCAATAACCGGAACTGCACCAATATCATATGTATGAGAACCAGTCACAATTAAAATCTTTTTATCTAAATGCAGAGACTTACAGATATCCGCAGTATCATTTATAATACCGGGATCTATGTAAACTTCACGAGGCATTTGTATTTTCCTATTACTCATAAATATCTCCTAAAATTATTTATACATTTTTTATATATGATTAAAATATATTAAATAACTTTCTTTTAAATAATGAAAATAGAAATAAAAAATTAAAATATAATTATTTTTTCTCATGGTCCCAAGGATTGTCATCAAACCAAGGGTCGATTCCTGTCTTTTCAAAAAATGGATCATCCCATGTAGGGTCGTAGTTTGTCTGTTCAATGAAATCATCATAGGATGAGCGATGCATATTGGTATATGAATTTGAGTTATACCCATCTGTTTTTGATGAATTATTGTTTGATGAATCTGTTTTAGAACAAAATGCAGAAATAATTAGACAAAGTATAATACCAAGTATGCCTCCAATCAAATCACCAATGTGACTGTTGGAGCCATAATACACTGCAGAAATAATCAAATTTATCATAATTTATTTTATGTATAAACTATATATAAAGTATAACTATAATATGATTGTTTTGTCTGAAAATTAATTAAAAAAAGAGATGTGGAGGAATACCACATTTAAATTACAAGCATATTTAAATTATTTTGGCTTCTGCAAGATTAAGATATTCAATCACTGACATCGTAATCATCAATCATCAGATAATTAAATTCAGGATGTTTGGTCTTAATTTCACTTAAAATTTTTTCTTTTACTGATTCACGGTCTGCATCAAAGTCAACAATGATATCGAATGTGATTAAATTTTCATCTTCATAAACAATGAAACCATGTATCTCCAAGATTTCAGGATATTGTGAAGCAATATTGTACAAATCATCACGAATATCTTTGTGTACATCATTATGAGCATAAATACCAACAGTTAAAATAATTGAGAATTCCTTGAATATTTTAGCTGAAATATGTCTTGATAATTTTTGAATATCAAGTGCAGTTAGCGTGTCGTCAATTTCAACATGAATAGACCCTTGCATGTCTTCAGGCCCATAGTTATGCAGGCTTAAATCATATACCCCATAAATACCGGGAATTTCTAGAATGGAATCTTTGATTTTTTTGGACAAAACAGAGTCCACCCTTGCACCGATCATGCTGTCTAAAGTTTCTCTCAGCATATCAATACTCGCTTTGATAATAACAATAGAAATGATAACACCAAGAATTCCTTCAAGAGAAATGTTAAAAAATATTGAAATAATAGCTGCGATTAAAGTTGAAAGAGATAGAATTGAATCAAAGAATGCATCACTACCTGAAGCAACTAAAGCCTGGGAATTAATATCTTCACCCACACGTTTTACATATTGACCCAAAACAAATTTTACAACAACTGCAACAGCAATAATTAAAAGAGAAACATTAGTATAATTTGTCACATCAGGTGTGAAAATTTTAGGCCAGGACTCCATCAGTGCAGTAATGCCTGCCCATAAGACAATAGCTGCAATTATTACAGATGAGAAATATTCAATACGGCCATAACCATATGGATGGTTTTTATCAGGAGCTTTTCCTGCGAGTTTTGCCCCAATAATCGTAATAATGGATGATAATGCATCAGTTAAATTATTTACTGCATCCAAAGTAATAGCAATAGAATTAGTAGCAATGCCGACAAACGCCTTAAATGCAACAAGAATAAGATTAACAACAATGCCTATTATGCTAGTTTTTACAATTTTTTCTTGTCGTGACATATCATTAATTTTGACTTTCTATTTATTTAAATTTTTTAAAAATATAAAATAAGTGCAGAATTATCCTGTCACTACTTTAATTATATAACTATTAAAAACAAATATAATAATATTATAAATAAATTAGGTGATATGGTGGAAAATTTTAGTGAATGGTTTCATGATATTTTAGAAGAAGCAAATATTACTGATTCAAGATACCCTATTAAGGGAATGGCAATTTGGATGCCATACGGATTTAAAATAAGAAAATACATGCTTGAGAAAATTAAAGAACTTTTGGATAAAGACCATGACGAAGTTTTATTCCCATTACTTGTTCCTGAAGCGGAACTGGCAAAGGAAGGGGAGCATGTTAAAGGATTTGAAGATGAAGTTTACTGGGTTACAAAAGGTGGAAGAAATGATTTGAATGAAAAATTAGCTTTAAGACCTACCAGCGAAACTGCAATCTATCCAATGTATGCATTATGGATTAGATCACACATTGACCTACCAAAAAAATATTATCAGGTTGTTAACACTTTCAGATATGAAACAAAACATACAAGACCTTTAATTCGTGTACGTGAAATCACTACATTTAAGGAAGCGCACACTGCACATGCAACAAAAGAAGAGTGTGATGAGCAAATTGAGGACTTCATTGAAATTTATAAGGAATTTTTAGATAGCTTTGGAATCCCATATCTGATTTCAAAAAGACCTGTATGGGATACTTTCCCTGGTGCTGACTATACTATGGCTTTTGATGCCATAATGCCTGACGGAAAAACCTTACAAATTGGTACAATACACAATTTAGGTCAAACTTTCGCAAAAACATTTGATATCACATTCGAAGATAAGGATGGGGAGCACAAATATGTTTATCAGACCTGTGCAGGATTGTCAGACCGTGTTGTTGCATCAATTATTGGAATTCATGGTGATGAAAAAGGTTTACGCCTTCCACCAATGGTTTCACCTAACCAAATCACGATCATTCCAATCCTATTCAAGAAGGGAAAAGAGGAAGTTATGGCAAAATGCACAGAAATCAAAGAGGCATTGGAAGATGCGGGCTTGCGCGTAAACATTGATGACAGAGACATCAGACCAGGTAAAAAGTTCTATGACTGGGAATTGAAAGGAACTCCTTTAAAACTAGAGCTTGGACCAAGAGATTTGGAAAACAATATTACTATAGCCATGAGACGTGACGAAGGAGAAAAAATTGAATTGGCATTGGATGATACATTAGTTGATAACGTTAAGGATTTACTTGACAAATCATATGAAAATCTCAAAGGTTCAGCATGGAAATTCCAGGAAGAGCATGTCAAATTTACAGAAAACATTGATGAGATTGCAGAACTGGTTGAAGCAGGAAACGTTGCTGCAGTAAACTGGTGCGGTGATGAAGATTGCGGAAAAGAAATCGAAGAAAAAACCGGTTATGATGTTTTAGGAATTCACAAGGATGCTGAAGATGGTGCTAAATGTATTGTTAGTGGAAAAGATGCAAAATATGTTGCATTAGTCGCCAAAACATATTAAGTGATTAAAATGGATAATATTTATGCTATAATTCCTGTAAGCAAGTTTAAAAATGCTAAAACAAGATTATCTCCCTTTTTATCAGATGAAGAAAGAGAAAATCTTCTAAAGGTTATGCTTCAGGATGTTACAGATACTTTAAAAAAGCATGTTGATAGGATATTCATCATTAGTCGGGATGAAGATGTTTTGAATTATGCTAAAAAGTTGAATTTAGACACTATTTTGGAAGATGAAAACTCCAATTTAAACAAAGCTTTAAAACAGGCAATGAAATATTGTAAAGGAAAAGCAAAAAAAATTATCATTGTTCCATCAGACGTGCCTTTAATTGGAAAAACCAATATTCAAATGTTAATTGACGCATCCAAAAGTCTTGACTTTATCATAGTTCCGTCAAAAGGAGGCGGAACAAATATGATAATCATGAAGCCAATGGCAATCCACACACGATTTGAAGGATTAAGCTATAAGAAACATGTACAAGCTGCTGAAAGAAAAAAATTAAATCCTCAGGTGCATGATTCATTTTTCATGGCATTAGATGTTAATACTGCTGAAGATTTAGGCGAAATCATGATTCACGGTGAAAAGACCCATACAAGAAAATACCTGAAAGAGCTGAAAGTTAACGTTGAGCCTTTCCGTGGAAGTGAACGCCTAAAAGTTACTAGGGGCTAAACAATGATTGTAATGTCAATTGCAGGTGTTGATCCATCAGCAGGAGCAGGTGTTTTTGCTGATTTAAAAACATTTCAGGCAATTGGAGTTTATGGAACAGGAATAGTAACTGCCCTTACAGCTCAAAATCCATATAAGTTTTTTTCAACCAAACCCATTTCACCAGTATACATTGAAGAGCAGATTGATTCAGTTATGGATTCATATGAAGTTGAATTCATTAAAACAGGCATGCTTTACTCACCAGAAATAATCAAATTGGTTTCTCTAAAGATTAAAGAGTATGATTTAAAGGCAGTTGTTGATCCAGTCATGGTTGCTACTTCAGGAGGAGATTTAACCAAAGAGGATTTAGCAGATGCTTTAAACAAATATTTACTTCCAAATTCAATTTTAACCACACCAAATATCAGTGAAGCTGAAAAATTAAGTGGCATGAAAATCAATGACAAAAAGGATGCTATTGAAGCTTCTAAAAATATCAAATGCAATAGTTTAATTACTGGAGGACATTTGGATGGCATCAACACAATAAACATTGATGGAAAAACAACAATCAAAAAACAGGAATTGATTGAAACAGACAATCTTCATGGTACAGGATGTAATTTATCCGCAGCAATTACTGCATATCTTGCAAAAGATAACGATTTAAACGATTCAATCCTAAAGGCATTGGATTATGTATATGAAGGCATTAAAAATGGAAATTATGGTACCTTAATAGCTAAATTGTGATAACATGAATGAAAAGATTGTATTATGTGCCTGCAGCGGCATGAACCCAAGAGGTGAAGTATCACGAGTCAGTGTTTACGACTTGTCCATTGAACATGAAGACATTGAATATTGCTGTGTAGTTGCAAGCGGAGGCAATTACAAAAAATTCATTGAACTGGCAAAAAATAATAAAGTCATAGCCGTAAATGGCTGTGAAAACTGCTGTCCTGAAACAATATTAAAAACAAAAGATGTGACAGTAGAATATAATTTGAATGTGAGTAAACTATTAAAAAAATATGACTTGCATGCAGAATGCACAGTCAGAATTAATGAAAATGATGAAAAATGCGTTAATATAGTTAAAAATGAAATTTTAAAAATAAAAAATGAATTAGAAGATAGTTAATTAACTATTCTTCCATATCAAGATTTTCAACAATTGATTCTTGAATTTCTAAAAATTCTTGAGATTCTCTTTTTCTTGGCCTTTCCAAATCGACAGAAATCACTTCTGCGATTTTACCCGGATTTTTATCAAGCAAAACTATTTTATCTGCAAGATAAACGGCTTCATCAACATCGTGAGTTACAAAAACAATCGTATTTTCGAATCTTTTCCAAACACCAATTAGCTGTTCCTGAAGCTTATGTCTATTTTGCATATCCAATGCAGAAAACGGCTCATCCATAAGCAAGATAGGTGAATGGTTAAGCAAAGATCTAATAATTGCGACCCTCTGTTTCATACCACCTGAAAGTTCATGAGGATAGCTATCTTTAAACTCAAGCAAACCAACACTTTGAAGATATCTTTCTGCGGCCTGAATATTTTCCTCTTTTGAACCGCCTGACATTTCAAGACCAAAAGTTACATTTTGAAGTACAGTGAGCCAAGGAAACAATGAATATTGCTGAAAAATAACTGCTCTATCACCAGAAGGCTTTTCAACAACTTCACCATTAGCTACAACTTCACCGGAAGTAGGATTGTCAAGACCTGCAATCAAACGAAGAAGAGTTGTTTTACCGCAACCTGATGGGCCAAGCAAACATACAAACTCCCCATCATCAATTGTCAAATTAATATCCTCTAAAACAGATAAGTTTTTTCCTCTTCCATCAAAGGACTTGTTAATATTTTTAATTTCAATTGACACTCAAAACACCTACCAGAAAATCCTTTTTTGTGCAAGTCCAAATACATAATCAAGAACAAGACCAATCAAACCAATGACAAGCATACCAACAACTGTAGTACCTGGATCAAATAAGTTTGTAGCTGTTAAAATCATATATCCTAAACCACTGCTTGAACCAATCATTTCTGCTGAAATTGTACACATCAAAGCAATTCCAACACCCACTTTAAGTCCAGAAATAACATAAGGAACAGCAGAAGGCAATATTACTCTTTTAAGAACATTCCAATCATTTGCGCCTAATGTCTGTGCAGATTCAATTAATACTTTATCAGTTCTCTTTACACCATCCATGGTATAAACCAAAATCGGGAAAACACACCCCATAAAGATAATAAATACTGCAGGAACAGTACCAATTCCAAACCATAAAATTGAAAATGGAATCCATGCAACAGGAGGTATAGGCCTTAAAATACTGATTACAAAAGAACACAACTCTTCCAAAGTTTCATACCATCCTAAAAGAATACCAGAAGGAATAGCAACAAGGGACGCTAAAATCAAACCGGCAAATACTTTAAATAATGTATCAATAGTATTTTGAAGCAATTTTCCAGATTGTATAATGCTGATTGCAGAATATAATACAGCAACCGGACTCGGCAATACATAAGGTTTAACCAAAGAAATACCGTCAGTTATGATATACCAAAAAATAAGAATTGCAATCGGCAGAATTAATGGTAAAAATTTTCTTTTATTCATCACATCACTTAATCTAAAATTTTATACATTAAATAATATGAATGTTTTAATATTAAAAGTTTAAGAAAAAAATAGAAAAAAATGTAGAAAAAATTCTACATTTATGCAGCATCAGTCACTTCAATAGCTTCAACTTTAATTTCATTCGGATTATCATCACCAAGGACTGATTTAGTACTTAAAGCACCAAACAGCATTGTTGATAAGTTATGTATCATTGAGGACGTAGATGGTTGAATTACACCTAATACTCCCAATACAAGCAAGGTTCCGTTAACCGCAACAATTCTGCGATAATTCGTATTGATCTTATCAAACATACCAGTACTTAACTTTCTTAATGTTATCAAATCATTCAAGTCATCAGATAAAAGTGAAATGTCAGCTACTTCACGAGCAATATCTGAGGAATTTTTCATCGATACTGATACATCAGCTGCAGCGAGTGCGGGTGAATCGTTTATACCATCACCGACCATGATAACGGTTTTACCTTCAGCTTTTAATTCTTCAACAATCCTTGATTTATCTTCTGGAAGTACTTGTGATCTGTATTCCGTGATTCCTAAAGCTTCAGCACTGGATTTAGCTCCGCTTTCACTGTCTCCAGTAAGCATTATGACATTTTCGATGCCTAATGACTTAAGTTCTTCAATGACATATTTTGCTTCTTCACGAACAGGATCGTCTATACAGATAAGACCTTGAAGTTTACCGTCAATAGCCATGTAAACAACAGAATGCTCTTTAACTTCTTTTTTGATTTTCTTTTCCTGAGTCTTATTTATCTTAATGCCCTCATCATCAAACAAGAAGTGTCTACTACCGATTACAACACGTTTACCATCATAAGTAGTAGCAATACCATGAGCTACAATGTATTCAACTTCACTGTGGTCTTCTTCATGCTTAATTCCTTCTTCTTCAGCCTGTTTTACAATAGCTGTTGCAATACTATGAGCAAAGTGCTCTTCAATACAGGCAGCCATTCTTAGAATTTCTTCCCTTGTGTATTTTTTAGTCATAGGGAATACATGAACGACTTTTGGAGAAGCATTTGTTAAAGTTCCAGTCTTATCGAACACAATAGTATCTGCAGTTGCATATTTCTCAAGGAATTTACCTCCTTTTACCATCATACGATTATCAGATGCTTCACGCATTGCAGATATGATTGATAATGGAGTTGTTAATTTAATTGCGCATGAGAAATCAACCATCAATACAGATAACGCCTTGACAGGATTTCTTGTAATTAAATAAGTAATTGCTGTAGCAAGGAAACTATAAGGAACAATAGAATCAGCTAATTTTTCAGCTTTACTTTGAGCATCAGCCTTTAAATCTTCTGAGTTTTCAATCAAGTCAATGATCTTGTTTAATCTGGTTTCCTTATTGATTGAAAACACTTCAACAACAATGTTTCCTTCTTCAAGTACAGTTCCTGCGTGAACTGTCTTACCTGAACTTTTATGAACAGCCAATGGTTCTCCAGTCATTGAAGCCTCATTAACCATTGCATCTCCGTCCACTACTTTACCATCCACAGGAATGACATCTCCCATGTGGATTTTGATTTTATCTCCTTTTTTAACCTCTAAAGCCGGGCGTTGTTCTTCTGTTCCATCTTCTCCTACTACCCATACAGTATCAATATTTAAAGCTAAACTATCTTTTAATGTACTTTTAGCTTTTTGAACAGTGTAGTCTTCTAATGCATCGGAGATGGACAATAAGAACATCATTGAACTTGCTGGTGCAAAGTCTCTCATATATAATGCTCCAGCAACAGCCGCTCCGTCAAGAAGTGCAACATCAATACGGAAACTGGTTAGACTATCCAATCCTTCCCAAATATATTTTGTAGCACGCATAATAGTCAAAATATTTTTAATCCTAATAGGTAAGAATATCCTTCCCAATAGTCTGTAAGTAAACATTTTAGTTAATTTCAATATAAAATCATCAGTGATTTCTCTTGAAATTTGAAGCTGTGAAGCTTCACCTTCAACCAAATCATCCATTGTGATTGAATTTAAAATATTGAAAATTTTCTGTTTATTTTCAACATCATCATAATAAATTAAAATGCTTCCGTTTCTATGTGATGTGTATACTTCATGGATAAAATCATTTTCTAAAAGTAATGAAGCAAGACCATAGCCTTCCTCTTTAGTGAAAGCCCATTGGCCTGATCGAACTCTTAAACGAGTTCCTTTATCATACATTACTTGATATTTCATTTCTACACTACCAGAAAAAAATTTATTCTTTATCTTCTACGTAAATTTCTTTTTTTACTTCGGAATTTGCGTCAACAACAATGTCTTCAGCGTTGTCTTTCATATCTTGGAAGCATTCTTCTGCATCTTTTTTAGCTGCCATAACAGTAGCCATACCTTGGGTACAAGCATCTTTTACAGTTTTTGATTCTAAGATTTTTTTACCAACAATAGCAGTTGCAATTCCACCGACAAAAATAAGTGCATGTTTATGTTTCATTACTTTTTCAACATATTCTTTTTCAATCATATTATTATCTCCCGTATATTTTTTATATGATATTGGATAAAATTCAAAAAAAATCCAATAACACATATATTTTTATAAACAACAATATATAAATTTTAGGTAAACCTAAATAGTGTATTTTTTTGAATACCAAAATTTATTTTTGTCTAAATAATGTATTGTCCAATATACTATTAAATAATAAGTAATATATAAACTATTCTGTTTTAAATCTTTTTTAGGTAAAACAAAGAATAATTATTAGGTTAAACTTAATTTAAATTTACGTTCATCAAAAAAATTTAACTATACCCAAACATTATTAAAGTATATATATTAAAAGTTAAATATTAATTACATTAATTTTAAAGGTGGAGAAATTGGACGAAAACAGAAAAATTTTCTCAAGAATAGGATTTAATTACTTAGCCCTTGCACTGATACCGATACTATTCCAAATATTGCTGGTAAATATCATTGCATTATGGGATGTGACATTAATAAGAAACACCAATATTCAAACAGTCCTATCTTCCCTGACAAATTACCTATTAATATTGCCAATTTTCATGTATCTGATGGGAAAAATCGAATCAACACCAATAAATAAGAAAAATCTAAGTTTAAAAACAACAATAGAATATTTCTGCATAGCCCTAACATTAATGTGGATAGGAAACATGATTGGGCTTATCATTACAACAATAATAGGAAACACACTTACAAATGATGTGATTAATCCCATAGAACAAATAATTCAAAATTCAAGTATTTACGTAAATCTGCTTGTAATAAGCATACTGGCACCGATATTTGAAGAACTGTTCTTTAGAAAACTACTGATTGACAGGACAATAAAATACGGGGCGAAGCTATCAATATTTCTATCAGCATTAATATTTGCATTATTCCATGGAAACCTAAGCCAATTTTTCTATGCATTCCTACTGGGCGGATTTTTTGCATTCGTCTATATTAAAACCGGAAAAATCATATATTCAATATCATTACATGCATTCGTCAATTTCTTCGGATCAGTAGCCAGTATATTTTTCTCCACATCACTAAGCAACATAACACAAAACATAAATTCAGCAAACATTGGAGACATTGGCATAGTAGCAACTTATTTGATAATTCTACTTTTTGCTTGGATTGTAGGGCTGAATGCAATATTTACAAAATATGATAAGGTTGAAATAAATGAATCTAAAAGAGAAATATATCTTGAAAAACCGATAGTAACCTCATTATTAAACATCGGAATGATCCTTTTTATAGCATACCATATATTCAGAATAGTAATGACTTTAAAAATAATATAAGAAAAAAAGAAAACTTCAAAATGATTTTGAAGCTTAATCCATAGTCTCTAAAACACTGTTTAAAATTTGTAAGGATTTTGAAAATGCTGGCATACCTGAGGTTAATAAAACAACTCTTAAAACATCAACAATTTCATCTTTACTGATACCTAACACTTCAATTGCACTTTTAATTTGCTTTTTAGTTGCTCTTGGGTCTGCACGGGAAGCAGTAATTCCAATAGCTATTAATTTTTGAGTTTTATAATCGAGAATTTTTCCATCCCATACAGTTTCATTCATATCAGTTACAAGTTCGTACAAATCAGGATATTGATCTTCCAATTCACGAATGCCTTTACCATAATATACTTCACCTTTCATATAATAACCTCAATTATCTTAATTAATATTATTTTACTTTTTTAAATTATATATAAATAGCTATTTTATTATGAGTGTTGGCGGAAATTATTAGTTATTAATAACTGTTCAACTTTTTACTAATTTTTTAAATTAATTTTAAATAATGTTCAATCATGTATTTTCAATTTTTTTGCTTGTTTTTTCTTATTTTTTTCATTTCTTGAGATTTTAAACTTCAATTTTTCTATACTATTAATATTATTGTTAATATTTGATAATATTAGTTATTTATTTTTTATTCTTACTATAAGTTATTAAAATCTATTTATATTACAAATTACAAATATATAATTAATTATAGTTAATTTTATAATTATTTAATTAATTATATGGAGTTTTGATTTATATGATTTTGAATTCACTTATTCTGAGTGATAAAAGTAGGGAAATTGATGAAATGGATGAAGAATTTCAGCTTATGTATCTTACATCCATTATTGTTGATAGTGCTTTTAATTTCTTTAAAATTGAACGAATAACGTCTGATAAAGGAAAACCACCATTTGAACTTAAAGATATGATTAAACTAATTTTTTATGGTTATATTAATAAAATAACAAGTTCTGTGGTCTTGGCCCATAATGCAAAATTTAATTATTTATATAATTTAATTTCACATGCTATTGAACCTAAAGATCGAACTATTCGAGATTATCGTGAGGATTTTCAAGGAATTTTCCAGTTTATTATGAGTTTTATTCTAATTGTGGCTAATAAACTGGGTTTAACTGATTTTGAACATATTGCGATTGATGGGACAATCAAAAAGGCATATAATTCACCATTTAATATAATTAAAGAAAAAGACATTAGTCTATTAATTAGACATTATATGGTTGAAGAATTGTCAAAAAATGAAATTAAACAGCTTAGAAGAACAGCAAGAAAATTTCTAATGGATAATTCATTATCTGACGAAGAAAAAGTCGATATTTTGTTTCATTGGTGGCAGTTGTTAGATTATTCTGGCCAAGTGTCACTGGCTTTAAATGATCATGACACTCGATTAATGAAAATAAAAGATAAAGGACAAAAATATCCAAAATTTGCATATAACATACAATTGGGGACAGATACAAAATCAAAGTTAATTTGTGGAGTTAATGCAGTTCAAAATCCCACAGACCATTACCAAATCCCAGCATTAATGAATCAAATACTCGTTAATTTACAACTTAAACCCCAAAAAATTAGCACGGATACAATATATTCAACACTAGCAAATCTGCAATATCTCGAAGAATTAGATATCACTGCCTTAATTCCAACAAAACAGCAAAATAGACAAAATTCAGGCAATCAACCTGACAATCCATTTGCTATAGATTACTTTGTTTTTGATGAATATAAAAATGTTTTTATTTGCCCAGAAAAACAAGAATTAACCCTTGACGGCTCATATCCAGCACCACAAGAAAAAGGAGGAGGAAATAAAATCAAATTAGTCTATTCCAACTACACAGCTTGCAAAAAATGCAAACACAAAGGAACCTGCTACACAACAAACCACAGAACAATAACAAGATACGTTCACGACGTCAAATACAAAGTAGAACGATTAATGTCCACAGAAGAAGGAATAAAAGACTATAAACTACGTTCAAAGACAGTAGAAGCACACAACGGAACTTTCAAAAGAATCTATGATTATGACCATATCCCAATAATTGGATTAAAAAGAGTACAGAACCTAATGTTCGCCATTGTAGCATCATACAATCTAATAAGATTATTTAATCTAATAAAAATAAATAAAATGGATTTAAATTCAGTTATTAACGCAATAAGATTCATATCATTAACTTAATATAAGAAAAATAAAATGGAGAAAATGAAAAATGTTCAAAATTAAATAATTTCCGCCAACACTCCTGATTTAAAAAAAAATTGCAAAATCAATAGGATTCCCTCCAAAGTCAAATCAATTTTGTTTTAGGATTAAAAATTGTGAACTAAATGAAAAAATTTTTTAATAATAATCAGTAAAAACTACTATTATAGTGTGTTTTTATGCAATCTTCAGCCCTTATGTTTAATAAAAATGATGACAACATCTCAAAAATGGAATATGTTTGCATTTCCATAATCAAATCAAAAATTAATGATTTAGCTTTAAAATACGATTTAGACCCTAATTTGTTGTTTTTGACAGCTACATGCATTACATTGACAAAATATAGTGAAGATAGCCAAATTTTCATCAAAACAAAGTCCAAAATCAATGGAAAATCCATTGAGGCCCCATTGAAATTCAATGATGAAAACAGAAAAAGGAATGTCATTGAGTATATTGCCAATCTCAGTGATGATTTTTCCAATCCAAAGGAGTATAATGAATTGTTAAGGAAATTGACCATCCAATCTCATTTTAATTATATTTATAATGATTTGGAAGACAATGATTCAAACCCCTCACTGATTATCGGCGAATCATCCCAGAAATATCTCTTGAAATTAAAGTTCGATGCCAACAAATACACTTTTCCATATGTCCACTCATTTTTAAGGAGCATCAAAAAGGTTTTAAATCAATTTGTCAGTTGTGGAATCGAAAATCTAACGGTTGAAGATATCTTACTCATTTGTGAAAAGCCATCCATAAAATATGAACTTAAAAGAAACCCTCCGGTTAATGTATTATGGGTTAAGAATCAGCAGACTAAGGAAGCGGATTACTGGAAAAACAGAGAACTTTCAGAATATGGAACCGTACTTATGACAGATTTTGAAAGGCCACTAGAAATGACTTTTAACGGAAGCAAGATTGCATACATTCTGGATAAAGAAATTATAGAAAAACGAGCAATGGACAACAACACCACAGTTTACAAATTATTACTTCTGCAATTCTGCATTTTGCTTCACAAATACACAGACGAATCGAACATTCAAATTGGAATCATAACAAACGGAAGAACATCTCCAGTTCTGAAAAAGACTTTGGGAATGTTTGCCAATACACTGCCATTTGCACAGACCATGTGTGGCAGGGATACCTTAAAAGAGACTTTAATGAAAACCGAAGAAGAATTGGCCAACTTATTCGCCAATCAGAACTATTCAATCGAACAGATAGTTGAAGACCATAACATACCAACCAACAATTCATTCAATCCTCTGTTCAACATAGCATTTATACAGAACACTGCCGATGACTTTGACAATAATTTAGAGTGGGATGGATCCAAATTTGATTTGACATGCACAATAAAGAATAGTCCATCCGATTTGACTGTTGAATTCGATTATAATACTGATTTGTATTCCTTTGATAAGATTAATGGACTACTGGGCCATTATATTAATTTGATTGACAACATCGGCAAAAATATGGGTATGAAAATTGATGACATTGACATTCTATCATCTGGCGAGCGGGAAAGGATAATCGAAATGACTGGCGTTAAGGAGGACGTGAAATATGACCCAATCCTGATAGCATTAAAAGAGCAAATTGCTAAAAACCCTACAATGAAAATTTTGTCCAATCATGAATCTTCTTTAAGCTATAATGATTTTGATTTGAAAACCAACAGCTTGTCAAATTATCTGAAGGACAAATTCAGTGTTAAAAAACAAGATAATATCGTATTGATAGCTAACCGTAGTATAGAATCTGTTTTGGGCTTCTATAGCATTTTGAAACTGAATGCGGTTTATGTCCCAATCAACCCATCAGCTCCAGAGGGAATGATAAGGCGCATCATTGATGAGGTTGACGCAAAAGTTGTATTGACGAATCTGGATTTGGACATGGATGATGTCGACATTGTTGATTTGAACCAAAAGTCATTATATGATTATGATTATGGCGAATTCGAATTGTCCTCTCAAGGCAAGCTGTGCATACTTCATACTTCAGGAACTACAGGGGTCCCAAAAGGTGTGCAAATCACTCATGAAAATGTTGAAAACTTCCTGATAAGTGCTAAAAAGCAATTTTATGATAAAGACAGCAGGATTTTTTACCACACGACAAATATAGGATTTGACACATCGCTTTTTGAGATTATCTTTTCAATGTTGAATGGCATTCAGCTGCATGTAATCAATGAGAATTATGATTTTTCAGGAATTCCTAGAGACGTATTGAATCAAAAATCAATTGTCAATACGGTTCCGGCCAAATTGAAAATGTTTTTAAAGCTTCCAAATTTTGAAAGGATTATGGAAAATGTGGGACAGCTGATACTTGCAGGAGAAGTCCTAAATGAAGGTCTGGTAGCCGAAATTCGGAAAAATTACAATCCAATTATCTACAATGCATATGGACCTTGCGAAGCAACAATATTCGCAAGCATTAAAAGAGTCCTATATGATAAAATCACCATTGGAAAAGCCAATATAAATACTCAAATTTATATTTTAAATGATAAAAGACAATTATGCCCAATAGGCATTCCTGGAGAATTGTGCATTGGTGGAAAACAGGTGGCTGATGGTTATTTAAACAATGAGAATGAAACAAACAGACATTTCATCGCAAATCCATTTGATGAAGGCACATTGTACTGCACTGGAGATTTAGCATATCTTGATAGTAATGGCGAAATAAATTTCATCGGAAGGATGGATACGCAAATCAAAATCAATGGTCAAAGAATTGAAGTGGATGAAATCAACAGGCAAATTGAGAGAAATGAGAATATAAACCAGGCCGTCACAGTAGCGGATTCCAGAAATACTCAATTGTATTCATACATCGTTAGTGATGATGTCATTGATACGGATAAACTATTGAATGATTTGGGAAATGTGCTACTTCCGTTTATGGTTCCCACTTCAATAATGCAGATTGATTCCATACCTCTAAACAACAACGGAAAGATAGATATTAAAAGATTGCCTCAACCTAAAGCAGCAAAATACAAATATGCTTCACCGACAAATGCGGTTGAAGATGCAGTTGTTAAAGTATGGGAAAATGTTCTGGATGTAAAGAAGGTCGGAATCAATGATAACTTCTATCGTTTGGGTGGAGATTCAATTAAGGCCATACGCATAGTCTCCCTGCTTCAAAATGAAGGAATCATTTGTAATCCAAGTGATATTTTAAAGTATAAGACCCCCTATCTCATTGCTCAGAATGCGAGAGATAAATTTGAAGAATCCCATGAATATGTCGAAGGCATTTTTGATTTGCTTCCAATTCAGGATTATTTCTTTGATCAAATAAACAGGAATAATTTCACACAGGAATTTGTTTTGGAATCTGCAGTTGATTTGGATATCGCTATACTGCAGGCTGCTTTGGATGAATTAACAAAACTGCACGACATGCTGAGGGCGAGATTCAAAGTTAAAGATGATTGGTATGTGCAGGAAATATTACCGTTGAATACTCGAATCTGTGAAATCAATGAATATGAGATAACTGGCAATATTGATGAAGGCATTGCAGAAATCATCCAGAAAGCTAAAGATTCACTTGATGTTTTCAATAATCTGATGGATGTCAGTTTGGCTCGCTGCGAAGATAAATGTTATCTTGTTTTTGTCATTCATCATCTGATTGTGGATGGGGTAAGCTGGAGTATTTTATTGGATGATTTGACATATATCTACACTCATTTGGCTTTAGATGCAAAAATGAAACTTGATAAACCTAGCTCATATGAATCATGGCTTGAAGATGTTAGAAATTCAGCAAAAAATATTTTCAAGGAGAAAAATGCTTCATTTGATGATTCCACAATAATCTGTCCATTATCTGAAGTTCAATTGGGAATTTATTTGGATGAGAAAGTCAACAATAAGAATACTGCATATTCCACATTTGCCTCTATTGATTGCGGTTCGGATAGTTCGATTGAAGAAATTGAAGAGGCAATCTTATCAATAATTGATAAACACCCTATTTTAAAGTCAAGACTTTTAGATAATGACACTACTCCATTTTTAATTTGCGACAGCAATCCTGATATTAATATAACTTCTGATGATGACATTTCTAATCTTTTAAAGGCATTTGATTTGGAAAAATCCCTCTCACGTTTTTATATTATTGATAAAAATGAAGAAAAAAAGGTATTCTTTGAGGCACATCATATCATAAATGACGCTGTAGGATGCACATTTGTTGAAAATGATTTGATTAATGCTTTAGAAGATAATCTGGATGAAAGTATTGATTTAGGTTTTGTTCATGCAAGTTATGATTCTTTCAAATCCAAATCTGAATCCGGCTATGAGCGAGCCCATGAATTCTATGCCAAACACTTGACAGATATCGATGAAGTAAAGCAATTGCCGAATGAATCTGAGGGTTGTGAGGGCATTGTTTCCATTCCTATTCTAGGCATTAAGAACAGTGTTGAAGAGTTCGCTAGTGCTAATGGGATAACTGCAGGAATTTTCTTAAATGCCGCTTTTGCTTATACTTATTCTCGTTTTTTATGCTGTGACAAAGTTTACTTTAATTTCACTGAGCATGGGCGACATGAGGATTATGCTCGAAATGCAGTAGGGATGTTCACTCGAACTGTTCCAATTCTGGTTGATTGCAAAAATGATTTCATCAAAGAATATTTAAGCTATTTTTCAGATTTGGCATTATCTTCCATGTTAAATGATGTTTATCCATTCAGAATGCTTGCTTCCGAATTCAATCTGAATAATGATGTGATGTTTGAGTATAACTTGAATCTCATTGATGTTTTCAGTTTAAATGAGGACATTATTGCAAGCGAAAACATCATAGATTCAATTTCCGATTTGCTATGTGTCGTTAATGATTTGGATGATGGCTATGTTGTAGGGATTCAGCATTCCGATAAGTTTTCTAGAAAAACCATAATCAGTTTTGCTAAAGCGTATGCCAAAATTTTAACCCAAATGTTGGAAAAGGAGATGCTCTCTGATATTGACTATTGCATCAGTGAAGATTTGAAAATATTCTCTACCCCAAGTCAAAGTGAGAATTCCCTAGACGTTTATGGCAATGAATATCAAGTTGATAGTTTTGTTGATTATGTTGCTCCAACAAATGCCGTGGAAAAGATGGTGGCTGATGCATTCAAGGCTGTGTTTAATCAGGAGTTCGTTGGATTAAATGATGACTTCATTAATCTCGGTGGAGATTCCATCACGGCGATACGTGTAATCTCATTGCTCAACAAAAACGGCATAACATATCCTGCAAGAGACATATTGAATTATAGAACACCTTATAGGATTGCTCAGAATATTGAAAATACTCAAGAAATTTCATCAGAGATTATCGAAGGTAATGGATTATCAATAAAAGAAGCTTATCATGACCCGAATGATGGGAATATTGAACTCACCAGACCATATTCATATAAGGATTGGATTGAAGATGTAAAAGGATTGGTTGATAACATTTCTGAAGAAGAGAAATTGCATTGGATTGAAGTTAATGGACTATTGGACGATTCACAGATTAGAGGAAATGCCAAGGGATTTAATTTCAATGCTGATGTAGGATATGATGTCGATAACCTATTGATGCTTTCAGAGGAGGAATATTGGGCATTAGCTATTGCACGTGCATATAAAAAGACTTACGGGAAAGATATCATATTTAATCGAGAATCTTATGGGCGTGATGATAATCTTGCAAATCTTTTCAGAACCGTAGGGTGGTTTACCAGCCAGTATCCAGTACATGTCGATATCGGCAATGATTATGATGATGTTTCCATTGTAAGAGATGTTTATAAAATTAAAACCGCATTTGGAGATATAAGGAATTTGGGTTTGAATTATGGATCATTAATCTACATCACCAATGAATTGGAGTATAGGCACTGTCCAGTTACATTCAATTTCCTAAGCACAGAATTTGCTTTTGAAAATGAGCTATTCAAATCGGCCAATCATAATCTAGTTCAAGATGATTTGAAAGATGTGGACACATATGGTATTGTTTTCAACATCAATCGTGCTGATGATTCCTATTACATTAGCGGCACGTATCCAAAAGACACATATATAGCCGATAATCTCACGGAATTCATTGAAAACATCAAATCCGAATTAGAATTCATTGGAAATTTCAATTTTAATGATAACAATGTTATCTGTGCCCTTTCTGAATCCCAGCTTGAAATTTATTTCAATGAAAAAGACTATGATATGGGCAACGCATATTCTACATGTAATCTTGTTAAATGTCCTTTGGATAAATCCGTTGATGACATTAAGGATTCAATTCATTCCTTGATTGAAAAGCATCCTATCTTAAAAGGACGTATTTTGGATGACATGGACATGCCCCTTTTAATCTGTGATAGCTATCCTTTAGTTGAGGTTTGCAATACCGATGATTTCACTGACCTTATAAAGCCTTTTGATTTGGAAAGGTATTTGGCCCGTTTCTTCATTATCGGCAATGAGAAATCCAATCGAATTGTCTATGATATCCATCATGTGATTAATGACGCTATAGGATACACTATAATTGGCAATAATTTCACTGATGCTTTTGAAGGTAATTTGAACAAAGATGTTGATTTGGGCTTCCTTTATGCCAGCCGTGATTCTTTTGAATCCAAATTCGAAGAGACTTATGATTCTTCACATGAGTTTTATGCCAAACAACTGGCAGGCATTGGCGAAGTCAATTCAATACAAAAAGATTCAAACGGTTCTCAAGGAATAGTTTCTCTCCCAATTCGCAGAATTCGAAGTGATGTTGAAGAGTTCACTAGAAACAATAACATCACCATTGGTACTTTCCTAAATGCAGTATTTGCATATACTTACTCCCGATTTATAGGAAGCCCTAAGGTCTACTATAACTTTGTGGAGCATGGTCGTCATGAAAATTATATTCAGAATTCTCTGGGAATGTTTGCCCGAACAACCCCAATTCTTGTAGACTGCAAAAACGATGACATTAAAACATACCTGGATTACTTTTCCGATTTGGTCTTAAAATCAATGCTTAGCAATGTCTATCCATTCAGATTGCTTGAAAAGGAATTCAACTTGAATAATACTGTACTGTTTGAGTATAATTTTGATTTGAATGATGTATCCGATGTTGGAAACGACATAATCATAAGGGATGCATTTAAGGATTCATTTTCCGAATTCTTCTGCGTAATCAATGATTTGGATGACGGATATGTCATTCACATAAACCATACAGACATGTTTTCAAGCGATACTGCCGCCAGTTTTGTCAGGATGTATGCTCGAATTTTAACACAAATGCTGGATAAGGAGAATTTGGAAGATATCACCTAGATTATTTCTCGTAATGAACTATTTTTTCAAGGATTATAGTTAATAAATCAATGATATCACAAATTATTTGTATTTAAAATGTGGAACTATGCAGAATTCGAATCTTCAAGATGCATTTTTTCAATCAATTTTTTTCTATAAATGATTAGAACTAATGCAGTAAATAGATTCATAATTACAAATATCATGAAAAAGTCCATCAGTCCATGAACCGGCATGTGAAAAATAAAAGACTCAGTTCCTTCCGGTGGGAAACGTGAGGATATAAATCCGGACAAGAACATTGCAACAGACTTTGTAGCCAGGAAAAATCCGAAAAACAAGGAATAATATTTTTCAGAGGCCAAATCACCAACCATAGCATAACCCGCTATCGAGAAAAGAAGTTCAGATACTGCTATAAAAAATTCAAAAACAACAATCCAAATCAAGCTGATTTTATCCACAGAATCAATATCTATATAATAGCCAATTACGGTTAGCAGCGTAAAGCAGAGCACCATGACCAACAGGGCCAATATGGTTCTTTTTATGAATCCCAGTTTGATTTTCTTTTTCTCCAGCTTATCAGTGACTTTAATAAAAATAGGGCCTAAAATTAAAATGAATAGAGGATTAAGCAGGGAAAACATTTGTACAGGTATTGTAAAAAAGCTCAAATCCCTTTGGACATAAGTATTTATAAAAAAGACAAGGGATATGCTGGATTGAGAAAATGCAATTCTATAAAAGATTATTATCATTAAAAATATGAAAAAGACCGTTATCCTATCCTTTTCCTTGAGTGTCAGTGAATCACGAAAAAGCCTTATTCTTTGATTAAAGTTTAGATTTTTGATTTTGAATATGCTTTCATGTGATATGTTCCTGAGAAGTTTATTTGACTCCTCAATTATGGACTCCTTAGGGCGGTCATCATTCATAGGATTTCCGTCATTGTCAACCAGATACTTATCTTTGCCTAATCTAAAGATGATTAGTCCGATAATTAGAATAATTGTGAATATGAAGAAAATCCATTCATATAATTCATAATTTTCATTTCCCACCACCACACTTGTTATGATTACTCCTACCAATATTCCAAAATTCAAAATGGGATAATAAATGGAGAATCCTTTAAGTCTTGATGATTCGTTATTGATAGAATTAATCATATGTGTAATTGAAAGGGATGAAAAACTCATTCCCAATGCGAGGAACAGCAATCCTATAAAGTACGCAATGTTTTGCAAATTAAGGACTATTGTATCTCGAACAGGATTGTTGGGGTCATATAATGAGGCTGAAAACCATAGAATCACTTGGCTTATTATCATTGAAACAAAGCCAATGGTCAGTGAAGTGGATTTATTCAGGTATTTGTCAGAAATGTATCCGATTAGTATTGGAATCAGATATGCAAAGCCGTAATAATATCCATAAACCCGTGATGTCAATGGAATTGAGAAATCCAAAACATAAAGTAGAAATAAAGTAAAAATTGATAAAACCCCATATTCCACTAGGTATGAAGTTGTTGAAATTGAAGAGATGAAGTATGTTCCCTTCATGCTTTCTCGGTCTTTGCTCATGTTGTATATTTATACCAATTGATATTATTTAAATTTTTTAAAGATTTGTAGAAATCATATTTTTATTGAATTTGATTAAATCCATTATATTAATTTCCACATCATATATTAATTTACTGCTTTAAATTAAAAATAAAGAAAAATTAGAATGAAATTAGTGAAAATTAAAATCATATACTTACCCTATTTTCAGGATTTAAGCCATAAAATTTCATTTTGTGTTTAGTATATTTTTAAAATTTTATTTACAAATGCTAATCACAGGAATAATTGTATACTTACCACTCTCTCAAAATCAAAATTTAATGAAACTTATTTGACTTCATAAAACATATAATCAAAGTTAAAAGTTATTAATTATTAAAAAAATATATTGTATATATGAAAGAAAAAATTGATTTGGTAACCCTACCTAAGAAATCTTTCTGGACATTAAGTTTGCCCATAATTGCATTTTGCATTTTTGATGCCATCTATGGAATAGTGGACATGTTGTGGGTGTCTAAAATAAGTATGGAAGCATTTTATGCAATGGGAATATCAATTCCATTTGTTACATTTGTTTTTTCAGTGGGCGATTCAATAGGTCAGGGAACTAATTCAATCATGTCCCGTTTTATCTGGGCGGGAGATTATGAAAGTTCATACAATGCATTAATTCATGGATTATTGGCATGTAATCTGGCATGGTTTATTATTGTATTACTCTTTTTGTTTGCAAATGGAGTTTTGTTTTATGTGGATGCTGAAAACTCATATATTTTGATTTTTGACTATTTGGTTCCGATTATAGTTTTTGCATACCTTTTTATTTTTAATAATCTGTTTTCAGAAACATTGCAGGCCGAAGGAAATTCAAGAACTCCAACTGCATTAATAATAGGATCTAATATTTTAAATCTGATTCTGGACCCTATTTTTATTTTTAATTTGAATATGGGAATCAAAGGAGCGGCATATGCTACTGTTTTTTCAGCTTTTGTTGTTTTTATTCCAATTTTGTATTTATATCTTTCAGGCAGGACAAAAGTTCCATTATCTACCAAATACTTCAAATTCCGTTCATATATCATTATTGAAATCTTTAAGGTAGCGCTTCCTAATTTTTTAGATAATGCTCTGTGGCTTCTTTCAGCTTCATATGTTAATGCTACATTGCTAATATCTATGAACAATATTGGCCCCATTCTATATTCTGTATAGAATAAATTAAAAAATCTGTTAATTGTCCCTGTTAGAGGTTATGGCCGGGCCTTGATGAGTGTTACCGGACATTTGTTTGGAGCACGTAAATTCAACGAATTAAATGACATGTATAAATATGTGCTTAAATTATCAGTTTTTACTTCACTGGCATTAGTGATTTTATTCTTCTTTATGAGAGATTATATATTTAATTTATTCTCCATTACAGGAATGCAAACTGAAATATACTGGATAGCATTATTCGGGATAGTTTCCATGCTTGCAGTTCCATTTGCTATGATTTCTGCAAAAATGTTGGACGGTTTTGGAAAGAGCATGTATTCACTGCTTTTTACAGCGGTTAAAATTTTCTTTGAAATGGGTTTAATCATTGTGTTGCATGTTACTTTGAATAATGCAAGCAGTGTTTTGATTTCAATTGTCATAACGGAGGTGGGTATAGGGGTTGTATATTATTTATTCTTAAGACATTTGTTCAAGAATTTTGATAAAAAATATGATGGCAAATCCACAGTTAAAACATTCACAAAAGAAGATCAAAGTATTGATGAAATTAAATTAGATGGTGAAGATGATGAAAGTGTTTTAAAAAGAAAATTATTCTTATTTACTTTAATATTGTCAGTTATTGCTACCTTGTTAATTTTATATTTAATTATAAAATTACATCCTAATTCAATTGTACTCATAGGAATTGTTGCTATAATTTGTATAAGCATTGGTAGTTTCTTGAGGCGAAGAGTAAATTTAATGAAATTACATATTATTGAAGTAATCATTTTAACCGTTGTGTTCTATTTGCTTTTAAATCACACCAGTTATGTCACTACCGTTTTATTAATAGTTATTAACATGTTACTATTGTATATCATGTCAACATTACATAAATTAACTGAAAAAGTAAAATCATAGCATTTAATTGATGGATTGAATGTTTTCAGCCCAAATATTCGAAACTGAAAAAATTACATACTTACCATCCTATTAAAAGAATTTTCAATAGATATTAAAATAATATTTTATTTAATTTTAACCATCAAATAACCTCCATTATCAATATCAAGAAAATAATTTCAGAATTTTACAAAATAACTTATTAATTAAATGAAAAATTAAAGATTAAAAGTATTATTTTTTAATAACCTTTAGTAAATTTAATATAAACATTTAAATAATAACAAAAAGTTAATACATTCATTTTATTAATTCTATTTTTTAAAATTCCCCAATATAATATTGATGAATGAAAATATCTAATTAATATAGATTCTAGATAAGGTAGTGTAGAGAGAACAAAAGTTATACAACTATCACATGAATTTTCATATATTCCTCTCCAAATAATTACATGATTAATATTTTAAATTTCAAGTCATACATAATTAGGCCAAAACAAGACTTTAAAAAAATTACATTTAATTCAAACATAAACACCGACCCCACATATCAAAAGTGGAATTAATCTCATCACCATTAGCATATTGCATTAGCTAATAAGATGATGGATTAATGACTTCATTATACGATATATAATGAAGTTGTTAATTTTTAATAGTTATTACAGTACTATTTAACCCTAATACTCTTGAATAGTCAACATTGTCTGCAATTTTATTTAAAACACTGATATTATCAAATTCAAGATTATCTTTTTCCACTACTGGATTGAAATCGACACCAGTATCCTTAATTGATATTAAAATATTGTCAGCATTATTTCTAACAATTACGTCAATTGTATTAACTGTTTCATTGTTGTTGATGATGTTTACAAGCATCTCTTCAATAGCTAAACTGACTATTGCTGCAGATTTATTGTCTGATAAATAATTCTGAACATTTTGTGCCAATTCCACAGCATCTTTTACATTACCATTAATTGTATGTTCAAATACTTTTTCATCATCATTGTGCTTGTTGATAAAGAATCCGGAATATTCACCCTCTGTTTTTTTATGGATATATTTTGAATAAGCAAAGATGAACAGTATTGTTAATGCTTCAGCGATTGCAAATGAAATCCAAATACCGTTTCCTGCAAATGGAATGGACAATATGCATGCAAGCCCAATAGGCAAGACCAAACCTTCAAGCAGGGAAATAATAGTGGATAATTTATTTTTCTGAATTGCCTGAGCATAAAAAGTATATAAAAATGTAATGGCTGTTCCCACATAACTTATTGCAAATATTCGCAGAGCATTCAATACAACAGGAACATCTGCAGGATTTTTAACACTGTACAGGAACAATAACGCCCGAGGATACACAATAAATAACAAAGATAAAGCCAAACTTGCAATTACAACGATTTTTAAAGACCTGTGAATAATGTAATTAACTCCAGAATAGTCTTCTTCTTTAAAGTAAACAGACACTATTGGAGACATTGTCTGAGCAGTTCCTATTAAAAATATATATAATATGAACAGGCTATTATAGCAGATACCGAATGCCACAATACCTGATTTTCCAACATATATTCCAACTAAAAAGTTTATTACAAGCAATTTTAAAGTTAAGTATAACTGTGTTGAAGAAGATGAAAATCCGGAAGTTGCAATTTTTTTAAGGAAAGCGAAGAATTTGCCTAATTTTAATTTAATAAATTCCAATGTACGGTCCTTTTTAAAAAAGTAATATGAAATTAAAACTGATCCAACAAGATAACCTGTTGAAGTAGCCAATGCTGCTCCTGAAAGTCCTAAATGGAAATATGAAATATAAATTACATCAAAACATATATTAACAATATTTGCAATCAATATTGCCCTGAACGGTAGTGACGGCATACCATCTGCCCTTATAAAGTATGATAAACTCATCATATAACATAAAAACGGCATACCAATAATTAATGAATTGAAATATGAAGTTACCTCAGGAATCAGTTCGGGCTGGGAGGAACATAAAAACTGTGTAATACTGCCTGAAAATATCAAACCGAATATCGAAATCAGTATTCCAATTACTAAAAGTGAAATAATGGATGTTGAAAAATATGAATTACTCTTTTCATCATCAAATTCTGCCTTTGCAACAGAACAAAGTACACTACCACCCAATCCAATCATCCAATAGATTAGATTGACAAAAGTAATCACAGGAGCTACAATCTGAATTGGTGCAAGATTAGATGCACCAATTAAAAAGCTCACTATCAAACCATCCACAAATAAACAGATATTTCCTGCCATTGAAGTAAATAATGTCGGGAGGAAAAATTCACTGAATTTACTCCTCAATAATTCATAATTTCTTTCATACATCATTAATCCCCTTAAATACTAAAGAAGTCCAGATCATCCAAATATTTCACAAAGTTATAGACATACTCTTCAGACACATACGGCCATTTAATTCCCAAACGATACAATGCCTGTACGGTATAATCATTTGATACAGGAAGCCAGATTTTTTTAACTTTACCAGAACCGATTGAAGTAATTAAACCTGAAACTCCTTCTTGTTTTGATTTATCTGCCAATGCATCATCCAATGCTTTTTGATATTCATCTTCCTCCACATATTCAATATTCAATCCCAGAGGTTTGATGATTTCAATTATATCTCCAAAACTGATACTGTGATAATCATATGGATGGAATACAGTACAATCCTTTGGAGTTTTTGACAGACTAATAATTGCTTTTGCAGTCATATCAATTGGTGAAAATTCAACATTGCCCATAATCATTGAGTAAGACATTTTTCCAATTGTAACAAATGCTTTTAAACGGTTAATGAATCCGTTTGATTCAAAGTTAATTTGGAATTCACTGTCAGAGCTTCTTGCCATCAGGTTTCCAACCCTCATGATTTTAACATCCAAATCATTCTCTACCGCAGCTTCAAGAACTGCCCTTTCTGCGAGGAATTTGGAGTTAAGATACTGATTGTCCACAGCCTGACCAATGAATAAGTCCTGCTCTGTGAACGGAACATCGACAGGAGGATAATTGTTAATACTTTCACCTGCAATACTGTAGGTTGAAACCTGAACATATTTTGCATTTTTCATTTTAGCAAACTTAAGCCCGTTTACAACACCACCAAGGTTAATGTCCTCAATGTCCGTTCCAGATGAAAAGTGTTTCACATTAGCTGCACAATTGACAATGGTATCAATGTTTACATTAATAAGTTTTTCAAAGTCTTCAAAGTTTGTAATATCCCCTTCAATAATGTGCAATCTCTCATTGAAAAGCTCTTCGTATTCATTGGAGAAATAATAGAAGAGAAGTGATTTTAATCTTTCCTCTCCGCTTAATACTTTGTTTGATCTTATGAAACAGTATACATCACCAGTTTCATTTTCCAATATTTCACGAAGAACATGAATTCCTAAAAATCCTGTAGCTCCAGTGAGTAAAATATTTCCCAAACTATCCTGAATTTCGCCATCAAGTAAGTTTTCAAGAGTGTTTTTCTTAAGTAATGAATCAATATCGGAATAATCATATGACAGTTCAGCTTTTTTCTCTTCAGACTGGTCGGATAATACCAATTCGGCCAATGCTCTTGGAGTTGGATTTGAAAATACATCCCCATAGTTCAGATTATAGTTTCTGTTTAGTGCCTCCATTGTAATTTTGGTCACTAAAAGTGAGGTTCCACCAATTTCAAAGAAATTATCTGTAGCACTTACTTCATCAAGTCCTAAGATTTCACCAAACAGGTTTGTAAAGAATGCTTCAATGTCATTTTCAGGAGCCACATATTCTGTTATTAAAACAGGTTCAGGTAAGTTTCTGAGGTCTGTTTTACCATTTGCTGTTTGAGGCATTTCATCAAGTTCCATATAAACTGTTGGAACCATATAATATACCAATTTTTCCGCAAGGGAAGCTTTTAAATCATCAATATTAATTGAGTATTCGTTTTCTCCACGGTTTTCCTCCCTGTATTCATCATGAACTGTGAAGTAGGCGCATAAATGGTCATTGCCTTTGATTTTTCTAACAACAACTGCAACGGATTTGATTCCTGGGAATTTTGAAAGTCCAACTTCAATTTCCCCAATTTCTATTCTTAAACCTCTGAGTTTGATTTGATTATCCATTCTTCCGAATACATAATAATCTCCTTCTTCAGTGACCTTAACAAAATCTCCTGAACGGTAAAATCTTATTCCGTTAATAACTTCATATGCCTCAGCATTTTTCTCAGGACGATTCAAGTATTCTCTTGAAACCCCTTTTCCTGCAATATATAACTCCCCTATTACATTTGGAGGCAATGGATTGGAGTCAAAGTCCATGACCATTTCATGAACGTTGAATAATTCTTTTCCAATGTGAATATCTGAGCTTTCAAGCTGAACACCGTTACAGTAGACAGTTGTTTCTGTTGGCCCGTACATATTAAAGAATTTTCCATTGGAATTTTGTGAGAGAAGCTCATATAATCTTTTAGAGAAAGGTTCTCCAGCATGAATATATACCTTAAATCCATACATAGTCTCCTGCATCGCTTCAATTTCAAGATACTGAAGCAGTCTTGATGGGGTTGCAATGTAAACATTTGCACCGGTTCTGTGGATTAAATCCATCATTTCAATTGGATCTTTATATTCAGTATCATTAGCAAATACCATTGGAACACCATTCAAAAGTGATCCCATAATTTCCTGCTGGAATACATCAAATGCAACTGTTGTTGTGGACAATACTTTATAATCTTCTTTTTCAAGATTATGAACCAGTTCATAAGTACAAACATTCCTTGGGTCAGGATACACAAAGTTTGCAATGTTTCCATGTTCAAGGATTACTCCTTTAGGAAGTCCTGTTGAACCTGAAGTGTAAATGAGATATGCCATATTGTTTGCATGCACATCCGGATCAGGGTTAGCAGTGTCTTTTTCTTTGAGCAGTTCATTAACATCAAGCAAATTATCTTCATATCCACTTAAATCTATACCTTTCTTCTCAATCACATCATCCACAATGATAAATTTGGATTCACTGTCTGTTAAAACATGCTCAATTCTCTCAGATGGATATTCTGAATCCACCGGAATGAATGCTGCACCGGATTTTAGAATACCAAATATTGATGCAACCACATTACTGTCCCTATTTAATATAAACATTATTCTGTCTTCAGGACCGACACCCCTTTTAATGAGGCTGTGAGCAATTCTGTTAGCTTTTTTATTTAGTTCATCATATGTAAATTCCCCGTCAGTGGCATATAATATTACTCTGTCAGGATGCATTTCAACCTGATTTTCAAATATTTTATTTAATCTGTCTTCAGGAACATCATCATATGCCAAATCATCGACACCCCAGTCATCGTTTTCAATGATTGAAATATCTTTCATCAATGTGCTTTCATCAAATGTCTGGAATTTGTTTAAAACTATTCTAATTGATTCAAGGAAAGTGCTGATTAAAGTTTCAGAGTATAACTGATCATTATATTCGCAGAAAATTCTGTATTGACCATCAACTTCCACAACATTAATGTTGACTTTGAATTTCAGTCCTTCATAATCAATAGACTGTCTTTCAACTTTCATTCCACCGATTTCAATGTCTTCAATGATTTTTCCATGATAAGCATATAATATTTCAGGAGCAATATCGAATTCATTTGAAATTTCAGTTAAAGGATATGCGGAATATGTCAATACATTCAGCCATTCCCCATTTATATATTCAAAGTATTCCTTAAGAGTTGAATCAGAATTTAATTTCAATGCTAATGGTAATGTTTTAACCATCATGGCCAATGTTTTCTGTTGATTTGGATTGAATCTACCATTAGTGATAGTTGCGATTAATGTATCACGATTATATACGAATTTATTTATAACAAATGATGTTGCTGCCAGGAACAAATTGTTCTGAGAGATATTTGCTTTTGAACAGAACTCATCAATACTGGTTTTTTCAAGGAAAATATCATTCATTGCGACTTTACCTTGTGATTCATCACCGTTAATGTCCTGTGGAATTAATGTTACATCATCAAACTCTTTGACTCTGTTATTGAAGAATAATTTTGCCTCCTCATATAAACCGGATTGGCGTGTTTTAATCTCATTTAAGCAATATTCAAATCCGTCAAGCTCTTCAATCTCATAATCTTTTCCATCATAGATTTTTGAGATTTCATCAAATAAAATGTTTAAAGAGGTTCCATCAACAATAATGTGGTGGAAATCAGCTAAAAGCATTGAGTTTCCAACTATCTTAAATCTGAATAATGGACCCTCATCCAGTTTGAATGGTTTTACAAACTCATCAACATCAGCTTCATCAACAACTTCAATCATATCATCAATTTTTAAATCATCCCTTCTTTGCTGATATACTTCACCGTTATCCATTATTATTCTTGTTTTGAGATACGGATGATTTTCAATAGCTTTAATGATTGATGATTTAAGTTTGCCAACATCAATTCCTTCACTAAATTCCATTTTCTTCGGAAGGTTATATGCAGTGTTATCCAGATTTTTAATGCAGTCAAAGTAAACTCCAAGTTGATTTGGAGTTAAAGGATAAAGTTCTTTAATATCCTGCGATTCATCATCTTCAATTTTAATTTCAGAAGCTATTTTTTCAATAGTTTTGTATTTAAGAATTTCAGTAACATTCAATTGGGCATTTAATTTGGAATATATTGCAGAGGTCAGCTGGATAACTGTCAAAGAAGTTAAACCAATGCTGAATAAATCAGTATTAACACCAAATTCATCCATTCCCAAAATATCTGAGACAATGTCAAACAGTTCTTTTTCAATATCATTTCTCGGTTTAATAAAATCATCTAGATTTATTTCAGGATCCGGCAAGTTTTTGAAGTCAGTTTTTCCATTTGGAGTTTTTGGAAAAGCGTCCAATTGTATTAAATAAGACGGCACCATATACTTCGGAAGTGAATCGATTAAATGCTGTTTTAAATCATCCAAATTAATTTGTGAAGTTGCAGTAAAGTATGCGCAAAGGTGTTCAATACTGTTAAGTTTTTTAACAACAACCTTTGACAATGCAATGCCTTCATAGTTTGCTATTACACTTTCGATTTCAGATAACTCAATTCTCAATCCTCTGAGTTTAATCTGAGTATCGTTACGTCCTGCAACATACAGTTCGCCTTTTGAATCCTTTTTACCCAAATCACCAGTGTTATAATATGGAATGTTGTTTAACTCCATGAACACCTTTTCGGTCTGTTCAGGATTATTCAGATATCCTCTTGCAATTCCGGCACCACCAACATATATTTCACCGGAAACATAAGCAGGCAGCTGATTTCCATCAATATCCATAATTTTATCAACTACATTAAGCATTTTCCAACCAGCAGTTACTTCAGAAGAGTCAATTAATTTGTAATGTGATGCTATTGTAACTTCTGTCGGACCATATGAATTGTAGATATCTGCTTTAGTGTATTTTGACAATCTATCATAGAGAACTGGAGGGAATCCTTCACCACCTACAATAATTACTTTACATCCGCCAACAACATTCTGAATTTCTTCAAGCTGCAAGTATTCAAGCAGTCTTGTCGGTGTTGAGCCAAAACCATCCGCATCAGTCTTTTTAAACAGTTCCACTAATTGTAATGGGTCAATAGCCTCATCATCATTTGCAAATACCACCGGCAAACCGTTTAAAATTGTACCGAATATCTCCCTTAAAAATACAATGAATGACACTGTTGAAATTGATATGAACTTATCACATTTACGGTTGAGCTCATAAATCGGAACATTTTCATCCACATTGGCAATATAGTTTGATATTCCCCTATGAGTAATCATTACCCCCTTAGGTTTTCCGGTTGACCCTGAAGTATAAATTAAGAAACATAAATTGTCAGGAGTTAATTCTACATTCGGATTTGAATCATCGCTTTCTTCAAGTAATTTTCCAACATCAAATCTGTTTTCACCATCGTATTCGATATCCTCAGAAGTAATGACAAATTTTGAATCGCTGTCTTCCAATATCTGGTCAATCCTGTTTTTCGGATAGTTCGGATCAATCGGAATAAATGCGGCACCCGCTTTGACAATACCTAAAACAGCCGCTATCAAATCACTGTTTCTCCTCATCATAAACATTACTTTATCTTCAACTTCAACCCCATTTTTAATTAAACTGTTGGCTATTTTATTTGCTTTTCTGTTTAATTCATCATATGTTAACTCGCCATCCTCTGTATAAAGTATTGTTTTATCCGGATTTTCCAAAGATATCTTTTCAAATATATTATTTATTACGCCTTCATTAGCCAGATCAATTTCAAAGTCCTCATCAAGTTCAATTTCACGTCTTATTGAAATAGAATTAAGTAATGTCTCATTTATGGTAAATTTATCCAATAATACATCAATGGACTCCAAAAATACGTCCATTAATTCTTTTGAATAGAATGATTCGTCATAACTGATATTGATTTTTCCACTTTCATAATTAAAGACAAGTTTGTAGTCTTTAGTGTCAAATTCATCAATGAAAAATAATATTTCACTTTCAAAGTTTAATTTCTGATTGTTTAAAAGGGGATATTTATTGAATTCTTTAAATGAATTTTTAAAATCATTTAAGTATTCTTCAACGCTTAAATCAGTGTCAAAATGATATCCTGCAGCAACACGATTATAAGCAATTAAAATATCTTTTGAAAATGAAAATTTGGTTAAATCATATAGGAAAACTGCGAGCAATAGCTTTTCCTTAGGCAGTTTATACTGGTTAGACAAATTTTGTAACTTATCCTCATCAATTGCTTTAGAAATCTGTGTAAATTTAACCTTATCACCACTAACATCCGGTGAAATTGATGTTGGATTATCAAATGAATTTATCAGATTATTATAATAATTTTCTGCCCTGAAAAATTCCACTTCATCCACATTGTAATCCCGACATTTTTTTGATGAATCTATGCTAACCTCTTTTAATAGATCTTTTAAACCTTGACCGATTGATTCGATTTCACTTTTATGGAAACATGCTTTATCATATTCAATGAAAATAGAATGCAAACCATTTTTATCGGAGAAATTTTTATTTATTCTGAAGTGAAGCGGGAATTTAATGTCCTTTTGATATGTCAGGAATTTAGAATCATGATTTGTAGAATTTGACACGATGGAAATAGTAGAAATACAATCAGGATCAATTCCCGCATTTCTCAAATCAGTTGTGTACTCGCTGAACTGCAGTTTCGCATGAGCCAAACCCTCTTTTAAAACGCTTTTAGAGTATGCAAGCAAATCATCAAATGTTAAATATTCATCATAGGTTAATCTTAATGGAATAGTGTTTACAAACATTCCCAGTGCATCATCTTGTCCAAAGTATCTGCCATGGACTGAAGTGTTTAAAACCAGATCTTTGAATAAGTTATTGCCACGTTTTAATTTTGCCAAATACAAGAAGGTTAATGCAAGAGATGTTACAAATGGCGAATAATTAAAATCTGAAGTCTGATCTAAAAGAACTTCAAAATACCCAAGTTCCGAATTATCAAATGAATACCAGTCTCCGGAATAATCCTTTAAAGTATTTAACCAGTATTTTTTATCACTTTTTGCTTCATCAGATTTTAAATATTTTAATTCTTCATCAACATAAGTTTCATAGGAATAATCAATTGGGACATATTCACTATTGTTTTTAATAGATTCGATGCACTTATCCATTTCATGAGGAATAATTGAAAATAAAGAAGTCCCATCAAGCAAAATATGCTGGACAACACCTATCAAAACAGCGGAAGATTCTGTTTTTAAAACTGCCCATTTATATAACGGAGAGTCAAATACATCATCAAAAGGTTTATCAAGATAATCTTTTATAAAATCATTTAGATTTTCATTTGAAACATCAAATGAATCAATATTTACATCAATATCTATATAATACTGCTTGAAATTACCGGTATCATCATTTTTAATTTGTAAATTCAAATATTGGGCAGATATTATTTTAATTGCTTTTTTAACATACCCCAAATCCTCCAAATCATAATCTTTTCTAAATTTAAGATAAAATGAATCATTATGAGGATTATTTATCTCTGAAAATAAAAGCATTTTCTGAGCTGAGGATAATTTAAAGAAATTCATATTTATTCTCCTAAATTTAACTATACTAAAATTATGTAAAACAAAATATTTAAAATTAAATATTAACAAATAAATTACTATGAATATTAATAAAGATTACAATGGACAAGAATTAACAATTTTTGTTGAAGGGCGTATAGATACAATTACTTCACAAGACCTTGACAATGAAATTAAAAATGAAATGGGAAAATTTGATTCATTAATTATGGATTTTACCAATATGGAATACATTTCAAGTGCAGGTCTCAGAGTTCTGATTGCAACTCAAAAGAAATTAAAACCAGACAATATTCCGTTCATCATTAAAAATGTTAATGAATCTGTGGGAGAAATATTCAGAATGTCTGGGTTTGATAAAATTTTGAATATAGAGTGAATTCAGCCAATTAGATAGAAATGATATGCATCATTTAACTATTTGAATTCAAATAATTATCAAATTTCAAGTACACATTCTCTTCAAATTTTCCAAATCTCTCTTTAACTTTTAATTTTCTGATTTCACTTTTAATAAGTTTGTTAATATTTAATTTAAGATAAAATATGCATAATTATTGTCTTTTAAATTCTAATTCTTCCATTATATCTTCGTAACCTATTTTTAGATCTGTAACAATTGCCATTCTATCTTTTTGTTTGGTATTTTCTTTGATAAACTCACGAACAATGAGAATTTTCTCTTCATCAGTGAATAATTCTACAATTGGTATATGGTGATATATATCAAATAGAACATGCCTAAAATACCATATTTTTTCTATTTTTATCCATTGCGCATCATATCCATAGTATCCACTCAATTTAGGAATATCATAGCAAATATAATTATCTTTAATCACTATTAATGATTTTCGAACTGTTTCATGAGATAATTTGAGATTATTAAATAAATTCTAGTATTCTTCAATGTCTCTGAGCGAAAACCAGTTTAATTCTTTAGTTTTTATTGCTTTTTTCCTTTAAATCTTCAGAAATATTGAAGTACTGTTCATATTGTCCTTTAAATTCAGTTTAGGATATCCTACCACATTTTATACATTTATACCTTTGTACTTTAACAGTTCCCTTAAAATCATCATTTATCCAATCACGAGTCGTGTAATTCCATTTAACCACATTACGTGAATAACAATGTTTACAAAAAGGTTTAACATATCTAATTATACTTTTTTCATTTATAACAAATTCATCATTTAAAGTAGGATTATTAATCACCGCGAAATATGTATAATCATCTAAATCCAATTTTAACTGGATATCAGATGACTTTGATGATATTTTTTCATCAGGAATATCATCACACACAGGTTCTGGATCATCAAAACCACAAAATATTAATTGATATTCAGACATTCTTTAATAGGAAAGGCTTGTTTTTTGAGTAACATAATATTAAATGAGTCTTTCTAAATATATAAATTTAACCATTCTTTTTTTCAAAAAATAACTAATAAATATATATAAAAAATTAAATAAATAAAAATATTATATATAAATCAAAAAAATAACTAAATATCATCATCAAATAATAAAAATAATCACAATAAAAAGAAAAAAATTATCAAAAATCCAATTTCAGTATAAATCTTTCGATAAAAAATAAATAAAAAAATAAAAAAACAAATAATAAATGATTAACCTATGAAAAAATAATAATTAAGTATTAATTATTGAAATTAATCATTATTTATTCATTAAATAATAAACAAAAGATAAATAAAAAAAATTTAATTTCTTGTTGTTTCACCAACAGACAAATTGACAGTCACATTTAAAAAGACCACATAATTATTAATTTAAAAAAATAAAGATAATTATAAAATATTTAAGTCAGACCCTTATCATTATGAACAATTAAACTTAATGAACCGCCATCTGAAACATGTGGAATTTTATATTGGCCTTTGCACCCAATATTACAAGGTCAAGTCGAGTATAGTTTGTAAGGCATTCGAGAAGCGCAAAAACTCCTCGGTTTAAAGCCTTTGCACATGGATTGTTTTTGACGATTTTTACAACATCACTGCTTATGATATAAGCCTCACCATTTGATGTTACATGGTCTTTAATGAGATCCATTTTTCTAATGTCTGTGACATCGCAAATGATATATGCTTCTGCATTTTTTAATATTGCAATATTTTCATCATCTGTAAACTCTTCAGTATCCAGGTTTCCGATGGTTGACTTTACAAAATTTATAAGATTAAAAATAATATTTACAACATATTTCCTTGTTTCCATGATGTTTTTCAGAGTTTTGGTACCGACAAATAACCTGCATCCAAGTTTATTTTTGCCTTTGCATACAATTCCTATTGGAGCTGCATTTTTTACACCGTCCTTGCTCATGGTAGTGTAAATCCCTCCATATTTCTGTCATTCTTCAATTCCAATATCTGTCAAATCCATAGCCATTTTATCATCCATATTAATTTACATTTTCAATATTAGTATCTATTTCTAATCTAATTAAAAATTATTGTGAAAAATTCTTTGATTTAATTAAACTGATATTTATAAACCTAACGATTTTAAGAAAAATAGAAAAATTTTATATCGAAGAAATAATATAGAAATTAATAGAATATTAAATTGATGCAATTTATAGTCCTATGGTGTAATGGCAATCATACGAGTCTCTGGAACTTGTGACTCCGGTTCGACTCCGGATAGGACTACTTTCTTATTTTTTTTGGCCGAATATTTTTAGTAATGATTTTCAAAGATTTTGATAAATTATAAATAGTGAAAATTTATACGAAAAAAAGAAAAAAAGAAAAATTATGGGAAAAGAGTTACACCCATAGCTTCAATCATTGACTGGATACCTAAAACTATAATAGCTACCCCTCCGAAAATTTCAATATAATCAGCATATTTAATAGCCACTTTTGTTCCGTAAGCTCCAAGCAATAGCCAAATAACCACTGCAATTAAACTTAATCCACCCAATATAAATGGATCAACATGTGCAACAGCACCTTGTGATGCTAGAATCAAGTTTTCGATGTTTCCAAAAATAAGCAAACCAGTAAATGGCGCATAATCTTTTAAATTAACCATTTAAACCCTCTCTATTTTTTTTGCACGAATATTTTTAACAGCTTCATAAATAGCTTGAATACCTAGTATAACGATTGCAAGACCACCAATAAATGTGATATAGTTTGCATATTGGATTGCAAATTCAGTAGCCACAGTTCCAATAACCAACCATATTATAACAGCAATTATACTTAGTATACTTAATATTTTAACATCCACACCCTGAACAACACCCTGTGATGCTAGAATCAAGTTTTCGATGTTTCCAAAAATTATTAAACCTATAAAAGGTAGATACGCTTCTAACAAATTATCACCATATAATCTTTTTAATTCGTAAATATTTAAATATTATCATTAAATTGGCATTTTCTAAATCAAGTTACCCTATGATTAGATATTGTATCACCGTTGGAATACATTGAAGTAATAATTGTATTTACCAGCCATTAAATTGATGTTTAATCTAGCAATATCCTCATTATCAGTAGTTCTATCATAAAATACTCCATTAATGTTGAAGGTAATTATTTGGTTAGCAAATGCTTTACTGACCATCCATTAATTTAGCTTCAAATTTAAATCCATCTTTGAAAGACCTATTTAAATCTCTAACAGAACAAACCAGCAATACCATTATTATACATCTAAGCGCCTGCAGCATGATGGATTTCATTTTCAGATTTTTTAAGGAAATATTTTAGCATGATATAATACAAAATAGCCAATGTAACTTCCCCAACCAGTATTCCCAGTAAGACACAAACACCCTGCTTGAATATAGGTGCCAATAAATATACAATTGAAATTTCATAAATGATACTGCCCAATGTTAAAAGCAGTTCATAAAAACTCTTTCCCATCCCATCCAGCATTTTTTCCGTGACTGCTGTAATACCACGGAATGGGACAATTATAATACCCGCAAGTGCAATATAAAATACTGATTCGGGTACGCCAGTAACTGAAAACAATGCAAAACCATAATCTCTAATGAAGAAGAATATTACAGTTGATATTACTGAAATCAAAATAGTTATTTTAAGCACATAATGATATAAATCTTTCAGTTCATCAATTTTATTTGCACCAAACAAATGTCCGCAAATACTAACCAATCCTCTACTGAATGCCTTTTGATGAGAAATAATTACGGATTGAATTTTTGAAGCAGATGAGTAAAGCAGCACACCAATTTGACCAAGCTGTTCGATTAATATCTTATTGAAGAATAGTATTAAAATACACCATAAACTGTCCATTAAAAAGTTTGGAAAAGCTACAGTAAATATATCATAAACTATTCCTGGCTTGAAATACCTAAAATTTATAGGAACTTCTGATTTTCCACTCAAATACCAATATAATAAATAAAGAGCACTAAATCCTGAAGATAATATTGTAGCATATGAAGCACCGCTAACGCCCCAGTCTAAAACAAAAATGAAAATCGGATCTAAAACCAAATTCAAGACATTAGTTGAGATAAGCAATATTGTGGGAATTTTTGAGTTTCCTTCAGCCTGAAGAGTGTTTGCAAAAAAATTAGAAAAGATAAAAACAAACGGACATAAAATCATAGGACTCAGATACTGCATTGACAAATCCATTGAAGAATCTGCGCCAACAAATGTTAAAATATCCATTAAAAAGAATATGGACATCATAATGATAACACAGCTCACCAAACATGCCACAATACCATGCAAAATTGAATTATAAGAACCAATTAAATTATTATCTCCCATTTCTCTTGACATTATAGAATTGGTTCCGATACCCAGAGACCTTCCAAAACTTACAATAAGCGTGAGTATTGGAACTGTCACCCCTATTGCGAAAAATGATTCAGGATTCATCTGAGACACCCAAAAAACATCAACAAATGAGTAACCCGCTTCAAAAAGAGTAAGCAAAAGCAGTGGCGTGGTAAACTGCCAGAAAGCATTTTTAGGATTTGAAATAAAATCTACATTATCTGCCATAATAATATTCTGTTTAATTAAACATATAATATATGGCTTGAAGTTGTCATAGTAGCTATTTTAGCAGGAGTGCCATAGGCCACAATTCCTCATTAGTTACACTATTCAATCAGAAGAAAACCCTATAAATAATTCACTGAAGTTGCTGCAGTAAACCAAAGGTATTCAACCACACAGACCAAACAGGAACAATAGTAACAGCATACTTTCCAAAATACATGAATGAATTGAACATGCCTGTTTGGCATCCTCATTTTCTGTCTGATGATAAAACAAAAGGAAGTTATGTTTTAAATTTCACAAATTTTAGTGAATCAGGTCAAATTGATGAAATCCATGAATTCAACATGATACTCCCAACCGACGATTCATTTGCAAAAATGAATTCACCGAAAACGTGACAAACAAAATCAACAGTAGGAATAACTCTCTATTTAAGTTATTCTCTTTTTTTATTTAAATGTAAAAATTATTATATTTCAAATTAAAAAAATAATTAATATGTTAGAACTAGAAGAATTACTAAAAATTTTCAATGCTGGCGAAACATTAGAAATGGATGAAGAAGCTGCTGAAGCATGCAATTATTATTCAAGAGAAGCACAAAAGATAACATGTGAAATAAATTATCAATACCATGAATTTGAAGAAACAAAAAAACTATTCTCAAAATTGATTGGGAAAGAAGTTGATGATGAATTCAGAGTTTTTCCACCATTTTATACAGATTTTGGTAAAAATATTCATTTAGGAAAAAATGTTTTCATCAACTCTGACTGCAAATTCCAGGATCAGGGAGGCATATACATAGGTGATGATGTGCTTATTGGACACAATGTTGTTCTGGCAACGCTTAATCATGAAGAAGACCCTGAAAAGAGAGGAAACCTATGTCCTTCATCAATAAAAATAGGAGACAAGGTTTGGATTGGATCAAATGCAACAATATTGCCAGGAATCACTATTGGAGATGGTGCAATCATTGCAGCAGGAGCCGTTGTAACAAAAGATGTTGAGGAAAAAACAGTTGTCGGTGGTGTTCCCGCAAAATTCATTAAAAAAATAGATTAATTTTTATCAAAAATAGCTTCACGAACTTTATCAACTGCAATCTCCTTTTTAGCAGGATATGCTGCTATTTTAATTTTCAAGTGAATGGAATCTCCGGAATCCTTGATGGTCATCTTTTCATCAATGGCATCTTCCTTGTCAAATCTTAAAAACCAGTTCCCCTTTTCATCCATTTTTCTCTCTAAATCATCATTTAATTTATCCAAATCAACGGATTCCAAAAGCAAGTTGAAAAATTCTTTAGTATATCTTTTTTTAGAAACAGTGCCTGATAAAATTATTATTTTATCTTCAGTCAAACCTTCAGCCTCTTCAGCTTCTATTTCAGCTTCGGGTAAAATGTTCAAAATAGCTTGAGATAATTCATCAACATCTTCATTTTCGTAAACGAAGACTCTGAATTTAATGTTATGTATCATGAAAATCAAAAAAGAGTAGTAAAAAAAGAGAGATTATAAATCTCTTCTTCTTGCTTGTTCACTACCTTTTCCTTTAGATTTTATTCCACGTCCTTTGTTACCAGCACTGGTTAAGCCTCTTAAAGCTCTGTTAGTGTGTTTTTTAGAACAAATCCAATTGATTTTTTTATCGTTAATGATAGAAGGACTTTGTGGATCTACTAAGATAACTTCGTAGTATTTGTATTTTCCGTCAGACCATACCCAGTAGGAGTTCAATACTTCTAAGTTAGGGTATTTTTTACCTACTCTTTCTTCAGCGATTCTTTGAATAGATTTTGCTTGAGTGATTTTGTTTACACCCATTCTTTTAGGTTTACGACCGCCTTTGAAACGTGATTTCCTTCTTCCACCACGTCTTACTCTGGTTCTTACTAAAACGAAACCTTTTTTAGCTCTGTAACCTAAGCTTCTAGCTCTGTCTAACCTTGTAGGTCTGTCGATTCTTTGTACTACTTTTTGACGTCTCCATTTTGGAGCTCTTTGCCACATGAGTTCACGCACGTAGGACTCATCTGGGTTTTTCCAAGCATCTCTAATATATTTATACATAAATTTCACCTTTTTTTTGTTCAGCTATAAAAGCCACATCCAATGGGAATTATCCCAAAAAAAGTAAACTGCTAAAATTTTAACAGTAATAAAATATTTGTTTTATATACATATAAAGTTAATGTTTTTAATGGTCTTTAAGAAAGATTTTGAAATTTACAAATTTAAATGGATATCCTTCATAAACTTCATCAATGCCAAAGCTTTCAACAACACCATACAGCTGCTTTCCACCATCCATCAACTTTGAGAGAACATAATTATCCTTTCTTGGCACATAACCAATTTTTTGACCGTTGTACTTGACTAGAATTGCATGTTTGTCATATTCATTTTTAGCTTCGCGGAATAACTCTAATCTGGCATTGACCTCCAATTCATTGAAAATCTCATCGATATCATCAATATAGTCAAGGCCGGCAACATGTACTTCAATTAAAAATATGTCTTTACCAAAAGATTTGAGTTTACCTCCTTTTTGGATAAAACCAACGAAATTTGTAATGTCCGAATCGGGCTTTTGAATGTTTGACATTTAAATCAAGCCATTAATATTATTTTCAAGTTTTTCAATATCATTTTCCCTATCGCGAATCAGTTCCAGAAGCATTGACATATATTTGTCATGGTCCTCTCTGTTATCAAGAAGATTCTTTTTATTGTACGGATAATCCTTCTTAACTTTATCAATCAATTCTTCATAGTCATTAATTAACTTTTTAAGATTGTCAATTTCACATGCTTCTTCAGCATTTTCATCAGGAAGTATAGCTACAACAGATTCCAATCCCCTTAAATCACCCTGTTGAAATGACTTTACTGCCTTATAAAACAAACCCAATTCAAAGAGTGACTGATTAGGATTTAAATCAGGATGCAATCTTTTAACAAGACAGCGATAAATCTTTTTCAGTTTTTTGGAATCGCTTTCAGATAACTTTTCAGGGTTATTTTCATTTATGAAATTGATCTCATCAATCTGAGCCTGCACCTGTTTGTCATATTCCTCAAACTCTTTTGCAATGATTTTATCAATCACATCCATATTAATTTCATTTTCATGATTGATTTCTATTTGTATCAAATGAAGTTTTCTTCTTAATTTGTCTATTTCAAGCTCTAGAGAATAGAGTTTATACTCATGCAGGCCAAATTCCAGAACATATCTTCTTTCAATTTCAGGACATACATGATTAACCAAATTATCATATTCATAAATCCTCTGGGTTAATTGCTCTTTCAGTTTATTTACTTCTGGATGAATAATCAATGACATCTAAATCAGTTTTAACCTTTTGTATAAAAAAATATTTATTTTTAAATTAATATAATTTTTGTAAAGAGAGTAGAAACTATGAAAATGCCAGATACTATTGATTCAAAATTATTTGCTCCATGCGGAGTTAACTGTATTAGTTGTGAGAGATATCAAAACCCCTGTGTCGGTTGTTTAATTGGAGACGATGGTAAAAATAAAGCTAGTTTAAAATGTAAAATCAAAACTTGTTTTGATACTAAAAACTTCAGCTACTGTGGACGATGCAGTGAGTTTCCATGTCCGTTAATGAAAAAGCATTCAAAAAAGTATGTCAAAAGACATGATTTAAACACATTAAATAGTGCAAAAAGAATTAAAACCACAGGTATTGGAAAAATGATGATGCAAGATAGGGAAAAATGGGTGTGTCCTGAATGTGGTGGAGTAATTCATTTTCAAACGAAAGTCTGCAGTGAATGTGGATTCAAGCAAAATATTTAAATAATTAATATAACAATAGTCTTAATTGTGAATATTAACTATTGTTATTAAATTCACAATGAATTTAACAATTCATATTACTCACCCATTTGTATATATTAAAGAGATAAGGGGATTAATTCCCCTATAACCTCTCTATTAATCTAATTTTTTATTTATATCACGAGCTTGCAAATAATAATATATATAAAATCCTAACCAGAACATAACTGCAAAAATAACTGCAATAGTTACCCATTCTATGATTACACCAACGCCCAAAGTTATTGGAAGCCATGTCAAGTATATTGCAACAGAGAACAACACTGCAAAACCAATCCCCATCTGGAATAGAACCTGAGCAGGCAACGGCCAGTCATTTTCATATATGAATCCACTTAATGAAAATCCCCATCCAATAACAATTGATCCTAAAAATGCATTGATGACATCATAGCCTGAAAAACTAACATTTTGTGGTCCTGACTGAAGAGCAATCAATACTTCAACCAAACTGACAATAAAACAACCTACAAAAGCTCCTAAAGCAATTCTTTCAATCAAATTTGAAATTTGCATATTAACACCTCACAAATCCAAAGTCCTTTTAAAATCAGGCAAATATTTTCTTGAAATATTATCCTTCAAACCGTTTTTTAGCATTATGAACATCATCCCCTTAAGTGAAGGTGCAACACGGTCAATTTTTTTAATATTGACAAGGGTTGTTTTTGAAATTCGAACAAAATTTTGATTTAAGGATTCTTCAACCTGATATAATGCTTTTTTCACTTGATATTCATTATTTTCTGTGTAAACCTTCACTTGCTTGTCTTCAACACGAATCATGAATATTTCATCAAAATCCAAAAAGGTAATGTCCTTGCCTTTTTTAACAGCAAGCATATTGCTTTTTGAGTCATCCTCCAAAAGATTAATTGCATGCTGAATATTTTCAGTTAATTCATTTGTATGAATTTCAGCATGCGGCTCAGTTATGTCTCTTGAAAAAAATAAATCTACCCTCATAATTTCATTTTCTCCATTTCTTCGGTTATTTTTCTTTTTCTATATTCTTCACTATAATTGTCAACAAATATAAATGCTTTGAAAAAATCAACCAAAATACCTATTCCCCAGAAAAATACCGGAAACAATACCCACCAGAAGAACGGTGATACAAAAAAGTTTATTATCGCCAATACAGCATTGACGACTACATAAGCCTTAAGTTCATTGTAAAATTTAATTTTTTTATCAACTCTTTCTGCTGCCCTATCATAATCATTCATTTTAATTACCTCTGTAACTTTCGTTAATAATAGTAAGATTAATTACTTATAAAGAGATAATTATCGAAGTTGATGAAGTGCAAAAACAATAAATCAAAATGCAAAAAATAGAAAGTGAAAGTAACTATAATGTGATAGTTACCAAATAATATAAAATTGCAGTCAAGGCAGGAACCGTTAAATTATCAATTCCACCATAACTTAAAGCTTCACAGATTGTAGCAATAGCAGAAATACCTAAAATAGCTAGTAAATTAAAATTTGGCATTGGATAACCGATAGTTGTAAAAACCATCCATACGAACACACTCATAACAGTTGTAACAACAAACATTGTAAGTGATCCTTCAAGAGATTTTGTACCTCCGAATACTTTGTATTTTATTCTGCCGAACTTTTGACCAATTAAAGCTGCAAATCCATCACCATAAACCATAGGAACAATAGCCAAAGCAACAATCCACAAGTAGTTTGAAAATACTGCAATCAATACTGTCCAGATTCCCGCATAGAAGAACAATCCCAATGCATGACCTGATTCGGTTACGCTATTATCAATTTTAATAGGTGAATATTCAGTAAGGAAGAACAGCACTACTGTAATCGGCAAAGTTAAAAACCAAACCATAACCCAAGGATCTGAGAAAAATGGCATGGCAAAAATCATATTACCTACCATAATATGCAGAAATTTACGTGAAACCTCAGGTTTTGTTTTTAAAACTTTTTCAGCTACAACAAATATTACTGCAACATAAGCATAAACAATAATTAAAGCTACAATATCAGAGAATATCATCAGCAATACTCTCCATATTCACAGCCCGCATTTTCGATTTTCACATGGTCAATTAAGGTACCATCTTTTTTATAAAGCTTGATTTCACCCCAACCGTTTCCACCATTCCATAAGCGGTTGTGACGTTTTTGGCCGTCAGGCGCTTCATAATTGAACAGCATCATTTCTTCACGTTTGCAGTACAATACAAGTTCCATTCGTGAATTCTTATTTGATGCATTAATATGCCATGTATGGACATCATCACCTTCTTCAAAGTCAAAATCAATTTTGACAAGATTCCAGAATCTGGCAAAGTTATATTCATACATTGTTCCTTCATAATAAAAACCAATCAATAACTTACGCGGAATTTCAATACCAAATGCTTTTGGCCTTCCACCACCCGCTTCAAAAGCAGAGTTATTTAATTTCTTGCCTGTTTTAAGACTGGTTATGTTACATGATGAAATCCAAAGCCATGGTGAGGTAAAGTCTCCTCCCCAATTCTTATCGGCATATCCATAGGATTTTTCAGGAATAACTTCATATTCAACTCCATCCAACCAGATAGTACCGCTATATTGGGTCTTGATTCCTTCAGCATGCCAAAACATTTCAAATGAGTTTAATTTTCTGAATAACTTGTTTGCACCATAACCTACATTAAATGTAATCTGCTTATCGATATCCAAATCCCATCTCATGTCTCCTGCATCAGACATATATTCTGGGTGATTTTTAGCATCTTCCTCAGTTACTGTACATGACCCTTTCATATGGGTTTCAGTCAATGCGCAGTCTCCTACACGGATATCCAATTTATCATCAGGACACTGGAACTGTTTCATTGAGTAAAAATTATGTATCTGTTTTGGATTTTTACCCCATGTTCCGACCTTCATCATGAAATAAGAAGGCCTTTTACCTAATCTTTGATTTTCAGGATCCTGACCTAAAGTAGGTTCATCCTCAGCCAATGCAGGGTTGCATACAAAATATTCAATGAAAAATGGTTTTGCTTCCCCAGTTTCCTTATTATATGCAGTTAAAGAATGCCACCACCAGTCATAACCTTTCTTTGCGAGTGGTCCTTTAAGCATATAGTAATCTCTTTCTAAATCACTCTTGTTCATTAAAAATCCTCCAGTGAGATAATATTTTATATATTAAAAATATAATAAATAAGTTATTATTTGATTTAAAAAAACAAAATCTCACCAAAAATTAAGGTACTGAATACTTAAAATAATGCTTAAAAAAAATGAAACATTATATGTTGACTATAATAAATATTTATCCTGAAAACAAAATAATTGAAAAAGAAGTGAAAATCACATTATCAATAAAATAGAATATATATTAAAAAAATAAAAAATGGAAATTTGTTAAACTTCCACTTTTTCAACGTCGTCATGCACAAATAAAATGACTATGACCAACATCACAACAGCCAAAATTGACATGACAATAGATGTTTCGCCAAATGCAGTAACGGATATTGCATTGTGGTCAACATTTCCTCCGGCAAATACAGCCATCAATACAACCGCAAGTGCAGAACCTATTGCACCAATGATTTGTCTTACGGTATTGTTAATGGCAGTAGCATCCTCAACGTTACCGGACACGACACTGATAGTCCATGTTACAGCAGGCATTAAACCTAAACCTGCACCAATAGCCCTCAGTACCTGAGTGAGTATCATATAGTTGATGCTTGAATTAACATCATAGGTCATCATTACCAAATAACCGACAATTGAAAATATACATGAAGCAATCAATACTTTTCTAACACCAATTCTATTTGCCAAAACAGGACCAATGAAATTAAAGACAATCATTATAATCGTTGCAGGAAGCAATACCAATCCAGATTCTGTTGCAGAGTGATAGGCAACATTTTGAACAAATAAAGGCATTATAACATTCAAACCACACATTGTGAAATACAATATTGCGGAAAATAATGTTCCGAAGAAGAAATACTTGTGCTTTAATATTCTCAAGTCCAAAAGAGGATATTTTATATTGAACTGGCGATGTGAGAATATGACTAATGCTATAAAACCAATGACAATCGGCAGGATAACATATATCAAGTCAAATCCGTTTGCTGCAATATTTGAAAATCCTAGCATTATTCCAACACATGCAACTACACAGAGAAACAGTGAAGAGATATCCAAAGAATAATCTGAAGTTTCAAATTCCAATTTAACTCCTATTGCAGATATTACCATCAATACAAAGGTTATGACTGCAAACAATAGGAAAATTTCTCTCCAACCTACAGAGTCTATGATGACTCCACCGACAGTTGGCGCTAAAGCAGGAGCGATTCCAATGATAAATCCGAATAATCCCATATACACTTGCCATTTTTCAACAGGAATGATTTTAAGAAGCACAATTTGAGTTATCGGCAACAATATGCCTGATCCGACAGCCTGAATTACCCTTGCAAAAATCAATACTTCAATTGTAGGTGCAATATATGCCAAAATAGAACCTACCAAAAATAATCCCAAACAGGACACGATAATTGTCCGGATATTGAATCTACGAGCAATAAAGGCTGAAGTCGGAATCATTACTCCCAAAACAAGTAAAAATGATGAGTATACCCATTGAGCAGTAGTGGAAGATACATGAAAATCAGCCATTATTCCGGCCAGCCCCGTTGTAACAATACTTTGAGCAGTACTTAAAAGAGTTGTTGCTATAATAAATATGATTAACGTTACTGTTTCTTTTCTTTCCATAAAAATCCCATGATATTATTTTAAAATAATATTTAATCTTAAAAAAATTTCTTACAAGTACTTGTAATAATTAAATTTATGATTTAATAATATATAAAATTAATTAAAAAAAAGAAGAAAAATTAATTATTTAATTCCCTGAATTCTATCTCCCCATCCCCAAGACCTGACATAATATAACCATTATCATTCAATTCACGGTCAACAATTACACAATAAACAGTAATAAAAAACATTATTAAATAGAAAATTACAAAAAAAGCCATATTTTCAAATATTAAAAATGAAAACAATCGAATTATATAATAAAAATAAGGTTTTTATCCAATATTAAAAAAAATATAAAAATTTAAAAAAAGAGATTAATCGAAATCTCCCTTATTTGCAGTTCCCGGTGCTTGACCTGGTGTGAAACTATCTTGTGATGAACTACCTGATCCGGAAGATGAACTACCTGAACCAGAAGAAGAACTTCCAGAACTAGAAGAAGAACTGCCTGAACTTTGAGAACTAGAAGAAGAACTTCCAGAATCTGTACTTTGAGTAGGATGGGAATTATCAGTATTTGTAGACACATTTGGATGTGTATTAGTTGTATTAGTTCCATTATCCTGGTGTGAAATAGAAAAATTACCCATATTCATCAAAGCAACAAATCCAGTAGCGAAAATAATTACGATAATCAATATTATAATAATAGTATTTTCCATTTTCATATTTCAACCTCCTATTCAATTTTACAAATACATATTAATAAACTTTTGCATAGTGAAAGCTACTGACGGGACTTGAACCCGCAACCTCCGCCTTACGAGGGCGGCACACTGCCAATTGTGTTACAGTAGCAAAAATCTAATTAAATAAAAAAACTTAAAATTCAAGCTTTTTTGAATCGAAAACATCAATTTCAAGATCACCAGAAACTAAATTTCCAATATTTTCACCAAACTCAATGAAATGCTTGGTTTGCATGTGTTTCTGTAGAGTTTCAACAGATTCCCATTTTTCAACAAACATTAAAAAATCATCGGAAGTATCCACAAGCAAATTATAATCAATATTTCCTTCTTCAAGTTTGGAGTTTTCTATTAAATATTTTGAAAATTCAATTATTTGATTTTTTGCATTGTCATCTTTCGGAAATGCTTTAGCCAAAACAATTATCATGCTACCATATATTAAATACAGTTGTCCATAACTAATATGAACAACTTTAAACTAATAATTTGGATAAATATAAATTATCTTCTAGCTTTACCAACTTTACGAGCAATTACCATTTCACCAACAGAAATAAGGCCTGCAAAGAATTTTTCTAATCCTCCAGTTGCCCATATGGCTTCACCAAATGTAGCATTCATGATATTTGCTTCATAATCTTCAGGAGATATTTTTACACCTGTTGTCTTTTTAGATACCAAAGCTGAAGCGGACATCAATTCTTCCCATGTAACTCCTTTTAATTGATGTTGCATTGCTTCATACAATTTGTATACTTTAATATCATAAAGCTCTGACAATAATTCAACAATATCACAGGAACGGATCATACCAATGACCTGATTGTCATCATTGATGACCGGAACGGTAACAAACTTATTATTTGCAGTTAAAACGACAGCAAGTCTTGCAGGAGCATCTTCATGAATAGTAGTAATTTCTTCATAAGAGCTCATAATCTCTTTGATTTTTTCATTTCCTTCTCTTAAACCTTTTGTTATATCAAAAGAAGTTATCCATCCAACCAACTGTTTGTTATCATTGACAACAGGACATGTAAATCTCCTTATCTCCTCCATAACTTTAGAAACTTCAACAACATTATCATCACAGTTTAAATAAACAAATTCTTTATCCATTAACTCTTTAGCTTTCAAAACAAACCCTCCTATTCAATTTCTACACGTTGTAGTGCTCCAACTGGACAATGATTAGTACATTCTACACAGCGAATACACTTTTCATCATCTAAGACAACTTCTCCATCTTCTAGCCATATGGCCTCTACAGGACAATTCTCTTCACACAAGTAACAGTTAACACATAAATCATGGTTAACATCTATTTTCCTTGAATGAACTATAGGACCAATTATTCTATCTAATGCAATAGCATTTTCATTTTTTGAAATTTCAACACAGGCACTGCATCCAATACATAATTTCTTATTAATATGAGGATATAATGTATCTTCATCCAAGTCAATACCCACATCAAAGCCCAAATTTTCAAAAAATTCTTTAAATTCCAAAGTAAATGCATTGGTTGGACATAAATCAGCACAGTCCTGCCAGTTGTTATCCTGAGAATAATCAATTTCAATTTCATTCATCCTGACTACCCTATGAGGACAACTAACATTATTCAAACTGTACTCCATATAGGCATCTTCACCTTCTCCTTCATAAGCAACAGTATTTTTAATTAACTTAATTGCAGCAACAGGACAAGTTTGAACACATATTTCACATTTGACACATTTATCTGTAATTTTAGCTAATCTAAAAATATTAGCCGGTTCAATAGCACCTACCGGACATGTTCCAACACACGTATTACATCTTACACATTTTGGTGCAACAGCAATAATTTCTTCCTCCGCATTAAAACTGTCTAATTCAAATTGGAAATCATCGCCATCATCATCTAATTCAACAGATTTTAAAAGAACTTCACGCTCCAAATTCTTCATCTGCTTTATAAACGACACATTCATTTTTATACCAACCTATGTAACTTTTTTATCCAATAAATTCATTTAATTCATTTAACGTAGGGAATTTATCCATCCCAAAACCTTCTATAGCTTTACTAGCTACCCAATTACCAATTTCACATGATTTTTCTAAAGTATAATCTTTTAGATATGAGTATAAGAATCCGCTGTTGAAACTGTCACCAGCTCCCGTAGTATCAACAACATCACATTCAAATACACCAACATCACACTCTTCATTATTATTGCAAGCATAAACACCATCAGAACCTCTTTTAACAACAACTGTACCAATTCCATCATCCAAAAGACTTTTAGCCAATTGCTGATATGGAGATTCCTCATCGTTAAACAATAATCTTAATTCTGATTCATTTATAAGTAAAATATCGCATCTATCCAAAATAGGTTTAATTTCATCCATTCCCTTTTGAACATATAACATTCCCGGATCAAAACTCAAAACAACGTTTTTATTCAAATTATCAAGCAAATCAATTTGAGTTTTAAATGAATCACCGACGAATGAAGTATAATGCATTATCTTACATCTCATAATGTTTAATGTATTAATTTCATCAATGACAATTTCATCATTAACTCCCGGATCAACATAAAGACACCTATTTCCTTCAGAGTCAACGAAGCCTAAGCATTTGCCGGTACTTCCACTATCGGCATAAATCAGATTATTTGAGAAAACCCCATTCATTGCCAAATTGTATTCAATTAAATCACCATCATCATCTTCAGCAATCTTACCGATAATTGAAGTGGATACTCCCAATTTAGATAATCCTACAATCGTATTGGCCGCAGATCCGCCAGGAGTATCCTGACTAGTTTTAATAAAACTTTCTTCATCTGCTCCCGCAATATTTTCTACAGAGTACAGCTTATCAACATTCAGAGCTCCAAACCCTATAACTTCTGCATTCAAATCATCATCAAATATTTCCATGCTAAAACCTTATTTCAATATATCCAATAAATTATAAATTTTATCTCCAAGTTTACCATCAAAATTACCTGCAGATATTCCAATAACACCATCAACATCAATAGCTGCATCAATACCTGCCTTTAAAGCTTTAAACATCGCATCAGTATTTGTAGCATTGATAACAATTTCAGGAATATAATTTACATTATCCTGAACTTTGGACTCGTCACCTAGACGCTCTTTTAATGAAGGGCAGTAGTAATGATTTGTAGTAGGTCCGATTTCCGGATAATTTGTTTCAGGTTTTGAAGCTGCTGAACAAACATCAAATGGTGCAGTAGCACCTTCAACTTCCATAATGGCATCAATAATAGCATCTCCTGCAGTTAATACCGCTTCAGGAGTTTCACATAAGTACCAGAAGTTTCCTCCCATTATTCCATCATTAATTCTGAATTTTTCTTCAATTTGAAAATCAGGAACTGCAATAGGCACATTAATCATACGACGACCATATTCCTCTACAATCCATTCCCAGCCATCCCCACAATGGCCGACAATATCCATCATTTCAATGTAGTCATCACTTTCACTATCAGAATAGTCAAATATGCGTGTAAACGGCTTGACCAATACATCCTGCCTTAAACGATAAGATAATTCAAAGGCAAATTTTTCCTTATCGTCACCACCTAACCAATACTGAACAACAGCACCAAAACGTCCATCAGGGGTTTCATCTTTACCTAAAAATCCTTCAACACCACCTTCTACCCTACCGATAACCGCACTAGGGGTTGAAGTAGAGTCATATGCTGCCCTTTTAACAATCTTTTCGGTCGGGCCAGTAATTAAAGCTCTTACATATTTGCCTTCAAAAGCTTCAAAAAAGGTATCTTCAACTTTATCATAATTCATTTTATCCAAGTCCTCCTATGTCATCCCCACGAATATTATTTCGCATATCTACACTTTTTTTAAGTATTTCATCATAGTTTTCTTGAGTAATTATTTTAATAATAGGATATTCATCCTTATCAAAGACTTCAAAGAATTTATCATTAATGTCTTGATTAACTTCATAGTCTTTGAATAATTTTTCCAAATCATCACTGGAGTTATATTCTTCAATGAACTGTAAAACTTTATTTTTATCATTGTCTGCATAAACATTAGCAATTACTGCAGTAGTTACTGCGCTTGGAGATACAATAGCTATTTCAGCCACGTTTAGAGGATATTCATTACCATTAAAGGATATGGATATCCCATCATTGTCACGAGCAAATGCCAATGGTTCCACATCTGTAATGCTGTCTCCGATATAGAGCATCTGTTTAATATCGATTTTATCATTTTCAATTATATCATCAATGGCTAATTTTTTTCCCAAACCACCTATGACATCAATTTTTTTGATAGTTTCATAAATGCCCATCCCAGGAATTTGAGAAAAGAAAATTTCATCAAACAATTCATAGTCTTCAGGATTTTCCAGTATCTGAACTTTGAATTGTGAAATTTTTGACAATTCATCTTCATTTAAAGACAAGGCATCCACATCAACTTTTGTATAATATGTATTTTCAAATGGAAATTCCATATAATTGGACAGTGCCTCAATATATTGACCATAACTAGTGCTGACTATATAAGTATTCATAGTTTCCTTCAAGTATTTTAAAAGGAATTTTGAATCCCTTACTGCATAAATATGATTTTTTGAAAAATCAATCAAATCATCATTTGTAAGTTTTTCAAGTACAAAGAAAGGCAAAATTAACTTTAAAGTATTACCTGCTTTATAACCTTCTTTTTTAACTATATCTACCAAGTAATCATCATACAGACTTAAAATCTTAAATAATTTATCACCATCATCAATGAAATGTTCACATAATTCAAATGCATTATCATTGAGCGTAAGTGGGCCTTCACAGTCCGTAATAAAAGATTTTTCAAACATCAATTCACCTAAAGTTAATAATCCTTATTGCATCAATAGGACAAATCGCTTCACAAGTTCTGCAGTAAAGACAGTTGTCTTCAACAAATTCAACATGATCATCCTTTAAGATCAAAGCATCAGTCGGACAGTTTCTCACACAAATTGCACAAGCCTGACATTTTGTGGAAGATAGTGAGAAATCCCCTTCCCTTTGCTTATACAAGTAGGAACGTGCATAATATAAATCCGTGTTCTTGCTATAGTAATAATCATCATAAGCCCCAATAGCATCAAATTGACATTGTTCAACACATTTTCCACAGAAAACACAATTATCATTAATTGAAATTGGATTTGGGCCATTGAGCTCTATTGCATCAACAGGACATACATTGTAGCATTCACCACAGGCAATGCACTTTTTGGTATAGACTTCAATGTTTCTGTCCATCAGATAAGAACCGAATAATTTATCAAAGTTATTAACATCAATACTTGAATCCAGAACGACACGCAACTCTTTTTCCATATGGTCATTAACCTTACATTCAATAAAGTTTTCAAAGTTTGAATCGTCAAATTCCAAAGATATGGAATTGGCAACCCTTTTTAAAACAGAGTTCAAACTTATCAAATCAAGGGAAAGCCTTTTCATGTCATTGTCTACAATACCTGATACGATATCATATGATTTGATTTCACTGTACATTTTATAGGCTTTTTTACGTGAAGAGTACTTGATTGCCGTTGAAGGACATGAATGCATACATTCCTCACACCTTGCACAGTATCCTGGATTGATATAAGGCAATTTATTAGTTCTTCCAACATTGATTGCACCGGTAGAAGGACAAACCCTTGTACAGGTCATACAGCCAATACACTTATCCTGGTTGACGACAATCGCCTTACCTCCTTTAACTGTTTTAGGAAGCAACTGACCGTATTTGATTGCATCCGTAGGACATACCCTAAAACAGAAACCACAACGAATGCAGGTATCCTTATCTATTTCACTATGTGGAGGATTTTTTCCATCGCTTTTAATATGAATGGAACCGTTTTTACATGCCTGCACACATGCTCCACAGGCTTTACATAATTTAATATTAATATTCGGAACTTCTTCCTTAATTGGAGGATCCATTTGAACATCTAATGAAATTGCATCATAAGGGCATGCATTACGACATAAAACACAACCAAAGCAAGTATTTTTAATTTTTACAAGACCATCAACATCATCCATATAAATTGCATCAATAGGACATGAGTTAAGACAAGGCTTATCATCACAATCCTGACATTTTGTCTGATTAATCAAGTAATCAACATCTACATGTCTCAATGGCCTTGGAGTCTTAGTATAACTGTCAATCATAACACTCACTCCATTAAAATCTCCTCATTTAAATTAGATGCCTTCACAGTAGTGTGGATAATCCTATCATCTTCCAGTGAAAATTTAGCAATGAAATATTTAATTACTGAGAAAGGACATGTTTGGTAACATATACTGCATCTTAAACATCTATCTTTATCTCTGACAATTGTATCATTCTCTTCATCAAAAGAAATACATCCTGTCGGACATTCAGGAATACACAACTGACATTTTTCACATTTACTTTTATCCCAATCGATAATTCTGATTTTAAGTCTATTGACTGCATTGGAAATAATTTCAAAACTTACTTCATCATCAGGAATAATCTTAAGAGCCTCATCCCAAATTTCATCCAAAGGAACGTCATACTGAAGCAGACGGTCTTTTTCAAGTGCCCTTAAATCACATTCTTTAGAGTTAATATAATCTTCAAGATAATTAACGGTTAAAAGAATCAGGTCTTTTTGGTCTTGTAGGTTTTCAACAAATACTCCTTTCATTGCACCGTTAACCGGGCAGACATCAACACATTCCCCACAGGCAATACAATTAAGCTGGTCAACCTGCAATTTATCGTTTACAAGAGATATTGCATTTACAGGACATTTTTTCATACATTTTTTACATTTGATGCATAAGTAATCATCAACGATGTATTGTCTTTTGGATGGAATGATATTGAATTCAGGCATTATTAAATGGTTTTCACCACATTCCAATGTCTTCGGATCTGTAGGACATACTTCAGCACAAAAACCGCAGCGGATACAAGCGCCAGGGAAAATTTCAGGATAAGTCAAACCTTCACCGGTTTCATCATCTTTTTCACGAACAATCTTAATTGCATTTGGTGAAGGGCATGAAACCGTACAAGCCCCACAACCAATACAGTATTCCTTATTTACTTTTGGAAAATCCCTAAACCTCTGAGGCTTTTCAGCAAGTTCAGGTAAACTTTGAGCATTGGTAAAAGCATCTGCCCATGCTTTTCTTGCAAAATCATAAATATACCACATTAAAGAAGACATTTTACCTTACCCCACCAATATCAGTTAAATAAGTTTCTCCATATTCATTTGTAACTGCAACTCTTTCTGCACATGCAACACAAGGATCACATGAAGCATAAGTAGAAACAGCATCAGAAACAGAAGGCACATCTCTAATCATGTATTTCGCACATGAATCCATATTAGCAATACTTGGAGTTCTAATTGAAATATGTTTTATCAGATTACCATTAGTTTCAATAGTATATGTTACTTCACCACGAGGAGCCTCATTTCTCCATTGGGCATAACCTGATTTAAGTTCAACAGGAACACGGACATCTCCTTTAGGAATATTATCAATAGCTTGTCTGATTAAACTAATGGATTCAGGAATTTCATCAAACCTGTTCAATGTCCTTGCATAATTGTCTCCCTCTTTTCTCCAAATGGTTTTGAAATCAAAATAATCCTTATAAGTATAGTGGTCTTCACGATAATCATGTTTAATTCCGGAACCCCTGCCTATGGGTCCGACTGCTCTTCCTTTTATAGCTTCTTTTTTGGTCATCACCCCAACACCTTTGGAACGAAGACCTAAAGCTGGACCTTCAGCATAGATTTCTCTTGACCTTTCAAAGCCTTCTTCAATTTTTTCAAGATTCTCCAAAATAGGTTTGAAATGACGTTCATCTGCATCCATTCTAACTCCACCAACAACATTCCAACCCATATTTACCCTGTTTCCAGTTAACAATTCTATGGAATCCATCGCATATTCCCTTAATTCCAACACATGCATAAATAGAGTTTCATGATCCATGGATTTGAAAAAGGTTGAGTTTCCAAGGAAATGACTTTGAATTCTATCCAATTCATTAGTGATTACTCTTAAAAATTGTGCTCTAGGCGGAGCTTGAACACCGCAAATATTCTCTATTGTTTCTGCAAAAGTCTGAGTATGTTCATATGAACAGATTCCACAAACCCTTTCAGATAAATAAATACCTCTCTGCCAAGTTTGACCTTCAATAATCTTTTCAATACCTCTATGCACATAACCATATTCAATTTCTGCCTTAACTACTTTCTCTCCTTCAGTTTGAAGTTTGAGTCTTATAGGTTCTTTTAAAGCAGGGTGAATAGGACCAATAGGCAATATCATCTCTTTTCCCTCCCACGATCAGCAATAGCTTGAGGACCAACAGCCAGAATAGCCTCTAAAATTTCACTAGGCCTTGGAGGACATCCTGAAACTGCAGCATCAACAGGGACAAAATCAGAAGCAGGAGCATAAACATGACCTCCTTCCTGATTAAATACATCTCCTGATTGAGGGCAGTTTCCAATAGCTACTACAATTTTTGGTTCAGGAGCTTTATCATAAACTCTTTTTAAATTTTCTCTCCATTGTTCTGTAACAGCACCAGTCAACAATAGAACATCAGCCTCACGAGGATTGTTATGAACATAAATACCATATTGCTCCAAATCATATCTAGGAGATAATAATGCAACACATTCAACATCACATCCATTACATCCTCCACAATTTACAATGCAGACGTGAATTGAACTTTTTCTCACAACATCCTTAATTGAATCTAACATTTTCTCCCTCTTTATTTAGAATTTTTTATCAATTCGAATAATTCTTTTTGACCTTCTTTTAAAACATCAGAATAATCTTGACCATCCATTATTTTTTGTGCCAATTTTACTTTAAGTTCATCTGCATCATCTTTAGAAACCAGTTCAAGAGTGCCTATAAACCAACAAAGCCTTAAATCAGCATGTAACTTATTAATTAAACATTCATATTGTGAAGTTTCAAAGGTAGCATGAAATGCTAATAATTGGGACATGTCCAATTTCTCAAAAAAGATATGCTCCAATTCTTCGGGTGTACAATCAAAATCCTTGGATAAAGGTTTTATAATATCCTTTTGACAAACATAGGTTTTAACTATACGATCTTTCATTAATTCTAATTTTGCTTCATCATCCATTGAAATCACATCACATTGTCAAGTGTAATAATATATAAACAATTATAGCTATAGCCAAACCAATGGCAGTTTCCTTTCTTCCATATCCAGGCCTTTCATTCAATACGAAACCTGCAAGGAGAAATCCAATTCCTCCAAGGATAATTGTTCCTGAATTTATACCCAATGTCCAGCCTACAATTGACATTATGCAGGTTTTTGTATCTATACTGCTATCAGCGACATAAGGTTCACCATGCAACTTATAGCTATACAATAATCCTAAAATGGAACCAATAACAAATGTAAGTAAATAAACTAAATAATTTAACATGATATCACCTTAAATCGGTTTGTAAAGCAATATGAATGAACATATGATTACTATAAATGTTATGAAAAACATTGCTTTTTCTATATTTTCGACTGTATGTGCAAAATGACCTTTATTAGTTAGCAATACAAGAACAGCTAAAATCAAGCCCAAAACTGGGATTGGAGCCAACATTGTGGAATGGAGAACTGTTGCAAGTAATCCAACAACAACAATACCTATTGCAACCAATGAAGTTAAATATACAATTACTTTCTGTGAACTCATATTATCCCCATCCTTAAATTAACACCATTATAACTGTTCCAATAAAACATACTGCTCCCATAGTTATCTGACTCATTACAGAATGATTCGGATTTAAAATTGGAGTCGTTGAATTTATAAATCCTGTTATGAATGTTATTACAATCATTCCAATAACATAGCCTACAGCATTTAACGGTCCGAAGAATATAGTTAAGAAAACCCATAACATCACATACCATGAGATGGATTCTGAAAACATTATAAATCCTCTTAAAAATCCAAAGTGTTCTGTTTCAAAACCTGATATTAATGCTTTGTCTTTTGTTATTCCAAATGGAGAGTATGGAGATTTTGATAATAATAACAAGAAAAACATTATAGCCGCAAGAGGTATTGAAAATGCCAATGGACCATTAACCGCCTGATAACTAATAATTTCTCCTATATTCATTGACCCTGTTTTTAAATAAACAAGCACAATTGCTGCAAATAACGGTAGTTCAGTAGCTGCTGACAAAACAGCCCTTACACAACTTGCTTTCCCATAAGGTGAACCAGAACTAGACCCTGAATTATGTTCCACAATTTTATATACTGCATAAACACCGAATAAAATCAATAAGGAATCATGAGCAACCGGACCTACAATAACACCAACAACCCAAACTGCAGCCAAAATGAATACTATACCAATATAAAATGGCATTGAAACAGTTTTTGGAAAAGATGTTTCTTTAAAAAAGAATTTTAAAGAATGCAACAGATGCTGTATGATTGGCGGACCTGGCCTTTTCTGAACACGTGCCATTACTTTTCTGTGCAGTCCTAAAAGCAAACTACCTGCAAGGAATGCTACAATTACATTAATTAAAATATCTGCCATCAAATTCATAATACCACTAATATCCAGTAAACGGTTCTTTCACCCTTTCTTCTTCATCTTCCGGTCTAGGTTTTGCCATGGTAAGTAAACCAATAGATAAAACCCAAAAAGGAATACCAATAATAGCTACCAAATAAACAATCCAAGCTTCAAAGTTTATAACCAAGCAAGCAAGAATAGCTATTGTTGATATAATTAATAATATACTACATAAAGTTTTATTTACCATACTCTCACTACCATAATACCAATAATAATATTTCAACAGCCCTTACAATAATAAACAAAGAACTTAAGTGAATAATTACAATAAATGGAGAACCCGGTGTCCTGAACATCTCTGCCTTACTTGCAAAGAAAGGTGCTACTCCACTTTCACCCAATATACCGAGCAACATCAAAACTGCACCAAATACAACCATTGGAGTTGCAGGCATTTGTGACAACACTGCAAGACTTAAGGTTCCTGCGGATGCAAGAATAATAGATGCTCCTCCAAATAAAGGTAAACTGCACATCATAGCAATCAAACCATATTGATATGCTGAGTTTAAAACACTGGTTTGCTTTACAGCTGATACGATACCAATATTTAAAATACCAATTAATGCCATGAATAATGTGAAGTTAAACAAATCACCAGTAATCATTGCTCCTGCAGAAGCAATACCACAGATAACTGCCAAAAATCTTCTTTGTTTGAATTCCTTTTTACCAACTTTAACATCAGTATTATTAAGCTTCATAAATGTAGCTTCTACCTGTGTTTCAGTTTTACTGATTGCAATAAGCAATGTAAATACAAGCATTACTGCAAACAGGAACAGGTTAAGTGGTGTGACATATAATACAATGTCTCCTAATGGTATTGTTCCTAATAAATTTCCTCCAAGTGTAACAAAATCCATTTTACCACTACTCCTTATCAATGTCCTCTCTCATAAGTAGTCCAATTAAACCAACTTTTGAAGCTACTTTTAATAATAATCCACAAGCTGCCAAGAATAAACTAAGTACCCACATGTTTGGAGCAACAAAGAATAATACAAATCCGATAATCCATAAACACCATGCAATACCTGAAACACCAGCAATTCCATCCAGTATTAAAACAGGAAGTCCTCTTGCCTTTTTAGATAATGCATATAATACTATTCCTCCACCGGCAACTGCCCCACCAGTAAATCCGGTCAAGAATATTCCATAAGCAATTAATACCAATGCTATGAAATTAGGAGCAGTAGTCATGATTTCCATGTCCAACGCAAATGGCTGAGGAAACAGTGAAGTCGCCTTTGTCAAGTTCCTGCGCGGATCTGCATCAATCTTATGCATTTCTCTTGAAAGCAATATTTCAGAAATTGCTAAAGTTTCAGCCAGTTCAACAACCAAACCAGGCAAAATCAATGCTTCTGCCAAGTCAGTACCAACTGCAGATACGACAAAAATCATTGCAAGGCCTATCAAGTCAGTTAAGATAAGAATATGAATTTCTTCTCTTCTCATTGCTATTGCCATTGACCCGATGAAACCAACGATTAAACCTGCATAAATAGCCGGCAAATACATTGATAAGAATTCAGCCGGAACATAGGACGGTATGAATACCATCAGTTATCCCTCCTTAACTGTTTAGACCTGGCTTTTTCATCATTAATCTTTACTTCACGAGCAACGTTAGCTGAATCGTTAGCTGCCTTTTTAAGGTCTTTTTCAATGTCTCTTCTGTTCATCGTATAGTTAATAGCCAACCATGAAGCAATGATAAATGCCATCATCAATATGGAAGATTCCAAAATGGTATCAAAACCTCTGGTATAATACAATACTTCATCAATAAGTCCACCAGGAGATGAATAAATTGAAGTACCGAAATATGGAGATATTGAAGAAATCCACTCAGCCAGAGGAGACATATAACCTGTAATCATACCCAATTCTTTGGAATTGTCAGGATATTGTGGCTTTATATTTCCAGGTTCACTCAATACTTCTCCACCTCTGTCATAAGGCGCTATTGCAAGACCTTCATCAACCTGAACTTGAGGTGCAGGTCTTGTGTATAACTGGTCAGGATTTAAAGCCATAGGAACAACAAAACCAACAACCAAAATGATTCCTAAACAGAATGCGAACAAACGAGGAACATTTTTCGGATCAGCTAATTTATTCCAAATCTTACCTATTCTCATACATCTGCCCCCATTTCTTCTAAACGAATGATAGCTCTAAATAATATTAAAGTAATGACAACTGTTGTTGCAACTAATGTTAATAAAGCTAAAACATGATTATATGATAACAATACCAGACAGACACCGATGGATGCCACTTCAGTATTGAATGTTCTTACTATAGGGTCTTTAACGCCAGGACCCCATGCAGTAGCTAAACTACCAACAATAGCTAAAAATATTCCAAAATAGAAAAATAACTGAACACTAATCATGTATCTCACCACTTTCTACTTTTTTAGACCTGATTTCTTTTATCTTAACAATAGCCATTATAAATACTAATGTTGATAAAGGACCAGACAATGCGATAAATAAAGCTACATCCAAATATTTGAATAAAACTACAGTCAATAAAAAACCTGCATCAAGGATTGAAAACATTATTACCTTGTCCATAGGTTTTTTAAGCAAAATGATACCTAAAGCACCAATAATCATTAATGCAATTGCAATTATAGATACTACAAACTCCATACAATCCCCTCAATCCAAAATGATTTCCTCATCCAATTTTTTTAAGGTGTATGCAATTGCATTTGCACTGATTGTAGAACAAATAAAGAATGCTGCTGCAACTATAAGAGCAAATGGTGTGTTGATTACAAGAGCAATTAGTGCGGATACACCAAATCCGATGACATTCAGATATAATAATCTTTCTGCCCTATTTTTTGTTATCAATGCTCTTAAAGAAACAAATATTAAAATTACACCAATAATTTCCACATACATAAAATATCACTCTTTAGCATGTCTATTAAATTTTTCAGCTATCTTACCAAGAATGATAGATGCCCTAACTTGATCAATACCTTGGACAGTTAAGATTGCAATAACCATACCTACAATAAACATTTCCGGAGTCAATCCGACAAATGAAAATATGAAAATAAGTAGTGTAGTGGTTAATGAACCAACAGTTCCTGCATAACCCGGATCAGCACATAATCTATTTCCAATTAAAACAAAAAATGCCGCAATGATACCTCCAGGAATACCTAAAACCAAATATCCAACAGATGCCAACAATGTACCGGCAGATGCATCCGGAGAACATAAAATATTTCCTTGGAAAAATCCACCAGCAATATCTCCATTTCTTTTCTTAATTGATTCACCTATAATACGAGCCCCTTTAACTCCCGGCTGTTCAGGAAGTCCGAAATAAGTATCAACAATTACAAAATTCAACCAACAGATAATTGCTGCAAGTATTACTCCCAACACTTCATTCATTCATATCACCATCCTGTGATGGAGACGGGAATATATAATAAAATAAATATTTTACGAACAAACCAGAACAAACACCAATTATTGCAGCAAGTAAAAGTCCGTTAAATGCAAAAGTGTAATTCAAAACCAAAAACAATGACAATATGCCTATTGCAAAAATTGGAGTTGGATAAATTGCACTAACATCAAAGGAATACCTATCCGATGGCAATAACGGAACTCTTAAAAGCAATGCAACAATGATGGATACAACAATAGCTACAATATAAGCTAAGATTATATCAGAATACCCGATTGTTATATTAGCAAGACCATAAACGTTAGCGGCCGCCAATGCGTTTACAGTAAAATGAACTAAATTCAACATATTAAGACTCCCTCTTTTATATTATAATATAATATATAAATTTATAATCAAAAAAATATATAAATGTTATTACTTAAAAATAATAAATAAATACAAAATTAATAGTCAATTAAAAAAATAAAATTTTTTGTGGTCTTATGAAAGATAAAAATGTATTAATAACCGGAGGACTAGGATTTATCGGTTCTCATATTGCAGATGAGTTAATCAATGAAAATAAAGTTATTATTATAGACAACAAGTCTTCTGGAAAAGTTAATAATTTAGAAAATCCTGACCACAAAAACCTAACCATTATCGAAAAAGACATTAATGATGTCAACTTAAATGAAGTGTTGAAAAATGTTGACTATGTCTTTCACCTTGCGGCTATGGCAAGCGTTCCCTTAAGTATTGATAATCCTGAAAAATGTACAAGAGACAACTTAATTGGAACAATAAAACTATTGGATGCATGCAAAGCCAATAATGTTAAAAAAATCATATTTTCCTCATCTTCATCAGTATATGGGGACAATGAAAACATACCACTAAAAGAAAACGAATATCCTCAACCAAAATCACCATATGCAGCATCAAAGGCAAGCTGCGAGCTATATCTGAAAACATATCACGAAGCCTACGACCTAAGTTATGTTAGCTTAAGATATTTCAATGTATTCGGACCAAGACAAGACAAGAATTCACAATATGCAGCAGTAATACCCAATTTCATAAGTGACCTGCTTGAAGGTATCCCGCCGGAAATCTACGGTGACGGTGAGCAAACAAGAGATTTCATCTATGTAAAAGATGTTGTAAAGGCCAACATCAAATCATGCAAATGCGAATATAATGGAATAGTCAATGTGGCTTCAGGCAAAAAAATTACGATAAATAAACTGTACAACATTATCAAAAAAACATTAGGAACAGATATTGAAGCCAAATACCTGCCTGAACGTCAAGGCGATATTAAACACTCACTTGCTGATGTAAGCGAAATGAAAAAAATAAACTATGAAGTTGATAGTGAAAACTTTGAAAATCAACTAAAAGAAACAATAAATTGGTTTAAAAAAGAGTTAAATGATTAATGGAAACCGCATCCACTGCAGGTTTCACACTTTTCCTCTTCAATAGGGTCATATGTTTTGTCTTCCTGCAAAGTTACGGAAATGAAATATTGATCCAATTCATTTTTGTTTTTTAACACTGGAGAAATTCCTTTAAAATCACATCTGATATCACCAGTTCCACCGATATCAACTAAAATTGGTTCACCCATTTTAAACCTTTTAAAGTACCCTTCCACTTCATCTTTCAAATCTCCAGGAATTCTGAAATTAACAGATAAAATATTATTCTCTTTCATTTTTAAACCAACATATTTTTGGTCAATTTCATAATTTAATCCTAATTGTTTTTTGAAAATAACATTATTACCAATATCTGATGCTGACATAATGATTATCCCCCATAATATTTTAATTACTTAAAGTTAGTTTTTTATCTTATATAATGTTTATGCAAATTTATCCTATATAATCTTTTACGTAATGCTTGTACCATTTTTGTAAAATTATTCTTGGACTGTTAATACTTGTGTATTAAGATTTACCAAGCTATCTCCCATTGACTTACTGGTTCAGTGAAAAATATTTTTTTCACACAGTTGTATGGTTTTTTTGTATTCTTAATCCTTCTTTTAAGATGTTTTTTGTGGCGTTGATGTCATGCATTTTGTGTTTTGTTGTTTTTTCTGTTTAGCTATTCATGGTATTTTTTTAGTGTTTTTTGATAGTTTTTCCCATGTATTTTTGTCTGGATAGTTTTTTTGGTATTTTTTTATCATCTGATTTTTGTGTTTTAGGTCGAGATTGGCCATTTCTTGGCCGTTGGATAGTGTTGCCAGATTTTTTATTCCTAAATCAATACCCATATTTTTTTCCAGTGTGTTTTAATTCATTACCACTTGTAATAATGTTTTATTATGGCATAGTATTTTCCGTTTTCTTTTTTAATGGTTATATTTGTTGATTTTTGAAGATTTTAATAATTTACGATATTTTTTTACGTGTTGTTGACTTGTAAACTCACCTTCACATAAAAATGTGTGCTCCTGTTTTAACATCTTTAAAATAGCATTTAAATTGAGATTTAAAGGACAATCATGACAAGAAAACAACTTATATAAATCATTGTATCTTGAAAGCATATTATTCCCTATAAATAGTTAATTACCAATATTTTGATTTAATACCTGTGCCATATTTTTATCAGGAAGAATTTCCACTTTTAAACCTTTATTTACAACATTAACCGTGAAAAAAATTACGCTCCATTTTGATATTTATTTTTAAATCAATTTATTTTAGAAAACAAAAATTCCCTAAAAAATAATACAATAATTATATAATCAAAATAAAATATTTAAATAAAACCAAATAGAGCAAATGAAAAGTATCCGTGCCACAAATAATGGTAAAAACTTTAAGAAAATACTATAATATTATGAAGATGATGGAATGGTAATAAACTTTTTAAAAATACAGAATTTTTTACAATCAAAATATGAATATCCTCAATTATTGTAAATTTAATATATAAAACAAATCAATCCATTAAAAAATGAAAATGAGTAAAAATTAATCACTCACTTTTTACTATTTTAAGATTCACCTCCGGATCAGCACATAATCTTGGGAGAACTTCAAAAGTTTTCATGTTATCATTTTGAACTTTCTTATCCAATTTTTTCCAAGGGCGCAAATTAGGATTGATCTTATTTTCATCATCTCTTTTAGGCCCATATTTCCATCCCAAATCGGATTTAAGTTTAAACCATGCTTTGTGTTCTCTTTTTGCAAAATGTTCCAAATCACGTTTACTGAAACTTTTAACTTCATCATCCCAATCTTCACCAGTTCTAGGAACCAAATCATAACCTCGTTCATTTAAAAGTTTTATATTGAATTTAGCTTGTTTATAATTTGAAAATTTAATATAATCATCCAATTCATCAAATAATTCTGCTGAATCAATATTTTCGCCAATATTGTTGTTATGCCTTTTAAGATATTCCTCATGCATTTTAAATGTGAGAATTTTAATCTTACTATTCACGGCTTTTAAACCAATGGAATCTAAAAGAGCAGGGATGTTTCTTATAGCATCCTTATCATATTTTTGATCATCCTCAGAAAGATCCTCCCAAGGAACTAAAAATGGAGTGGTGCGCATTTCTTCATCTTTTTTATCACCCAAAATCCAACCAGTATTCTCTTTTTCTTTTACCCATTCATTATGTTCAAAAATTGCCAAATCCGTTAATTCTTTATCTGAAAATTCTAAAATAGGTTCTCGTTCATCAGATTTATTAACAATCTCACAACCAATCATATTTAACTTCATAGGAATTGATTTTGCCTGTCTGATGTTAGACAATTTTAAATCAGAAGACAACTCATTAAACTCACACAAAGCATCATACCTGTTCTGTAAATTTTCATCGACATCATTTGTCTTAGATTTTCTTTCATATTCCTCTTTGAGTGAGACATTATATTGCTCATTAATTTTCTTTGCTAACAACTCAATATTTCTAATCAACATATCAGGAGTTTCAATATCGGAAAAGTCAATGCCCCTCATAACTGCCAATTCAACATCATCATTAACAGTAGTTTTGATAGAAATTCCTCTTTCAAATACTGAGTCTTCACCCATATCCAAAACACTTTCAATGAATTCCTGTTTATCTTTTGAAAATCCAAGACCCATCGAACCATTATTTAATTTATATTCAACCTTTATCATCTCATCATCAATTTCAATAATCAAATCATTGACATGAGATTTCTTTAAATCTATAAGTCCAAATGGTTGCCTGTTCCACTCCTGAAGCTCATCGCATAAAATCAATAGATATGCAATAGGATTTTTTTCACAGGATAATTCTTTTTCACAAAAAGGTTCCTCCTGTAATGTTTTATTGTAATAGTTATGCAATAAAATAGCTGTTGCACTATCCACAATAGGATAGAAAAAATAACTATTATTTCTACCATATTTTTGGATTAAACTACCATAAGAGTTTAAAACCAGAATTGAAGAATAAAATCCATGGTCAATGAAATTATTCTTTTTCATATAAGTAACAAAATTGTTTAAGTGAGACAATAATAGTTTAAACTTTTCCTTATCAAAATCAAAATCTCTAGAAATTTTATGAGCCATTATTTCAGTAGGCTTGAATAAATCCAAAACTTTTGATTCAGGATAATCTTCACGATAATCATCTGCAAAAGAATAAGGAGATAATTTTACAATAGAATTGAATTCATCAAAATCTTCAAAATCAATAGTAACATTTACATCATAAGCATTAGAAATTGATTTAACACCATCATTAATGAATTTATTTAACTGCTTTCCAATAATTTCAAAAGGATAACCTATATCATGGAACAAAGAAGCTATACCCCAACGATATAAGAACTCTTCATGAGATAATTCTCCACTCTCAGTTTTATAATATTTTCCATATTTGCTTGTTTCAATATACTCTTTAAATACTTCCCGATAATTTTCATTTTGAGAATAAATAGCCAAACCTAAAATAAAAACATTAACCGAGTGAATAAAATGATCCCTTTGCCTTTCAATTAACATCCCAGTATTTTTTTCATATTTTTCCATAGTTTCAACCAAATCCAAAAGAGTATTTGGTTCACTTACAAGTTTATTATCATTATATTTTTCCTTAGATTTCCTTTCAGGAGTGATTTGATATATCATGAAAAAATTATGGTAAACCTCTTTAGCAGTATAATCATTTTCATAATTAAGAAATACATCAATACTTGATTTTAAAATACCTTTATAATCATGATTATTTTTATAATCATCATATAATTCTAAATTATCAAAAAAATCATCAACATAATCTTTGATATTATTTGTTGTTTTGATACTCATAATCCCACCTCAATTATATAAACTATTTACAAATTATATTAAATAAAATTTACATTAAAAATTGAAAAGTATATAAAAAATAAAAAATAAATTAAAAAAATTAGTTTTTAACAATTTTTAAACCAACATTTTGGCATAAAACAGGCAAATCCCTAAATGTCTTCTTATTCAGTTCTTGAATATTATAATCCAACTCATCCCATTGAATTAAATTAGGATTAGTTTTTTCATTTTCATCTTTAATAGAACCATATTTCCAACCTAAATTAATTTTAAGCTTATACCAAGCAGCATGTTCTCTTTTAGCCAAATAATTAATTTCATCTTCATCAAATGAAACAATGGCATTTTCTTTAGATGCTGTATCAACCATTTCATAACCAAGTTCAGCCAATATTTTAACTAAAAAGTCAGTCTGTTTATAGTTAGAATATTTTATATAATCAGGCAATTCATCAAAATCATCTTTTTGAGTATAAAATTTATGCATTTCAAAGGTAAGCAATCTCTGTTTTGATCGTACAATCTTAAGTCCTAATGAATCAACTAAAGAAGGAATATTCCTAACTGGATCAATATCCAATTTCTGCATTTCAGGAGTTAAATCCTCCCAAGGAACCAAACAATCATGAATCAATTTAGAATCATCCCTCACCTCACCATAAACCCATCCGGTACGTATTTTCTCCTTACACCATTCATTATGTTCAAATATAGCCAAATCAAGCACTTCATCTTCTAAAAACTCAGTAATAGCGAGTCTTTCATCAGACAAGTCTGCAAGCTCACATCCAATAATATTTAATTTAAGTGGAATTGACCTTGCCTGCCGTATATTAGCTATTTTAAGTTGTGGAGACAATTCATCATAAGAAGACAAATCTCCATATTTTCTAAGAAATTCATCATCAAGCCTATTATCAGCATCCCTTTGTTTATATTCTTCCTCCATAGAGTTCAAATAGTGCTGATGAATATTAATAGCTAATTTTTCAACATTTCTAAGCAAAATATCTGGAGCTTCAGCTTCAGAGTAAACAATTTCTCTTAAAACATCATCTTGTTTAATATCTGTAATTATCCTTAAACCTAATTCAAAAATGCTGGAAATTGATAAAACATTTTTAAGCAACTCCAACTTATCTTCAGAAAATCCAAGTCCAATAGAACCACTCCTAACAACATATTCCACATCCATTCCCCTATCATCAATTGTTAAAATCAAATCATTAACATGACTTCTCTTTTTATCCATAACCCCAAATGGTTGCCTGTTCCACTCCTGAAGCTCATCACATAAAATTAATAAGAATGCCAATGGAGAATTACTAGGATGCAACTGTTTTAAATTAAAAGGTTTTTTCTGCAACACATTTCTATAGTAATTATGCAATAAAATAGCTGTTGCACTATCTACAATCGGATAAAAGAAAAAATCATGGTTTTTAGCATATTTTTGAATTAAATAACCATATGAGTTTAAAACCAGAATAGATGAGAAAAACCCATGATCCAAAAATCCGTTTTCCCCCATAATATCAACAAAAGAATCAAGATGTTTTGCCACATCATTTACATCAATTTCCGTAAAATCTGTCCCAATTTTATGAGCCATGATGTCAGTAGGCTTAAATAAGTTTAAAAACTTGGATTTTGGAAAAACATCAGTATAGTTATCTGAAAAATCAGGGTCTATTTTTATAATAGTATTAAACTCATTGAAATCTTTAAAATCAATTGCGGTATCTACACCATAACTGCTTGAAATAGACTTAATACCCCCATTAATAAATTTACTTAATTGTTTTCCAATAATTTCAACAGGATAACCTATATCATGGAAAAGAGAAGCTATACCCCAACGATATAAAAATTCTTCATGAGAAAATTCATCATTTATTTTATAATATTTTTCATATGGACTTCTCAAAATATACTGTTTAAAGTAATTTCTATAATTTTTATTTTGAGAATAAATGGCCAAACCTAAAAGAAAAACATTAATCGAGTGAATAAAATGATCTCTTTGCTTTTCAACCAAATCACCAGTATTTTCTTCATATTTTTTCATTATTCTTACTAAATTAAGAAGAGTATTTGGCTCTTTAGTAATCGAAATTTTGTCTGAGCTTTTAGTGGATTTATCTTCTGCAGTAATTTGATATATCATGAAAAATGTCCTATAAATTTCATATGCATTATATGAATTTTCATTATCCAAAAATACATCGATTCCTGCCTTTAACAAATCTTTATAATAATGATTATTATTATAATCATCATATAAAATCAATTCATCAAAAAAATCATTTACATAACTTTTTAAACTTTTCTCATCCATTTTAAGCACCAATTATTAAATCTTTTAAATATCTGGAATAAAATCACCTAAAAGCAACGAAATCACTATTTCATTCAAAAATCATATATTTACATAATTCCAAGATTATCATAATATTCAATATCAATCATCCATTATTTTACTTAATACTTCAATTATCTGTTTTAAATCATACGAAGAACTAAAATCTAAAAAATCATCTGATTTAATGTTGTTTAATATTATTGTAGATTTTGTATCCTTTTTAGTCATAATAATCATATATTCTATATATGCCATTTAAAAACATATAAGTCAATTAAAGTTTTTTATTTATCCAACAGAGAATTTCTACCATCAAGTTCATATAACTCATTGACCAAAACACTCAATAAATTATAATCTGAATCATTAATAGCAGCAATAGCCCTTTTTATTAATTCATCAGGATATTGGGAGTATATACCATCATAAATTAAATTAAAAAAACATTCCTTAATTACATCGTTTTTATTTAACAAAACATATCTTTCAATCAATTGATAATGAATATCATTTAAAATATTGATATCTTTATCATCAACAGCCAATTTAAGTTTATCTTTCAAATCATCAACATAAAATAAACTATCTCTTTTAGCAATATTTATCTTATTAATGACATTATCCAAAAGATTAGAAAAATTAAGATTATTTAACAAATCCGAAGATGTTTTCTTGATATAATTTAAATAAATTTCTACTTGATTAAGCGCTCTTTTATCTTTTTGAGCTATTTCAAACATCCTTTCAATATATTCCAAAATATCATTTTCATTAAATGAATCATTTTCTTTTAAAAAATTAACCTGTTTTAATAATTCAATATATTGCTTAAATAATTTCTTATAGGTTATTTCACTATATTTTAAGCTAAAAGTATGTTTAAAATATGGAATTAACATTTCACCAGATATTAATTGATTAGGTGATTTTTCATCAATATTTACGATATCACCAGAATCATAAATATTTATTGAATAATCCCCCTCTTTTAATTTTACCATAAACTCCCCATCAATGTTTAAAGGTATTTTTAAAGATTCCGCCGTTTTTTGATTTAAAAATTCTATATCAAATCCTAAAAATGAGAATTTATTATCTGAAGCGAATGCTCTGCCCGAAATAATATCTTTTTCTTTGTTCAATATCAATGAAAATTCATTTACAGTAGTTTCAATTATAGTTTTCTCTATAGTGCCTGCATAAATAGCTGCACCTTTTGCAACAACTGTTAATGGGTCAATACTATATTCAAGTGGAATATCAAATTCTTCTTTAATCAAATCCTTAACAACAGGACTTAAACAAGATCCCCCCACCAAAATAATTTTATCAATGTCCTTGCTTGAAAAATCCTTTTCATTTAATAAGTTTTTACATAAATCTAATGTAACTTTAATCAAAGGACAAATTACTTCCTTAAAGTCATCCCTAGTTAAAGTAAATATGAAATCATAATTATCAAAAAGATTATTTATACATATATTGGATTTTGTTGAAATAGACAAATCTTTTTTAGATTTTTCTGCAGCAGTCTTAAGTTTTGAAAATATTTCAGAATATTTGGAATTATTCAAATTAAAATCATTTAAATTTAAATCCATACTAATTTTTGGTATGAAAATATCTTCTACAACTTTCCAATCTAATGTTTTTCCACCCAAATTATCTAAACCAGTAGTTGCAAGTTTTTCAATTTCATCCCCGTTGTCTTCAATAAGAGATACATTAAATGTACCACCACCTAAATCATAAATCATCCATATTCCATTATCTTTATGGGAGGATTTTAAATTATATGCAAAAGCTACGGCAATTGGCTCCAAAATAAGATTATGTGATTTAAAACCCGCAAGGTCTATAGCATCATTAATCGCTTTTGTTTTCATAGGATTCGAATTTGCAGGACAACAAATAACAACATCTTCAAGATTTACACGACATTGATTAAAAACAGATACTCTTAATTCTTTTAAAACTTCTGCAGATAGCTCTTCTGGAAACAAAACCCTTGATGATTTTTCAAATTTAAATGGAATGGAAAACCCCATATTGCCTTTAAATTCAGATACGGCATTTTTTGAATTATTTATTATTTCAGTTCTAGCAATTTCTCCTACTTTAAGATTATTCTCCTCATCAATTAAAATAGCCGATGGAGTAATTTCATTACCTGTTTTATAATTTTTTATAATTATTGGATTACCATTATTACAATATGCTACTGTAGAATCAACAGTACCTAAATCAATTGCATAATCAACCGTATTGCAATTATTAAAATCATTTATTGTCTTGAAATGCAAATTCATATTCTGTTTCCATAATGAAAGTTTATAAGCATATTTTGATTTTAACCTTGAATCACAAACAATCGCAAACTCCATCAATTTACTTCCATCATCAAGATTGTTTAAATTCACTAAACGAATCGATTCATTGACCATTACATCTATAGAAAATGTTTTCAATATATCAATAATATTAATATAACCTTCATTAATCTCATTATTTGAATCCATCAGCTCCTCAAGAGACATTACTGCTTTTATTAAATTACCATATTTTGACAAATCAATGAATATTCTCCACAATTCAAGATAATGACCATATTTATTCTTCATCCCAGGATTATATGCAATAGCTTCTTTTAAAAGATTAGACGATAACACATAATTATCGCCCCTCAAGTTTATACTAAAAGCCTTTGAAATTAATTTAAGGTCAGGACGCTTAGATTTCCACATCCGTAAAGTTTCACCATAACACTGACGAACATCATAATTTCCAATTATTTCCTTTTCCAATATTTCAATAGCATCATTTAATCTATTTTCACATTTTGCAAGCTTAAAAGCCTTTTTAAGATTTTCATTAATAATATATTCAGAATTTTCATCAACATAATCCTCTTTAATGATTGGGATTTTATCATCTGAAAATTCAGTCATGATTAATTCAATATCATCTAAAAATTCTGATGCATTTTGATACCTATTTTCAGGATTTGAATCTAAAGATTTAAAGACAATTTCATCTAATTTCTTAGGAACATTATCATTATAGTCACTCGGAGCTTTTAAAGAAACATTCCAAGGCTTTCCCCGAATAATTTCTTCCAAACTAAATTTCTCAATATCATAAGGATAATTATTAGTTAATAACTGATAAAAAATAACACCTACTGCATAAATATCAGTTGCTGTTGAAATAACTTTTCTAAATGACTCTGGAGCCATATATGGCCGTGTACCTGCAACATCAATATCTGAAATTTCAGTACTTACTTCTTTTGCAAAACCCAAATCGGAGATTTTAATTACAATATCTCCACATTCGTTATAACTCAATAAAATATTATTTAATTTTAAATCCCTATGAACAATAACTGGATTTGATGAATGCAATACATTTAATCCTTGAAGAATTTGTTTCATTAAATTTAAGCATCGATGAACTGACAATGAAAGATTTGAATTTATGAAAGAATTAAGATACTGTTGTAAATCTCCCCCAGGAACATATTCCATTACAAAATAAGCCTTATTTATTCCAGAATCTTGAGAAATTATTCCTGCATCATAAATACTAATAATATTTTGATGCCTTAACTGAGTTGCAAGCATTACTTCATTAAAAACATTTTTATTATCAAAATTTTCATTTAATGGCTGTTTAATTACTTTCATTGCACGTAAGTCATCTAAAAAAACATGTTTGACCAAGTAAACTTCTGCAAAAGATCCTTCTCCCAAGAATTTTTTGACTTCATACTGTCCATTAAAAAATTCTTCTACCATTAGTTTTGATTCATTAAAATCCAATTAACTCACCGAATAAATAATGTGCAAAATTAAAAGGAACAATAAATAACCACTCCACCATTACCCCGAGATAATTTTAAAAAGGAATTATTTTTTAATTTTGTAGCTATACCTTGCGGAATCTTTTTTCCTGAAACAAATGTTCCATTTGTACTTGCCTCATCCAAAACATACCAAAAATCATCTTCATAAAATATTTTTAAATGAGGCTTTGAAATGCTAGAAACACTGACATAATCATTATCCAAAAGAACCACCAAAGAAGAAAAATCACTATTTTCAAAGTTGTCTTTTCTTCCAATTAAAACAGTTTCATCATTATTAACTTTAAATGATTTACCTTTATCGACACCATTAAATATTGTTAAAACACAACATTCATCATCTTTAAACTTTTGATTAACACAATACAAATCAAAAAAGTATAACAATTCATCGGATAAAAAATTTATATCCAAAAATAAATCTTCAAATGCATCCTCTTTTAGTTTATATGCTTTAACTGTTCTAAGACCAACTTTATTAGGAATTTCTTTTTTAACATTAACTTCTTCTATCAAATCTGCTTTTAACAACTGTTTTAAATGTTGACCCAACATTTGAGGAGTAATATTGATATTATAATTATCTGCAAGATAACTATTTATTTCACGATAGTAAAGTGGCTCTTTTTTAAAATTAGTATTTTTTTCATTAAATGTAACCTGAAAATCACGTAAAATTTCTAAAATAGAAAATCTAACATTATTATTTACTGCAGCCAATTTAGTAGATATTATTTTTGAATCATTTAAATCAACAAGTTCTGTTTCAATATTTTCCAATTTACTCATGTAAAACCTCCATCCATTAAAAAATATACACGATATGTTAAATCTAATATTAATCTAAATACATAGTTTTTCTGTTTTTTTGTTAATGAACATTTAATTAATAGGAACAATAAATAACAGCTCCACCATCACCTTTAGATAATTTTAAAAAGGAATTTTTTTCTAATTTTGTAACAATACCCTTCTTAACCAGTTTATCATTGAGAAAAGTTCCATTTGAACTATTATTATCCACAATACACCATGAATCATGGTTAAAAAAGAGTTTTAAATGTGGTTTGGATACATTGGAGACACTCCTATAACTATTATCCAAAAGAATTGTAAAAGAAGCCAAATCACATTCTTTAAAATCACCTTTTCGTCCAACTAAAATTGTTTCATTTTTATGTATTTTAAATGTTTTTCCTTTATCCATACCATTAAATATTGTTAAAACACAGTGTTCACCATCATTAAATTTTTGATTAATTTTATATAATCCAAAGAATGATAAAAGCTCATCAGACAGGAAATTTATATCCAAAAAAATATTATCAAAGGCATCATTTTTTAAAACATATCCTTTCACCTTTCTTCGACCAATTTTATTAGGAACCTCTTTTTTAATAGAGACTTCTTCAATTAAATCCGCTTCGATAAGCTGTTTTATATGTTGGCCCAACATCTGTGGGGTGATATTAATACCATAATTATTCAAAAGTATTGAATTGATTTCACGTGAATAAAGTGGATTTTTTTTAAAGACATTATTTTCAGAATGACCACAATTATAAAAATTTCTTAAAATTTCCAATATTGACAATCGAACTTTATTATTAACAGCAGCTATTTTACTAGATGTGCTATTTTCATCATCCAACCCCAATATCGCAGATTTAACGGCTTCTAAATTTTCCATGTTAAAACCCCATATTAAAAAAGATATTATATTTATCCTCAATTAAATAACACAATAATATCTATTTATGATAAATATATATAATAATTTCCAATTATTTTTAGAAAAAATGAATTTCTTATAAAAAAATATGTAAAATATATTCAATTAAAATAATAATTAATTAAATAAAATATAGATATATAATCTTTATTTAATTTTATTTATAGAAAAATATCAAATAATATACATTATTTTCAATAATCAAAAATCAAATATAAAGTAAACACTTTACAATAAATTCCTTTATGTGATTTAATAACGACATGTTATAAAAATAAAAACACTGATAACATGTTTAACAAAAGTATTCAAAAAAAAATTGATAAAGCCATACTATTATTACAAAACAATAGTGAAGAAGCATTAAAAATTTTTAATGAAATACTTGAAAATGAACCTAATAATATCGATGCATTGAACGGTAAAGGATCAGCATTGATAAAATTAAATAATTTTGATGATGCCGAAAAGTGTTTTGATAAATCACTGACCATTAGTGAAAATACCTCTGCATTAATCAATAAAGGAATAATATTAAAAAATAAAAAGGATTATCAGAACGCAATTTATTATTTTAATAAAGCCATTGGAATGGACTGTGAAATGAATAAAATTGTATCTATTTTTAAAAATGAAATTTTTGAACTTATAGATATTAATACTTTGCATAATAATTATTCTAAAAAAGCTAATAGATGTATTAAAAAGGGTTTGGATTATAAGAATGAAGATAAAATCTGGGATGCTTTAACATTTTTTGAAAAAGCAATAGTTGAAGATGAACGTTGCAAAAATTCAGTTCGTGCATTGATTAAAGAAATAGATAATATTATATTTAATGAATTTATATTTGAAATACCCACATCTAAAAAAACAATGAAAGAGAAATTAAAAATTCAAGCATTGAAAGAATTAGCGATTAATGAAAATCCAAAAAAAGCATTGAAATTAATGAATAATCTGTTAAACGTTAATCAAAATGACGTCAGCACTTTAAATTACAAAGCATGTACATTATTTTTATTTAGCAAATACGATGAATCTATAGATTACTTCAATAAATGCCTAAAATTGAAGAAAAATTATAAATATGCATTATTTAATAAAGGATTAGTTTTAAGAAGAATAAATAATTTAGAGGAATCATTCAATTGCTTTGATAGATTATCAGAAAATGAAGAAAATTCCATTAATATAAAGCCATATAAACTAGAGATTTTAGAAAAAATAAAAGAAAATAATAAAAAATTAAATTAGTTATTTGTTATTATTCATCCATTTAATCAAATCAAAATATGGATATTCCTTTTTTAATTCCTGTCTGATTAATTTGCAATCTTCAGCAGAAAGTTTATAATATATTTTATCAATTTTTTTAAAATTTTTGCCAGAATTCAACATTATAATTTCCAATGCACGTTTTGTTTTATCATTCATAAATATCACATTTGAATAGTTAACAGATGTATTTAATTTATATCTTTTTGATACATTTATAGACAGTTTATAACACTGAAAACAAATAAATACATCACACCTTTATTCAAAATACATTACTTTCATACATTAAAAAATAATTTTTGATAAAAATAAACATATTTTGGAAAAAATAAATAAATTTAGGTAAATTATAACCGTTTTTAACAAGACTTATATAAAATATAATATATAACTATTATATGTTATAGACTTAAGGTGTTAATCATGAATGAATATAACAAAGATATTGGAAATAGAATTAAAGAATTAAGAGAACTTTCTGATATTTCAGTACAAGATATCGCACAAGAATTAAATGTTGATGCGAAAACATACACCCAATATGAAACTGGGGAAGTTGACATTCCTGCAAGTTTTATTTACGAAATTGCTAATAAATTCCAAGTAGATTTAAGTTTACTTTTAACTGGTGAAGAAAGTAGGATGAGCATCTTTGATGTCACACGTGCAAACAAAGGTGTTTCAGTAGAGAGAAGAAAAGAATATAATCATGAAAATTTATGTTCTAAATTTATTCACAAAAAAGCAGAAACTTTTTTAGTTACAGTAGATCCTGAAAAAAATCCAATTCCTTCATTAAATGCACATCCAGGACAAGAATTCAATTATGTTCTTGAAGGAACAGTTAAAATTTACATTCACAATAACGAAATTATTTTAAATGAGGGTGATTCAATATTTTTTGATTCAACACATAGACATGCAATGGTAGCACTTAATGACAAACCCGCTAAATTTTTAGCTGTACTAATGTAGAAGGTAATAAGTATGACATCTGTAATAGGAGATTTTGTTGAAAGAGTTGATTTTAACTCATATGAAGATTTTTACAAGAATTTTAAACTCAAATATGATGAAGAATATAATTTTGGGTTTGACGTAGTTGACAAATATGCTGAAATTGATCCGGACAAAATCGCTTTAATTTGGACTAATGACAATAATGAAGAACACATTTTCACTTTCAAAGAAATGAAAGAATATTCCAATAAAACCGCAAATCTATTCAAAAGTTTAGGAATTAAAAAAGGCGATTGTGTAATGCTTACCTTGAAAAACAGATATGAATTCTGGTTCTGTATGGTGGCATTGCACAAAATCGGAGCAATAGCTATTCCCGGAACTCATATGTTAAAACTTCATGATATTGATTTTAGACTAAAACAGGCAAATGTGAAAATGGTAGTGTCTGTAGAAGAAGATTCATTGCTCCCTGATTATGAAGAAGCTCAAAAAGAATTAGATATTGATTTGAAAAAATTAGTAATTGAAACTGACAGAGAAGGTTGGATTAACTTCAATAAATCAATTGAAGAGCAAAGCCCTGTATTTGAAAGGCCAACTGGAGAAGATAAGACATATGCGGAAGAAATATTTTTAATTTACTTCACATCAGGAACCAGCGGACTTCCAAAAATGGTTTCACATAAACATACTTACTCATTAGGACATATCCCAACAGCTAAATACTGGCATAATGTTGTTGAAGATGGAATTCATCATACTGCAGCAGATACAGGTTGGGGGAAAGCCGTATGGGGAAACCTTTATGGACAATGGATTGCCGGAACCGCAGTATTCATTTATGATTACGAAAGATTCAATGGAATAAAATTACTTGATAAAATCATTGAATATAAAGTAGATACTTTCTGTGCACCACCTACAATTTACAGATTCATAATTAAAGAGAACATTGAAGGTTATGACCTTTCAAATTTAAAATATGTTACAACAGCAGGTGAACCACTCCCACCAGAAGTATCTGAAAGATTTTATGACATATCCGGTCTTAGAATTAAAGAAGGATTCGGACAAACAGAAACAACATTATCCATTGGTACATTCATTTGGTTAGATGCAAAAGTTGCTTCTATCGGAAAACCTTCCCCATTATTTAATTTACAATTACTAGATGAAGATCACAACAGAGTTGAAATTGGGGAAGAAGGAGAACTTTGTTTTAAAATGAATGATGGTCCAAATCCAGGATTGTTCAAAGATTATGTTAACGATGAAGAAAAATACAAAAAACAAATCCATCATGGATATTACCACTGCGGAGATACAGCATGGATAGATGAAGATGGATATGTTCACTTTGTTGGAAGAAATGATGACATTATCAAATCATCAGGTTATCGTATTGGACCTTATGAAGTAGAAAGTGCAGTTTTATCACATGAAGCAGTTTCTAACTGTGCAATTACAGCATATCCCGATGAAGTTAGAGGTCAAATTGTAAAAGCAACTATTATATTACAACCAGGTTTCGAACCTTCAGAAGAACTTACAAAAGACATACAAAATCATGTTAAACGTGTTACAGCTCCTTATAAATACCCAAGAATGATTGAATATGTGGATGAAATTCCAGAAACAATCAGTGGTAAAATAAGAAGAGTAGAAATAAGAGATAAAGACAAAAATCAATAGGAGATTAAAATGGCAGATGAAGAGATATCTTTTCCTGTAATTAACTTAGAAGAATGCAAAGGATGCCAAAGATGTATAGTTGGATGTCCCCAAAATGCAATCCTGTTAAGTGATGAAATGAACAATGCAGGATATCAGTATGCTTACTACAGTGGATATGGTTGTACCGGATGTAAAGATTGTTACTTTACATGCCCAGAACCATTAGCGCTTGAAGTACATCAATTTAAAAAAGTTGTTGATGATAAAGTTGGAAAAATGATTAAAGCTAAAGTAGCTAACAAAGGGGGAAAATAAATGACAAATCAAATGGTTAAAGGAAATACTGCGGTTATCATTGGTGCAATGTATGCTGGCTGTGACTGTTTCTTTGGATACCCGATAACTCCTGCAAGTGAAATCTTGCACGAAGCATCAAAATATTTCCCAATGGTTGGAAGAAACTTTGTTCAAGCTGAAAGTGAAGAAGCTTCAATTAACATGGTTTATGGTGCATCAGGTACTGGACACCGAGTTATGACTGCTTCATCAGGCCCTGGTATCAGTTTAATGCAAGAGGGTTTTACTTACTTAGCCGGTGCTGAATTACCTGCAGTCATAGTTGATATCATGAGAGCTGGACCGGGTCTTGGAAATATCGGACCTGAACAAGGAGATTACAACCAGATTGTTAAAGGTGGTGGGCATGGAAACTACAAAAACATTGTCCTTGCTCCAAACAGTGTTCAGGAAATGTGTGATTTAACAATGAAAGCATTTGAGCTTGCTGATAAATGGAGAAACCCTGTTGTTGTTTTAGCAGACGGTACTCTTGGACAAATGGCAGAACCATTAGAATTCCCAAAAAAAGCTATTAAACCTGAAATTGATGAATCATGGGCAGTTAGAGGGAATAAAAAAACCATGAAAAATCTTATTACTTCAATTTTCAATGACTTTAATGATTTGGAAGATTTCAACTATGAACTTCAGGAAAAATATGCGAAAATTGACGCAGAAGAAGTTATTGTTGATGAGTATCAAGTTGAAGATGCGGACATTGTATTAGTATCATATGGTATTAGCAGTAGAATTGCAAGATCTGCTGTTGACAAAAGCCGTGAAAATGGATTAAAAGTTGGACTTTTAAGACCTATTACATTATCCCCATTCCCAGCAGAAAGAGTAAAAGAACTTGCTGATAAAGGAGTTAGTTTCATATCCGTGGAAATGAGTAACGGCCAATTATTAGCTGATGTTCAGTTTGCAGCTTTAAGAAAAGAAGACACACACCTCGTCAATAGGATGGGTGGAAATTTAATTGAGCTAAAGCATGTGCTTGCAAAAATTTATGAAATTGCTGGATTTGAAGATGAAACAATAGATACATCTAAAAGAAGTGACGAAAAAGCAAGCCCCAATATAATAGATTAAGGATGTGGAAAAATGAATATTGAAGATTTAAAAAACAATAAAGATTATGAATTGCAAATACGTAGAAATCCACAATCCCTTTTAGAAGATTATCCTAGAAAAGGAACAAACACAACATCAACCCATTATTGTGCCGGTTGTGGACATGGAATTATACATAAATTAATTGCTGAATGTATGGACGAGCTTGGAATCCAGGAGAGATGTGTTATGATTTCACCCGTCGGATGTTCAGTATATGCATATTTCTACTTTAACTGTGGAAACTTCCAAACTGCTCATGGAAGAGCACCTGCTGTAGCTACAGGTATTTCAAGAGCCGAAGATAATGCAATCGTAATGAGCTATCAAGGAGACGGAGATTTAGCATCCATCGGTTTGAATGAAACATTACAGGCTGCTAACAGAGGAGAAAAAATAGCAGTATTTTTTGTAAACAATACAGTTTACGGAATGACTGGTGGACAAATGGCTCCAACAACACTAATAGGTGAAAAAACAGTTACATGTCAGACTGGAAGAGATCCCGATTATGCAGGACATCCTACCCACATGTGTGAATTAATCAATACATTAAAAGCACCTGTATTTATTGAAAGAGTATCTCTTGCCAATCCATTAAAAATTAGGCTTGCAAAATATGCAATCAAACAGGCATTAACCGTTCAAAAAGAAGGTAAAGGATATTCCTTTGTTGAAATTTTATCCCCTTGCCCTACAAACCTAAAACAAGACGTTAAAAGAGCTCAAGAATTTATTGAAAACCAGATGGAAAAAGAATTCCCTGTTAAAAACTTCAGAAATAACTTATACAAAAAAGATCCTGTTAAAAGACCCGAAAGTGACTTTACTACAGAATCACTTGACAAAATATTTAACGTGAATAGGCAGGATGATTCTGGCTATGTTGATGATGAGATTGAACCTGTAAGCATTAAAGTCTCTGGATTTGGTGGTCAAGGAGTTTTAAGTGCAGGACTCACAATAGCTCAGGCTGCATGTGCTGAAGGAAAACACGTGTCCTGGTATCCTAGTTACGGACCTGAACAAAGAGGAGGAAAATCCAATTGTTCTGTTGTAATCTCAAATGAAACAATAGGAACTCCCGTAGTTGACGATATTGACATTCTCATTGCTTTGAACAAACCTTCATTAGAACAATTCTCACAGGATGTTAAAGATGGAGGAGTTATACTTTACGATGCAAAAATTGGTGATTTTGAAACTGATAGGGACGTTAAAGTTATTGCAATGCCATGCGTGGATATTGCAGAAGAACATGGAAATGCTAGAACTGCAAATACCGCACTTTTAGGTGCTTTAACAGAATTAGGTGATGTTTTAAAACGTGAATCCTATGAAAATGCTATCCGAGAAATGTTTGCATCAAAACCAAAAGTTATAGATGTTAACATTGAAGTATTAAAAGCTGGAGCAGAATGGATTAAAAACAATTCATAGTGTGATTTAATGACATATAAAGAAAATGCAAAAAAATATATAGAAAATTACAATTTAGGAATAGGAGATAAAATCAAAGTTAATAAAGAGGACATCTCCTACACAGGAATCTTACTTGATAGACCTGAAGATGCTGATGACGGATATTTGGTTTTGAAATTGTCCAGTGGTTATAACATTGGTATAGCTATTGAAGATACCACAGCAGAACTTCTTGAGAAAGGAGAAAAACCAAAAATAGGATTTGGAGAAACTGAAATTCCAACTGATCCATCCAAACAAAACATTTCAATTGTTTCAACAGGAGGTACAGTATCATCCGTTATAGATTACAGAACCGGAGCGGTTCACCCTGCATTTACTGCATCTGATTTGGTGAAGGCTAATCCTGAATTATTGGATTATGCAAATTATAATGTTAAAGCATTATACAACATTTTAAGTGAAGACATGAAACCTGAATACTGGGTTAAAGCTGCAGAAGAAATAGCTAATGATATTTCCAATGGTGCTGATGGAGTTGTAATAGCTCATGGAACTGATACAATGCACTATACTTCAGCCGCACTCAGTTTCATGCTGAAAACACCAGTACCAATCATAATTACCGGAGCTCAAAGAAGTTCAGACAGACCATCAAGCGATGCTAATATTAATTTAATTGATTCGGTTATTGCTGCAAAATCTGATATTGCTGAAGTCTGTGTCTGTATGCATGGAAGTCTGAATGATGAATATACTTACTTGCATAATGGTACAAAAGTAAGAAAGATGCATACTTCAAGAAGAGATACATTCAGAAGCATAAATGCACAGCCAATAGCTAAAATCCAAAACAAGAAAGTCAGCATTAATCCTGACTACAGCTACACCAAAAGAGGAGTTAATGAGCTTGAATTGAATACTGCTATTGAAGAAAAAGTCGGATTTATCAAAAGTTTCCCCGGAATTTCCAAAGATTTCATTGAATATCATATTGATAAAGGATATAAAGGTCTTGTTATTGAAGGAACCGGTTTGGGACATGTTCCAAATGAATTAATTGATTCATTCAAAAGAGCAACTGATGAAAATATCCCAATAGTTATGACATCACAATGTCTCTACGGAAGAGTAAACATGAATGTCTACTCAACAGGACGTAACATCATTGATGCAGGAGTAATATCTGCTTTAGACATGACTCCCGAAACAGCGTATGTTAAATTATGCTGGGCATTAGGTCAAAGCGACAGCCGTGAAGAAGTAAATGAAATTATGCAAACAAACATTGCAGGTGAATTTGGAGAAAAATCCTCCATTAAGGATTTCTTGAATTAAGGTGATAACATGGATTATGATAAATTAGGATTAAAAATGGGACTTGAAATTCACCAACAATTAAACAGTGAGCATAAATTATTCTGTCCATGTAAAACAGAACTTGTTGATGATGATTACAGTGAATTAGTTCAAAGAAAATTAAGGCCAACACAGTCAGAACTTGGAGAAATTGACCGTGCAGCTCTCCAGGAATCATTAAGAGGACTTAACTTCAAATATGAAAACTTCGAAAAACATACATGTCTTGTTGAAAACGACGATGAACCACCACACAGTTTAAACGAAGAAGCATTGGACATTTGTATTACAATTGCATGCTTGATGAATATGCATATTGTAGATGAGTTCCATACAATGAGAAAACAGGTTATTGATGGAAGTAACACCGGAGGATTTCAGAGAACCGGTATGGTTGCAACTGACGGATACTTGGATACACCATATGGGAGAGTTGTTATTGAAAGTTTAGGTTTAGAGGAAGACGCTGCAAGAAGAATTGAAACCAAAAATGGATTTACAGAATTCAGATTAGACAGATTAGGTATTCCTTTAGCCGAAATTACAACAGATCCTTCAATGCATGATCCTGCCCAAGTCCATGAAGTTGCATATATGCTTGGACAAATATTGAGAAGTACAAATGTAAAAAGAGGTCTTGGAACTATTAGACAGGATTTGAACATTTCTATTGCTGAAGGAGCACGTGTCGAAATTAAAGGTGTTCAGGACTTGGATTTAATGTCAGAAATTGTTGAAAGAGAAGTTCAAAGACAATTAGTTTTAATTGACATTAAAAAAGAATTAATTAACAGAAATGCTGAAGTGTTAGAGGAAATCCATGATTTGGATGAATTATTTGAAGACACTGAATCAAAAATCCTAAAATCCGCTGAAACAATTAAGGCAGTTGTATTAAAAGGATACAATGGTTTGATTGGTCGTGAAGTACAGCCTGGCAGAAGATTCGGTACTGAAATTGCAAGCTATGCTAAAAAACGTGGCGTTTCAGGTATTTTCCATTCAGATGAATTGCCTGCTTATGGAATTACTCAAGATGAAGTTGATAAGGTATCCGAATTCTTAAATATTGGCGAAGATGATGCATTCATTATCGTAGCTCATGATGAAGACATTGCAGTATCCGCTTTAGAAGAAGTTAAAAGAAGAGCAAACTTAGGTTTAGAAGGAGTTGTTGAAGAAACCCGTAAGGCATTGGATGACGGTAACACAGAATATATGAGACCTCTTCCTACTGCAAACAGAATGTATCTTGAAACAGACATTCCATTATTTAAAATTACATCAGACAGAATAGAACCTATAGCGAACAATTTGCCAGAATTGCCTGATGTGAAACAGGAAAGAATCATAAAAGAATATTCTTTAAGTGGAGATTTAGCAACACAACTTGTTAAAAGACAGGAAGCAGACATGTTTGAAGCTGTTTTGGCAGATGTTGATGTAGATGCAACACCAGTAGCATCACTTCTTGCATACGACTTACGTGAAATCAAAAGAGAAGGATATGACATCAATGTTTTAACCATAGATCACCTTAAGGGAATATTCACTCTTTTATCTGAAGGTAAAATTGCAAAGGACAGTGTGCGTAAATTAGCTGTTGAAACAATCAAAGCCCCAGATATGAAAATATCAGAAATTGCAGAGAAAAACAATTTAACCATGCTTAGTGAAAGTGATGTTGCTGAAATCATTGCAGGAATTGTTCAAAACAATGAATCTATGGTTAAAGAACGTCAAATGGGAGCTATGGGACCTTTAATGGGAATGTGTATGAAAGAACTTAAAGGTAAAGCCGATGGTGGTATGGTTAACAAAATTGTTCGTGAAGAAATTCAAAAATTAATATAAAACTCTTTTAAAGAGTTTTATTATCTTATTTTTATTTTAAGTCATGATATGCAGAAGTTGCAGCAACTGCACCTTCGCCACATGCAACAACCCACTGTTTTAGACCAACACAGACATCACCGATTGCATATACATAATCAATATTGGTCTTTTGTTCTTTATCGATTATTATATGTCCTGATTCATCCAAATTAACGCCCAATTGTTCTGCAAGTTCAGTATGTGGAATGTAACCTACACTTATAAATATACCACTTATAGGCAATTCAGATAGCTCGCCGGTTTGTGTGTCTTTTAAAACAACAGTATCGACAAGCATGTCTCCTTTTATCTCTTCAACAGTAGCATTATAAATAATATTTATGCCTTTTTCATTAATTTGTTCTTGTAAGTGCTTTTGAGCCCTAAATTCATCTCTTCTGTGAACTACTGTAACATTGGCACCTAAATTATTCAGGTATAATGCTTCCTGCAGAGCGCTGTTACCTCCGCCAACCATGATGATATCTCTTCCCTGGAAGAAAAATCCATCACAGGTTGCACAGTAACTTACTCCTTTTCCTTTAAACTCTTCTTCGCCTTTGGCATTGAGTTCCCTATGGGAGCTTCCTGTTGCAAGAATTACAGTTTTACTTAAATAAGAATCTTTATCTGTTTTGATTGTGAATCTGTATTCATCATCGTTTTTTATGATTTCAAGGACATTTTCATTTTCATGAAGTTCACAGTTCTTTACAGCCTGTGCCTTCATTTTTTCAATCAGTTCCAAACCGGAAATATTATCAAAACCAGGATAGTTTTCCATTTCTGGAACTTCACGACCGATTCCTCCTGCAAGATCACGGTCAATTATCAAATTTTTTGTGCCCTGACGGCCTGCATAAATTCCCGCGGTTAAACCGCCAGGTCCTGCACCTACAATTACAATGTCATATTTTTCCATATTAACATAACCTGAAATTAAAAAAAAGATTAAAAATTATAATAAATCTTTAATAGATGATTTTACATCACCCAAATCTTCAGTCGGTTCGAATCTTCGAACAACATTACCCTCTCGGTCAACTAAAAATTTAGTGAAGTTCCATTTAATGTCGTTATTATCTTTATAATGTCTGTCTATTGCTTTTAAAACTAATTTAAGTTTTGTTGCACCTTTTCCAGTAATTTCAGTAAATGGCTGTTCGTTTTTAAGATATTCAAATAATGGATCTGCATTTTCACCATTTACATCAATTTTTTCAAAGATTGAATAAGGCACTAACCATTTGTTACGGCAAACTTCAGTGATTTCTTCAGTTGAACCTGGAGCTTGACTTCCAAACTGATTGCATGGGAAATCCAAGATTTCAAAACCCTGTTCATTGAATTCAGCATAAATTTCATTTAATTCCGTGTATTGTGGAGTAAAACCACATTTTGTTGCTGAATTAACAATCAACAATACTTTTCCTTCGTATTCTTTTAAGGAAACCATGTTTCCTTCACCATCTTTTACTTCAAAATCATAAATTGACATAGTTTTATCTCCTAACTTTCTTATGACTTAACCAGGTTAAGACTTGTTATTATATTAAATAATTGCATATATAAAATTTACCATTTTACAAATCTGCTGATTCATGAGTCAAATGATATAATTTTTCTTTCAAATCAAAAAGATCATCATTAGACAAATCTTTGGTAATTTTACGTTCCCATCCGCATGTTAAAACATTAATCTTAACAAAAACATCCTCACCTTTATCTGTCAATGTCAGAATATTTCGGCTTTTATTGTTTTCATCCTTTTGTTTTTTTACCAAACCTTTATCCACCAACTTTTTAATCATTTTTGCAACATTTGCTTCAGATACGAATAACGTTTCTGCAAGCTCCCGCTGAGAAATTGATGGATAATATTTAATATTATAGATATATGTTAGCTCACCATAGGTAATGGAAACATCATCGAGTTTTTCTTTTAAAAAATTATTATAACTCAAAAGAATATATTCCATATAGAGATTTATGGGAGTTAGAACAATCCGATCATCTTTCCAATTTTTTTCAACCACAATAACACCCCCAACTAATTAAAAGTTTAACAAATCAGATATTTAAAATTTTTTAAAATTTAGGAGTACCTAAAAAAATAGAAAGCTTTATATACTACCAAGTACAACATTATAAATAGTGATGTAAAGTTTAGGAGAACCTAAAAAACACATTACTTATATACATTATTGTCCGTATAACTCTTCAAACATATTAAATTAGTTTTCCACAATTTTCTAATTTAATATCTCGGAAAAATTATCTGCCAAATAATTTTCCAAAGTACAAGGTGTTTAACTGTGCGAATTAAACACCTCATATTATCTCTTTTTTTACATGAAAAACTCAACTTCTTTTCTAGACATATCATTATCTAATGCAACCTGCTTTTCATCATAATAATTCATGCCATCAAAAGATCGTGCATTTTCACCACAAATAGCAATACATAAACTACAACTGTTACATAAATCTAAATTTGTGTCAGTCGGATTATCCTCTTCTATTGCATCAGTAGGGCATGTATAAACACAATCATTGCAATAAACGCATAAATCATCATCACAGTTAACATTAAATGAATGGTTTACATAATCCATGAAAGGTTTTTGTCCTGCAACAAAGATTTCATTTGAATTTTCAGATTCCAATTTCTCAATAATTTTATGTGAAAACTCATTAATCATTTTCATATCCAAGTTATCCGGTCGTGACGGAGCAATTTCATTAAACAAAGAATGCCTACTAACAGTAGCAGCTGCTCCAACAACATCAAAATTATTTTCTTTTAATAAATCCACCAATTCCAATAGTGCATCTCCATAACTTAAATTACCATAGTTAATTATAGCAATCACCTTAGTGCCATTACCTTTCATTTGCAACAAACGGTTTTTTGCCATTTCAGGAATTCTGCCGTCGAAAACAGGAACACCTACAATAACAAGCTCATTTTCAAATGATTTATCATCATCAAAACTCAATAAGTCATAATTTTCATTATCAAGATTGAAATTACGAGCTATTTCATCCACAATTCTTTTTGTAGTTCCAGATGGACTAAAATATATTTTTGAAACTTTATCAAATGATAACATTATATCACCTTGCTTAACTGTTAAAAAAATATATATTTAATGATTTTGTAACTAAAATGTAACCAAAAAGAATTCATTATTAAAAATAAATAAAAAAAGTATTAATAATTATATCTTTCAGATAAGAAGATATAAATGAAAAATGCAATCAATAAAACAACAATAAGTGGCAATAACCACATAAATACCTTAAATATTACAACAGCAACCAAAATCGCAATAATTATGAATGCCAAATCTCTAAGTTCCATATAAAATCTTATATTTTCAATAGTATATAAAGTTTTGATACAAAACATAATAAATGAAAAAAACCAAAAATAATAATATAATATTTTGGAGCATAATATGACAATTATAGTAGTTAATAATAAAGGCCAATATAATCATAGAATTCAACGTAGTTTGCAGTATCTTAAAATTGAATCCGAACTGGTTTCAAATACATTAAGTATTGATGAAATTGAATCTAAAAACCCAACAGGTTTAATTTTAGGTGGAGGTCCTTCACTTGAAGGAGCAGGCAATAGTGAAGACTACATTAAACACTTCGACATACCAATTTTAGGAATATGTTTAGGCCATCAATTAATTGCTAAGACATATGGTGGAGAAGTATCTACATCAAATACCGAAAGTTATGCTCAAGTTACAATTAATATTCAAAATGATGAAAACTTATTTGAAGGCCTAGCTCCAGAAATGGCAGTTTGGTCTTCACACAAAGATGAGGTTAAAAGTGTTCCCGATGAATTTGAAATTTTAGCCAATTCAAAATTATGTGATATTGAATCCTTTAAACATAAAGATAAAGATGTATATGGAATACAATTCCACCCTGAAGTACATCATACTCCTAAAGGATCACAGATATTTGAAAACTTCTATAAAATATGTAAAAGATAGGTGTAATTATGATTGACAATGCAGAAGACTTAGCACAAAAAGCACAAGACAATAAAGCAGGTTTGAAAAAACAGTATGTTAACATACCAATTGGTGACGAAGAATATGGATTTAGGATTTCTGGAATTGGAGCTAAATCTGTAAAATTAGAAAAATTCGTCAAATATGATGAAATATTCGAGGCTATTGAAGCAGGTAATGATAATGGTTTAGAGTCAATGATTAAACAGATTATTGAAGATTATGAAGAAGAAGATGAAGAATAAGTGATTATGATGTTAAGTCCAAAAGAATTTATTGATGATGCAATCCAAAAAATTAAAGATCAGATTGGTGATGAAAAAGCTATAATAGCACTTTCCGGCGGAGTTGACAGTTCAGTATGTTCAGTACTCGTTCAAAAAGCTATCGGCGATAACTTAACTGCTGTTTTTGTTGACCATGGTCTTTTAAGAGAAGGTGAAGTTGAACAAGTAACTAATACTTTTAAAGACAGATTAAACTTTAAATTCATTGATGCTTCAGATGAGTTTATGGATCAGCTTGCAGGAGTTGAAGACCCTGAAGAAAAAAGAAAAATCATAGGAAGAGTTTTCATTGAAGTGTTCGAAAGAGAAGCAATTAAATCAGGAGCTAAATTTTTAGTTCAAGGTACAATTGCACCTGATTGGATTGAAAGTGATGGAAAAATCAAATCACACCATAATCTAGCTCTTCCAAGCGGAATGGAATTGGAATTATGTGAACCAATCCGTGATTTATACAAAGATGAAGTAAGGGAAATTGGTGATGAACTAGATTTACCAAAAACCACTGTTTACAGACAACCTTTCCCAGGACCAGGGCTTGGTGTTAGAGTCATCGGTGATTTAACAAGAGAAAATGTTGAAATCTGTAGAAAAGCAAATAAGATTGTTTGTGATGAAGTTGAAAAGGCAGGCCTTGATGAGGAAGTATGGCAATACTTTGCTGTATTGACTGACAGTAAAGCTACAGGCGTTAAAGGAGATCAAAGAGACTTTGGATACCTGGTTATCGTAAGAATCGTGAACTCAGTTGACGCAATGACTGCTTATGTTCCACAATTACCTTGGGAAGTTGTTCAAACCATCTCAAAAAGAATAACTTCTGAAATTTCAGAAGTAACTCATGTTGCATTGTCCATAAGTGACAAACCGCCTGCAACTATAGAATTTTGTTAAATAAGAGATTAATCTCTTAACTTTTTTTATTTATTATGAAAACTACTAAAAATGCATATTTAGCCAAATTAACAGAACAAATTCAAATGAAATCTGTTAAAGTTGGAAAAAATATTGAAGGAAGCACACCCCCATCAGTTTTTATCGGAAGATGGTCATATCCTAAGGTTTATGCAGGACCTATGATGGTAGGCGAAGCCGGAGACACATCAATAATGGATTCGCCGGAATCATGGATTGGTCAGAACAAACAGCAGGAAGACATTATTAATTATAGAATGAATCTTGTTCGCGGAAAGCAGCTGATTAAAATTGATGATTTGGAAAATCCTTTTGTAGAAAAATTGCAAGACATTTCACTTGCATCAAAATCAATTGACAGTGAAGCCACCTTCGGGAAAACTCCAACAGGATCCATGTTTACTGAAGACAGCACACCACATGGTCCAAGCGCAGTCATTGAAAAATTTGATATTGATGCTGTAAGATGGGATAAGCAACTTGAAAAAACTTTTTATGACACTGACCTGAAAGCAGTTGATGCGGTTGTAAATCTTCATGACAAGGATGTTCCATTTACTGCAATGCAAAAAGCATTTTCTGTTGGAGCTATAGGTACTAAAAACAAAAGAAAATTAGTTCCAACGCGATGGTCAATTACTGCTTGTGATTCAACACTTGCAGATGAATTCTTAAAGGACGTAAGAAAATACGAACAGCTAGATACATATAGAGTCTTTGAATTTGGCGCACTGAATACCTATTACGTCATTATTCTAACACCAAGCGAATGGCAGTATGAATGGTATGAAGCATTTATTAAAATATTAAAAAATGAAAGACTAATATTTTCAGATTATGAAACAAATGGAGGTAAAAAAGAATATTCTAGAGTGGGTGGATGCTATTACACTGCAAAAATGGTTGTTCTGGATTACCTTTCAAAAATTAAAAAACAATCAGGTTTGGTAATTTTAAGGGAAGCATATGAAAACTATGTTCCATTAGGCGTTTTCAATGTTCGTGAAAACATCAAAGAAGCAATGAATAGACCATACCTTGAATTTGAAACATTAGAAGACTGCTTGAAATATGCCGGGACAAAACTTAGAATACCTATTAAGGAATTTGTTAACCAAGGTACACTCTTAAATGAAATGCTCCATTCAAAACAGACTACTTTAGACATGTACTTTAAAAAATGATATTATGCAATTCGAATTCAAAACACCAAAAGATGAAACATTAAAAATAATGTCTGATGTCGCATCAGGAAAATTAGAAAACAGCAATTTTGAAGAAAAATGCAAAGAAAAAATCAGTGATTTGACCAATGGAGAACATGTAAAAATAACTTCCAGCGGAAACAACAGCATTTTTGTTGCATTGAGTTCCATAAAAGGTGATGTGATAATTCCCGATCAGGGAGGATGGCATGGATTTAAACAGATTGCTAAATTTTTAGGAAAAAATATCATTACAATAAAAACAGAATTGGGACTCATTAATCCTGAAGAATTGGATAATATAGAAATCAAAGATGATTCGGCATTAATATTTACTAGTTTTGCAGGCTATACCGCCGAACAGGATATTAAATCAATTTCCAAATACTGTAAAAATAATGGAATACTAACTATTGAAGATGCATCAGCAGGCATTGGTGATGAAAACGGAATATTGGGAAACTGTAATCATTCAAATATTGTCATTGCATCTACAGGACAGCCAAAAATAATTAATGTTGGAATGGGAGGATTCATCGCGACAAAAGATGAAAACCTGTTTAAAGAAACATCACTTCCATTAAAATTAAGCAAAACTAATGAAATAATATCAAGTGGTATATATGAAGAACTTAAATGTGTTCGTGAAAATTTAAAGGATACAATAAATGCAACAAAGTATTTAAAAAAACATATAGAAACAACAATACATAGCAAAAAAAGAGGCGTCAATTTAATTATACCTCATGATAATCCAAAGGAAAAAACATGGGGACTGAAAAGACAACTACCCATAAATAAGAGCGGATTTATAAACAGATGTCCTAACTACAATAGAGTAAAAACAAAAGCAGTTTCAATAGAAATTAAAAACTTAAGTTATAACTGCCTTAAAAAAGAATATTTGGATGAGATAATTAGAGCAATCAATAATCAACAACAAGTTTAGATATCCGATCAATAAGAATATCTTCAACATCAATAATACCCAGCTCATCATCACTGATAGAATAAATACCCTTTAATTTTTCAGTATTCGGAATTAAAACACTTTCATCCAATTCAAATACTGAAGATAAATCATCAGCATAATCATCACAATCAATTAAAACAGCACATAAATTCATAGGGCCTTCTTTCAAACCCAGAATATCAAAAGCCTTGGAAATTTGCCTTTGGGCAGAACATCTTAGACATATTTCAACACTCAAATCATTTGCAAGATTTTCACCACGACTGAATGCTAAAAATGCCTGATTGACTCCATGTTCAATATGGCGCCTGCCTGCAACGGCATCAGCATTGAGCAATTGAATAATTTCATCATCCTTTTTTATGGAATTGATTTGACTTAAAGTATCACCAACAGAAGAGATTTCTCCTTTAAAACCTAAAACCTGTAAATTCATAAATAACCCTATTCCTGAAGAAGTCTATTAACTCCTGAAATATATGCTTTAACACTGGCATCAATAATATCCGGTTCAGTACCGCGAGCGGAAAGAATGCGATCTCCCTTTTGAAGTTTGATAATAACATCAATAAGTGCATCAGTACCCCCAGTAATTGCATCTACATGATATTCTATGAAATCTATGTCATCGAATATTTCAAGAGATTTTATTGCATTTATTGCAGCATCAACAGGACCTATACCAACACCCGCATTTAATATTTCTTCACCATCAACATTCAGTTTTACTGAAGCGGTAGGCATGACCCTATTACCTGAAACAATAGTAACATCTTCCAGTTTAATCCTATCTTCATGATTAATATCCAAAACATTATCTGCAATTGCCTGCAAATCAACATCAGTGACTGTTTTTCCCTTATCTGCAAGTTCCTTGATGTTATCGCAAATTTGCTGAAGCTGTACCTTATCGACATCCAAGCCCAACTCCTTCAATCTGGAATCAAGCCCATGAGTACCCATATGCTTACCTACAATAAACCTGCGGGTACGGCCAACAAGCTCAGGAGTCATAGGTTCATAAGTTGCAGAGTTTTTGATGATTCCATCAGAATGAATTCCTGATTCATGAGCAAAAGCATTTTCTCCAACAATTGCCTTATTGGGTTGAATATATACTCCAGTTAAACGAGCCACTAATTTAGAGATATTATAAATTTCATGAATTTTAATGTCAGTAGAAAAATCTGGAAGTAATCTATTAATTGCAACAACACATTCCTCAAAAGAAGTGTTTCCTGCACGTTCTCCAATACCGTTTACTGTAGAATGAAACTCACATGCACCTGCCTTAATAGCGGACAATGTATTTGCAACCGCCAAACCAAAATCATTATGGTAATGACATGAAATAGGTGCATTGATATCTCTCAAATTATTGAAAAGTTCAAAAGATGTATCTGGAGTTAATATTCCGACAGTATCACATACACAAACCCTATCAGCACCCTGGTCAATAGCATTTAAAAATACTTTCCTTAAAAAATCAATGCTGCTTCTAGATGCATCCTCAGCGGAAAGTTCAACAGTAAGCCCATGATCTTTACAGTAATCAACTGCAGAATTGGACATTTCAATAAGTTCATCCTTAGTGATTTTTAATTTATCAAAAATATGTAAATCCGAAGTGGGAACAACAAGATTGACAGCATCAACATCACAATCCAAACAGTAATCAATATCTCTGGTTAATGGTCTTGAAAAACTTAAAATCTCAGCATTAAAACCTTGAGAAGTAATTTCCTTAATAGATTCTCTTTCACCTTCAGAAGTAATTGCAGATCCTGCTTCAATATAATCTAAACCTATCTCATCAAGTTTGGAAGCAATTCTTAATTTCTCTTTAGAAGTTAATGAAACACCTGGTGTTTGTTCTCCATCTCGTAAAGTTGTATCTAAAACTTTAATCTGCATAAAATCACCAAAGATTATAAAAATAATAATAAATAAGAAAAAAACAAATCAAAAAAAATAGTAATTAATGTAATAGAGAAAGCTTGCAGCGAAATGAAATTCCCATAGAAAACCATAGTACACAAACAAAACACAAAAGGACTTCACTACTGGGATCGAAACGAGACCAGGTATAACCCCCATGCTATGACCGCAATACTTACTCTATCACACATGAAAATGAAAAATAATGATAATAATTATCAGCGCAAATTTCACCCAAACTGTTAACACCTAACCAAATTGCTACTACACCATACCATTAATATAGAAGTGGTATAAGTCTACTAACAATTAAAATAATGCAAGCGAACAATTGGAAGTAGCGGACTAAACAACTCGGAAAAAAACCTCGAAGCTTACATCCCTACCCCATCA